>CABSQV010000012.1:0-54917 GCA_902479935.1 uncultured Streptococcus sp. | reverse complement strand
TAAAAAAAGCACCCCAAAAGTTAGATTTTCTGTCTAACTTTTGGGGTGCACTTCAAATTAACAAATATGTTAATTTTGCTCTCTTCTATTACTATTTTGCTTTATTTATAAAAATGCCCCGCATTCAAAATACTATCTTGAATACGGGACTATTTTTAGTCTATATCTCTTAGTCTTTAAACTTAATTATATTATTTAAAGCTCTCAAATCTATGTTATTTAATGATTTCCAATCCATTTTTTCAGAAATATTTTTCGCTTTCAAAGAGTACCAACTTAACATTTTTAACACCCAAGCAATTAGATATAAATATGAGCCCAAATCCATTTCACTATCATCTACGTTACCATGAGCAATATTATTTCTAATATTTGAGCCGAATTTTTCAACAAGTAATCCTCTGAATAGGAATAAAACATTTTCGTCAAATGAATCTGAAAGTATTTTTGAAGTTAAAATGGTTCTCAACGTTTTTTTCCTGCTCCCACCATTCTTTTCAATTTTTATAATAGTCTCGCCACATTGAGCAGCTAATTCTCTCAGTAAATTTTCTAATTGTGGCACAAGAATATGAATAGCTTTACTAATATCACCTTTCAATGCAAAATATAACCCATCTTTAAAATTCTGTTCTCTTCCGTTAGGTATTATTCCATTATTATCAATTAAAAAATCTAAACTATTTTTATCCATATCAAACTTTGAACGTATCACACTTAAAAATGGAAAAACAATTGTTATCCCTATCAATCTATATTCTTTTTGAAGATGATAGAACATTTGATCTTCACTTATATATTGAGTTCGACAATCATATCCACTTATAGCTCCGATATAACTATTATCAACATCATAGATATTTATATCGCTAGCGTTCATCAAAAAAAACTTTTCGCTCTCTAACTCCTTTCTCAATCGATTTTCAAACTCTTCTTTATTAAATACTGAAATAAATTCTGATAAATATATTATACTTTCTTCAAAACTCAACTTCTCAATATTTCTCTCTAACATTAAAACCATTGGTTTTAAATTAATTTCATACTTAAACGACTGCATATTAATTGCTATTTGCGTTTGTAAAAAAACAATTTTATTTGTTAATTCTTCCACTTTTTCTTTATCTGAACATTCAACATATAGAGCGAATGCTTTTCTAGCTTCTCTTTCAGCATTTCCAAAATCTTCTCTAACTATTAATTCATCTACATATTTTTCTAGCAACCTAGCTAGTTCTAATTTGGCTTGTCTTATGTTATTTTTATCAGCAAGACACTCTATCTTTAGTCTCAACAATTCTTCCATAGTATAAATATCACAAGTATTTTCTCTTAATACTTCATTAATGAATCGAACAATCACCTTTTTCTTTTCGATTCTATACTCTTTTATAATCTGTAATATTTCCAAAAACTCTCGAACTGAATTATCTTGAATATATAATCGAAGCAAACTATAAGTTAGTTCTCTAACTCTTTTTGTTTCTTCTTTTAGTTTCTCCTTTTTCGAAATAAATATAGCATTCTTTAAAGGATATATTATTCCATCCAAGTAATTATTCTCAATATAATAATTACAAAGATCTACAATTGATTTTATTGTTTCTTTTGCATTTTCTTTATTCTGGTTAAAATAATACAGGACTTCAAAAGTTTTTGTTCTCAAAAAACACGGAAGTTTATTAAAGTTTAAATTTCTTAATTTCAATATATCCTCGTCTGAAATCATTATTTGAGATAAGTCTTTATTAACCATAGTTCTTTCTATAGACATGAGCTGCAATTGATTTTGATGTATCTCTATTTTAAGTTTACTAATTATTCTTAGTAATGATACTAAATTGATATCCTCGTCTGTTGTTATCTTTTGAAATAGAGTATCAAAATCCACTCCTTCACCTGCTTCTGTCAAATAATAACAACTATTTATCAAATCATATATCGCCATTTAACCATCCTCTTTCTTAATTTTGTTTTACAGACATCTTTAATATTTAGCTTAATCCCCAAACTAAATACTTTTTAAGAACATAATTGATATCATCCCATAACAATCTATGCTAATCTCTTGCATATATGAGTTTTCATTTTTCTAATGTTACGAGCTTCATCCTGCAATACCAATCTAGCATATTTTTTCAATCAAAAACACCTTTAAATTGCTCAATTATTATACTATCTTGCTCTTTCTTCACTTAAAATACCTCTACTAAATTTTTCACGTAGTTATCTCTTTCGTGTATTCCTTAAATCCATTCTCACGAAACTTACGCATAGAATATCTTTATCTCAATTGTATCTATAGATAATTATGTAATCCACACAAAAAACCAGGGCACTAACCCTGGTTTCTCAACTTTATTATATTCGTTTTTAGTTCCCCTGTTTCGGCACGACTTCTAAGTAATCTAGCAGTGTCCAGACGAATTCGCGGCCTTTGATGCGGTTGATGGCTCCTTCGGCACAAGAGATTTCGTCGTAGTGTTCGACTTTATCACGGCGGATGCCCGGTCCTGAGATAACGATTGGCACAGGCTCGCCACTATGCTCGCCTTTTTCGCAAGGCGTTGAGTGGTCTGCACAAAGCGCAATGAGTGTGTTCTCGGGTCTATTTTCCATCAAGATGCCGACCATTTCATCGAAGAGTTCGATTCCTTGGGCTTTCTCGAATGGTTTATTGTCATGACCTTTCACGTCTGTCACTTTCAAGTGAACGTAGACTAGGTCGTGATCCTGGATCATTTCAAGTGCTTTTTCGGCTTTACGTTTCACGTTTGTATCGATGTTTCCTGTGAACAAGTCTTCCTTATACACATCGTATCCAGATAAGCGACCAACACCAAGCACCGTATCTTCCCCTGCTACCACTGCAGCCTTATAGCCGAATTGTTCGCCAAGGCGGTCGATGACGGAGAATTGTCCAGCCCCACGTGTAATCACGAAGTTCGCTGGTAATTGTCCGTTAGCGCGGCGTTCCACGTTCACGTCGTGTTCGTCCATGAGTGGATAGATAACTTCTAAGAATTCATTCAAGATGCGTGCCGTTTTGGCAGCTTCTGGACTGTCGTCTTTTGGCAACGCTTGTTTAAATGGATGGCCATCGTTTGGCGCCTTTGGATCTGTGTCTGTGACTTTGGCACTGAGGCCCTCTCCACGCATCACGAGTACCGCTCTATGTTCTGTTGCTTCTTTGAATAAGAACGTTACATCTTCGATTTGTAGACCGTTGATGATGGCTGCGAGTTCATTCGTCCGTTCACGAATGCGTCCTGCACGACGATCGATGACGATATTATTGTCGCCACGTGTCGCGAAGTTACATCTGAAGGCTACGTCTCCGGGTTGTAAGTCCATGCCTACCCCTGCTGCTTCCATCGGTCCGCGTCCTGGGTAGTTGACAGAAGGATTTCCGAATAAGATTAAGTGACCCATGTCGGTACCAACCGTAATCCCTGGTGAGATCAGGTCCATAATCCCGGTCATACCTTCCTTAGCCAGTTGATCGAGATGAGGTGTTTTCGCGTATTGCAACGGAGTTAATCCGCCTAGCTCGACGTTTGGGCGGTCTCCCACACCGTCGGCAATCGCTACGATGATTTTCTTTTTCATACTGTCCCCTCCCGATTAGTAGATGAATTGAATCCAAGCGAAGTACATTCCTGATAGGATAATGGAGTGTACTAGGCAGGCAAGTAATCCAAATTTCAATTCGTCTAATACGCTGAAGTATCCTGTACCGAAGTACAATGTGTTTACTTTAGAGTGTGGTGGTAAAGTGATGGTTGTCGCAAGCCCGAGTGAACATGTTAATGCAAGTGACACTGGGTTCATGCCGACTGTTGTTGCGATGGAGATAATCGCTGGAATTAAAATCGTTGTACGTACTGTCTTACTTGTGAAGATTAAGTGTGAGAAGACAGTAATGAAGATGAGGATGACTGCAATTGCAGCATGGTTTAATTTGTCTAAACCGATGGCATTTACTAAGTTTGTAATCATCCACTCAGCTCCGCCTGTATTGTCAAATGCGTTACCTACGGCATACGCCCCTGCAGAGAAGATCATTAAGTCCCATTTGATTTTAGCTTGTTTCCAAGTTAAAACACCGATACCTGGTAGTAAGCAGAGTAACATACTTAACACGGCTGTTTGTTCAGTTGAAATTGAGAATCCTAGATATTTCTTTTGGATGTCTCCAGTTGCCCATAAGATTAACGTGATAAGGAAGATGATTCCGACACGTTTTTCTTCTGGTGACGTTGGTCCTAAGTCTGCTAATTGTTTCTTCAACGTTTCTTTTACGTTTGCCATTGCTTCTTCGCCGGCTTCTTTACCCACTTTGTATAGTTTCACACCGATAAAGAAGATGATTACGGCAGTCAAGATTGCTTGTGGCATTGATACGATTAACCAGTCCATGTAGCCAAGGTTTGAACCTGTTTGTTTGTTAATGAATCCAATTGCGATAACTTGAGCTGATGTTGCTGTCATAACCATTGATGTTGCGAACGCGTTGTTTTGAACGTTTTGTAACATCATTAATTTCCCGAAGTTCGATTCTCCTGGAAGTTCATTGTAAATTTGTAATAATACGACTGAGATTGGCAAGATTAATGAAGCACGTGCTGTTGTTGATGGTACGAAGAACGCTAAAATGAAGTTTACCGCTAATAATACGGCAAGTGTCTGTACCTTCGTACGTCCGAATTTCACCACCATTGAGAGCGCGATACGTTTTCCAAGGTTCGTTTCACTGATGGCTGAAGTTAATACGAATGCGGCTACCATTAACCAGATGATGTCGTATCCTAACGTTCCAAACGCTTCTTTTTGTTTTTCAACGACTCCGATTAATGGAAGTAGTAATACGGCTATAATGGATGTTTGATAAATTGGAATTGGTTTTGTAATCCATAAAATAAGTGCTGATACAAAGATAGCCAAACTACGTTGTGCTGCGACTGAGAGTCCTTCCATTGGCGGCATAAATACGATAATGAGGAATGCTGCTAATGCGAGAAGAATGCCCCACAGCGCGGATTTTTTGTTTTTATCTTTACTCATGATAATAATCACCTTTCGTTTTTTATTTTTCGTCCTTGACGTTACATACAGTGTACTGAGAATAACGGGGTGCGTCCAATTCACTTTTTGACGTTTTGCATGCCATTTTGTTATCCATTTGCATAACAAATTAGAATAATTATGATATACTAGTGTGGAAAGGCGGGATGTCATGAATATCGATAAATTACAAACCTTTAAAACCCTCTGCGAGACGATGAGCTTCACGAAAACCGCAGAAGAATTATATACTTCACAACCAAATGTCACGAAACAAATCAAGAGCCTGGAGGAAGAGCTTGGGTATCCGCTGATTGAGCGCACGCACAAGAGCTTCACGCTGACTGCATACGGCAAGCTGTTCTACGAGACGGCGAAAAAAGTAGTGGCAACGATGAACGGTGGCTTGAACGCGCTACGGGAATTGGCAGATACGACGAGTCGTTCGATTATTATCGGGGCTACGCCGTTTATCGGGTCGACGATTCTCCCTGCCCTCCTGCCGCTACTAAACGACGCCTTCCCGGACCATCAAGTATCCATTAAGGTCGACCGCTCGAAGGTGATTCTAGCGGACTTGGAAGCCCGGAAAATCCAGCTGGCGTTCTTCTCGGAATATATTCCAGTCGATATGAAGCAATTTGCGAGTACGACGGTGTACGAGGATTCGCTGATTGTGATTTGTAAGACGGATCATCCGCTGACAAAGACGGGGCACTGCACGCTAGAGGATTTAAACGGGGAACGGTATATCTCGAAAGGAAGCCAGTCGTCGCTGCATAAGTTTTTGTTGAAGCAGTTACGGGAGCCGGAGTTTATGAATCGGCAGCCGTTTGTGGTGGATAATCAGTACAGTATCAAGGAAGCCGTGGCGCACGGACTCGGTATCTCCATCGTGTCTGAGCTTCTTGTAAAAAAAGATTTGGAGAGCGGCTACCTTTCCAAACTCGAACTCGATGGCTTCACACCAAAACGGAACATCCAGCTTGTCTACCGCAAAGACTTCGACTCCTCTGTTGTACAGTGCGTAGAGAACTTGATGAAAGAACTAAATATATAAAATAGACTGAATAACCTCAAAGCCTTGTTGGGTGCTAAAAATGATTCCTTTGAATCCTTGCGGATTCTTTCATCGTCGTTGTAACGTTGCACCGGTTCGAGCCTCTTTGAGTCTCTCACCTTCACAGCCTCAAAGTTGGCGAAAGGAATAAATTCCAACGCCAACTAATTCGCATGTGATGCGAAACACGTTACTACTACGATGAATCCGCAGGTTCTCCGGAATCATTTTCACAGTTTTGGTTATTCAGCCTTTTTATTCTTATCAAGTTAATGCGCAGATGCACAGAGAGATTCGATCTTTGCATAGGGGCTGGTGGCACGATAGTGTGAGGTGCGGTTTGGAATGGTGCCGCGCTCTTTTAGAAGACACGAGGAGATATCGGCCCGCTTGGAAAAGGGAAAGATGTAAAATAAAAAACTGGGCTCACTTGAGTCCAGTTTTTCTACTTTACTTCATCCCATTATAAATCTCATCCGCAATCTCCAAGCCGATTTGTGCTTGCTGCTCGGGCATCAAGGCGTGGCCTGTGTCCTCCAATGTGGTGAGGCGTGCGTTTGGCAAGGTTTTGAGTGCTTTTTTCGAGGCGGTGAGTGGCACGATATTATCGTCTTTGCCGTGATAGATATGCACAGGGATCCCAAGCTTATCTAGGTTCGCGTAGGCGTCCATGTCGTAGATATCCGCGATGTAAATCTTCCCGATTTTCGTGCCGAGTAAGTTAAAGGTCTCGGGTACTTCGTCTAGTTTCGGGAAGCTACTTCTAATATCGTCCGGCAATGAAAATGCTGGATAGAACAAGAAGAGGCCTTGGATATTGGTGAGTTCTTCTGCCGTCAGTGCTGTGACGAGTCCGCCCTGGCTACTTCCCATGAGATAAATTTTCTGTGGATCGGCATATTCCATGCCGCTTGCAATACGAATCGCGTCCTTCAAGTTTTGCACTTCGGTGAGTACAGACATCTCCGTCGTTAGTCCCTCACTCATCGGAGAAGACGATGACGACCCTCCTGCGAATTCCAAGCTGAAGACTGCAATGCCGGCTTTGGCCAATGTCTTCTGCACTTCTTCCTCGTGCCGGGCGTCGGCACCCAGTCCGTGACTAAAAATCACGAGTGGCACCCGTCCTTCCACGTCTGGCACAAAGGCACGCGCATAGAGATTCTTGCCATTACTTTCGAAGTCATATTCTTTAACAGTATACGTGCCATCTGTCTTCACTTCGACATGCGCCTGTTGTGTCGTTTGTGGCGTCTGCGCGGTCGCATCCGTCGTGTTCGTACTGTTCGTACTAGTCGTCATTCCACACGCTGCGAGTAGCATCGCCACGCCAATTCCCATTAATTCTTTTTTCATTCATTTCCAACTTTCATTTTCGGTCGAGCCTTTGCCCTTTTAAGTAGTCTACCCGCTAAATAGTGGAACCTCAACTTTTTTGCATAAAAAATCGACCGCAAGTCCTCCCTGCAGTCGCATCATTGTTTATACTAAAAATTCCAATAATTCCGCGTAGCTTCTCACTTCCACGGTTGGCTTGATGGCGGTTCTGTTTTCTTTTGCCGCTAAATTCATCCAGATCGTGTCGATGCCCGCGTTGATGCCGCCTTGGATATCCGCTGTTAATGAATCGCCGATGATCACGGCTTTGTCCTTGTCGTAGTCTGGAATCGCACCAGCTACTCGTTCAAAGAAGACTTCACTTGGTTTTTGTGCGCCGACTTCTTCCGAGATGAACACTTTTTTGAAGTATTTCGCAATCTGCGAGTTTGACAAGCGCCCTTTTTGAATCGTCGTGATGCCGTTTGTGGCAGCGTATAAGTCATATCCTGCGTCCTGTAACGCTTGAAGCAACGCCTCTGCCCCTTCGTACGTTTGGCCTTGCGTTCCGAGAAGGGCTTCGTAATCTGCCGCGAGTTCCTTCCCGTCTTTTTCAAAACCGAAGTGGTCGAATAACTTGGCAAAACGCGTTTCGACGAGTTCCTCACGCGTGATTTCGTCCTTTTCCAACGAACGCCACATGGCACGATTCATCGGCACGTAGACGTCGATATACGCTTCGACATCCTCCACGCCTTGCTGTTCCAAGAGCTTTGTCAGCGCGTAGTTCTCCGCCGAATGGAAGTCCCAGAGCGTTGAATCCAGGTCGAATAATAGTGTTTTATAAATCATGTTCCTAACCTCTTTACATTCTTACCTTATTTTTTGTTCAAACTTATATTCCATTTCCAATGATTTTAGAAAGCCTTCCAGACCTCTTACAAGCTTGCGATTTGTCTCGAGTGGTTTCTCTTTCCCGAGAGCAACCTCTTCCTTTGCTCGTTCCACTAAAGCATTGAATTCTTTCTTGATGGAGCGACGTCTCCAGAAAAAGACAACTCCTAGAACGATAACAGGAACACTCCACGTCCAGAAATAGTGGCTCGTGACAGTCACCACGAATTCGAACGTTTCCCAAACGCCAACCTCAAAAATAGTTGCAAATGCACCCCCTATAATCGAAAAAGCGTGCGCATTTTGTAAATAGACACCGGCGAAACAAAGAGCGAATAGTGGCAAGAGTAGCCGCGCTATTTGATGATCTTTCGGTAAAGGTGCTGCATCTTCTCTTTCTGAAATCACCTTTTCCAATAATTCTCGAAGTCGGTTGGATGTTTCTTGTGTGACTTGCTTCTTCATTCTTGCTCCTTCTAATGTCTAAACTCCTTTTTAAACAGCTGCTGTTTAGATTATAACCCGTACGTTTTGTATTTTTTAACGAGCAGCTTCGCACGTCTCACATGGTCGTTTTCGTTTCCGCTAAGTGCTTCGAGTGCTTCCTCGCAAACCGGCAAGAGTGCGCGGATGTCTTTTTGAATGAAGAGCTGGTTGCGTGCGTCTAACGCCTTTAAAAAGAACATCCCGAACATCCACACGATTACGAGCGGGAAGAACACGAGCATTTCTTCATTGCTAAGGGTAATCATAAAGTTCTCTGATTTTCCACCGTTGACATAGAAGATAAATGCCACGAGTCCAATCGTAAGCAGCACGAGGATGCCAACGAGGACATAAAAATACTTCATAAGGTGCAGCACTCCCGGACTTTCATACGGCAGCTCAATGTCTAGACCGCTCTCCCCGACAAGGCGTTCTGTCAACGCGCGAAACTCCTGCGCTTCATTTTTTCTGTATCGAATTCTTTGTAAATCCATGGTTTTCTCTCCTTAAAGATAGATATGCACTTAGATGCCGTAACGTCTGTATTTCTTCACTAATGTTTCCGCACGCTTGATGTCTACGGCTAAGTCTTTCCGATTTTGCTCATGTAAAATAATCGTTGCTTCGTCTACGATATCCAACAACTCTTCCATTTCCGCCCAACGTTTATCTTGTTCACGACGGTATAAAATGGCTGCAAAAAGAACACCCACCAGCCAAACGATGAGCCCCACCATACATGCGAAAAACATAATACCAAGGATGAGAAGCGGATCGTCAGTATTTCCTCCAATAACAAACCACAAATACCCCAATCCACCTATCATCAAAGCCATGAAAATTCCTAATATCCAGATTAGTACTTTCAACAATGGAGAACGTTCCGTCACAAGGGGAAATTCTGCTTCAATCCCACTTTCGTCCACTAAGCGTTCTGCGACAGCTCGAAAGTCTTGTACCTCTTTTTCTTTTAATACTATTCTTCTGGGTGCTACAAAAATATACATATTCTTCACTCCTTAAAAACGGTAATTACGTTGTAAGTCGTCGACGTAATTTTCTAAATTGATGACTTCTTGTGAAACAACGCCATTGCCTTCTTCATATTGGCGTGCGATTTCTTCTTTCGCGTGTTCGAGTAAGAAAAGTGTTTCTTTTACAAGGGAACGACGCGCCAGCCAGAGAATGAGGATGAAAATCGCAATCAATGCCACCCACAAAATCGGCATCCACCAGTACGGTAACATCCGGTCCATGACTGTTGAGGATTTTCTTGAAAAGAGTATATATATTGAGCCAAGGATGGCCGCCAGGAAGCCTGTCGACATAATCGTATAAAGCGTGATGATTCCAAAGAAGAGCATGCAAAAGAGGCGAATCTGACGATTATCTCTTGGCAGGACGCGCGGTTGTTTGCTTCTACGGTTTACAATGCGAATGAGTTCACGCAGTCTTGTCGTTTGAGACTGCCAAATTGTTTTTTTATAGTTCATAATGTCCTCCTAATAGTACTTATGTGCTTTTTTCACAAATTTTTGTAACTCTGCCACTTCATCTGGTACGGCTGTGGTTTGACTCCATGTTTCTGCTTCGCGGTCTGCCAGTGCTAGCAGTTCTTTCCATTCTTTAAACGTTTCTCTGCGGTGCCATAACCAGACTGCAACGAAGGCGGCCATCAATAAGAACCAGATGGCAGTAAGTGGCCAAATGAGAAACAGATAGCCGAACGCGACACCTAGATGCAACGTCACAAGGCTAACGATGAATAATTGTAAATACGAAAAAAATCCAGATACGAGTCCGATGACGATGCCCGCAATGGCGACTGTAATCAGTACGTAGATGCGAAGCCAATACGAGCTTTTTGGAAGCTGTTTTCCTTGTCCACTCATCGCAAAGACGGGCTTCAATAGTCTTCTTAAGGCGCGAACTCGTGAGGCTTCGACGCTGGTTAGGCGTTTCTGTACTTCGTGTTCTTTGCTCACTTTCTCCATCGCAGCCCCGACACCCGTAGCGGTAGCTTGTACTGTTTCCTTCACCCAGGAAGGTTTGCCAAGCGTTGCATGTTCCTGTAAATACACCTCCAGCGCTTCAACGGCTTCGCGGCTGGCTTCTCTTGGTGAGGCTTTCCACGTTGCCACTTCTTCATTTCCACGGGCCACCAACTGTTTCCATTCCCAGCGAACGGATCTATGGCAGCAGTAGAGAATGACCGCTAATACGGCAAACAGGATGCCGAAGTGAAGCGCCAAGCCGAAGATGACCTTTCCGACTTGTGCGAGAACCTCTGAATCCCCCGTCGTAAACACCAATTCGAGCCCTGGAAAGAAGTCCGATTCGACTAAAAACGCGTTTCCAAACACCACCACTGCGTACACCACTCCAGCAACACTAAGGATTGTTATCATAGCGCGCAACGGTAAAAATCTCATCGGCAGTGTGCCTTCTTCCCCATTTTGCAGGGCAACTGCTCCTATCAACTGGCGCAGTTGTCTTACGTCATGTTCCTTCACTTTCTGTTTCTTTTTCATTGTCATTCCTCCTGACATTCAAAAGTCGTATCTTCTATCCCCCAAATTTTATTTACTGAACCTCTTATTGATTGCTTCTGTTTCTAACTTCAACTCTTCCATGTAGTAGTGCAATCTTTCAGCATCTTCAGGCATTGGAACTTGTTTATATACAGAAAGCTCTTCTTCGGCGAGTTCAGTTAACATTCCAAATTCTTGATCATAGGACTCTACCCTGAAATAATAAACCAAATAAATGAACCCTACAATAAGGAGTAAAGTCCCCATTCCTAGTAAAATTCCAAAAAGTAAAAATGGTGGAAAAATAAGTCCCATGAAAATAAAAGCTCCTCCCGACTCAAATAGATCTGGATTTGTAAGTAGCGAACCCACTATGATGATTTCTAACGCAAGAACAAGTCCTCTGATGATTCTTCCATCTTTGGGAAGCTGATTTTCACTATTGTTTTGCGTCATCACAGCTGTAAGCAATTCCCGCATCCGCGTTAATCGTCTTTGTCTAATCGCTTTTCTAAATAATTTCATTTCGAATCTCCCTAAAACCCGAATCTCTTCTTATAATCTTCAACAAGAAACTCTGCGTCTTCGATGTCCTCTTCTAAGTCGTCGCGTCCAGCTGCTTTAAGCGTTGCAATCGCACGTTCCGCAAGGGATACAAGCGCGCCAATTTCTGTTTTCATGACGTTTTGAGCCCAGATTTGATAAAGAATATATCCAATCCCCAACGCCAAGTAAATTGAAATAAATGGTAAGATTAGAAAAATCACGTTCGCTTCTGTGGCAAACTTGTTAATCATGTACTTAATCGGTGCCCAGAAAATCCCCGTACGTCCTAGAATAAAAAGAACGAAAAAGAGGATAATCCCAACAATCGGCGCTTTCTTTTCGGCTTTGTCTGGCATGGTATCATCCATCCCAGCTTCATTCATCAAGTAGCTTGTCAGTTCTCGGAAGTTCACTAACATCTTTCTTGTCACAACGTCTTTAAATAGAAATTTAAACATGATTTTCTCCTTCCAGGATAATTCCTTTTTGCGCTAAATTTTCAATACATTCTTTGTAATACGCATCATCGTGCTCTTTGTATAACGGACTGGTCCACGCACATTCATCCACTTCGGTATACGGCGGGCAAACTTTCCCACGATACGAAGCCTCTTTCCACTGCGGCGTCACATTGTAGCCACGGCGCTCCATTTCATCCATAATCAACGTATGGTACTGATACAGCACATACGGGCTATATGAAAACACATAGTCCACCGTCGCATGCTTCTTGCCCCAGCCATTGCCTCTGAGCGCACAACATTCGCGGTGCTGCCCCAACAGTTGCGGACGCGGAAGATGCCCAATCAAGTCCTCATGCCATAATCTCATCCCAGGCCTCCTATAAGCCGTATCGCTCGGTGTATTCGTTGATGACCACTTCTGCGTCAATCACGTCGTCTAAATTGTCATAGTCATATTCTTTTAAAACGGCCACCGCACGTTTGGCAATCGCCATCAACTCCTGTAAGTCCCGTTTTCTCTGCGGTTGTTTCCATAACTCATCTAGCCCATTTAAAATCGGAAGGTAAACAAAGAGAAACGCTAACGGCCAAAACGAAAGAAGTGGAAATTGATCAATCAGCGGTTGCGTCACACTTTTGAGCCAATCACTAGAAGAAAGCCATAATATGAAAATTAATCCTAGGATTGACGGAACCCAAGGCACACTTTCATCCTCTTCAGGCACCACTTCATCGGTCCCCGCCATTTTCACGAGCGTCTTCGTTAACTCACGAAAACTATTCACTCGCTCTTTTGAAATAAAATTTCTAAACAGTTGATTCATTCTTTACCTCTAAACAATTACTTTATTCCCATATTATACCATATTTTAATTCTTTAATTTCCAGTTATAGGTAGTTAAGTCAGATGGAAGTCATTTTTTTAAAATGATGATAAAGCTCCATTTCTTGTACAAAAGTAAATGGAATATACGAGATGACACAGTAGTTTGCAGTATTTAACTGACATTTATTAATATAGTTTACTTTTTCTGAGGTCATCTGCACTACTAAATTTTTCGAACAATTGATATCAGCATGTTGAAATACTATACATATAAATGGATGTATTGGAAATAATATTTCCCTCCAATTATCCAAAATAATTACTGGATTATCGCTTGTCCAAAATGGAACTTCTGAAAATTCAATATGCATCTCCATATTTCTAAACATGTCATTTAAAACAAAACTATTAACATATATATCTAAATTATTTCCCTTCATCACCCTATTGAAAGTTTTTATTTTACTTTTTTTCTCTTTGATTTCTCTTAAAGCTACTTGTTTTTTTCGTACTGAATATTGTCTTCCTGCCTGGATCCTTTCTATTAATTTTATTCTTCCAGAATCTGTACGAGTATACTGTAAATAAATGTATCTAAATAATATCCATTTTTCTTCATCTAATAAATTTAGGATTCTATTTTCATCAAGACTTAACAATCCGTCAATTAATTTACCTACTTGTGACTCATACTGAGATAACTTTATTTCCAACTGGTTGTCAATACCATTATCAGCCTCATAACAATCTCTTTTCATAAATAACTTGTCTGGATTTATCCTTATCATCTTTTTTGAACTACCCACATACGCGTAAGTTTTACCTTCTTCATCAACAAAATGTTTAACTAAACACCTTGGATAATAGTGTTGCATTCTTGTTTTCATAGATTTTCCCCCCAAAAAAACTTTACACCATTTTACCACTTTTAAATCTAATGAGAAATAAGATTTTTATGTTTTAAGCCTCTTTCTGCAACCCTTTCCGCTACAAATAAATCAGCACCAACCTCTCCCTGCACACACCCCTTCCAAAGCACACACTCCGTGGTCGCAGTTCCAAGACCGGAAGGCAAGCACCGTCATGACTTGTCCCTCTCATAAGACTCAGAGAGTAACACCCTGCTCATCCCTAGCCCCGCATCCCATCGAAACGCACTCTCCTCCGTCCCATCGAAAAAAAATAAAATCTATTGATTCAGTCTGTATCGTTGGCTTAAAAAAGCCCTCGGGGACTCTATAGTGAGAATAGTAAAGAAAAAGCAACCAATGCGAAATAGAGCCACAAGAGAATTTATTCTCCTGTGGCTCTTTGAGGCTTGGTAGGATTGAGACCTAGGCTCAATCCGGTGCCTTTACTATCATCACTATGAAGATGTCCCCAGAGGGCGATTTAAGACAACGTCTTAACTTTCATTTTCATTGAATCAATAGATTTTATTATAGTTCTCTTCGTCCTTCGATAGCACGGAAGAGAGTCATTTCGTCTGCGTATTCGATGTCGCTGCCGACCGCTAGCCCATGAGCCAGACGCGTTACTTTAATGCCAGCTGGCTTGATGAGACGTGACAAGTACATGGCAGTCGCTTCACCTTCCGCTGTCGCATTAGTCGCGATTATAACCTCCTGGACTTCCGGATCCTGCAACCTCGTTATCAGCGACGTAATATTAATATCATCCGGCCCCGTCCCTTCCAGCGGAGACAATACCCCGTGAAGCACATGATAGAGCCCTTTGTATTCCTTCATTCGCTCCATACTCATCACATCTCGGGCATCTTCCACCACAAGAATCTTCGTACGGTCACGAGTTGGGTCCGCACAAATTTCGCACGGATCTTCTTGCGTCACATTTCCACAAACGGAACACATATGCAGGTCACGCTTGCAGCTGATGAGCGAATTCGCAAAATTTAAGACGTCTTCTTCACGCATATCCATGCAGAAGAAGGCAAGTCGTGCAGCCGTCTTCGCACCAATTCCCGGCAGCTTCATAAAGCTATCCATCAATCGTGCAATCGGTTCTGGATAATGCATGCTCAAACCTCCAATCGATTAGAATCCTGGGATATTTAATCCTCTAGTGAATTGACCCATTGTTTGGTCGTTGGCTTTTTCTGCTTGCGTTAACGCATCATTTGTCGCCATTAACACTAAGTCTTGTAATAATTCTACATCGTCTGGATCCACCGCTTCTGGTTTGATTTCCACGTTTAAGACTTGGCGTTTTCCGTTTACAGTCACTTTTACTAAATCACTTTGAGAAGTTCCTGTGTATTCTGTTTGGTTTAATTCTTCTTGAGCTTGCGCCATTTGTTTTTGCAATTTTTGCATTTGTTTCATCATGCCTTGCATATTTCCCATTCCACGCATATTCGTTTCCTCCGTCTCTATTCTTCGATTTGCACGATATCTTCCCCGAAGAGTTCAATCGTGTCGTTTACTTTTTGTTCAAATGCTTGTTCTTCTGGTGTGAGTGTTTCTTCCGCTGCCGGTTCTTCCGTCACGATGGAAACAGCTTCCTCTTCTTGGTTCTTCTTGCGTTCTTGTAAGAAATCCGCACGAATTTGTGGCCATTGATGTTGTGTCACTGCCACGAATGTCCCACTGTAGCCACCGAGGCGTTCCAGATGTCCTTGGATCACCTCACGAAATCCAGGTCTTGTTTCTGAAATGTCACATAAGTGGTCATAGGCAAATCCGAGGACGAATCCATTTGGCCCCGCCGCATTCACCGTTGATTGGCTTAGGAGCGCTTGTTCTTGCGGGTTCAAGCAGCTGAGTAAGTCGCCCCACAACTCACGTACCTTCAACAAGTCTTCGCGAGTCGCTTCCGTCAAGATTTTTTGGATGGCCGTCGTATTTGGTTTAAACGCCGCACGCGTTGGTCTTGGTGCAGACGCTTTTGGTGCTTGTTGCACTTGAGGAGCTCTCCCTTGCAACAACGCGTTCATTTGCTGCTGCATTTGCGCGATTTGTTGTTGCAGCTGTTGCACTTCTTCGCTACTTGGCATTGCCGGTGCACCAGAACTGGTTCTCGGCGTCAATGTGTATGGTTGCGCCATTTTAATCGTCAACACTTCCAGCGAAATCGTTGGTTTTGTCGTGAAGCGCATTTCTTGTTGAGTTTGATTTAACGCCTCTACAAAGCGGTATAAGAATTCCGGTTCCACTTCGTCTTTGAATTGAAGGAATCGCTCGCTACGACCGATTGCCTCGCCACTTTGTTTCGCGATGAGGAGGTCTCTGGCAAATTCCAACCATTCTTCAACCAAACGGCTGGCTTCTTTCCCGATTTTGAAGAGCTGTTGTAATTTCTCAAGGGCTTCTTCAGCCTTCGTTTCTTGTAAGTCTTTCACGAAATCAATCATCAAGTCGTCTGTCAGACTTCCCGACACTTGAATCGCTTCGTCTAGCGTCACCTTGCCGTCGCCAAATGAAATCATCTGGTCGAGTAAACTGAGGGCGTCACGCATTCCTCCGTTGGCACATCTTGCCACCACGCTTAAGGCATCCGCTTCGTATTCGATTCCTTCTTGGCCGAGGATATACGCCAAGCGGTCGATAATTTCTTGCGACGTAATGCGTCTAAAGTCAAAACGTTGCGTCCGCGAAATAATCGTCGCTGGAATCTTATGCGGTTCCGTTGTTGCGAGAATGAAGATGACCTTTTGAGGCGGTTCTTCTAAGGTTTTTAAGAGTGCGTTGAACGCTCCTGTTGAGAGCATATGCACTTCGTCGATAATATAAATTTTGTATTCGGCTTGCGTTGGTGCATAACGCGCCTTGTCACGAATATCACGGATTTCTTCGACACCATTGTTGCTGGCAGCATCGATTTCGATGACATCGCCAATCGTTCCGTTCGTGATTCCTTTACAGATTTCACATTCGTTACATGGCTCGCCGTTTGTTTGGTTTGGACAGTTAATGGCCTTTGCAAACACCTTCGCGGCACTCGTTTTCCCTGTCCCACGAGGTCCTGTAAATAAGTAAGCATGACTCGTTTTGTGATTGCTAATCGCGTTCTTCAATGTATGCGTGACCGCACTTTGCCCGACCATATCATCGAACGTTTGAGGACGCCATTTTCGATATAATGCTTGATAAGCCATTTTACTTCCCTGCCTTTTTCAAAATTTTACAGTTCTATTCTAGTATAGATTTGCTAAAAATTCTACTGCCCGATTCGTTTCATCGGTGCTTTCGAATTCTTGATAAAGCGGCTCTCTTTGCCTGCTTGAGAGATGAGTGAGAGCTGGTGTTTTGCACGTGTACATGTTGTATACAGCATCATTTGTTCTTTCATCGTATGGTACGCTTCGTCTGTCGCATTCCAAATGATCACTTCGTCGAACTCCATCCCTTTCGCCACTTGAATCGTCGTTAATACAAAGCGGCTGCCAAGCGACTCGCTGCTGTCTTCCAGAAGTGCAATGTCGTCTTGGTCGAGTTGTTGGTACAACGCTTTGGCTTCATCCATCGTACGGCAAAGAATTGCAGTCGTATGGTATCCTTTTGGACTTTCTTCCAGTAACGTGTTTAAGCGCGCCATTTCTTGGCCTTCTTGTTCTAAATATACCGCTACTTCTGCCCCTGAACGTGGGAAGACATTTTTATCCAGCGGCCATCCTAGAATGCCGTTTGCAAAACGTGTGATTTGCGCCGTACAACGGTAACTGATCGCTAAGTTGCGGTACGTTAACGTGCGGTCTGCAAAGATCAAGTCGATGAGTTCTGGGTGTCGTTTTTCCAATGTGAAAATTGTTGTAGATGTTGAGAATGATTGGAATGTATCTCCCACTACCGTGAATTTCGCACGGAAATAGTAGTTTGATAATGTTCCAAGCCACAAGAGTGACACGTCTTGCACTTCATCGATGAAGAGGTGGCTAAAGCCTGAGTAGTCACGAACCGGCGTCACGCGTGTTGCGACATATTGCAACAGACGGATTCCTTCTGCAGTGACTTGCATGCGGCTGCCTTCAATCTTCTTCAATGGAAGTGGCGCGTTGTCCGTCTTACCGAGTTCTTGGCGACGCGCTTTAGCTTCAGGCATCCATTTCGCCACAAGTGCGGCAATATCCACGAATGCGAACATTTCCACTTGTTGCGTTACTTCTTGTACTTCCTTCTCGAACACTTTTTGTCCAAGCACTTGGTAGTACTCTGCCTCGCTCTTTGTCTCCACGTCTTTCATCAACACTTCGATTTGCATCGCGTTCATTGATTCATAGACCGCTTTTGCCTTTTCAGACATAAAGAACTTCGTGAGACGGCGTTTCAACGTACGCTCGAGCACAGTTTGCATTTGTGTTAATTGTTGTTGCAACGGTAATGCTGTATTCACGCTTTCGACGAGTTTTTGATAGTCTTTCATCGTAAATACGGCTTGTCCTTTAATTCCTAGTGCGCGGTATGGTAAGTCTTTTGCCGTTAACCCTCTGATATTGCGGTGTACAAGCGCAATCCACTCGCTGTCCGTCAAGTACACTTTGCGCGTTGGCACTTGGCTAAGCGTTGTTGTTTTATGCAAATACATTTTGCGATATAGCTCGATCGTATGTTGCGACAAGGTTTGTTGATACAACTCACTTCCCGTTAAGCTTGGGATTACGTGTGAGATATATTTGGCAAACAGTTGGTTACGCGATAATAGGAGCATGTCGCTCATTCGCTTATCTTTTGCTTGGTACATTAAGTACGCAATGCGTTGTAGTAAAATCGTCGTCTTCCCACTTCCAGCACATCCATTCACGATGAACCAGTCTTTTGGATTTAAACGAATAATTTCATTTTGTTCTTTTTGAATCGTCGCCGTGATTCCTTCTAGGTGTCCGTCACGGTTTGTTGGTGCGCTTAAGGCATCCATCAATAATGATTCTTCATTTTCAATGTCATAAACAGATTTTAATTCACCCTTACGGATGACGATATCGCGTTTTAAGAAGGCTTGAGCGTTCTCGAAGCCATTTGGTGTTTCGTATCGAAGCTCTCCCAATGTTCCTTCATAAAATAGGCTTGCGATTGGAGCACGCCAGTCATACACTTGCACATTGTCGTCTTCGTCAAAGAAAGTTGCAGGTCCGATATACATCTTCTCAACTCTCTCGTCTTTTTCAAATTGAACGTCAATTCTTCCAAAGTATGGAGATTCCAATTGGTTTTCTAATTGTTGGATTCCATACTGAATGGTATCTTGTCTAGCGATATCCAGGTCGCGTTCTTGCAATCGTTTCTTCTCGATCGCCACTTTTTGTTCCATTAAGTCTTGCACGATTTCTAAGTGCTGCACTTCTTCTTGGAAACTCTGATTTTTCATGCGACTATTCTCCCTCCACTGGATACTCTTTTCATAAAAACAGGCTGAACCGTTGGTCCAGCCTGATTCTTCTTCTATGTACATACAGCACATAGCGAACGTTACTTATAGCTGCTTCCTTCCGGACCTGACTCGATTCATAAGTTCGCTATTGCCATACGGCCTAACGGCACGTACTATTATACAAAACTTCTCCTCGAAAAGCAAGCAGATTTTGCTTGAAAAAGAAATAAACAAAACCGCTCCACACTAAGAGTGCGGATGGGGCTATCCCATGGGGGTTGGTGGTAGGAATTAGAGGCGTGCTCCATACATAATTCTCTCTTCTTTAAAGCGCACCCTTGCGGGTGTTGATTTCTTCGAATGCTTGCGGATTATTTTTATAATCGCTGTTACGAGGCACCGGTTCGAGCCTCCTTGAGTCTCTCACCTTTAAAGCCTCAAAGGAGGTGTACGGAATGAATTCCTACACCTCCTAATTCGCATTTAATGCGATTCCTCATTACTGCGATTATAAAATCCGCAAGCTTCTTCGAAATCAACGTGAAGAAAGTACATGTCTGCTCCCTACCGCAAACGATGGGAGTTGCGCTTTGCTATGTGGGGTTTCTTTTTCAAGGAAATCTGCTTTGTTTTTTAAAATAAAACCGTGCCGAGGGATGGCAAAAGAGACACTAAAAAAGATAGTCTCTCCAGAAGGAAAAACTATCCTAACATTCACTATGTGCCTCGGGGGTTGGGGATTTATTTTTAATGACAAAACTACTCTTCATAACTTTTTCAGGCGTCTCAGCCCATATTCCTTGTCTATATAATTCGACACATTTCATTTTGAACTCAAATGAGTAACGCATAATAAATACCCCCTTTACTGGTTTGTCCAGTAAAGGGGGTACATATCAGATGATTATCCCTTTTTATTTTGTTCTAAATCCGGTTTTTGGATGGAATAACAGATGATAAGGCAAATAATTTCGAAAATACAACCAAAAGACAAACGCCAAAAATGACGTTTGTCTACGTTCTGGAACTTTTGTTTTGTATATAGTATGGTAAAGGATTATAATAAACACGGGGCATGGCTCCAATCCATTTATTTAAACAGGAAAGGAAGTATAAGTTATGGAAAATATCGTTGTTTCAATTTTTCGTGTTGAAAGTGAGGCTTTTCAAGCATTTTCAGAATTAAAACAATTTGGTCAAACTGAAAATACAAAATTAGCCCAAGTTGCAATTGTGAAGAATGAGGATGGAATCATTAAAGTGAAGGACAGCTTTGATTTAATGAATTCTGTAGGGAGCGATTATTTCAATGGCGGTCTCATTGGCAGTCTCATTGGAATTTTAGGTGGCCCGCTTGGAGTTCTCTTTGGTTTTGTAGCTGGTGGAACGATTGGAGCTTCCATTAGTTTAGATAAAGAATTGGCTAAATCGGCGCTAATTACAACCGTTAGTGAAAAATTGACTAACGGGGAAGTCGCTATTATTGCACTTGTGCAAGAAAATGATGAATCTGTTTTAAATGCTATTTTTGAGAAATATCAGACTATTATTGCAAGATGGGATATTGCGACTGTTTCAGCAGAAGTAGAATCAGCCCTTCAAATCCAACAAGATCTAGCTCATCAGGCTGAAGCACGTTTAATTGCGGATAAAAAAGAAGCCCGTAAAGAAAAATTTGACAAGCTAAAAGCTGACATTAAAGAAAAATTTGACAAGCTAAAAGCTGACGTTAAAGAAAAATTTTAAAAAAAGAATTAGCTTTAAGATTGAAGACAAAGTCCTTGGAACACACGTTTCCAAGGGCTTTTCTTTGTATAACGTCGTATAATAGAGATAAGAAGAGTTGTGAGGTGTTTCCTATGTTTCACAAAGAAAAACCTGATTATAATCGACGCCAATATGGTTTCTATATGATAGACGAATTAGTCCCAGAGGATCACTTTCTTCGACAAGTGGACTCAGAGGTTGATTTTGACTTTGGCATGTTTAAATATCAAAAAAATGGTGAAATGGATAGCGAATATCCCTTTTTATTTTGTTCTAAATCCGGTTTTTGGTGGAATAACAGATGATAAAGCAAATAATTTCGAAAATACAACAAAAAGACAAACGCCAAAAATGACGTTTGTCTACGTTCTGACCACTCTATTCAGAGTGGTTTTTGTATTTTAATTTTCTAAAAATAACTATCAAGATAGCTGAAGCCACAGCTATAAAGAAGAATACCGACAGTACATTCGGATAAACCGGATATAAATCAGGCGCAAAGAAATAAACAACAATTGACAAAAACAAACCTAAAATTGAGCCTAAGAAAATCCCATTAGTTAATTTAGTCATATCTTATTCCACCCCTTAAACAACGTGGCAAAATTCCATAATTTATTATTTATCTATACACCAATTATACTCCTCAAAATCATCTGTGAATAGTCCTTATTAGCAATTTAATGGTTGTCGGCTTTTTTATTTTTCTTAGCATCCTCTGCTAGGTACATAATTGGGAGAAGGATAAAGATAAAATGAGTGGTGAGTGCAAGGATCAATGAACGGCCTATAAAAATATTTAGAACTAGCTGCATGACAAGGGCTAATGCATTGACGACGAGCGCTATAACCATTAGGTCTTTTGTAAGTTGGTTTGTGTCTTGTTTTTTGATGTTGATTTTCATGCGAACCGCTCCTTAACTGTTTTCCTTGTCTTTATTAAACCATTTTAAGAAGTCGCGCAATAGACACTTTCGTCATTGATTATCATTACTAAAGTCATGGTTGGATTGATTTCGAAGGACTACTATATGAAGAGGTCCGAGAGGCTCCGCAGAAATCAACTCAAACAAAAAACAGCAAACCAAATGGATTTGCTGTTGGTAAATGGTAATGAATTTATGCTTTGGATGGTTTTGATAAGAAGAATAGGTAAACTCCAAAGGCTAATTTAATAAAGGCATCGATATAGGCGATGGTCACGAGAGAGCTTTGAGGCGAAAGGTATCCGACCGCCGCGTTGATCACACATGCCAACCCTAGGAAGATCATTGATTTCCCATGAACGAAGTAGTACGGGAAGAAATGAATTCCTGTTGCTAGAAGCGCGCCTAACCAGATGAGTCTCCAGTTTTCTGTTTCGAAGAATGGGCCACCTAATAACACTAATAAGATAAATAAAAGAATTACTGAGTATAACGACATTTTGCGTTGGAAAGGTGTTGAAGGGCCGTCCGAGAATTTATGGAGCACTTTTTTATTCAGATTGATAGAAAAGAAGCTCACCATATAGCCGATACTGAAGACCTGCATATTAATGATTTGTTCTCCACCTACAACCGTCGCAAGTGCAATCACGAATGCGACTGCGATGAGCCATAAGCCACACGCCTTTTTGTAGTTGAATTCTAATGTTTCTCCTTTGTTATAACCTAAAAATGACATACGTATTCCTCCAGTTAACTTTGAAACTTTTAACGACATCCTCTATTCTACTCCTGTAAATATCGGATTTCAATCATCGCACTTTTTATAATTGATTTGATTTACAAGAGTCGTAGCAGGATTGATTTCGAAGGAACTGCGGATTCTATAGTAGCAGTAACGTGTTACGCATTAAACGCGAGGGAGAAAGACAGAAATACTCCAAATACATTATGTATTTAGAGTATTTCGTTTTCTTTCCCCCACAAAGTTGAATAGGAATGAGCTAGCTGGTTACAGCAAAGCTCATTCCATTCAACCACTGTGCTTAGGAGGTGTAGGAATTCATTCCGTACATCTCCTTTGAGGCTTTAAAGGTGAGAGACTTCGGCTCGAACCGGTGCAACGTTACAGCTATTATGAAGACATCCGCAAGTTCCGCAGAAATCAAAAAATCAAAAAAGCACAGCCTCGCAATCGAAGCTGTGCTTGTCATTATTATAATAATGCTGTTAAAGCAGATGCTAGACCGAAGAAGATTCCTGGTGCGTTTGCAGCTGCTAGCGGGATATCACGGTCTGGCTTGAAGATTCCGTAGTACACCCATAATGAGCAGTTCAATGCGGCAACGAGTGGTTGAATGAAGTCTCCTTTGTTTCCGGCTAAGTTATTCATAATTTGCGGAATATATGCTACATACATCGCCACAGACATACATGTTGCGATCCAACCTAAGACTTGTGTTTGTTTTTCTGATAATTTCATACTATCTGCTCCATTCCTTTTTCGAACTATGTAAAATAATATATAAAAAGAAAATATTTTTCAAGAGTAGATAACCGTTTACAAGTATAAGTTTTTGTTAAGAACATTAAAAAGCACAGCCCCTATTCGGAAAGCTGTGCTTGTTTTCGTTGTTTGTTGCGTTCGCGAAGGCCTTTGAAGAAGGTTTGCAAGAGGGTTTTGCATTCGTCTTCCAAGATACCTTGCTCGACTTCGACTTGATGGTTGAACCGCTCGTCTTGAAGCAGATTCATAAAGGTGCCTGCTGTCCCAGCTTTCGGGTCAAAAGCGCCGAATGTGACCTTTTTCAGACGCGCGAGAATCATCGCTCCGCTACACATCGGGCAAGGTTCCAAGGTCACGAACAGTTCGCAGTCTTCGAGTCGCCAGCTTCCAAGATGCTGGTTGGCTTGGCGAATCGCTTTGATTTCAGCATGCAGCGTGGCGTCTTGTTCCTTTTCGCGTAGGTTATGGCCACGACCGATGATTTCCCCATTCAGAACAACAACCGCCCCGATTGGCACTTCCGCTTGGTCATAGGCTTTCTGCGCTTCCTTCAACGCTTCTCTCATAAAGAATTCTTTTTCCTGAAGTTCCATGTTCTTACTGATAGACGCGCTTTGTCACGACTAGACTATGCGGTCTCTCAAACTCCTTATCTAAGTAATCTTGGTACGTCCCTGGGGAAATAAACCCTCGGGCGCTTAAAATATCCGTTCCTGCTGTTCCGACAATCGTATCGGCTAGCAGTACACAGTTGGTACTCATGACAAAATACGTTTTGAATTTTGAAGAGGTAAATTTATACAAGAGTGCATCTGCTTCTTGTTTGAGCTTGTAGGCATACATCGGTTCTTCTTTGTCGATTCCAGGACGCTTCGGTTTCACCATTTGCGGCGGATCCCAAGGCACTGTCAGCGACATCAGTTTGGCGATTTCCTTATCGACAGCTGCGAGTTGTTCCGGAGACAAGGCGAGACCATATCCCAGTAAGGTCTTATGGTTTTCGCGTTTACAAAATTCAATGTATTTTTCACGGTCGGCACTAAAAAGAACCCCATCCCCCATCGCTCCAAAGAGTCGCTCTGAATTCGTATCGTAGTTTCCGAATGAAATAATGCGTCCCTTGTAACACAGGTCGACATGCCCGATTGCCCCAAATCCGTCTTTTGTGACGTGAATAAACATTTCTAAGTTTGGTTCGGCATTTTCTTTAGCACGGTCGTAAATTTCTGAAGCCGTTTCGCCTTCTCCAAGTTCCAACGCATCATTGATTTTCTGCAAGGTTACGCGAGGGATCAGTGCAGCAAACACGAGCGGCATCCCACGACGCAAGCGTCTGCGAAGGACTTTCTTTCCAACTTCGGCCTCGAAAAACCATCCGTCACGAATGTTACTAGTCCCAAGCCCGATGAAATAAAGCGCAAGGAAGAACATTTGTAAGTTGCCGTCGCCCCCAAGAGCCAGTAAAGTCGCTACACCGACAACTGAAAGCCAAATGGTATCAATGAGCAAGCGCAGTCGCGGACGAATCCCGTCTTTGACATAAATATAGTACGTTACGCCACTAATTCCCGCTTTCATCACTTCGTTGAGCCCCATCAAGATACTAACAATCGCAATCGGAAGCGAGATAAAAAATTGATTTCCTGCTAAAAATCCGTAAAGGAAAAATTTAGCAACATTCAGCCATAACGGATCTTTTGCCGCCTTACTAAACCAACGGAACAAGAAATTCCATAGTTCACGAGCCCATAAGAATGTTAAAAACAGACGTAACATCAATTCCGGGAAGCTTGGTCCGTAGATTAGGAGCAACACCCCAGCAACAAGGAACGCAATCCCTTCAATTAGGAGCTTTTTCCCTGTAATCCCTAGTTCACTAATTTTCTTCATAACTACACCTCTATTGATTTAATTCCTGCTTCAATTGCTCTAGAAGCGCCTTGCACCCGAGCGTCACATCGCGATACGTCGCATCAAAGTCCCCTGTATACCACGGATCGGCAATATCGCGCTGCACTCCTGCCACTTCAAGCAAGCGAGCCACCGTCGCATCCGATTTTCCATCGACAAACGAGTGGATATTACGCACATTCGACGCATCCATTCCCAAGATGTAGTCGGCATCCAGGTCGGTTTCATCCAACGTCCGTGACACAAGCCCCTTTGCGGAAATGTCGTGCTCCTCGAGTTTCTTACGAGTGCCGTGATGCACCGGATTCCCATGCTCCCACGTACTTGTCGCAGCGGAATCTATCGTAATTTTATCTTCCAATCCTTCTTCATGAACCATTTTTCTAAATACAGCTTCTGCCATCGGAGAACGACAAATGTTGCCCAGGCAGACGAACACAACCTTCATGACCGTCCCTCGCTTTCTTTTTGTAAGTATATTATATAATTTATAAAGTAATCTGTATACTAGAATCTTAACAAAAACACACGAGAACTATACAAATAAATTCTCGTGTGTTTTATTTAATTTAATTCATTTATTTTATTTAAAAAGCATGAAAGACAAAATTAACATGAAAATCACTCCTACCACCATAGGCACAGACGTTCTTTTCACAATTTCAAGCGGTTCTTTCTTCGTACTTCCAGCAACAATCATAACAACAGCTGACACTGGAGAAACAGCACGTAATAAATTTCCTGCTAATCCCATAGGAACTGTGACTGCGTATGGACTAATACTTGCCGCTGCAGCTAAAGGAACCATAAGCGGAACCATCGCAAAGAACAACGCCGTGCCACTACCGCTTAACAATACGATGATTGCAGTAAATAAAACTAAAATTAAAGGTAACAATACTCCAGATGCGCTTGTACTTTCCATAGTTTTCTGAAGAACTGTAATAATACCTATTGCTTTCAATCCGCTAACAAATACAGATGCAGCTATCAGTAAAATTACGATAGACATTGAATTTCCCATCCCTTTAAAGAAGAAATCAACCTTATCAAAAGTAACTTTAAACTGTTTATTTCTAAACAACTCGCAAATAATTGCAATTACAAATGAAATGATTGCTACCACTTCAACAGAAAGTTTCAAATCAATTCCCAAACTAGAATTCAACATAAATACTAATAGCATGATTAGAATTGGTAATAATGGTAATAACGCATAAATGAACTTAAATACTCCTGAAAGTTCTGTTTTTTCTGCACCTTCTGAGTTTTCCAAATCATAATTTTCATCCGATAACACTACTGATTTATCACAGTATTTTTGCCATAAATAGTGGGCGATTGCCATAACAAACAAAGTTGGAATGGATACAATAGCGTGATAATTAAATACATATTCTGCAACAGGCATACCTAATTCTTGTGCTATAGCCACATTATCAGAGCCCAATGGAGTAGGCATCACGGTTGCGGTAGTAGCAATAACTGCTGCAGCCGTTAACGGACTCATTTTAGCTTTTATTAACACTGGATATAGCGTTGCTAATAAGATAATAGCTAAATTAGAAGCACTTGGAATAACCAATGACAATAAATTTCCTAATAAAAATACAACCGGTACTAAAAAGTATGATGACTTAACATGTTTCAACGGTTTAGTTAACACATTTACCGTAACTTCATTTGCACCAATCTGATTCATATACGCTGTATAGCCACCTAAAATAATGATGACTAGTCCTGCCCCTGAAAGCGTTGTTTTAAATTGAGATACTACAGATGTTAATGGATCTATAAAAGCATTAACAGGTTCTTTTATAACCGCTATTCCAGACAAAGAAGCGATATATAAAAGTAATATTCCTATTCCAAACATCGCCACTTTAATATCTGCTTTTTTTAATAATAAATACGTTATCAAGGAAACTGATAATATACCTAACATAATTGTAACAACCGTATTCATGATAATTCCTCCTCTATATTATTTAACATTTTTCAACCGCAGCCACAAACCACTTTCTAAAAGCATCTGCATCGACAGAAACAGCTACTACAGCATTCTCTTCTTTCCCCATCTTTTTATTTATATCAATTATAGATGCTCCTTGAGTTAATTCACCTTTAGTCTCAATTGCTACATATTCATTCGACAAAGTATATATTTCAGGAGCTAATAGGTACGCTACTGCTGTACTATCATACATTTTTAATCCTGTAGAAAAACTTCCTCCTCGATATCTTTTAAATAAGGCATAGAACATTTCACCTGTACCATTCAACTGTTTGATTTGCTCTGATATTTCTGGGAAAATCAATGCTTCTTTCCCAATCTCTAATGGACAAATTACTTTTTTTACAGGAGCTTCTATGACAATTTTTGCTGCTTCAGGATCAAAATGAAAATTATATTCTGAATACACACCTGAATTTCCTCTACCGATTGCCCCACCCATAATTACAATTTCTTTAATTTTTTCTACATCTTTTGGGTAGGTACGAATTAATAAAGCTATATTGGTTAACGGGCCAATACATACGAGTGTTGTCTCTTCATTATTTTGAATTACATTATGCATAGCTTCGAGAGCGCTTTCTCTTTTAAGCAAACTATTATCAGGTTCAGGAAATTCATACCCTTCCATCCCTGTTTTTCCATGTACAGATTCAACAGACATAGCTGATTTTAATAAAGGACCATATGCCCCTTTAGCAACAGGTATTTTTTTCCCAAGAAACTTTAATAATTTGAGAGTATTATTTGTAACGTGCTCTATTCCGACATTTCCTGCTACTGTTGTAATTAGTTCTATATCTAATTCTATCGCGTTTGTTGCAATAGCAATAGCTACTGCATCATCTATGCCTGGATCAGTATCAATAATAACTTTTCTTGCCATCTCATAGTTCCTCCTCAATTTCTCTTAGAGTAGGCACATAATCATGCGCATTCTCTTTCGTACAAGCTAGAGCTCCGGCAACAACTGAATATTGCATTACGTCTTTAATTTCATATCCTTTCCAAAGCCCAAATACTAGCATACCAATAAATGTATCTCCAGCACCCGTTGTATCTACAACTTCAACATCAATTGTTGGAATTAAGCCCTCCAAATTATCAACTGCATAATACGCACCTTCTTTACCTAAAGTAATTATTATATTTTTCACTCCGTATTTACGAAGCTTACTAACAACACTATTACATTCCACCTGACTTTCTGGATATATTTTAGTTAGCAATTCTGATTCTGATTGGTTCAACACTAAATAATCAATTTTGTTTAATATTTTATCAGGTATCTCTTTAGCTGGTGCAGGATTAACGACAACTGTCATATTTTTCTTTTTAGCCACTTCAATCGCATGCCACAATGTATCTAAAGGAAGTTCAAACTGAATTAATAAAATATCTCCTTGAGTTCCATCCAGAAAATTATCTACATCAATAACTGAAACCTTCTCATTAGCACCTCCTACCAACATAATTCTATTATCATTATTTTCGTATATAATAATAGCTCTCCCTGTTGGTTCATCGTCCAGAAGAACACTATCTACATTAACCCCGTATTTTTTTAATTCCGAAATTGCTTCTTCACCTTGAATTTCCTTACCTACTCTTCCTAAGAAGGTAGTATTAGCTCCTAACGAAGCTGCAACTATCGCTTGATTTGCTCCTTTACCTCCGAAACTTATATGATAATCCTTTCCATGTTTAGTTTCTCCTGCTTTAGGAATAGCATCAATACTTATTTTTTCGTCTATATTAATACTTCCAATAACATATATTTTATTTTTCAACATACATCACCATTCCACTTCCAAAGTGATTATTTGGTCGAGTAATAAAACCAAATTTCTCGTAAAAACCTTCAGCTCCTACAGTGCTCATTAATCCCACATAAGAGTGATCACAACAAATTGATTGGATTCTTTCTAATAAAGTATTTACAACGATAGTACCAACTCCCTTATTTCTATATTTAGGATGAACAATAATATCTTTTAAAAAAAATACAATTCTACCATCTCCAACAACTCTCCCTATTCCAATAAGTTGATTATCAAAAAAAACTTTAACATTTACAATATCTTTTCCCAAAGCGCTTACGACATCCTCAAGAGGATATAAATAAAACCCTACCAACTTATGCATGTATAAATATTCTTCAGCAGTTAATTCATTTAAGATAATATCCAAATCAGGTCACCTCTAAGGTTTGGTTAAACGTTTAACCACTTTTGTAAAATAATTATCTCTCTAATTGGTAGCGTTGTCAATAGCTAAACAAAAAAAGAATGAGAATGTACATCTCATCCTTTTTATAAACTGGGCTCTAGGTACAACACCTCATATTCGTTCCCATTTTTTATGCTTTTCTGAAGCATCAACACTGCATTTTCCGCTAGCTGTTGTATATTTTGATTTATTGACGGTAAGTTAATTCCAAACATATCTGAATAAGCCAAATTATCATACCCAATAATTTCTATATTTTTTGCATCTTTAATTCTATTGGCTTTCATCAAGCCATATGCCATCAAATCGTTAAAACAAAAGACGCCTGTGTTTTCAGTTAGGATATTCGAATGTATTCCTATATCATATCCAGATTGAAAATGAAAATCTCCTTCAAAAAAATCCACTGGAATATTCAGTTTAATCTCATCTAAAGCTTGCTTTACACCTTTTAAGCGTTCGTTAGAAATAAAAGAATTCTTTCCTCCTGTTACTACAGCAAGATGTTGTATATTTTTTTCTAAAAGAAACTTTGTTGCTATATATCCACCCAGTTTATTATCAGATACTACTTGCCTCTTTTTTACATTTGATATTAACCTATCAACTAATACCAAAGGTGCTTCGATACTCTCTAAATATGCTTGAAACTCTTCCATATGTAAATAGGTTTCATTTGAAACACATGCTATAATTCCATCAACCTGACGATCTAAAAATTCATTTATATGATGGATATCACTCGCATACAGATCATTGCTATTTGCAATCAAAGTTGAATAACCTTCAATACTCATCTTTTGTTCAATATCTCTAACAAGCTTCGAGAAAAAAGGATTTTCAATATCTGGAATAAGTATTCCAATTGTTTTTGTACTTGTACTTAACAAACTTCTGGCAATTTTATTAGGACGATAATTTAACTCTGACGCTATTTTCTTCACTTCAGCTTTCTTTTCTTCAGAAATTCTAGACGGTTTATCGTTCAGAATTATAGATACCGCTGCAGATGAAATATTTGCTATCTTTGCAATGTCTTTTAATGTAACTTTTGACATTTATATTCCCCTTCCTACAAACTTCATTCTAAACGTATTTATTAAATATAACAACAATAGAGAAAATATGAGTGACATTCATATTGAATATACCATACATAATACCATTTTCCACATATCTCTTTCTCACAGTACCCTGCAGAGATAACGTCCTCTGCATCTAACTTATTCTTTCTCTTCTCCCTTTCTTTCGAATGAAGGCAAAATCCATTTGAAATAAGGTGCAAAGGCGAAGAATAAACGGAAGACCAAGGGATTCCATAGTAGCAACAATAAGGGAGTGCAACCAATGTGAATTACTGACTCTAGGGTGAAACCCGTAGAGTCAGTTTGAAGCTTGGTAGGAACTGAGACCTTGGGCTCAGTCCGGTGCCCTTATTGTAGCTACTATAGAGACATCCCTTCGGTCTGGAGTTTATTCATAAGCCCTTTGGGCTATATCCCCTCTTTTCATATGGATTTTGCATCCTTCGAAAACAAAAAATGGTGGACAGCCGTCCACCATTTTTTCTATTCCACTGTTACTGACTTGGCAAGGTTACGCGGTTTATCCACGTCTAAGCCTTTGCCTAGAGAAGTGTAGTACGCGATTAATTGCGTTACCACTACAGATACGATTGGTGCTAATAAGATTGGCACCGCTGGAACGATGATATCGTCGCCTTCTTGCTCAACACCTTCCATCGCGATTGTTGTTACGACAGCGCCACGAGCTTTCACTTCTTGGATATTTCCGCGAGTGTGGCTCGCTACTACTGGTTCGCTTAACAACGCGATAACTGGAGTGCCTTCTTCGATAAGGGCGATTGTTCCGTGTTTTAATTCCCCTGCGGCAAAGCTTTCAGTTTGCACGTATGAGATTTCTTTTAATTTTAACGCTGCTTCCATCGCTACATAGTAGTCTAAGTGACGACCGATGTAGAAAGCATTGCGAGTTTCTAATAAGCGCTCTTTGACTAAGTCTTGAACGGCTTGTTTGTCTGATAATACGCTCTCGATTGAAGCGGCAACGACACCTAAGTCGTGCTTCATGTCGAATGGAGCTTCTAAGCCTTTAGAAGCGCGTAATGCGTCTGCTAAAACAGCCATTACTGCGATTTGTGCAGTGTAAGCTTTTGTTGAAGCTACGGCAATTTCAGGACCTGCGTGTAATAGTAAAGTATAGCTTGCTTCACGAGAAAGAGTTGAGCCTTTCACGTTTGTGATTGTTAATGATGGGAAGTTTTGCTCGTTTACTTTTACTAACGCTTGACGGCTGTCCGCTGTTTCTCCACTTTGTGATAAGAAAATGAAGAATGGTTTTTGTGATAATAATGGTTGGTGGTAAGCAAACTCACTTGCTAAGTGAACTTCTACTGGAATTCCAGCAAGTTGTTCTAATAACGCTTTACCAACCCATCCTGCGTGGTAGCTTGTTCCGCAGGCAATCACGTAAATGCGGTCGCTTGCTAAAATGCTGTCTTGGATTTCTTTATCGACTTGTAATTGACCATTTTCGTCTTGATAGTTTTGGATGATTTTACGTAATACAACTGGTTGTTCATCCATTTCTTTCAACATGTAGTGAGGGTAAGCCCCTTTTTCTAAATCGTCTGCATCTAATTCTGCAACGAATGGTGCACGTTCTACTGGTTCACCGTCGATTGTTTCGATTTCTACAGATGTGTCTGTTAAAGTGATTAACTCTTCGTCTTTGATTTCGATGTAACGGTCTGTTTCAGCGATTGTTGCCATTGCGTCTGAACAGATGACGTTGAAGCCTTCGCCAACCCCTACTAATAATGGGCTCTTATGTTTTGCTGCATAAAGAACGCCTGGTTTTTCGCTATCTAATAAACCAAAAGCGAATGAGCCGCGGATTTCTTTCAACGCACGACGGAACGCTTCTTTCCCTGATAAGTTTTCTTTATTTGCAAAGTATTCTACTAAGTTTACGGCAACTTCTGTATCTGTTTGAGATTTGAAATCAACGTCACTTAAGAATTCTTTTTTCAATTCGTCATAGTTTTCAATTACGCCGTTGTGCACTAATGTGAAACGACCTGATTGTGATTGGTGAGGGTGAGCGTTGTTTTCTGTCGCTGGTCCGTGTGTTGCCCAACGAGTATGCCCAATCCCTGCAAATGCTGGAATTTCTTCATCCACTGCATCACGAAGATTTTGAATACGTCCAACACGTTTTACTAATTGTGTTGATCCATCTTCGTCCATAATAAATAATCCTGCTGAGTCATATCCACGATACTCAAGCTTTTCTAATCCGTTTAACACTACAGTTTGAATTCTGTCGTGCCCAATACATCCTACGATTCCGCACATAATTTTAACTCCTTTTATAAGAGGTCCTATTGGCGCCTCTTCTTATTGTAATTTTGATTATGTTTCTGGTGCCGTTTCAATTTTGTCATTCCCTTGCGAAAATGGTTTGTATGAAACTGTAGACTGCACTGCCTTGAGTCATCCGCCGAGTGTTTCGATAAACTCATTCCTCGTCACCTGTTTTCCAACAGGCCTGGCGCTATCCTTATTGCTTCCTTTCAAAGCTTTCATAAATTTTCAGAAACATGTACATCATAACCGATGACCACCCCAAAAACAACTAATTTTCCTTTTTCCTAACCTTTTCCAAACCAAAAAGTAACTCCACCCCTCCTCAAACCGCACCCTTATTGCATTTATGGGCACTCCTCTCGTAAGAACCACTTCCCTAAACTTTCCTAATCCTTCAATATTAAAGCTCCGAAACTTTTGTGTTTTTAGTTTGGAAGCACACACCACTTTATTAGCCGTGAAACGCACACACCCTGTCCTATCTCCCCTCCCTCTCAAAGAGAATACCAGTTTGTCGTGAGTGGTGAAAGACACACATGATGTTCTGTCTCATTCCCTGCTGAACTATCCAAAAAAAGCTATTAACCGGGTTTTGGATTCTATAATAGCAATAATAGCGAGTGTACTCGAAACGAATTACTGCCTCTGGGGATTTTATTCCCTAGAGGCAGTTTGAGAGTCGAGAGGAACTGAGACCTTAGGCTCAGTCCGGTACAGCTATTATCGCTATTATGAAGATATCCAAAAACCTTCGGTTAATAGCTTTTTTTATCTTTTATGAAATTGAATAGTTTGGTGCTTCTTTAGTGATTTGAACATCATGCGGATGGCTTTCTCTTAGACCCGCACCACTCATACGCACAAACTGCGTATTCTCGCGAAGCTCTTCTAAATTATGCGCCCCAACATACCCCATACCAGATCGCAATCCTCCAACCATTTGGAAAATAATATCCGCCGCAGAACCTTTGTAGGCTACACGCCCTTCGATTCCCTCGGGCACGCGTTTGTTCGCTTCGTTTTTCGCTTGGAAGTAACGGTCACCTGACCCGTTTTCCATCGCTGCGAGACTGCCCATTCCGCGGTATGTCTTGAAGCGACGTCCTTGGAAGATTTCGAATTCACCTGGAGATTCATCCGTTCCGGCAAGCATGCTTCCTAACATCACCGCATGTCCACCCGCTGCGATAGCTTTAGCGATATCTCCTGAGTACTTAATCCCACCGTCTGCGATGATCGCTTTGCCAAATTCTTTCGCAACCGTTGCGGCATCGTAAATCGAAGTGATTTGCGGAACCCCTACACCGGCAACGACACGAGTTGTACAGATAGAACCAGGTCCGATTCCGACTTTTACAACGTCCACGCCTACTTCGAATAAAGCACGTGTGCCTTCTCCTGTCGCTACGTTTCCGGCAATCAATGTTGCGTCAGGGAACGTTTCGCGTATTTCTTTGATTTTGCGAATCACGCCGGCACTATGTCCGTGTGCAGTATCGATGACGATGGCGTCCGCACCTGCGTCGAGTAATGCTTTTGCGCGTTCAAACGTATCTGAAGTAATCCCCACTGCTGCGGCTACGAGTAAACGTCCGTGTTCGTCTTTAGCAGAGTTCGGGAATTCAATCACTTTCTCGATGTCTTTAATCGTAATTAAACCAGCGAGGCAACCTTTATCGTCTACTAATGGTAGTTTTTCGATTTTATGTTTTTGAAGAATGGCTTCGGCATCTTTGAGGGATGTTCCAACTGGAGCCGTTACGAGGTGCTCTTTTGTCATTACTTCGTCAATTAAAATGGAATAATCTGAAATGAATCGTAAGTCACGGTTTGTCAAAATCCCAACGAGGTGACGTGTTTCTAAGTCGTCTACGATTGGAACACCGCTAATACGGTATTTTGCCATGAGGTCTTCGGCGTCTTGTACTTTATGGGATGGAGTTAAGAAAAATGGATTGATGATAACGCCACTTTCTGAACGTTTTACTTTATGAACTGCTTCTGCTTGCTCTGCGATAGACATGTTTTTATGAATCACGCCTAATCCACCTTGACGCGCAATCGCAATCGCCATTGTTGAATCTGTGACGGTATCCATACTTGCACTCATTAAAGGAATATTGAGACGAATGTTTTTGGCTAATTGCACGTGTAAATCCACGTCATTTGGCAAGACATGACTCTCCGCTGGAATTAGTAAAACATCATCGAATGTGTATCCTTCTTTTTGAAATTTTGTTTCCCATTTTGACATAGCACAAACCTCCAGTGATTGAATTTATTAACGAATAATATACCACTTTTAAAAGAAAAAGCAAGCTTTTCTGTAGAAAATCCTGTTAATTCATGGAAGTTTCATCTTTCATTGTTCGTTTTTTAATGAGAGTTTAATTTTTCACAAAAAAGCCTCCCAAAGCTTCGGAATTATGCTACACTTATAGTGACAAAGAAAGGATGATTCCTGTGAAAAAACAACTCATACCAGCAGTTGCACTATGCTTCATTCTCCTTGGCTGTTCGGGCAAGAACACGCCCGCTGAAACGACCACGAGTTCGATGGCGACTACTGTAGAAACAACGAGCACGACAACAAGTACAACCACAGCAACGGAAACAACGGTTCAAAGTACAGAGGCTTCTTCTGAAGCGACTTCTGCGACTGAAGCTACTACGCAAGCGCAGGCTGCAAGTGGCATGGCTGACCTTTCCCTTGGGTATGACATCATCGTCAATAAAAAACACGCGCTACCGTCGACTTACGCGCCCGGCGAAGATCCAACGGCTGGCCAACAAGTGCGCGCGTTAATTCAACGCATGCAAGAACTCGGCTATCCGATTAGCGACACGTACAGCGGATATCGTTCCTATGAATATCAAACCGAACTCTATAACGACTATGTAGAGCGTGAAGGACAAGCGGCCGCAGACACGTACTCTGCTCGCCCAGGATATAGCGAACACCAAACAGGTCTCGCCTTCGATATTCTCGACTCCCACGGAAACCTACTCGATGGCCCAGAGTACAGCGACGCCATCCACTGGCTTCATACGCATGCCCACGAGTACGGCTTCATCATCCGATTCCAACCCGGCAAGGAAGCCATCACAGGTTACCAAGCCGAAGCATGGCACCTGCGTTATGTAGGAGACAAGGCAACGGATATTTATAACTCAGGCCTTTCTCTCGAAGAATACTTTGGTGTTGCTGGTGGAGGGTACGAATAGGATACGAGAAAAGGCGCTTATAGGCGATGACGGTTCGCAGGTTAGACGCAAATGACTGTTTGCAGTCATGCGGACTAACCTCGAAAGGCTTGAGCCTATGCCTTTTCGAGTTCAACTTCACGGAATAATCGCAAAAACAACAAAAGCTACCTTGTTTTTCTACAAGGTAGCTTCTTTTAATACACTTCATAATTTGTAATCAGCTGAAACAAAAATAAAAAGCAAGGTGAATTCACCTTGCTTTTTATTATTGAATATACGTCAAACTCTTACCGATAATAAACGTTGTGGTCACATTATGTAATATCGCTAATAGACTAGGAGAAACAATATCAATCAAACCTAATCCCATTAAGAACGAATTAATACCCACTGTGTGTTTTAAATTGGCATCTAATTGGCGATTTAGTTGTTCGGTTATATTTTCCAAAACCTCTAATCCCGTTAATTGTTCATTTAAGAATAAGATATCGCTGGCTTGACGCGCAATATCTGAAGCGCCTGCCATAACAATACCTACATTTGCAAGAGAGAGTGCAGCAGAATCATTAATTCCGTCTCCAATCATCAAAACATGATGACCTTCTTCTTGAAGCTGCTCAATTACTTGATGCTTTTCTTCTGGCTTCACTTGTGTATAAACTCTGTCAAATGGAATCAGCGAACAAATTGTTTCTGTACGTTTTTGTGTATCTCCTGTAAGAAGTACAATCTGTTTTCCTTTTTCTTTTAACTCTTTCAATAATGCAATCGCTTCTCCTCTTAACGGAGTATCAATAAGGAAAATGGCAATTAATTTTCCGTCATAACTTAAATAAAGTAAGTTGTATTTTTGGCTATATTCTTCAATTACTGCTTTTTGCTCATTGGAAATAGTCGTCTTCTCGTCTTCTAATAATTCCAAACTTCCGATGACGACTCTTTTTCCATCAATCGATGATACGATTCCTTTTGAAGCTACGTGAGTTAATTTCCCATGCATTTCCTCATGTTCAATCCCCTCATCTTCTGCCTTCTTAACAACAGCCGTCGCAATCGGGTGGTAAATATGTTCCTCCAAACAAGCTGCAATTCGTAAAACTTCCTCATCATCGTATCCTTCATACGCAATAATTCGTTGAATTTTTGGAACTCCAGTTGTCAATGTCCCCGTTTTATCAAAAACAAAAGTATCAACTTGTGCATATTCATCTAAAGAATTAGATCCTTTAATGACAATCCCCTGATTAGAAGCTGCCTTAATGGCTGTTATATAAGTAGCTGGTGAAGATAATTTTAACGCACATGAATAATCTACTAATAGGAAAGTGAGTGCTTTAGAGACTGAGCGTGTGAATAAATACGTCAACGCCATCCCTATGAAATTATATTTCACTAACCCATCTGCTTTTTCCATTAATTGCTTTTGCTGTTTCGATTGATGAAATTCACTCGATTTAATCAGCTGAACAATTTGCTGCAAGCGTAAGTTTTGTTGCTTATTCGTCACTTCTACTAGTAGCTCGCCATGCTCTACAACTGTATTAGCGTAGACCATATCCCCAATCTTCTTAGAGACAGGGAAAGACTCACCTGTTAATGAACTTTCATTTAAGTAGCCTCTTCCATTGACAACTCTTCCGTCAAAGTAAATTTCTTGACCTTCCGTAGCAACGAAAACATCTCCTACTTCAACATGATTGCTCATTTTTTTGAAGCGCTCGCCTTCTTTTTCAATCCATATTTCATAAATATTATTTGTTAAGTTCTTTTCGAGCTCTTCAATCGATTTCTTTTGGGACCAGTCATCTAAATCGTCTCCTAAATTTAATAGGAACATAATCATATCTGCAGTCTTATGATCTCCCATCGCCATAGAAGTTGATATCGCCACAAAATCGAGTAAACTCATAGAAAGTTTTTTCTCACAAATTGATTGGAAAGCAGCCTTTCCAAATTTCACCATTTTTAGAAGTATCCATCCCATACGAATAGGTGTGGGAAGAAAGGCTTTTGAAAGCATTCTTCTATAGAGATGCATTGAAATAATATCATATGGTGAAGAAGCGACTAGCCACTCGGTTTCTTTTTGTTTTTCAATTACGTTCTCCATTTGAATCAAAGATAAAAACCTTTGAACTTGTTGAACTTTCCCTTGAGTAAAATAAACTCCTACATGTTTTAAATCTTTATAAAAGTGCAGTTTTTCAATGCCTGGGACTGTGCAAGCTAGTTCCTCTAAATACATTTGAACTGGATGTGGACATGTAAAAGGGAGCTCTAAACGTACTCTAGAGTTTGATTGATGTTTAATAATAAACTTCATTATTTTTCACTAGTTTCTACTACTAATTGTGCATTTTTTTCTTCAGCATATAAGTCTTTTGCTTCTTCTAAGACATCATCTGCATGTTGTTTTACAGTAGAAACAGTTGCGTCAATACCATCTTTTAATTTATAAGAAGTAGCGACCGCTTTAGCATATACATGCTTTGCGTCTTTGCTCGCTAATAGTTTTAATCCTAACGATCCAAATAAAACGCCTCCCGCAAATACACTTGATTTTTTAGCAAATTTTCCTAAACTAATAAGTTCTTTAATCATTATGATTACCTCCATTTTTTCTAATTAGAATTATTCAATTCTTATTATAGTATACAGATTTAAACTCCGACTTTCAATAATGAAAAACTTAAGATTCTCTTGGTCTCTTTCGCTTTCAAACTAAAAACTACCTTGTTTTTCTACAAGGTAGCTTATTTTTTCTCTAACCAAAAGAATGCCTGTGGTAATTTTTCCTCAGCATTTCCAATAAAACATTTTCCATGTGCAAATAGAACATTGACAGGATTCCACGCTTTTATTTGTTGATAACACTTTTGAGCTGTTTCCTTATTAAAAAAGAATGTCATTCTTAAATCTCTTGGAGTATGCCCTTTTGGATATGTATTATCCCCGATTTTAAACAAGAAACGATGCAAACATGAACACTCTTCTCCAACTTCAATATTCTCAATTAAGTCCGTTAGAATTAACGTTTTACTCTTTTTGTGGAAAAATACTGACTCTTCTATAACGGCACTTCCTTCAAACGGAAGATAATCAATTTCATCTAGCCAACTAATGTCGATTGTTTTATCTAAGATTGTATAACTTTGGATATATGGAGAGTTGTCAAAAATTTTCTCCAATCCTTTTGTCGCCCAAAGTTTCGCATCCGGATAGGCTTGACTCCACTCTTCCATATATACGTAATGCAATTTATTTGGAGCAACTATATGCTTCACATGACCTAGCTCATCAATTTCACTTCGCAACTGCGGTGTTAAATGAATAGGAGAATGAATCCATAAGTCATTATTTCCCAATCGCACCACTGTCATTCGAGTGCTAAATGGTACTTGAGTAATTTTAAAATTCATCTCTACAATTTCACCATCAACAATCCAGATACCCTCATCTATAGTCTTCAATGTATATAATGGCTCATATAATTTCACTGAACATTTCATATAAATTCACCAATTTTTATAGACTAATACACTTCATAATTTGTAATCAGCGGGGAGTTTTTCTTTAGAAGTTTTTGGAGACGTTTATGGTATTGCGCAGGGAAGACCATATTTTTGGCACGCAACGCTCTTTCACGCAACACTTTTGCCACGTGATCCGCGAAGCTAAGACAGTTTCTCGTCCAACCATTATAGGTCATGAACTTCGAACGATTGAATTTATAGAACACGGTATCCATCTGTTGTGCCATGAAATACACATACATCTCTTCAAAGCGGTCAAAGGTCGGATTATAGTACACCGCCTCGCTCGTTGGTTGCCACTGTGTTGTCGGCTCTAAAATCTTATTCAAGTACGCATGAATGGCATCCATCTGCTCATCCGTCACATCAATCGTATAAATATGCAACGCTTTTTGGTAGTGGTTTTTACAAAAGAGCATATACTCTTCGCGCGGCGCTTTAATCAGAACGCCTTCAGCAATCCAGCCGCCGAGCTTCAAGTCGCGCTCATCGTAGTTCCCATAAGAATAGACGTAGCCATCGATACATAAATCCACATGCCCAAGAGGTCCATTCCCACGCTCAGCCACATGCACAAAAATCTCGAAACGACTCTTCGCAAGCGGCGGATATGGAATCGGATAAGGGACAAATGGGTCCGGCATATTTACTTTCGGAAATGAGCGTAGTACTTTTCGTACAACCTTCTCCATTAATTTCTTCTCTGCCATCACAAACTCCTCACACTGTCAATAGGCTTATTGTAGCACAAATTTACATTGCATTCAGTTACTTTTTAGAAAAATTGCACCCTTCTTTTATTTCCATTATAATAACAACACAAAGAACATTGAGGATAGAACAGGCAGCTATCGCACCCTTGTGGTCTGAAAGAGATGTGGAAAGGTCACTCCACCAATGTTCACTTTGATAAAGCGGTCTTCGGACTGCTTTTTTTATTTTACGCAACAAAAAACCTCCCGTCAGAAACGGGAGGAAAAAAGGATAGAGTTTTATTTACTTGGGAGTAAATAATTCTTATTTGGGAATACAATTACTATAACCAAGTTTTATGAAGAAATTGTGATGTTTAATCCCAATTTTCTAGAAATTTAATACCCTAAAGATGCATGCATACCGGCAACGTAACCCGTTACAAAGGCTGCGGTGATATTGTACCCACCTGTGTACCCGTGGATGTCTAAAAGTTCTCCGCAGAAATACAGTCCTTGGGTTAATTTCGACTCTAAGGTTTTCGGGTTCACTTCTTTCAAATGAACGCCTCCACCGGTCACGAATCCCTTCTCAATCGGCAATGAGCCATTGACCGTAAAGCGGAAATTCGTCAGAGCTTCTTTAATCTGTGTCCAGTTGGCTTCACTTAAACGATTGACAGCTGTTTGGTCACTAATCCCCACTCTTGCTAGTAAAAATTCTATATAACGTTCAGGAAGTAACCCTTTCAAATGATTTTTAATCGATTTCAGTGGTGCATCCTCCACAAATGAACGAAATTGCGCATCGAGTTCGCCATCGCTCATGTCCGGCAATGAGTTAAGACTCATCACGACTTCCTTCTTGCCTTCTTTCTCCTGCACTTGATGCACGAAGCTTGAACAACGTAAGACGGCTGGACCACTCACTCCAAAATGCGTGAAAATCATATCCATCTGATGCGTCACAACAGGCTTCCCTTTGCCATTTAAGACACTAAGCGCCACATTGCGAAGCGACAACGCACGAAGTTCGCCCTTCTTGATGAACTCCTCGCCACTCGTTAGCGGAACTTCTGTTGCAAAGAGCGGTGTAATCGTATGACCCGCTACTTTCGCGATGCCATACCCGTCTCCTGTCGAACCAGTCTTTGGATAAGATTTCCCTCCTGTTGCTAGGATGACCGCATCGGCTTCAAGCTGCTCGCCATTATCCAACTCCACCACTCGCACGGCTCCATCGCTCACACGAATCGTCTTCACTTTCACATTCGTACGCACCTGCACGCCTAATTTCTTAATCTCTTGAATAAACGTCTCTAAAATCGTCTTAGCCGAATCCGTCACAGGAAACATTCTCCCGTGATCTTCTTCCTTCAATCGTACGCCGCGGCTCTCAAAGAACTGAATAATATCCTGATTATCAAATTGCGAAAAGGCACTATATAAGAAGCGGCCATTTCCCGGGATGTGCTTCACGATTTCTTCTGGGGTACGACGGTTTGTCACATTACAACGCGTTCCACCCGTATGCAATAATTTCTTTCCAAGGGTGGGATTCTTCTCAAGCAACACGACTTCAGCGCCATGCATCGCCGCGCTAACCGACGCCATTAACCCGCTCGTCCCTCCACCAATAACAATAACTTTCATACTTGCCTCCAATTTTCTTTGTCCCAATCATTATAAAGCATGCAAAATAAAAAAGCCTAGAGAAACTCTCTAAGCTTAAGGTTCACTATGATTCTTTAAAGTTATTCGCGTATTTAAAGTAAGAACCACCTGAAAGAATCGACAAACATCCACCTATCATAAGCGGGCCAAAATACATTTCTAACCCTCTACTGAAAGTACTGATGATTTTTATAACAACTGCGTAGATCGCCTCTAAACCTGGAACTGTTGCTAGAAGTGTGAGCACTACCGGAATAAGCAGCACTGCCCCTGCTAAAACAAATAAGTTTGAGACCTTGTTAGGAACTCGTTCGTCATCTTTATAGTAGACCGCACTTTTTATAGCGACAATGAACACGAGAGGATTCAATATCCACATACCATATTGAACGGCATCCTGTATAAACTGACTTTTCGCAATTGCCGCAAAGGTTAGTAGAAATGGTGAGAAGGTTGAAAAACCACCACCAATAAAGCCTACCAAAGCACTAATCATTGCCCATTTTTTATCTTTCATCAAATATAATCTCCTTTTCATCGGTTTTACCAAATTTTCTATACCCTATATTCCACCATTATTCTCTGAAGTTTTTCAAGCAGACCGCATATCCAATGCCGCTCACAATCGATAGAATTCCAACAATCCATATTGCTGGAAGAATAATAATCAAGGGGTCCCCTCCAGAAAAAATTGAATCTACCACCCACAGGATTCCCTCACCAAGAAAAGGAATTCTAAGTAGGACGGCGATAAAAATCGGGACACATCCGATAGCTCCTGCTACGACAAACGTATTAGCTACGAATGTAGAGACTCTATCATCGCCTTTATAGTAAAGCTTACTCTTCAAAGCCACACAGAAAATCGCCAAATACGTACACAGCATTAGAATTAACATGGAACCCATCGCCGAGCCACTTGCTCCGATTCCTGCTGCGATTAGCCCTAAGGGAGACACCATTAAAAACGCCCCTCCAATAATGCCCACAAACGCACTCAAGATTACCCATTTTTTACTTTGCATGTTCTTGTCTCCTTTAAGTTTTCAGTTCTCAAATTTCCTTAGTAAAACCCACAAAATGAGCTTTTTCCCACCATTATTCATTAAAGTTCTTCAAGCAAGAAGCGTATCCGAGTCCACTAATAATCGACAGAATCCCAACGACTACGATAGGTGGAAAGAGAATCAGAAAAATATCCACTTCTTCCTCAACCAAATCAAAGAATTGAAGTAAGGCTTGATCTAAGAACAGAACTTTACTGAGAACCACGATAAGGATTGGGGCACAGCCTAAAATTCCTGCCAGTAAAAACAAGTTCGAGGCCCACTTCTTCACTCGTGAATCTCCTTTATAGTAAATAGCACTTTTAAGAGCGACGACGAAGATGGTCACATAAGTAGCCACAATCAGTAAGGCTGCTACCGTAAATAAGAACCCATCTGCTCCAAGCCCTGCAGCAAATAATACAACAGTAGCTACTAGCAAAAGTGCTCCTCCCTTAATGCCGACATTAGCACATCGTACCGCCCATGTTACCTCTTCCATCTTACACCTCTCCCTTAATTCGAATCTTTAAATTTCCTTAGACACATTGCATAATAAATGCCCCAGACTACGGATAGAATCGCAGACAGTAACATTAGCATGAGCGCACGTTCAAAGCCATCACTTCCGTCGAATGCCGCGAGCAAAATCCAATCAAGGACTCCGCTGACAATCGGAACATTTGCTAAACCTATCAGTAAGCTTACAACGAAACCTACCCCGCTTGAAGCTACAAATAACTTCGCCATCACTGGATTCACACGTTCGTCCGCTTTATAATAATGTGCACTTTTCAACGCTACGAAAAAGATAATGGCCAATGTCGCGACTAATAAAGCAAGGGATATCAGTGCTCCTGAACGACTAGCGCCAAGTCCCGCTGCAAATAACATAAATAGGAAAAATAGCGATAAAGGCCCTCCTACAATCCCCACAAACGCACTGATTTTAGCCCATCTTTTCTGAGTCATATTCTCATCTCCTTTAACGGTCGAAATTCGTTAACGCCCTCAAATAAAAAACACCGCTAACGATAAACAATACCCCTGCTAACCAGGGTATCAATAAATAACTGAGCGCATAAAGATCACTCGCCCACTCCCAGCTAAAAAGAAGTGTCTCTAACCATTTCCACTCCATGATCATTCGTGAGAAATAAAATAGTACGATGAGTCCTCCTGAAGCTAAAAAGAGTTTTGGCACCCATCTTTTAACCCGAGCATCTCCTCTATAATAGTGGAATGCTTTTATTCCTAAAGCGATGACAAATAGATTGATGATTCCTAAAACAATTACTGCTTCGTAATGTTGAGGTTGCCGTGGACGTCTAAGGATGACGATGAGTACAGGCGCTAAAATCGCCACCGTACCCCAAACAATTCCGATAACGCCACAAATTTTCGCTAATGTCTTATTCTTCATGGATCTTGCTCCTTTGAATTTCAAACAACGGTTAACGGTCAAATCGATTTAACGAAATTATATATCCAGCTCCAGAAATCAAGCCCAATAGTCCAGAAACTCCACCTGTGATAATGAGAATGGAACCCATCCCACCGATTTGAAGCGTCACATCATTGATACCAGTTAACCCTGGAATATAGGACAGGAGAACCGGCAGCGTCGCAATAACTCCTAAACTTGCCGCCAGTAAAAAGATTTTCGTAACCCAATACGGAACTTCACCCGTCTTTTTATAATAGCGATGACTAATTCGAGCGACAATAAACATCACCCAAATAAACGCAACGAGATAAATAAACATCGTCTGCGTTTGGTGCAGAATCTGAAGTGTTTCTTCTGAGGGTGCGGTAAATGGAAAAACAATACTAAAAATGACGATTGAAAAAATATTCGGCAAGATATAAGACGGCGCCACAAAGATGAGTCCACCCCATACAATTCCTAGTATTCCGCTTAACAGCGCCCATAGTTTTGACTTTTTTGGTTGTTCTACAGCCTGCACTCACAACGCCCCTTTTCTTCTTGTTTCCCTTATTTTATCACAACTGCTTGCCCCTTAGAAGAAAATCCCCAACAAAAAAAACTTGCGCCACCGGACGCAAGTGCCTAATTTATTTATCCTTTTACAGCAATCGCTTGGATTTCCACAAGAGCATTCTTTGGTAAGGCCGCTGCTTGGAACGCCATACGCGCTGGATACGGAGAAGCAAAATACTCTCCATATACTTCATTCATGTTCGCAAAGTCGTTGATGTCCGCTAGTAGCACGGTTGTCGACACGACTGCATCCATTCCAACCCCTGCACTTTCTAAAATCGCACGGATATTTTTCAATGATTGATGGGTTTGGCTTGCAATATCACTTCCTGCAAACTCCCCTGTTTCAGGAACGATTGGCAACTGTCCAGACACGACAATCGTTTCTCCTGTGTAGGCTACTCCTTGCGAGTAAGGCCCGATCGCTTTTGGAGCCTGTTCTGTTTGAATTACTTTCTTTGTCATGGGAATCCTCCTAGTCTAATGATGGCACAGTGTCCACGAATACATATTTTTTCATACGGTCAAATGCTTCAACAAGACGCGCGTACGGCAACGCGAGGTTGATACGGATACAGCCTTCGCCAAAGAACATCTTGCCATCTTGCCAAGCCACGCCGACATCCCAGCCGCGTTTTTCAAGCTGTTCGAGCGTCAGATTGTGTTTTTTCAAGAACTCTGAGCAGTCGATAAAGAGCATGTACGTGCCTTCAGGTTTTGTGACCTCCACGCCGTCAAATTCACGGTGAATAAAGTCGCACGCATAGTCCGCATTCTTCTCGATCACTTCACGCAATTCTTCCAGCCACTCGTATCCTTCTTCTTGATACGCTCCGATTAACGCATGCATTGACATCACATTCATCGCGTTATAATGCGGCTTCATCCCTTTTGACTCGACACGGTCTCTTAACGCATCATTGTAAATCACATGATAACTTCCCACGAGTCCTGCTAGGTTAAACGTCTTACTTGGCGCATACATGGCCACGGTGCGATTCTTCGCATCTTCTGAAATCGACTGCGTTGGGATATGCTTATGGCCTTTAAAAATAATATCCGACCAAATTTCATCTGACACGACAATCACATCGTACTTGCGATAAATTTCCATCGCGCGTTCAATTTCTTCCTTCTCCCATACACGGCCACTTGGGTTATGCGGAGAACAGAAAATCGCCACATGAATCTTATGCGCTTTGATTTTTCGCTCCATATCCTCAAAATCCATACGGTAAACGCCATGTTCATCTTTCACGAGCGGACTATGCACGGCCTTCAATCCATTATCGTTTAACGACTGCGTAAAGCCGACATAGGTTGGACTATGCACTAACACCGCATCTCCAGGCGCAGCATACGAAGTTAATGTCGAAACGACTCCCCCAAGCACGCCATTTTCATGACCGATATGCTTGCGCGTTAATCCTGTCACTTGATGGTGGCGCGCATGCCACTGAATAATGCTCTCATAGTACTCTTTAGAAGGCATAAAGTACCCGAAAATCGGATGTCCCAATCGTTTTTGCATTGCCGAAATCACCGTCGGCACCGTTGGAAAACTCATGTCCGCAATCCACATCGGAATCACATCGAAGCCTTTCTTCGGTCTATCTGGCGACTTCCCTGGAATCCACCCCAGCCCATCCACAGCCAGCGCGTCCATTCCACGTCTGTCATATTCCGTTGTAAAATCAAATTTCATCCGCAAAACCTCCTTGAATCTCCCCACCATTATACACCGTCCCCCGCCTCCACTCAACGCCCGCTGCGAACTCAACTAAACGACATCACGTGATAACTGCGCATCACAAAATAGGTTAAAAAACGAAGACTGAGCCCGATGCCTCCTCTCCACAAAATCGTGATTAGCGATGAAAAAGGCACTCTAGGGGTTGCGTTGCGAAAAAAATCCTTGGACTCTATAGTCATAGAAATGGGAGCAAGACAGAAGAAACTAGTTTCTTCGTTGTCTTGCCCCCGCAAAGACAAATAGGATTGACCTAGCCTAAAAAGGCGAAGGTCAATCCATTTGTCTACTGCGTCTAACTCTAAGCAGTTTTTTCATAATGTTCGGTGCAGTTGTTTCTATCACTTTTTAAATCTTTTTCCCATTTCTTGCCAAAGATGAAGTGTGGACTCCGCCAAACGATATCATGTGATAAGAGCGCATCACAAAATAGGTTAAAAACGAAGTCCCCCTAGGATTCCATAGTATGAATAATAGAGAGAAGCAACCGATGTGAATTACTGCCACTAAGAAATTTATTTCTAAGTGGCAGTTTGAAGCTCGGTAGGAGCCAAGACGTAGACTTGGCCCGGTGCCTCTATTATCAATACTATGGAGTTATCCTAGGGGGGACGTAGTTCCAATTATTTTCTCATCGCTGAAATCACGCGATAGCCTTTTTGTGCGATAAAGTCCGCCACTTCATCGGGCTCAGTCGAGTCCACATGAAGCACCACTTGCACTTTCCCATCGCGGTGATACACAGAAATCGTCGAAACGTTCACGTTGTTTTCGCGCAACACATTTGAAATTTCTTCCAGCGGACCAGGTTTATCTTCATTGATTTCAATGAATAAACGAGAACCTGGAGTGTTGTATCCAGAAATTTCGATAAACGCATCGAAAATATCTTTGTCGGTAATAATCCCTTCAACGTGCCCACGCGCATCTACGACTGGCAGTACGCCAACATTTTGTTGACGCATCAGAGACGCTGCTTCTTCTAATAATGTATGAGCCTTCACTGTTAAGACTTGTTTTTGCATAATTTCGCTCGCAGTTGTCTTGTTTAATAAATAGTTCAACTCATGCATTGATAGGCTTGTCGCCATTGAAGGTGAGTGCCCTGCAACAAGTTCTTCTGTTAATAGTCCGACTAACTTTCCGTCTTCTACAACTGGCAAGCGGTGAATGTCGTGCTCCTTCATTAAGTCTAGAGCTTTCATAACCGTTGTTTCAGGCGTTACTGTAATAACGTTGGTTGACATATAATCTTTAACTTCCATGATTACCCTCCTAGATATGCTTTCTGAATTTCATCACTTTCTAACAACTCTTGTCCTGTACCGCTCAGTACTACTGATCCAGTTTCCAGTACATACGCACGATTTGAAATCGACAATGCCATTTTCGCATTTTGCTCGATCAGTAAAACCGTTGTCCCTGTCTTTTGGATTTCTTGAATGATTTTGAAAATCTCGCGGATGAAGATTGGCGCTAACCCCATTGAAGGTTCGTCAAGGAGCAATAGTTTTGGACGGCTCATTAACGCGCGGCCCATCGCTAACATTTGTTGTTCCCCACCAGAGAGCGTTTGTGCATCTTGGTCTTTACGCTCTTTCAAGATTGGGAAACGCTCGAAGACAGCTTCCATATCTTTTTGAATTTCTTCTTTATCCTTGCGTAGAAATGCCCCTAGTTCAAGGTTTTCTTTTACCGTTAATCCTGGGAATACGTGACGTCCTTCTGGCACTTGCACGAGCCCTTTCTCAACGATTTTCTTCGCAGATGTTGAAGCGATGTTCTCACCTAAGTATAGGATTTCGCCTTCTGAAGGATGGATGAGTCCCGATAAAGTCTTCAAGATGGTTGACTTCCCAGCACCGTTTGCCCCGATAAGAGACACGATTTCCCCTTCGTTAACTTTAAAATTTACATTACGTACGGCTTGAATCATTCCGTAATGAACTGATAAATTTTTAACTTCTAACATCTACTCACCTCCTAAGTACGCTTTAATAACTGCAGGATTTTGTTTAATTTCTTCTGGAGTCCCTTCTGCAAGAAGTCTTCCATATTCCAACACGTAAATGCGTTGGCAAATTTTCATGACAAGCGACATATCGTGCTCGATTAACACGACTGTTAAATCGAACTCTGCTTGAATTTTAGCAATCAATTCTGTTAATTGAGCTGTTTCCTGCGGGTTCATCCCTGCTGCCGGCTCATCTAAGAATAAGATTTTTGGTTTTGTCGCTAAGGCACGAACGATTTCTAGTTCACGTTGTTGCCCGTATGCTAAGTTTTTCGCCTTTTCATCTTTAAGTGAATCCAAGTTGAAAATCTTTAGCAATTCCACTGCTTCTTCGCGCATTTTTGCTTCTGTATCATAGTATTTTTTCGTACGGAATAATGTTGAGAACAATGAATCACTCGAGTGTGCGTGCATGGCAATCATTACATTTTCTAGTACTGATAAGTCTTTAAATAAGCGAATATTTTGGAAGGTACGCGCCATTCCAAGGCTTGTACGCTTGTAAGGTGGTAGACCGTTTAAGTTTTTCAACTGTCCGTCTACTTCTAAGCTAACCGTTCCTTCTGTTGGCTCATAAACCCCTGTTAACAAGTTGAAGAAAGTCGTTTTCCCAGCCCCGTTTGGCCCGATGAGTCCGATCAACTCGCCCTTATTCACCTTCATCGAAACGTTAGAAACAGCAGAAAGTCCGCCAAAGTTTTTTGTTAGTCCATTAACTTCTAATAACATTACTTCCCACTCTCCTTTGTTTCTTTCTTCTTAGAAAACTTGAAGTCTCCTAGTTTGAATTCCCAAGTACCAAGCAATCCACCTGGGCGGAAAATCATGATTAAGATTAGCGCAACTGCATAGATGATCATACGTAATTGTCCAAATGGTTGTAGGACAAGGTTGATGATTCCAAGTAATACGGCTGCCACGAATGAACCTGTGAAGCTTCCGATACCACCGAATACCACGATGATTAATACTTCGATTGATTTCATGAACGTGAAGTCACTTGGCGTTACCGCTCCAAGCGTTGTGGCAGAAAGTGTTCCACCGATACTTGCAGTGGCTGCTCCTAATACGAAGGCCAAGATTTTATATTTTGTGACTTGAACCCCCATAGATTCCGCAGCGATTTCGTCTTGTAACACCGCATAAGTGGCACGACCCGCACTACTGAATGTGTAGTTCAAGATTAAGATAGTTGTTAATACAAGAGCGATATACGTAATCGTCCATGTGTTTGTTAAAGGCACCCCGCTGATACCAGCAGCACCATTTGTAATTTTCATGTTTGTCACAGCTACACGGATGATTTCCGCAACCCCTAGAGTCGCAATCGCTAGGTAGTCCCCTTTTAAACGAAGCGTTGGTAATCCAACAAGGAACGCGACGATAACAGAGATGACTACTCCGACTGCCATCCCAGCAAATAGGCCAGGAAGACCATTCATCATTTTCCCAAGAATCGCACCGCTATAAGAACCAATCGCGATAAATCCGGCATGCCCTAGTGAGAACTGACCGGCAACCCCAAGAATAAGGTTCAATCCAACCGCGTAGATAATATTGATCATGATATTAATGAAGGTACTTTCGTAGTAGAAGTTAATGACTCCTGTTTGTACAAGTACGAAAAGAAGAGCGTACATTCCTAATGCGAACAGCGTCCAACGAATATTCTTTTTATGAAATCTTTGCATCTTCTTCACCTACACTTTCTCTCTGACATTTTTACCAAACAATCCAGCTGGTAACACGATTAAAATAATGAATAATAGGAAGTAAACGACTCCGTCACGGTATGGTGAGTAACCGAAGAAGCTTACCATTGTTTCTAGTAGACCGATGAGGTAACCACCGACCATGGCCCCAGGAATACTACCGATACCACCAAGTACGGCCGCAACGAAGGCTTTTAGTCCGACTGTAATCCCCATTGTTGTTGAAATGGTATTGTAGTACACCCCAACAAGGACACCGGCAATCCCGGCTAGCGCTGAACCGAGCGCGAATGTAAAGGAAATCACTCCGTCTACGTCAATCCCCATCAGTTGAGCTGCTTGCTCATCAACGGCAACTGCACGCATGGCTTTCCCCATTTTTGTATAACGAACGATAAATTGTAATAACGCCATTAAGACAACGGTCACTCCGAAAATCAAAATTTGTTTTCCGTTGACTGAAACGTCTCCGAATAATGTGATCGTTTCAGTTCCGAAGTCTGAAGGAAACGGACGAGATTCCGCTCCAAAGAAATAACTCATTGCATTTTCTAATAGGTATGACACCCCGATAGCCGTAATCAACGCGGCTACACGAGTCGAATTACGAAGCGGCTTGTAGGCCACACGTTCAATCACAACCCCTAAGACCGCACAGGCAACCATCGCTACCAAGAGCGCTACGAATACATTCATCTTCAAGACCATTACGGCAAAATATCCAATGAACGCCCCCATCATGTACACATCACCATGTGCGAAGTTAATGAGCTTAATTGTCCCATAAACCATGGTATATCCAAGCGCAATCAACGCGTAAATACTTCCGACTGCAAGCCCGTTTACCAATTGTTGCATTAACAACTCCATATATTTTCTCCTTTCAAATCTATCCTTATCTAGCGGAAAAGAGAGGCGGAAGTCCCCTTCGTGCCTCTCTTAAAAAATACTGTTAAAACTTAATTAGTCAGCTGAGTACTCTTGAGCACTTACTTCTTGTCCGTTTTGGAACTCGATGACTACTGCTGATTTCACTGGTGTGTGGTCAGGACCCATTGAGAATGTACCAGTTACACCATCGAAGTCTTTTGTTGCTGCTAAAGCTTTTGTGATTGCTTGAGGATCAGTTGAGCCAGCAGTTTCGATAGCTTTCATTAACAATTGAGTTGCATCATAACTTAAAGCGGCGAAAGTATCTGGGTTTGTACCATATTTTTCTTTGTACGCTTTAACGAACGCTTGAACGTCTGCATCATCACTTAATGTTGAGAAGTGTGAAGTGTAGTAAACGTTAGAAAGGTTTGAGCTGTTACCTGCTAATGCTGCTAACTTGTCACTTGAAAGTCCGTCACCACCAACGATTGGTTGAGTGATACCCATTTCACGTGCTTGTTTGATGATTAGACCAACTTCTTCGTAGTAACCAGGAACATATAATACATCGAAGTCTTTAGATTTCAATGTTGTTAACACTGCTTGGAAGTCTGTGTCTTTTGATTGGTAGTATTCACGAGTTACAACTGTTCCACCGATTTTACTGTCAGTGTAAGTTTTTTCAAAGGCATCTGCTAACCCTTTAGAGTAGTCATTACCTGTATCTTGTAAGATGGCTACTTTAGCATTTCCGAATTTCTTGTGTACGAAGTTCGCTCCTACAACCCCTTGGTAGCTGTCAGAGAAACATACACGGTAGATGTATTCATATACTGAAGATGCATCTTCTGGATTTTTCAATGTCACGCCATCTCCTGTTGTTGCTGGGAAGACTGTTGGGATTTTTGCTTGTTCATTTACTGGGATTGATACTGAAGCATCTCCTGTTGTTGCTGGTCCGACTACGCCGACCACTTTTTCAGAAGCTAATTTCTTTGCTACTGAAGCTACTTCTGTTTTGTCTGATTTGTTATCGTATGAAACGTATTTTAATTCCTTATCTAATAACTTCCCTTTTTGTTCAACTGCTAATTGAGCTGCATTGTTCATGGAAGTACCGTAAGTCGCTACGTTCCCTGTTAATTCGAAGTTCCCTCCGATTTTGACTGTATTACTATCTGCTGCGTTTCCACAACCTGCTAAAATTGCTGCAACCACAGCGCCTAATGTGAATTTCTTTAATTTCATAAGATCCCTCTTTTCATGGATGAATTTTTCAACTTGAGAGTAGTATATAATATTCTGACAATTCATGCAATAGAAATCTATAATTTTTTTGAAAAAATATTTTGTTTACATTTTTATCGTTTTCACTTTCAAGATTCTTAGAACTATTTTCATTTTTTTCTAGTTAGAAATAAGTATTATTTACACCTAAAGTGTGATATATTGTATTTTAGCAATTTAGTGTGTGACACAACTAACAAGAAAAGGGAGAAAGAAATGAGAGCATTACTTTCAAAAAATCAAAACCGACAAATCGATATTGTCGACTATTTAGTTCAAGCAAACGGCTGGGTTCATATCGACGAACTCGCAAAAACTTTTAAAGTCTCTACTCGTGCCATCAAAATCGACCTCGCATTTTTACGCGATAAAATTGATGGACTCGACATCCTCTTCTCAACGAATGGGGTGCGTATCGAATTACCGGAGAATTTAAGTACCGAAGTCGTCTATCCTTATTATTATTCACATTCTATTTGCTACGAAATTCTGGAACAATTATTCTTACACGAAGAAACCACTGTTGCAGAAATGACACAAAAACTGTTCATTACGACTTCAACATTGAATCGTTACATTCAAAAAATCAATAATAGTTTAAAGAAAAAATTCGATTTCCAAATCTCGAAGAAAAACTTGCAATTTATTGGAAACGAACAAGACATTCGCTTCTTCTTCGTTCAATACTTTGCTGAAAAGACTGGCTTCTTCGAATGGCCATTCGACTTCGTAGATGAAGCTTCTCTAGAAAAAATTCTAGTAGACCTCTTCAAGTCTTCGAACTTCCCACAAAGCTTTGAAGGATACCGTGTCTTCAAGATGATTTTTACGGTTAACTTCTTCCGATCTTATCAAGGGCATTTCGTACAAAACTTCGAAAGCAAAGATAAATTCTATGATTACTACAATCAATTAGACGGCCTAGACGAAATCGTAGAGCAATTCGCCAAAGAAACAGGAATCATGGTCACTCCAGAAATCCTGGAACAATCATTCTCCATTTTCTTACAACCGCACTTCTTCCTAACTGTTGAAGAATTCTCAGCCGCTCGTCAGGAAAAAGTTCGTGACCGCCTATCGTTCGATACATTAGTCACGAATATTCAAAGTCTCGAAAAACGTTACGACTTGAAATGCGAAAACTATGATTTACTATTATGGCACTTACACAACACGTCTCAATTAGAGCGTATCGAAGTGCACTCAGACTTCATCTTATTCGATAAGAAGAAACCGTTGATGAACTTCTTCAAGTCGCTTTCGCCTGAGTTCTACAATGATGTTGCAACACTTCTTGAAGAGTACCAACAAGAAATCAAGAACGTGAAGCGTCAAAGAAATATCTCGCACTTGATTTACACCTTCTACACGCACTGGGAAGGTCTAATTTCTCAACTGCAAGCTAAGCAAGAGAAAATCAAGGTGTTGATTTTGAATGACTTTGACGAGTACTATCCAAAATTCTTGGCATCGTATTTAGAACATAACGCGGCAAACCGCTTCGAATATCATACGTATGATCAGCTTGAAATCTCCTTAGATATTCTAGAAAAATCTGATTATAAGATTATTTTGAGCAACTTTGCTCTTCCAGAAATCAAAGGTAAAACGGTGATCTGCTCGCATGATTTGAGTATGATTGATCTTGTCAACGAGTTGAATAAACAATAGGAAGATGCCCCTGCAATGCAGGGGCATCTTCCTGTTGCGCTTCGCTTTTTATTTTAATAAAACTTGCGTTTTTCTTACAAGCCTTCTTGAACGGTTGCGGTTGCTTCATAGCCACGGTAATGGGGCACCGGATTGAGCCTTTCGTATCAATTCCTACCAAGCTTCAAACTGACTCTACGGGTTTCACCCTAGAGTCAGTAA
>CABSQV010000011.1:0-55109 GCA_902479935.1 uncultured Streptococcus sp. | reverse complement strand
GGTTTATTGACTTTCTTTTCATCACTCGTGATTCAAGAAAGTCTAATAAACTGTGCGGGCGAAAGACGACGAAGCAAAAAGAGCTCACACTGTGAGCTCTTTTTTGTCTTCTGTCTTTCTGCCTCGTATCCTAGTAGTTGAGTTCGCAAAAGCATAGGCTCAAGCCTTTCGAGGTTAGTCCGCACGACTGCAAGCAGTCCCTTGCGGCTAACCTGCGAACCGTCATCGCCTATAAACGCTTTTGCTCACATCCTAGTCTTTCATTAACTCTTCTAATTGTGCTAAGCGTTTTTCGAATACGTCGAATGCGTCATATAAGTAGTCTTTCTTCGTCATGTCTACGCCGGCTTTTTTCATTACTTCTATTGGAGCGTCGCTGCGTCCTGCACGTAAGTAGTTTAAGTAAGCTTCTAAATCTTCTGGAGTACCATGTAAGATTTTATCTGATAAAGCAGTTGCTGCAGCCATACCCGTTGCGTATTGGAATACGTAGTAGTTCATGTAGAAGTGAGGGATACGTGCCCATTCGTATGCGATTTGTTCATCTTGGATGACATTTGCATAGTATTTCGCGTTAATTTCACCATACACTTTTGCGATTGATTCTTGTGTTAATGGTTGGCCTTCTTGGTCCATTACGTGAATCTTATGTTCGAATTCCGCAAATTGTGTTTGACGGAAAATTGTTGATTTGAAGCGGTGTAAATAGTTGTTTAAGATGTATTTTTGTGCTTCTTTATCAGTGTGTTTCTTCAACAAGTAGTCAGTTAAGATGTTTTCGTTTGTTGTAGAAGCGATTTCCGCTAAGAAGATTGAGTAATCTCCGTATTGTTTTGGTTGAGTGTTACGAGTGAAGTAGCTGTGTGCACTGTGTCCTAATTCGTGAACTAATGTGAAGAAGTTTGATAATTCATCATGCCAGTTCAATAGGATGTATGGTGCAGTTGAGTATGCTCCACTTGAATATCCACCGCTGCGTTTACCGATGTTTTCAGCAACGTCGATCCAACGTTCGTCGTAAGCTTTCTTCAAGATTTCGTGGTACTCTTCGCCAAGAGGTTTCAAGGCTTCCACACTTGCTAGTGATGCTTCTTGGTAGTTGTATTTAATTGGAGCGTCGCCTGTGATTGGCACGTATAAATCATACATATGCAATTCATCTAAACCTAACGCTTTTTGTTGTAATGCAGTGTAACGGTGTAATAATGGTAATTTTTCGTTTACCACTTCTACTAAAGCATCGTACACTTCTTCAGGAACTTGGTTTGAAGCAAGTGCTGCTTGGCGAGCTGAGTCATAGTTATGAACTAAAGCGCTAAAGTTGTGCCCTTTCACTTCTGTACCAAGTGTGCTTGCGAATGTATTTTTCAAGTTGATGTAAGGTTTGTATAATGTTTCGAATGCTTCCTTACGAACATCTTGGTTTTTAGACTCGATATATACTGAGTAGTTTCCGTTTGTCAATTCAACTTTTTCGCCATCTTCAGTTGTGATTTCGTCAAACTTGATGTCAGCATTGTTTAATAAGTTGAAAGTTTTGCTTGCGCCTTGGAATACTTCACTTGCTTTTGATAATAAAGCTTCTTCTTTATCTGAAAGCACGTGACCTTTTTTAATACGCGCTGTTTCTAATAAGACACGGAAGTCTTCTAATCCCGGTTCTTGTTTGAAATACTCTTCGAACTCTTCATCTGATAATGCTAAAATTGCTGGGGCAAACCATGCTGAAGCTCCTGAGAATTCGATGTATGTTGAGAACGCACGTTGGTTTAAGACTTGGTTTTCGTTATTTGAAGTATCTTGGTCAGCTTTTAAATGTGAGTAAACATAAGCTGTTTCAATCTTATCATCTACTACGTTTAAAAGATTTAAGAATGCTAATAACGACGCACCGTCTTTAAGTGCTGTATCTTTTGCAGCGGCTACTGCTGGAATTTGTGATTTAACAAATTCTAAGTCCTTTTCAAATCCTTCGTTAGATTCGTAAATTGCGGAAAGGTCCCACGTTAATTCTACTGGAACTTCTTCACGTCTTAATGGTTTTTTATTGGCCATTATAATCCCTACTTTCTAAAAAGTTGATAGTCCTAGTGTACTATGAAATGAATTCTTTTGAAAGGGTTTGGGCCCATTTTTACATAAAAAGAGACCAAATGAACCCTTTTCGATTCATCTGGTCTACTCGTTTAATCTTCTAAGAATGTCGCTTTATCTAAGCTATCAGTGCCGATAATCGCTACAAGAACAACATCTTCACGAATAAGGAAATCCCCAAACACTTTTGTATTTAAAGATTCATCCTTGCCTTCACGATATCCGATTAAGTTTAAATCATAATCTTTACGTAAGTCTAAATCGCTGAGTTGTTTTCCCACCCATGATTTTGGCGGATAAAATTCCACAAGTGAAATATTACCATCGAGCGCAATCACTTCGGCTAGTTTATGGTGAAGAATGTTCTTCACAAGACGAATTCCTGTTTCTTTTTCTGGGTTCACGACACGTTGCGCACCCATCTTCGTTAAGATTTCAGTCGTCGTACGGCCTTTTGCTTTAGCGATAATTTCTGGAACACCAAGTTTCGTACAATGCATCACGGCTAAAATACTCGCTTCTAAACTAGAACCTGTAGCCACCACTACTGTATCGCAGTCCCCGATTCCGATTTCTTTTAAGACATCTTCGTCTGTCACATCGGCAATCACGGCCTTGGTTACAAGCGGTTCGATACGATTCACGTTAACTTCATCACGGTCAACGGCAATAATGTCGCAATCATATTCACTGAGTTGTTTGGCAATCGTCATCCCAAACACACCAAGTCCTAAAATACCAACTGTTTTTCTCATTACAATCCCTACTTTCTATCCAATTAATAATGGTGCTTTCGCATACTTCATGTCGAGCGATTTGTTCTTTCTGTTTGAGAAACTTAATAGAACAGTTAATGGTCCGATACGGCCAATAAACATCAACAGCATAATAATGATCTTCCCTAGGAAGGATAAGGTTGGTGTTAAATTCGCCGTCACCCCTACCGTACATACCGCTGAAATGGTTTCAAATAAAGTATATAGAAGCGGTGCATCTGGATCTGTCAAACTGAGTAAGAATACACTCGTTAAAATAAGCGTTGTAAATACAATAAAAATCGTTAAGGCTTTTCTGGCCATCTCTTGCGAAATACGGTGGTTTCTAAATTGAATCATTCTTTGATCATACACTTCAGAACGAATGAATAAGAGAACCACTAAGAACGTTGTCGTCTTCACCCCACCGGCAGTCCCACCAGGAGAACCTCCGATAAGCATTTGAATACAATAAAGCAGCAGGCTTGTTGGATGTGCGGTTGTATAATCGATTGTCGCAAATCCAGCCGTTCTCATCGTTACCGTTTGGAAGAAGCTAACTAATAATTTATCGAAGAACGATAGATTTCCAATCGTGTTTGGATTATTCCATTCGGTCAATAACGTTAATACCGTTCCGCTTAGAAGAATAATCCCGGTTAACCAAAGAACAATCTTTGTATGATACTGCAATCGTCTGTAAAATGATTTGCGCTTTTTACTCTTAGTTGATTTTCTCATTTCAAGGTAGCTTCGTTTGAAATCAAACCAAACGGAGAACCCGATTCCCCCAAGAATGATGAGAGCTGCAACTACTAATGTTAAAAATGGATCCGTCGCATAGTTAATCAGACTGTTGGATCCTAAATTATCGAACCCTGCATTACAAAACGCAGAAATCGCAAAGAAGAACGCGGTGAAGATTCCCTTCCCTGTCCCAAGTTCTGGAACGAAGCGGAACGATAAAATAACCGCCGCAATGAATTCGATAAAGAAGGTATATTTAAAAATTGTTTTTAAATACTTTTTGAAATATTGACTGTCTTCGCGATTCAAGCTATCTTGCAAGGCTAATCTATCCACTAATGACATCTTTTTCCCAGAATCATAGAGGAAAAAGGCAATAATACTCATCAACCCTAGTCCACCAATTTGCATTAAAATCATACAAATCACTTGTCCAAACGTATTGTACGTCTCGGCTACTGGTTGCGTCGAAAGCCCAGTTACACACACCATCGATACGGTTGTAAACAAGTGGTCAAAATACGTAGCCTTTGACGTCGCCAGTTGTGAAATCGGTAAATTGAGTAGTAATGACCCCACCAAAATCACAATCGCAAAACTGGCTGCAATTCGTTTTGGAATGGAATCTTTAAATAAGAAACGAATCATCTTCGTCCCTCCTATTCTAATCAAAAATACTGGCTCAAAATAAAAAGAGCAGAATATATCGATATTCTACTCTTCCTATCGGTTAATTACAACCGTTACTATTTAATTTTGAGATGAGTGAAAATTATTCCACCACTTGATATTCTTTGGCTTCACCAAAGAACTCATCATATAACGCACGGATGGCTTTCTTTTCGTATTGGTCTAAAATACCAAACATCATTGAAACCTCAGATACCCCTTGGTTATATAACTCGATATTGATTTGTGTACGCGCAAGAGTTGAAGCCACACGAGCCGTTGTACCGACCATGTTGACCATTCCTTCCCCTACTAACATGATGAGGCAGAGGCCACGCATATAGTGCGCTTCATCCACATCTAATTCCGCATAGAAGCGTTCGATAATACCGTCGAGTTGTTCGTCAGTTGCGTCTTCCCCACGGATAATAATTGTAGCATCATCAATCCCTGTCGGAATATGTTCGATAGAAATGCCTTCTTCTTCGAAAATTGTCAATACTTTACGAAGGAACCCAATCTCATGGTTCATCAAGTATTTCTTCACATAAATACTTACGAAGCCTGGTGAACTTGCAATCCCTGAGATAACACTTGGAGAAGTAACCTTCCCTTTCATAATGTAAGTTCCGCTTGCTTCTGGATTATTCGTATTGCACACGTGCACTGGAATTCCTTTTTTAATGGAAGGAAGAAGCGCTTCTGTGTGGAATACAGAGAATCCAGCATAGGACAACTCACGCATTTCTGTATAAGACAACACATCGATAGCGAGTGGTTTATGCACGATTTTTGGACTCGCAACATAAATCGCATCTACGTCTGTAAAGTTTTCGTATTCTTCTGCGTTCACAGCATTGGCTAAAATCGACCCTGTAATGTCAGATCCACCACGAGAGAATGTCACGACATTGCCTTCTTTTGTGACCCCGTAGAATCCTGGGAAGATAATCACTTCATTTGTTAATTGTAAGTACTCTAATTCATGGTAGCTTTCTTCTAAGACACGTGCTTCCCCTGGAGTGTCGCTCACCCAAAGTTTTGCTTCGCGAGGGCCCACATATTTAGCCGCAAGACCTTCTTGGTTAAAGTATGACGCAATTAAGCGTGCGTTTAAGTCTTCCCCGCTTGCTTTATACGCATCCATTAAATAGTCAGGAGCTAAGTCGTTTCTTTCTTTTAAGTTTTTAAAATGAATACGAACGAGTTCAAATACTTCTAGTTTTAATTCTAATTCATCACAAATTTCTTTATAACGTACTAAGATTTTCTTTAAGACTTCTTCATCATAATTCCCTTCAATATGAGAAGTTGCTAATTGGATGAGAAGGTCTGTTACTTTTTCATCGTCTGATGTACGCTTCCCTGGGGCTGAAACCACCACGATTTTACGTTTTTCATCAGCTTTTACGATATTAAAGACCTTTCTTAATTGAGTGGCATTCGCTAAAGAGCTTCCACCAAATTTGATTACTTTCATATGACACTTCCTTATTTTTTCAATGGTACTAGACTACCAAATTAATGAAAAGAACGCAACAGTTTTCCACTAATCGAATACATTTGTCCGCGAAATGAAAACAGTCTTGAAAACTTGTATTTACGTTTAGAGTTTGTTAGGCTTAAGGAAAATAAATTAAGGAGGTCACATCATGTCAAAAATGTTGCATACTTGTGTCCGTGTTCAAAATCTAGAAGAAAGCATTCGTTTCTACGAAGAAGCATTTGGGTTTAAAGAAACTCACAGAAAAGACTTCCCAGAACACAAATTTACAATCGTTTACTTAGCATTCGAAGGTGACGATTATGAATTAGAATTAACATATAACTACGGCCACGGCCCTTATGAAATCGGCGACGGATATGGTCATATCGCAATTAGCGCTAAAGACTTAGAAGGACTTCACGCTGAACACGTTGCTAAAGGCTACGACGTAACAGAATTAAAAGGTTTACCAGGACATCCTGCAAACTACTATTTCGTAAAAGACTTAGATGGCTACAAAATCGAAGTAATCCGCGAAAAATAGTTCATACATGACATTCCACACACCCTCTGCTATAATGTATTCTATGCGATGAGGCGACACGCAGTACATTAGAGACTGCGAGTTATGTGGAACAGGAGTGCTTTGGCACACTACCGGATGTAGCTGTTTGTAGTTCGTGATGTGAACACGACCTACTCATCTGAAAAGATGCCACGCTAAGACTAGGAGTTCCTAGTCTTTTTTTATAGTGAAATTATGATACAATAGCAATGAAAATTATTAGACATAGAAAGAGGAAGATTCATGAAACAATGTCCATTCTGTCATGAGATGATTGACGAACAAGAAACACTCTGCCCTTACTGTGGAACTGTTCAAGACGAACTCTCACAACCGGTGTCAATTGAACCAAATGAAGGCGTTCAAACAGACCTTTTAGACGAAAATAACGAACCTACTCCATCGTTTACCACGAAAGTAGAAACAAGTATTCCTGAAGAAGACAATAACCGTAGCTCACAAGAAAACCGTGTGAAGAATAACCGCCTAGCCTATGCTGGTGCGTGGAATAAATTCAAACGCTTCTTCACTTTCTTTGGAGAACGTTTAGTCCAACCGACAAATCACTACTCACGTAAGCGTCAATATAGCCGTACTTACGGATATGCATTGATTATCCTTGCGACAGTGATGTCCGCATTCGTGACAACTCACTTGATTCATTCACTGATTGGTCAATACCAATTATTTGCCGATATTTCAATCTTACCAAGCTTAACAAGCACACCAAACTATATTTGGATGTTCATTCGCTTCATCCTCTTCTACGCGGTGTTCTACCTTGGATTCCCAAGCGTATCGTATGGATTGAAACACGTCTTCCAGAAACGTCAACACGTATTTAACTACTGGTTGACACAATACGAAGGAATGAACGTTTTAGCGATTGTGTTACTAGCCGTTGCGACAGTGATGACTTTCATCAGTCCTGTATGGTTATTCGTTGGAATCTTGATCGTATTCTTCGCGCACATCCTACTCTACATCGTGACCTTTACGTCTTCGATGTTTAAGAGTGCCACAGAATCAACGATCGATCCAATTTACTTATCACTCATTGGTTTAGTCGTACAACTGATTATCACAATTAGCTTACTATTAATCTTATTCTAAAATACAAAGAGAAAACCCTGACCAGAGATGGTCAGGGTTATTTTTAAACTATTTTTTGAATAGCAATCCAATGAGTTGCCCTATAAAACTGACAACTGCATACACTAGAATATAAATGGCAGCAGAGTCATTTAGTAAAAAGAGATTCGGAATCCATAAGAGACCTATCACAATCGGGAAATACCAATAATATCCAAACTTTACCGAAAACAGCATCGAAACCACAAAGACGATGACCGGAATTCCAATCAAAATAAAGAACATTGCACTTCCTGTATCTTGAATCAGAAAAACAGGGATTAAATAATAGAGTAAAGCAACAACAACGTACACCAGTAACTGTCTATACTTCGAAAGCATCATGCCCCCTCCTCTATTGATTCTATTTTCCTATCTCCATTATACCATATCCATTTTTAAAACGAGTGCTATTTTAAGTACTAAAAAAGCATGAAACAAATTTGTTTCATGCTGTTGATTCACTCTTTAGTTTTGTGAGAAGAGATTTTTGATGGCATCAAAAATCGATTGGAAGAATTGGGCGATTTTATCGAGCCATCCTTCGTTTTTGGCTTGTTCGACTAAGCTGTTAATCTTTTCGCCGACTGATTTTGACAAGCTATTTAATTGCTCTAATACTTGTTTGGAATCAATCGCACTTGTGTTTTGATAGTTTTGCGCAAAAGCGACTAGTGCTTTAATTTGGTCTTGAGAAATCACATTTTGTAATGAGTTGTTCTTCAAGGCGTCGTTAATAATGCGTTCGATATCTTCTTTTGTCGCTAATTGTCCTTGCTTTTGTTTGAGTTCCGCAAGTTCTTTTTTGATTTCAATCATCGCTTTATCAAGTTTTGAAGAATCGAAACCTTTAGCGTTCGCATTTTCTTGCGCGATTTTGTTCGTGACTTCTAACTCTTGTTGCGCGACTTCGGTACGTTTGGCATCCAGTTGTACCCCGTTGGCTTCGAAGGCTTTATACACCCCTGTTAAGGCGGATTCACCGGTTACTTTCGATACGGCTGCGACTTCGATTTCCGCATCCGTTACACCAGCTGTGATTGCTGCGTTGGCATATTGCTCAGGTGTTACCAGTGTAATGTTTTCAGGAGTCTTGATTTTCACCTTCACCCCTGTACCCTTGTCTGTCTTTTGAACCATCACCGACGAAATCATGACAGAGGTATTTCCGTCGCCACTTCCAAGATATTTAATTAAATCTTGTCCGGTTGCTGTTTCGGTTAATACGGTATTTGGATCTTTAATGCCTAATAATTGAGAAGTTTGCTGAATTTGCGCCTCGCTGAGTCCACCACCATAGACTACGGTTGGTTTTCCCCATTTCTCATTAACGGTCGTTGTATCGATGGCATATGCACTCTTCATGGATAATCCCATCAATGCAAGGACGATTGCGGTTGCCTTCACCCATTTTTTCATGAATGAACCTCCTTTGTTTTAAATCGTAACTTGCTCGTTACACTCATAGTATACAAAAAGAACTTTAAGAAAAAAGTGTTCTTTCCTTAAAGTTCTTTATCTATTTGTTTAAGAATTGGTTAACGTCTACGCGCAAATGCCTTCATTGTTGTTGGTGAGAAAAGCATAATGATTGGATAAATTTCCAAACGTCCTGCAATCATCCCAATCGCAAGTACAAATGTATTGAAATCAGAATACATTGAGAAGTTGCTTGTAGGCCCTACTTGACCAAGCCCTGGCCCGATATTGTTAAAGGTTGCGGCCACACTCGAGAAGGCGGTCGTAAAATCACCTGCTTCAACCGAAACAGAAAGTAATAATACGAGGAAGACTAACACATATACGATTAAGTAGTTGGCGATACTCTTCTCCATTTTATTATCGATTGGTTTTCCGTTCATCGTTGGAACAAATACACGACGTGGTTGCCCCATGCGTTTTAACTCAGCAATCGCACTCTTGAAATACACGACAATACGAGAGACTTTAATCCCCCCGGCTGTTGACCCGGCACATCCCCCGATAAACATTAAGAGTAACAGAAGCACATGTGGGAATAATCCCCAAAGGCCAAAGTCAACCGTTGAATACCCAGTTGTTGTAATAATCGACGATACCGTGAAGAACACGCTACGAAGTGGAACACCTAAAGCGGTTTGATTAACTGTCAATACGGTGAAAATAATCATCGTAAAGCTAAGGACGATTCCAACATACGTACGCATTTCTTCGTCTTTAATCACGTCTTTCACAGCGCCTAGAAGAATGAAGTAATATAAGTTAAAGTTGATCCCAAAAAGCATCATCCCTACCCCGATAATCCATTCCACGGCTGCTGCGTTAGCGTAAATACTAAATCCGGCATTATTAATCCCGAAACCACCTGTCCCTGCTGTACCAAACGATAAAAGCAAGGCATCAAAGAGCGGCACTTGGAAGATGACTAAGATAATCGTTAAGACGGCGGTCATCGCTAAGTAAATCAAATACAAGATTTGAGCCGTATGGGCAAGTTTCGATACGAGTTTCCCAAACACAGGACCTGGAACTTCCGCACGCATGAGCTGCACCGATTCAGAACCATGACTTGGCAGAATCGCAAGCGCGAATACAAGCACCCCCATCCCACCGACTAAGTGAGTGAAGCTTCTCCAAAATAATGAAGAATGCGCAAGGACTGAAAGGTCTGGCATAATACTAGAACCGGTTGTCGTTAATCCACTTGCCGTTTCAAAGAAGGCATCCACGATATTTGGAATTTCTCCTGTAAACACAAATGGCAATCCACCAAAGAACGAGAGTAAAATCCAGCTTAAGGCAACGGTAACGACCCCATCCCTAGCCATGATTTTTAGCGGCTCTGGCTTTTTAAAGCTTAAGAGCGAACCGATGACTAATAGAATCAAAATCGTACCCGCATAGGCGAGTTTTTGAGAGAGTGACTCTTGATAAATAAAGCTAACAATCAGTGGTAAGGCTAAGAGCGCCGCTTCAACTTGAAGCATTTTTCCCACGAAATAGCGAACTGTTTTGATATTCATTCAGACACCTCTATTCCAAAATGTCGTTAATGTCATCAAAGTCTTTTTCCGTTGTAACGACGATTACTTTATCAAATGGCTCGATTGTGTCACTACCGGCTGGGTAAATGAGTTGTTCCCCACGAACGATAAACGCAATCAAGAGGTTCGATTTTGTCTTTAGTTCTGATAAAGGAATTCCACAAATCCCACTATTTTTTTGAACGCGGAATTGAAGTGCTTCAACTTGGTTATCCGCTAAACGGTATAACGCTTCGACATTAGATCCTTGTGTGTTCGAACGTGAACGCACGAATTGGATAATTTCGTTCGCAACGATACGTTTTGGCGTCACGACTGATTGATTATCAAAGCCTTTAAACACTTTAAGAAGCGCTGGACGGCTCATCTTCGTAATAATCTTTGGTACGCCTTGTTGTTTCGCATACGCTGAAAGAATTAAGTTTTCTTCGTCAATCCCTGTCATCGATACAAACACATCATATTCTGTAATACGTTGTTCTTCTAATACATCGTGGTCTGTTCCATCGGCATGAATGATGGTTGAATGTGGGAACGCATAGCTTAAAGTTTCACAGCGTTCTTCATTGACTTCGATGACTTTGGTGTTGATTTTTGTTTGTTTCAACATATTGAGTAAGTAATAAGTAATACGTCCACCACCGACAATCGTAGCAGAAGACACACTCTTCGTTTCTTGACCTGTTAATTTTAAGAAATTGCGAAGGTCTGGATACGCCCCTGTAATAAATACATGGTCGCCTTCTTCCAAAGTAGAATCCCCATCCGGAATAAAGCTTTGGTCATTACGATGAATCACACAGATTAAGATAGATTCAAAACGATTACGCACTTCTTTCAGCGTTAAACCGGCAAGTGCTGATCCTTCGTTGATTTCCAATTCAAGCAAGCTGACACGGTTTCCAACGAAATTTTCTACACTTAACGCAGAAGGATAATTAAAGTTATTCGCGATATCACGAGCCGTTGAAAGCTCTGGGTTAATCAGTAATGAAATCCCTAGACTTTCACGAACGAGTTGTAATTGTTGTGAATACTCAGGATTACGCACACGCGCAACAGTGTATTCCGCACCAATTTTCTTCGCTAAAATAGACGCAATAATATTAATTTCGTCCATTTCTGTTACAGAAATAAAGATGTCACAGTTTTCTACCCCTGCTTCTACAAGAATGTCGTAGCTGGCACCATTTCCGCAAATCCCCATAATATCGAATTTATTTAATAGTCGATCGATTAAATCTTGGTTTTTATCAATCAATACAATGTCATTTTCTTCCGTTGAGAGCTCCTGGCAAATCACTTCGCCGACTTTTCCCCCACCGACAACAACAATTTTCATTTTGTTTCCTCCAGATTGAAAAATCTTATACCTTTCTATTTTACCTTTCTGGTGCGAAAAGGTCAAAGTTTATCTTGTTTTCTAAAGGGGCAAAGCATGTTACACTAAGGTTCGGAGGTCATTATGAACGAACACGAATTACAAAACTTAACCGAGGAGATTTCGCGTACGTCTTTTCACCGAGAATTCACGCATAAAATCACCTATAACAAACGCCTACGTTCCAGCGGAGGTCGCTATTTGCTCCAGACGGGAAATATCGAGATTAATCCCCTTGTCGAACAAGAACTGGGGCTCGAAGCGCTCATTGGCGTCATCAAACACGAACTCTGCCATTATCACTTGCATCAAACTGGTGGCGGCTATCGTCACAGAGATGCTGACTTTAAGCGCCTCCTTCATCAAGTAGGCGGAAGTCGCTTTGTCGAACGCATGAAGGAACCGAATTTCATTTATGAATGTACAGCGTGCCATCATCGCTACCCTAGAATGCGCAAGATGAACACGAATCGCTATGTATGTGGAAAATGTCGTGGAAAATTAATCCTTTTAGATTGAAATTCCAGCAAACATTTGATAAAATGAAATAGTTCTGCGGTCGTGGCGGAATGGCAGACGCGCTGTCTTGAGGGGGCAGTGGGTGTATACCTGTGCGGGTTCAAGTCCCGCCGGCCGCATAAACAAAACGAAATACGCTAGATGGATATCCATCTAGCGTATTTTTCTGCTTGTAAATTAAAATGAGTTTGTGGTGAGTGCTTTTGCTCACATCCTGTGTAGTTGAACTCGGGCTCACAGGACTGACGTCCACTTCCTGATATGTCCGCACGACTTTTTTCAAAGTCCCTTGCGTCATATCAGTCCAGTGATTCAGTCCTGAGCGTTCGCCCTCGTATCCTGATGTTACCTCATCGTCACAAATTCCTCACTACCAGTTGGATGAATCGCGACGGTTGCGTCGAAGTCGGCTTTAGTTGCGCCCATTTTAATGGCTACGGCAAAGCCTTGAATCATTTCGTCAACACCGTATCCAATTCCGTGGAGCCCGACTACTTTTTCATCTGCTCCTGCTGTGATTAGTTTGAAGAGCGCTTGTTGGCGATGGCTTGTCACGGCTGAATACATTCCAGCAAACGTTGATAAGTATGCCTTCACGTTTTCTTTGCCATACTCTTTCACGGCCTGTTCTTCTGAAAGTCCCACTGTTCCAATGGCTGGATGTGAAAACACGACTGTTGGAATCGTTGAGTAGTCCATTTTCGCATTTGTTTGTCCGTTAAATAAACGTTCTGCTAGTGTGCGGCCTGCTTTAATCGCTACTGGCGTCAATTCTTTTTCACCAGAAACGTCTCCCAGTGCGTACACACCTTGGGCTGTAGTTTCTTGGAATTCATTCACTTTGATAAATCCACGTTCTGTTAATTCCACGCCCGCTGCTTCAAGGTTTAATCCTTCTGTATGAGGAATTCGTCCTGTGGCCCAAATCACTTTTTCAGCAGCGAAAGTTGTTCCATCTTCGAAATGAATTTCCACAGTCCCATCTTCAAGTTGAACCAATTTTTGTGGCACTTTGTTTGTGTGCAATGTTGGTCCTGATTTTTCCATTTCCGCAACAAGCACTTCAATAATCGAATGGTCGAAGTTACGAAGTGGACGATCGCGGCGAACGAAAAGGTCTGTCTTCACGCCTAATGCATGTAAGACTCCCGCAAGTTCTACGGCAATATATCCAGCGCCTAAGATGGCTACTGATTGTGGCAACACGTCCCATGCAAATACATCGTCAGAAGTGCCACCAAGTTCTTTTCCTTCCACGTTTGGAATGACAGGTTTAGCCCCTGTCGCAATGACGATATGGTTAGCGCGATACTCTTCCCCATTCACTTCAATCGTGTGGGCATCGACAAAGCGCGCGTATCCTTTAATCACCGTTACATTGTTGCGTTCAAAAGTCCGGTTGTAAGAAGCGCGCGAACGGTCAATATATGCTTCACGGTTTTTCTTTAATGTCGCAAAATCAAACGTTACGTTTTCTGCGGTAAAACCATAATCCGGTCCATATGCGTGAATCGCTTCTGCAATTTGTGCTCCATACCACATAATTTTCTTAGGAACACAGCCGATATTCACACAAGTTCCTCCAAGTAAGTTTCCTTCTACTACGGCAACACGGGCACCATGCATGGCTGCACGGTTTGCTGTGGCAATACCGCCACTACCACCACCGATAGAAATTAAATCAAATGTTTTCATTGCTCATCCTCCATTTTTTGGTCACACTCATTCTATCAGATCGCTTTTGCTTTTGTCTTAAACCCTGCTCATGAAATTAGTTTAGGCACAGAAAAAATGATTACTGCAAAGCCTTGCGGCTTTCTTTTATAATCGCTGTTACGGGGCACCGGTGTAAGCCATGGTCTTACACCTTCGAAGCTTCAAACGGGAGTAAGACCAAAGTCAAAACAGGACTCACAATGTGAGTCCTGTTTGCTTTGTAGTCTTACCCCCGCAAGGCTGATTAGAATTAAGCGAATCACAAGTGATGAAGCTTGATTCAATCAGCTACTGCGTCTAACTTTATAAACTGTTTTAACTACGGAACAAGTTCCTACTCCGCGTAATTCTTCTTCGCTGCAAATTCCCGTTACTGCGATTATAAAAAGCCGCCAGCTCCTTCGTAATCATTTTATGTGCTATTTATTTTATGAGTCTAAGTTAAAAATACTCTGATAGAACGATGTGACAAATAATAGACTCTTCGCTCCTTACTACTGTGCTGAAACATTCATTCTGCTTTTCATTCTGTAAGCTGGGTGCTGTCTAGTTGGTTCTTAAGGTGCTGGGACTAGAGCTTTTCAAGCCAGAGGGCGCATAGAGTTTGGACGGCTGGGATAATCGTAGTGATTGAGCCGTGGTTATCGTATGCCTTGTACCAAAGTTTGCCCGTTGAATCGAAGGCGTATTGGTACACGACGAGCCAATGATTTTTATACGGGCTACCAAGAGCTGTTGTGGTACCTACGACAACTGGAACGCCGTCTTCAAGAAGGCCTGGCACGACCTTTTCACTAAATAAATTAAAGTGTGTCTTATAACCATATTTCTTCCACTCGTTATTGAGGCCGCGTTGCACGTCCCAATAAAAAGTCCCGCGATATGGCAGCGCGTATTCAATTGACGATTCCATGCCTTTTAGGAGCTCATCCATCGATTGTGTCACGACGCCTTCACGTTTGGCCATGAGGACCGTTAACGAGGCAGCCGCATACGTTCCGCAGACGCCTGGTGTCTTTTCATTCACATACGCTTTGAACTGCTTCATATCCTCTTCAGGAAGGCCTCGCCATTCTACCGTCTCTTCTAATGTATGTTTCTTCTCCCACTTCATTCGCATTCTCCTAATTGTTCAATAATGATAGTCTTTATTTTTCAAAATGATATTCTTTCACTTGTAAGTTTTCGTCGAGGTCAAATACAAGCGGTGTTCCTGTTGGAATTTCGAATTTCAAGATTTCGTCTTCGCTAAGGTTGAGTAAGTATTTCACCAAACTGCGAAGTGAATTGCCGTGCGCTACGACTAAAACGTTCTTGCCGTCAAGTAAATCCACCGCAATCTTATCTTGCCAAATTGGAAGCACGCGGTCCAAGGTTGTTTTCAATGTTTCCCCTTGAGGAAGATCCTTCACTTGTAGATGTTTGTAGCGTGGGTCGCTAGCTTGTTTAGCTGCTTCTTCCTCGCTAAGCAGTGGAGGCATCACATCGTATGAACGTCTCCAAAGCAACACTTGTTCGTCGCCGTATTTTTCGCGTGTTTCTTGTTTGTTGAGTCCTTGTAAGGCTCCATAGTGGCGTTCGTTTAATCGCCAGCTCTTTGTTTCTGGTAAATAGTCTTGATTTAATTCAGACAAGACGATGTGTCCTGTGTGGATAGCTCTTTTTAATACTGATAAATAGACATGATCAAATTGGATGCCTAATGAACGCAGCATTTCCCCTGCGTGATGCGCTTCATCTACCCCTTTAGGAGTTAACTCCACATCGCTCCAACCGGTAAATAAATTAAGGGCGTTCCATTCACTTTCTCCATGTCGAACAAATACTAATTTCATGTTCATTCCTTCTTTCTGAATTTCTACTTATATTGTACGCCTGTTCTCAGAAAGTTTCAAAGAACGACGCCCGATGTGTTGCCATTTGCCCTAAATCATCATTTAGTGGTAAAATAAGCTGATATCTATTTCATTAGATGATTGGTAGAAACACTACCTGAAAGGAACATTATGAAATTACTAACGATTATCGAAAAGATAAAACGATTCTCGAATCAGGATTTAGCGCTGTACTTACTCATTATCAGTAGCTTCCTTCCGTTTTATCTATTTCTAACATTGTTCGTCTTATATATCATCCTTCTCGCCTTTACGGGAAAATTAAAACAAGTCTTTAAAGACCTATTATCCCACCCGTTCTTACTGGCGTTTATCGGATTTAGCTTTATCGTATCGATGGTAGCTGGCAACTATATCGGCGCTGTCATCTCGGTTGGATTCGTGATGTATGCGATATTCTTTAAATACTATCAAAGACGATTGACACCGGACTTTTTCCATATCGTTCTACAGACCGTCTTACTCCTCAGCATTTTTGCCGCGGGATTTGCGTTCTTAGAACACTACGAAATCGTTCATAAATTTAACTACACCTTCCTATCACCAAAGATGCAAGTATGGCACCAAAACCGTGCGGAAGTAACCTTCTTTAATCCGAACTACTACGGCATTATTTGTTGCTTCTGTATTATGATTGGCTTCTACTTACTCAGCATCACGAAGAGTTGGTTCTGGAAGTTCATCGGCGCTGTCGCGATTGGTATTAACCTATTCGGCCTCAGCTTCACGCAAAACCGAACAGCTTTCCCAGCGATTATCTGCGGAGCGATTATTTATCTCTTCACGACGATTCGTAGCTCGAAAGCATTCTGGCTCAGCATCGCCGCATTTGCAATTGGACTCATGTTCCTCTTCTCAAGTGACATCGGTGTTCGTATGGGAAGTTTTGGTTCCTCAATGGAAGAACGCGTTTCAATTTGGAATGCCGGCGTGGTTCTTTTTAAACAAAACCCATGGTTCGGGGAAGGACCTCTGACCTACTTGCATAGCTTTGCAAGAATCGGCGCTCGCTACCACGAACACGCGCACAGTTTATATATCGATACCATTTCAAGCTACGGAATTATCGGAACGCTCCTTTTAGCGATTTCTACCCTTAAACCGGTACGTATGCTTTTAGAAATGAGTCGCGATCCAAAGAAACGTCCCATCGTTGGACTCTACGTTTCGTTTATCGTTGTACTCTTCGTTCACGGTATCTTCGACGTAGCCATCCTTTGGGTACAAAGTGCATTCCTATTCTTACTCGTAATGACAAGTATTCCAATGTGGATGAAACAAGAAGAAAACGTCATGCCACATAAATAAACGACAAAAAACAAAATCCCAAGATTCACTGCTGTGAACCTTGGGATTTTTTTGGTTGCTTTTATTTTGTTAAGTTACGGATATTTTTGAAGATGTCTTTATGGTTTTCAATCTTCGTATCATTTCCGATTACGACAAACGCGTTTTGGTCCATGATGGCTTTCATCGTTGGAGCGTATGCGCGTACCTTTTCAGGCGTTGCCGCTAAGATTTCATCGCGGAACTGTTGCACTTTCTCTTGCGTTAGATGCGTGAAGTAACGCGTAAACGCTACTGCTCCTTTTTGAGCGGCTGAAAGTGGACGGTCAATTGTGCTGAATGTACCAATCAAGTTCTTTTCAAACTCCGCTTGAGATAAGTTGAAGTTTTCTAAGTACTCTACTTGTCCGTCATAACGTTCGAGCGTTTCAACAATATTCGGGTCGCGGTAAGAAAGACCTGCGACATCCCCTTTATCGGTAATCACACTCATACCGCCGTATGCCCCACCTTGAACACGAACCGTATTCCATAAGTAATCGAGTCCTAGAACAGATTTCAAGAATAAATTCATGCCGTTCACTGGAACACCAAGAAGCGTTTGGTTATATCCTTTTGCGACATAGTTGATTTCTTGGGCTGTCTTGAATCCTTCGTTTAACACTTCCACTGGATTCGTGAAGGCTTGTTTTTCAACCTTGTGAGTCCCAAGATGCTTGAAGAAGTCCTCTGACACTTGTTTGAAGTGGTCGAAGTCATCTTTACTTCCGACAAAGGTTGCCACTAATTGGTCTGTTGTTAAAATGGTTTCTAACACAGCTTTCAAGCGGTCAATAAACGCTTGAGGGTTCGCATCAAAACCAGCCACCACATCGCAAATGAAGTCGTAATAGTCGATTCCTTCAAGCGATTGTAAGTATTTCGCGCCTTCGTAGTAGTAAGATTCTAAACGACGAAGTGCCGCCACGTGTGAACCATAGTTGAAGTTCATTTCAAGGTCTGCTTTCACATTGAGTAAGAGCTCTTTGATTTTTTCAACATCGTCTAAGTTTGAACGATGAACGATTTCTTCAATCAAGCTTAAGAGTTGTGGTTGGTATTCAGACAAGGCCTTACCGCTCACTGTGAATTTAGGATAGTAGATGTTGTCCGCTACTGATTCCGTGATGACTGTCGCGTTTGTGCCGATGCCTCCAGTGTAGAAGTCGATTTCTGTGCTGAGAGCTTCGTCTGTGAAGTTTTCGGTTCCAACTTCCCCTAGTACTTCTGTTAAGAAGGCTACGACTGGAATGTCTTCTGTCTTCACGCCTGATAAATCGAAGTAATACTTCACGTAAGAAATGCCGGCTGTGAAGTCTTCATAGTGTAAGAAGGTTGGTTTACCTTCTGATGCTTCCACAGTTAATGGGAGTGGCTTCACTTCGCGGTCGATATCTTCAATCGAGAGTTTTGGTAATTTCGCCAAATCCTCTTCCTTATCTGGAGTTGTTTGACGTTCTAGAAGTTGTTGCGTTTGTTCCACAAGAGCTGCCACTTCTTCGTCAGATAATGACGCTTTATACGCTGCTAACTCTTCTTTCAACGCTTCGTCTTTGCGGTCGCCGAGTCCAGGTTCTGGCGCTAACGTGATAACAGCTGCATGCGTATTGTCGAGTAATGTTGTTTGGATTAAACGTTCGAAATAGCCGTTTGCCATTTCTTCTTGCATCTTATCTAACACGCGTTGGTATTCAAACGTTGCGAATACATCCCCACCGTATAACCAGCTTGTAAGTGAGTTGAGTGAATACAAGATTCCTTTAGGAGTTGCCCCTTCGAGCGCTGTTAATTCTTTATAACGGAACGCTGCTTTATTCAGAGCGGCTTGAATCGCTTTTTGCGGAATACCTTCAGCGACTAAACGTTTCAACTCGTTTTCGATAATCGATACGAATTGGTCTTTGGCTTCTGGGTTTGTATCTTTTAAAACAATTTCAAAAATTGGTGAGTATGTCGCTGCACCAAATCCACCAGACACATCAGAACCTAGGCCTGATTTCAAGAGAGCTTTCTTAATTGGAGCCGTGTTAGACCCAAGAAGGAGTTCATCTAATACGCCAAGCGCGATAAGTTCTTCAGAGTTGGTTCCCTTTCCTGCTGCCCAAATGTACGCTAAGAGCGATTTGTTTTCAGTAGGCTCGTCTTTAGAAATTGAGAATTTCGCTTCTAATTCATGACGGGCTTCGAACGGTGCTTGTTCCACAGATTCGAATGTGTAGTCTTTAGCTTCAAACGCATCGAAGTACTCTGTCAATTGCGCAAACGCTGTGTCTAAATCTAAGTTCCCGTAAAGCGTCACACGCGCATTACTTGGGTGATAGTACTTGTCATGGAACGCCACGAACTCTTCTTGCGTTAACGAAGGAATCGCAGCAGGCATCCCTCCAGAAATATGTTTGTAGACGGTATCTGGGAATAACGTTGGTTCAAACAGACGGTATAATTCAGAGTCCGCTTGTGAGAACGCCCCACGCATTTCGTTATACACCACGCCTTTATAAATCAATTCATCATCGGCGTTTTCTAAGTGATAGTGCCATCCTTCTTGCATTAAGATTTGTGGATCTTGCTTGAAGTTTGGATAGAATACCGCGTCTAAGTAGACAGACATCAAGTTGTTGAAGTCTTTTTGATTACGAGACGATACCGGATAAACTGTCTTATCAGAATAAGTCATCGCATTTAAGAATGTATTCAGTGAGCCTTTTAATAATTCCACGAATGGCTCTTTGGATGGATATTTCTTCGAACCATTTAACACAGAGTGCTCGATAATATGCGCAATCCCGTTATCATTATACGGTGGCGTACGGAACGCAATATTGAATGCCTTATTATCGTCTTCATTCTCAAGGTATAAGACCTCTGCGCCAGTCTTATCATGTTTGTACAAATAACCGACAGAACGAATATCTGGTAAGTCTCTTTTTTCAACTAAAGAGTACCCTTTAAAATTCTTTGTCATAAAATTCCTCCTTCAAGGCTTTTCACCCATTCTACCACTTTTAGCACAAAAAAAGAAGATAAGGGGGCTCTCTACTTCTTCTATAGAATAAAAAAACTCAAAAGTCACTCATCGCAGTGAATTTTGAGTTTTAGGTATTTTGAACGAAGAATCTTATAAAACTGGATATTGTGATTTATTGAAGATAATAACTAAAATGTCTTCTCTTTCAACTTTATCTCAATTTCATATCCATTTTGTCGAGCTAATTCCACAAGCGTCATAATAGTTGGATTATGATGTCCTGCTTCTAATCTTGCTAAAAAGGCTCTCTTTACATCTAACTTCTCAGCAAATTCTTCCTGTGTTAATTGATGATTTACCCGTAATTGAATCGTTCTCAGCGCTACTTTTAGAAGAGAAACTTCTCTAAGTAAGTCTTCTTCGAAATTAGGGTAAATCGATGAGAACTTCATGAACTTTCGTGTTAAATAAGAAGTCACTACCATCCACCCCTTCTTTAGTCCTTGATACAGGGATTTTTAAACAATGTCTCCCTTTATAATAGCATCCCCATTTTTCGAGCAATTCTGGCGTCACGCCTTCATCTTCTAAGATTTTATAGACTGCCGCCAATTTAATCATCTCGCTGTATTCGAGCGTCTCTAAACGATCCACTTTCTTTTTATCAACCCTATATTTCTTACCCATACCTATTACCTCCTTATGACCTAAATGTAACATATAAGTTACGTAACTTATATGTTACATTTTGCTTTTTTCTAGTACTATTTTGCTAAAAAAGACTTACAAAGGATACTTGTTCCTTCGTAAGTCTAAATAATTATTTGGGATTAAATCATTTTTGCCATTCCGATACCGATACGTTCCACAATGGACGTAACTAGCGCATTCCCCATAAAGAAATAACGCATACGATCGTTCACTTCGCTCACTGTCCCGTCAGATAGTTTCTTGTATTTTGTCCAATCACAAGGGAAGCATTGTAATAACTCTGCTTCGTTTGGAGTTAATAGTCGGAACTGATTGCCTTCTTTTAAGAAGTGAGTTGAACGGTTCACACTACCCTCACTTGTAAGCATTGTACGTCCTGGTAATGAAAGGTCATCCGTTTCGCTCATTCCACCTTCAGAGAAGATATAAGTATATCCATCTTCAGTGGTACGTTCAATTTTCTTTGGCCCGCGCAAGTATTGGAATTTCTTAATCTTATCTTCGTCCTGGATTACATAGTTTTGAATATATTCTTGATAAGCTTCTTCACCATGTTTTTCGACATAATACTCTTTAGCCTTTTGAACTACTTCTCCTAAAGTCATTGCTTTTTCGAATACAGGAGTTGTATCGATGGTGTAATAAATACCATCTTTCATCAAACCTGTGTTCCAAACTTTTCCAGTAAAGTTATTCGAAATATCTACAATATATTCTTCAGAATGCGCATCTAGTTCACTAAGTTTTTCTGTATAGACACGATTCTTATTCGCACTATTTTCTACTGGAAACTGCGTTGCAAAAAGACCTTTTTTATAAATATACGACTCGTATGATTCTGGTGATAAATCTTTAATACCATGTTTCTTGGCAAAAGCTGAGTCATTTTTATAAATAAAGAAGAACACGCGACGACGTCTTTGAGGTGCTCCATAATCTGCCGCATTAATCACACGCCATTCAACGGTATACCCCAATTGATTGAATGCTCCGAGCATAATTGCAAAATCACGTCCACGTTGTTTAGACGGTGATTTCAATAGTCGGTCCACATTTTCAAGAATAAGATATTCTGGTTTGATATGATTCACCGCGCGAATAATCTCCCAGAAAAGAACCCCTTTTTTACCTTCGATACCCATTTCGTGCTTTTTACTGCGCGCTACTGAGTAATCTTGACATGGAAATCCGCCGACAATCATATTCACACCATTTGCCTTCATTTCATCAAAATCCTCTGATGAAACTTGCATGATGTCTTCATTACTATGATTGATTTTTGGGTAGTTGTATACTCCAACTTCAAACGCATCTTGCGCTTTTCGACTAGGTTCAAATTGATTCGTATCAGTCACTTGGAAAAATTTTTTATTCAATTTTTTGTTAGCCTCATGAAGACCAACGATAAATCCCCCAACGCCATCAAACATTGAGAATACTTTAAGTTTTGACATGATTACCTCTTTCATTTTCATCCAAAATTTCTCTATTACTATATCATGAATTCAATATTTGATCAACTGATTTGCTAATCCCACTCACCACGTAAAATTTCTTGTAGGAACTTCTTAGGCATCCAGAATGAATGCTTCGTAATTCTTCGTCCATCGGGCAATGGATTCGTATCTGAGAGCTTCCCTTTTCCGACAAAGACATCTTTTTCAATTTCGTAATAAGAATTTGAGGCATGAATCTTTGTAAATAAGAATGGATTCGCTTGACTTTGCGGGAAATTTGTCGATACTCCCTTGTCGGACTGCGTTAACTGTACCCCGTCAGAAATAATGGTACGTGTTTCATTCCATACCCGTTGTGCTTCATCCAATAAACGTTCAGGGAATCCCCAGAACTTCACTTGGTTCAAAATATACTCTCCTGGGGCTTCTTCCTTAAATACGACAAACATATAAACTTTTATCACAAATCTCTTGGAAAACATGAGACTCTTCCCAATTATCATTTTGTGCTAACTCGATAAAATCATAAACCTTAAACGGAGAGTCTTCTTTAGGAAGGTCATCTTTATTCACTCGAATGACTCTAAGATTCATATTCGCTTTCTGAAACTCTTGAGTATTTTCTAAGTCACCAGTAATGCCAATCATTTTTCTGATTAACAAACTATTTTTAGACTTGGAACGAACAGGAACATCGAACGCATCATATAAGTCTTCAGCTTTCCATCCTTTATACTTCAAAATCTTTTCTTCAATAAGTTGAGTAAAAGTTTTCTTCGTACCTTTTGCAGTGGCTAAGACACTCTCTTGTTCATTACTAGCAAAGATTTTGTGATTTATTAAATACGTCATGTAACTAGACTTTAATTCCCACGCTCGTTGTTTCGCCATCACATCACTAAACGGTTGTTTTTTCCAGTCTTTCCCTTTACCGGCTCCTTTTGTACAAGTGGATAAATAGTTCCCATCCGATTCTGATAATTCGTGAGCTCGTCCCTCTTTAATTTTCTGAGTGATTCGAGCATAGTCATCTAAAATGACATTCATATCTTCCTCGAACCATTCAAACAGGAACACTTTTTCAATCATATAATCATAAAGTGTTTGTTCAGGAATCAAACCGTTATAAAATAATAAAAGGATTTTTGAGCATTTTTTCCACAAATGAGATTGATAGAAATCATCTAGATTCTCTTCAAAATAATTAATAATCGTTAAGACTAATCTTTCTTTTGCGGAAATAGTCCCATTCTTATTGATTTTGAATGGAGTCACCTTAAGCTCTACTCCAATTTCTTCAAAGTCAGCTGCTGCATTACTATTAGGCTGATATCCAAAGAAATACCGTTCGATATAATTCCCATACTGCCCTTTTGAAGATGGCTTAATCTCTTTTTTCTCATACTCATTGGCTTCTTGATTTTGAAAATCGTCGTATGTCTTATACTCCGCCTCGTCATATTCTTTTAAAATATCTGAGAACTTTCTGTTGAGGATTTTTTCAGAATACTGAATAACCTCTTCTAAATTTGTATTGTCATAATTAAACAGTTCTTGTCCCATACACTTATCTCCCTTATTGTAGTTTTATTGTACATGAAAACTACAGCAACATAAATAAAAAAATAACCACCAGCTAATACTGGTGATTATCTCCTTCAAAATTACACTCCCCTAATTCGTCCCCATGCTCATGGTCTCTGGTAAGGTGCTGCCGCCGTCGATGACAATTTGGCTTCCTGTGAGGTAGCTAGCTTCGTCACTTCCAAGGAAGGCGAAGAGTTCGCCGACTTCGAGTGGGTCTGCCAAGCGTTTCATTGGTACACCTATTGCGATGTCTTGGATGGCACTTTCTGGGTTGTCTGGATTGGATTCAATGGCCATCTTCTCAACCATTGGCGTTCTTGCATAGCCCAGTTGTGAGCAGTTCACGCGGATATGACGATCTGCGTATTCGACGGCCAAGCATTTGGTTAAGCCAACGAGCGCTGCTTTTGTCATGGCGTAGGCTGCTTCTCCGGCATCGGCTACGATATCCCCCGTGACAGATGAAGCAATGACGATGCTACCACCGCCTTGTTCGAGCATATACGGGATGACCGCCTGACAGCTATTCCATACCCCTTTGATATTCACATCGATATGGAAGTCGCGCATTTCATCGCTCATTTCTTCAAATGGAGCCAAGCGACAAACCCCAGCGTTACAACAAGCCACATTCACTTCCCCGAAGGCGCCTTTTGCCTTCTTGGCTGCTTCTTTCATATGGTCTTTATTGGAGACGTCTCCGACATAAGTGACGATTTGGGCGCCGTAAGTTTCTCTTAATTCCTTAGCCGTTTCTTCGACTTCTGGTAATAAGTCGACAAGGCACATCTTAGCGCCGTATTTGGCATAGACCGTTGCGATTCCCTTTCCGAGTCCAACGGCTGCTCCAGTGATGAGTGCTACTTTCCCTTCTAATTTTTTCATGGTTTTCTCTCCTTTACTTGAACTTTTCTACGCCTCCAGTGTACCTTTTTGAAACCGTTTTATCAATCTTATTTTCTATGTTTTTGAGTTTTTATCCTAATCCCCTTAGCTTTTACCGCACAAAAAAATCGCCTTCCAGAAGGCGCGCCTTCCGTCAAGCGATCGTTTTTATTATTCAATTAGTCTTGCCCTTTAACTTCAGGTGTTGCGACATCCTCGCCAAACCATTTCTGGCTAATTTGTTGGAAGATGCCTTCTTGATAGAGTTCCTTGAAGGCCTGGTTCAGGGCTTCGAGGAGCTTCTTATCGGCGGGTCTCACCCCTACCGCAAAGGATTCACTCTCGAATCCTGAAGGAATGGTATCGTACTCGTCGGCAATGCCTTCTGTTGTGAGGTAGTAGTCCGCGTAAACTCGGTCGATGAGTAAGGCGTCGATACGGTCATTCTTCAAGTCGATAATGGCCTCGTTTACGCTTTGGTATTGGTCGGCGTCCCCGCCTTTCACACGGTTCTTCAACACTTCTGGATGTTCTTCAAAATCCAACATCCCTGAAGACCCATTTTGTGCGCCAAGGACTTTGCCTGTCATATCTTCTACTGAGTGAATGCCACTTGTTTTCTTCACGACTAAGATTTGCGTATTTTGCATATAGGGAATCGTGAAGGCGACTTTCTCGCGGCGTTCGTCTGTGGCCGAATACCCATTCCAGATGGCGTCAATCGTGCCGTTTTGCAGCTCCGTTTCCTTCATATCCCAGTCAATCGGTTGGAAGTGAACGGTGATGCCCAGTTTCTTCGACACGTACTTGGCGAGTTCGATATCAAAGCCGGCATAGTTTCCATTTTTCTCCTCGAAGCCCATCGGAACAAAGGTATTATCGAAACCGACCGTGATGCTTTTTTGTTGTTGGTATTTATCCCAGTTATCGACTTTTGGATTGCTTGCCAGTTGCGTGCAGCCCGCAAGACTCATGACCGCCACCCCTACAAGCGCCAAAAGCCCTAGGATTCCTTTTTGTTTCTTCATAGCGGCCTCCTATTTCGGTTCGAACGTCAATAATTCGTCCGCGATGTTTTCGGCAAAGGTTAAATCGTGGGTCACGACGATTTGCGTCATTCCGAGTTCTTTGTTTTGGAGGATTAACTTCTCTACTTCTAGGCGAAGGGCTGGGTCGAGCGCTGATGTTGGTTCGTCGTAGCCGATGATTTCAGGGTCAATCATCATCGCACGGGCCAAAGCCACCCGTTGTTTTTGTCCGCCTGAGAGTGAATATGGGAACGCGTCCTCGAATCCTGCAAGACCGAGGCGTTCTAAGAGTGCGCGTGCCTTCGCGTTGGCTTCTTCTTGAGGCATTCCGTTCATCTTCACCGGCGAAATCGTTAAGTTTTCTAATACGGATAAATGTGGGAACAATTGGAAGTCTTGGAACACGAATCCAAGCAGTTGGCGCTTCGAGAGTTCATCAAGCGCTAAGGATTCGCCGTTATAGAATACTTCCCCAGAATCGATTTTTTCGAGGCCTGCTAGCATCCGAAGCAAGGTTGTTTTCCCGCCTCCTGAAGGTCCAACGATGGCCAAGATTTTCCCTTCGTGAATGGTTAAGTTGAAATCGGACAAGATTTGTTTATCGCCGAATCGTTTACTAATATTGCGTAATTCTAACATCTGCTTGTCCTCCTATTTATAATAACTAAATTTCTTTTCAATGCGTTTCGCCACAAGCGTCACAATCCCGATAACAATGAGGTAAATCGCCCCCGCTAGAAACATTGGAACGAGGCTGGCATCGCGGTTGGCTGCGGTACGGCTCGCCAAGATAAGGTCTGAGATTCCAAGCGCGTATACAAGAGACGTATCTTTGACAAGGCTCATGATTTCATTGAAGACACTTGGCAAGACAATCTTCGTCACTTGTGGAAGAACGATATAGCGAATCGTTGCTCCTGGCGTGAATTTCAATACTTTCGCCGCTTCATACTGCCCTTTTGGAATCGTATCAATCCCCCCGCGGAAAATCTCCGCAAAGTACGCCGCATAGTTGAGCGTGAAGGCAATGAGTGCTGCCGGTAGTCGGTCTAGTCGAATGCCGATACTTGGCAAGACGTAATAAATAAAAATAAGTTGTAATAACAGAGGAGTCCCTCGCATCACCCAGATGTAGATGTGGATGAACCAGTTGAGTGGCTTCCATTTCAGTTGCATCGCAAAGGCAATGAGAATGCCCAGCGGAATCGAGAAGATGAGCACGAGTGCGAACACTTCTAATGTCGTCACTGCTCCGTGTAATAAGCTAGGTAAAATTTCGAGTGAATAGGACAAATAAAGGACCTCCGTTTTGTTGTTTGATGCTTCATAGTATAGCACAATCCGATTATTAAAAAAAGATTAAAGATGAAAGAGAACGGTCTCATTTTCAAGTTTTTTCATTTCTTTCAAAATAAATAAAAACCGCAACTGGATGCACTCCAATTGCGGTTCGTTTTGTTATTCGAGTACGCCTTGTTCTTTTTTACGACGCTCTTTCATTAGGTCTTTCACGGAGATAAGAACTACGGCTGCAAGAATCATCGCCATGCCGACAAAGTCAATCGCGAAGAAATGCTCGTTCATGATGAGGAAGGCGAAGAATACCGCAGAAATCGGTTCTACCGCGGCAATCAGACTGCTCTTCACCGGTCCGATATAGCTCGTTCCTTTTAAAAACATCGTGTACGAGATAATCGTTCCAATGAGGATAATGCCTACGAGGGCAGCAATGATATCCAGGCTATATGTGATGTCCAGCGTTGTAAGGCCGCTCATCGGGAAGAGAATCACCCCTGCAATGACCATCCCTACTCCAATCACCGTCAAACTTCCGTACTCTTGAATGAGTTTAATCGGAAGCATGATGTAGATGGCATACGTAAATCCGCTAAAAATCCCCCAGAAGAGCCCGAGTGGCGTGACGCTCAGTTGATTGAGTTGCCCATGTGTGGCAATGATGAATGTCCCCAGAATTGCTAGGACAATCGACATCACTTCAGACACGGTCGGTGTCGTGCGATTTTTCAAGCACATGTACACCAGAATAATCACTGGGCAGAGATACTGCAAGACCGTCGCGGTTCCGGCATTACTGAGGTGAATCGCATCAAGGTAAGTAAACTGGTTCATGAAGAGCCCGATAAATGCAAAGAGCGTAATCTTAGCGTAGTTCTTCTTTTCCTTGAAGAAGGCGACGAGTTGGCCACGGGTGAACGCGTAGCTCATCGTGAGCAGGCAGACTCCGGAAATAACGAGACGTAGGTCAGTCAACGCAAGCACGCCCATCCCGTGTGCCATCAAGTATTGACCGCATGCGCCACTCATCCCCCAGGCAATCCCGGCAAAGAGCGTCATCAAGGTTCCTTTAATAATTTGATTTTTTGGTTGGTTTGGTTGTTCTGTTGTTTTCATAAAACCGATTATAGCACATCTACTAGCGTTTCTTCACGAGTTCAAGTGTTCCAATTTCAGATTTTCCATAGACTCACGATTTCAATTCCCTGAATCGATTCGTTTATTGCAGTTCCATTTTATTCTTGTGACAAAAGTGTGAATTTTATTTTAGGAAATTGCGCGTTCCACCCTTTTTTGGTACACTTAAAAAGGAAAAATTTAACCAAGGAGGTCTTTATGAAACTTACAGGTAAAGTCACACTCTTAACGGCTGCCCTATTTGCCCTTTCGGCACATGCGGTTGCTGCAGAGACGACACAAACCGAAACAACCGTTCAACCGACGACTGTTGAAGTGACAACGGTTCAACCAACGACAGAAACAACAACGACTTCGGAAGGGACTCTTCCAACAGATTCCAAAAACGACGTCGATATCCATGTGTATAAGCCAGGTGAAGAACCAAAATACACTGGTCTTTACAAAGCAGACGGCGAAACTTACTACCAAGTGGACAGTAAGCCAATTACAAATACATGGAAATGGCACGGAGGCCGCTGGTATTACTTTGGCGTGGATGGAAAGATGTTGAAATCAACCATTACTCCAGATGGCTATCTTGTGGACATCGAAGGAATGCTCGTTAGTCCAGGTTGGAATTACCAAGGTGGTAAATGGTACTATGCTCTGTCTGGCGGAAAAGTATTCCGTGGCGACTGGAAGAAAATCGGTGGCGTTTGGTACGCATTCCACGATAATGGTGTGATGTACTCTCACGAATGGAGCGGCAGCTATTTCTTAAAAGATAGCGGTGCGATGGCCGACAACGAATGGGTTTTCGACAGAAACTACAATAGCTGGTTCTATATTAAGCCAGGTGGTGCTTATGCGCGTAATGAATGGAAAGGTGACTACTACTTAAAAGGTGGCGGCTATATGGCCAAGTCCGAATTTATTTACGACAGCAAGTACCAAGCCACTTATTATCTCGATGCATCTGGTAAATACGTCCGCGATCAATGGAGGGAAATCGACGGTAAATGGTATCACTTCCGCAAATATGGGGAAATGGATACGAGCAAATGGATTGGCTCTTACTACGTCAAATCTGACGGTGCGATGGCCGCAAGCGAACTCGTCTACGACCCTACGTACAATAGTTCTTTCTACTTTGACGAAAATGGGAAATACCTAAACAAACAATGGAAAGAAATCGACGGCGACTGGTACTACTTTAAAGACGGTGGCTACATAGCCAAAAATGAATGGGTCGGCTCTTACTTTATCAAGGGTAATGGACGTATGGCGAAAAACGAAATGCAATACGACCAATCAACTAGTTCTTCTTACTATTTCAAAGATGACGGTACCTATGCGAAGAACTACTGGGCCAAAGTCGGTGGCTACTGGTACTACTTCAAAGGCAACGGAAAAGTCGCTCGTAAAGAATGGATTGAGAATAAATATTACGTACTCGATAACGGTAAAATGGCAACTGGGACGCATATCATCGACCACTATCAATACGTATTTGACGGGAGCGGAAATATCTTGAGCAAGAAAGCAGTCGATATCGGTTGGGTTGAAAAAGACGGCAAGCGTTACTTCTACAATGGTGCAAGTCAACGTCTTGGGGATGAAACAACCAAGAAAGTCATGGACATCAGTGAACACCAAGGTCATATCTCTAACTGGGAAGGCATCATCAAGGACAATGATATTGATGCGGTTATTGTTCGTATCGGTTACTCTGGTGCAGAAGATAAACATCTCGCCCACAACATTAGCGAGCTAAACCGTCTTGGAGTGCCTTATGGAATTTACCTCTACACTTATGCTTCAACAGAGGCAGATGGCGTAGAAGATGCCGAGCAAACCATTGCGTTAATCAAAAAATACAATATTAAACCAACTTACCCTATTTACTTCGACTTAGAAGACTGGCGTTATACAAACGGTGCAAAATCAGCACCAACGGATACTACTACTTGGGTGAAAATTTGGAAAGCGTATCGTGATACGATGGCTAAAGCTGGTTACACAAACGTGCGTATTTACAGTTATCAATATCTGTTGCAAAATCGTTTAAACGATCCTGAAATCTTAAAATACGTAGACTGGGTTGCGGCCTATACTCCACAGCTCACCTACCAACTTCCATACAGTCAACCAAGCTGGGGCTGGCAATATACCGATAAGGAATTTGTCACTGGGCTTGGAAATGTGGATATGAGCGTTTGGTTTGGACGTTAATCATTATTTTTAGAAAGTCTCATTCATCGAATGAGGCTTTTTGCACATAAAAGACCTTGAAAAGCTCAAACGGTAAGAGAGTCATCTGAATAATATTTTTACGTTTTACATTTTGAAACATCAGTGAAATTAAAAGGTACCCTCAAGATTTTCAAAGAGCTGTTTCATTATGCCCACCATTCAATGAGACTTCGCTCAAAATTTCACTTTATAATGATTCCATTTAATGTTAGAATAAAGGTAACCAACTTTAGGAGGCACGTTTATGTTTAATAAAATTAAGAAGATGATGTTAGGATTGTTGGCGATTGCCAGCCTACTGCTTATTGCAGGATGTCAGACATCTACACAACAAGGACCTAAAGCTCCACAAGATTTAACTAAAGACCAACAAGGAACGTGGTTATGGACCGAACAACAATCGACGTTGCAAAAAGTTTTCCTTGCAACGAATCTCGAGCCCCGCGCTGCAGCATATATGTTGGATGACTTAGATATTGTAAAAATGACGATGACAATTAAAGACAAAACGGTTGAATTGAAGTATCGTTTTGATTATCTGCGCATTTACGAAGATCAATATAAAGGCCTAGGTCTGAAGACACCTGATTTCAAAACATACGTACAACAGAAAACAGAAGACTTTAAAGCCTATGTAGCGACGCTTCAACATACAAAGATTACAGTCGATGAAGCAAACTACGCTTACGACTATACGCTGACTGGAACCATTGATCCAGATAATCACACCATCACTTTCCCAGAAACTCCAACATTCCTAAGCAAAATTATCTTAGGACCTAATACAAACCCACTAGAGGCCATCACATATAACTATTCAGTGGAAGGAAAACAAATGACGCTTTCTGCTGAAGGCAAAAACGAAAAAGGGCTGAAAATTGTGATGCGTCTTCGCTTTAACTACACGGAAGAGTCTAAATAGAAGGAGTGATGAATGATGAAAACGATGAAAAAAATTTCGCTATGGACGATGTCGCTTCTAACTCTTCTATTTGTTGCAGGATGCGCTGAACAACAGCAACAACAAACAACTGCTGAAACCACAACTGAGGCTCCTGCACCAGTCGCTCTTGAAGGTGAATGGCAAGCGATCGACTTTAGAGATACATTAGAACGTACATTTTTATATACTTACAAGGACGCGTATACCCGATTGAAAGTAACAGAGGCTTTCGAAGATGTCTCTCCTACTTTAACCATCGAGGGAACAAAGGTGACTCTTACGTACACGGCCGATATGAATAAATACTTCGAGTTCTTTGCTGAAACACATAAAGATGTCGCTAAGGACAAGGCAGAAGCAGCGAAAGTCGTTGCCGCTGTTGCCCAAAAAAATTTTAAAAAGTCCCAAGACTTATCTGGAACTTATAATGATGAAACTTATATTTTCAAGGGAAAACAAGAAGGTGGCGTTCTAGACACAAACGCAAAAACGATTGTCTTCCCGGATGTTCCAAATCTATTTGGAATTCTCCCACTTTATATTTCTTCAACAGAAGTCCCAATTACTTATCATTATGAGGTCAATGGCGATATTCTTACGATGACTGCTGAGAAGGTCTATAAAGAAAATGGAATTCATTTGGTTTATCAAATGAAGTTTAAGAAAGTGCAAAAATAATTCACTGCCCCTTTGAGATTTTCTCGAGGGGTTTTTGTGTACAAAAAATATAGAGCTTGTGCACTATTAAAATACTCTAGAACCTTTACACCGGGTTGAGCCTAGGGTCTCAACCCTAGCAAGCATGCAATTTTCATATTGTTAACTTAGACAATGTAGACGCAGTAGACAAATGGATTGACCTTCACTATCAAGTAGTTTGGTCAATCCTATTTGTCCTTGCGGGGGTAAGACTACGAAGAAACAGAAAACCATTGTTTCTTCTGTCTTACTCCCATTTCACATTGCTTGTTTGTCGCGGTTATCACGACTATACCCCGAAGCTCCTTCGTATTTTAATAGAAACATAAATGCTATTTTGTACTTAAAAAGCCTTAAGAATCTCAAACGGTAAGTGAACCGGCCAAATAAATCTTTTCCTCTTTTCGTTATGCCCACCGTTCAAATGACACTCGCTCAAAGTTTCACTGTATAATCATTCCAGTTAATGATAAAATGGAAGTAACAACTTTTAGGAGGTAACTCTATGTTAGGTAAGACAAAGAAGATGCTTTTCGGATTATTGGCATGTGCTACACTACTCTTCGTTGCAGGGTGCCAGAACCAACCGTCAGAGTCTAAAGCACAAAATACACCCCAACAGGAATCATGGGAATGGACTGAACAACCATTAACGATGCAGAAGATTCTCTTGGCAATGAATTTAAATACACTTGTTTCCGCATATGCGGTAGAAGACTTCAATGACGTAAAAATGACGCTCGATATTCATGAAAATACGGTCGAATTGAAGTATCATCTTAGTGTCAAAAAAATTTATGAAGATCAATACAAGGGCCTTCAACTGAACTCTCCTGATATGAATACCTATGTTAAAAATAATTTTGATGCGTTCAAAGAGGTCGCAAAGAAATATCAGCACGCAAAGGTGACAACCGACGATGCAAACTTGTCCTATGACTACTCTTTAACAGGTGAAATTGACAAGGAAAAACATACGATTACCTTCCCTGAAACACCGACTTTCTTAAAGGCACTTGTCATGGGAATTGGCATTGACCCATTAAAACCTATTACTTATAACTACACAGTGGACGGCAATCAAATGACGCTCTTTATTGAAGGCGAACTTCAAGAAGGCTATCCACGAGATATGCGTATTCGTTTCAATCGATTAGGCGGACAATAAGAAAGGAGTGGCAAACATGAAAAAATTTACGTTATGGATGGTTTCACTCTTCTCTCTACTATTCATCGCAGGATGTGGAAACGAACAACAACCAGTACAACAAACACAAAGTCAAACGCCAACTACAGAAGCTCCAAAACCTGCTTCGGTTGAAATAGAAGGAACATGGCAAGCCGTTGAATTTAGAGATACTCTTGAAAAGGTATTTCTACTCAAATACGACGATGCGGCCAGTCGCTTGAAGGCAACAGAGGCCCTTAAAGACGTGGTTCCAGTGCTCAAGGTTCAAGGAAATAAAGTTACATTCGAATACACTGCAAACATGTCAAAATTCATAGATGCGTATGGTGATGTTATTGGCAAAAAACAATTTAGCTACAAAGAAAATGCGATTAACTATATTGTTGGTTTAGCAAAAACGACATATGGTAATCTCAAATACCATACGGTTGATTGGGATGAACAGACATCGACGGTTAAATCTGTTTTAAAAGATGGCGTTATAGATACAAAAACCAAAACGATTACCTTCCCGGAAGTTCCAAATATTTTTGCAGTCATTCCACTGTATCTCACCGACCAAGAAAAACCAATGAAGTATCAATATGAGATTGTTGGGGATACGATGACGATAAAAGCGGAACGCACACTGAAGGAGCAAAACTTGCATGTGGTGTACCAAATGAAGTTTAAGAAAGTTCAAAACTAATTCACTGCCCTTTGAGATTTTCTCAAGGGGTTTTTGTGTGGAAAAATATAGAGCTTACGCTCTATTAAAATACTTCGGAACCTTTGGGTCTGTATAGTTATGATAACTGCTACACCGGCTTGAGCCTTAAGTCTCAACCCTAGCAAGCTTCAAAGAGCGGATAAAAGTTGGAAACTTTAACCCGCTCTAATTCATCTTACTTGTTTGTCGCGGTTATCATGACTATACCCCGAAGCTCCTTCGTATTTTAATAGAAGCTAAAAGTTATCTTACACAGAAAAGTCCTTGAGCATCTCAAAACTTTAGTGAACCTGCCAAATAAAACTTTTCCTCTTCTCATTTTGAATAATCAGTGAAATTACGGGGCAACATTGTAAAATTCGTGAAAACCGTTGCAAACAAAAATTGTAATCGTTATAATTTAAATATATTAGAATCACTCTATTAAGGAGGTCTAACAATGTTTAGACATTATAAGAAATTATTTTTAGCATTTGTTGCTCTATGTTCAGTCTTCGTACTGGCTTCTTGTTCAACAGAACAAAGCAACTCTCAAGGTGCCGCTCAAACAGAAGCGCCAAAAGTAGAAACCATTGATGGTGACTGGGAATTAGTCGATACTGTCGATGCGTTATCAGAGTCCATCGGTGCCTATACCCTCTATGCACTTAACTTTGGACGATTGCTTGAATCTGTTAAAGACTTCAAAATGGACTTGAAGATTGAAAACGATACGGCAACCATTAAATACGATTATAACATTGATAACTTTATTAAAGCTTTCTACACTTTCTCAACAGACGCTAAAGGAAAGACTGAAGAAGAATTCAAAAAACTCCAATATGACGGTCATGAAAGCCTCGCAGCCGACTTTAAGAAATACAAAGTTAGCATGAATAAAGATACAGGTGTGTTTAGCTACGAAGCAACGGGTTCTATTGATCAAGATGCCAAAACTATGACCTTTGATGAAGGAATTTCAGTAGCAAACTCATTCTTCTTCTCATTTGGTGAAAACCGCATTTCGCCAAACACATATCATTACGAACTAAAAGATGATATGCTTTATGTCACGATTGACGGAAAAGCGAAGAAAAATAATCTTCCAGTTCACTATGAGCTACACTTCAAACGTAAAGGTAGCACTACTCAAAAAGAACCAGTGCCAATTGAAGGAAAATGGCAAGCCATCGACTTCAGACCAGCTCTTGAACGTAGCTTAGCTTATAAAGATTTCAAAAATGATGATTCAGCGATGAAACTTATCTATCCTGAAGCATGGAAAGATATAAAACCAACGTTGAACATTACTGGTACATCTGTTGAATTCGACTATACTGTTTCTCTAGCGGATGGTTTTGGAATGTTCTACGATTACTTAAAACAAAAAGACGGATCTAAAGTAACTCAAACAAAAGACGAATATATTAAAAATCAATTTATTAGATTATCAACCACTCTACAATCTGGCGCTAAAGACTTCCCAAATACAACTTATGAATTTGATAAAGATAATGCCACAATTCATTCTGTATTGAAGAATGGTAAATTAGATACAGCAAACCAAACAATTGTCTTCCCAGAAGCGATCAATATTGTGCATCTTGCAATCATGTCTATTGGACCTGTCGAAAAAGAAACGACGTATAAATACTCGATTGATGGAGATATTTTAACGTTGACAATTGAGCAACGCGATGGAAAGAATAATTTAAATACGATTATTTCAGCAAAATTCAAAAAAGTAGCGGAATAACTTATCAAGACAGCTCTGAAAAAAAGAATGTACTATGAGTACATTCTTTTTTTATGTTCCATTATTTATCTTCTAAATTGGAGGCAGATTATTAAAGTGTGTTCATCCAAAGTATCTTAAAAGCTAGTTTAATAAACGAAGAACTGATTGGCTCCTTCTTCTCCTGTTGAATAATGGTGAGGTGACGGAAGAAAATGGTAATTTTTGTAAAAAATCTTGTAAAATAAAAATATTAGGAGTATAATATAAGCATAATACAACAATCTGTTTGAAGGAGGTCTAACAATGATTAGACAAACTAAGAAACTGTTTCTTGGTCTGCTCTCTCTTGGCGCAATTTTCGTGATCGCTGGATGTGGACAGAACCAAGCTTCAGACCAAAATGCCAATAACGCGCAACAAGCGCAAGCACAACAAAAACAAAAAGATCCAAATAATATTGCTGGTGAATGGGAATCCGTATTTGAGCTCGAATCGATTCAAACAGCTTTTTCCCCATTTGATATGAACTCTTATACTTTTAAAAAATTCATTGAAGCCTTTAAAGACTTCAAGATGAAATTCTCCGTTGATGGTACAAACGCAAAGCTAAGCTATCAATTTGACTCGAAGAAATTTGCCAAAGCTTACTACGAGATTTCTAAGGATAAGAAAAAAATGACAGAAGACGCATTTGTTAGCCGTTATATTAACGGACAAACAGAGTTCGTGCAAAACTTCAAGAAATATAAAGCATCAATGGATACATCGACTGGAACTTATAGCTACGAGGCTACAGGAACTATTGATGAAAAAGCGAAGACTGTCACATTTGACGAAGGGCTCATCATTCTTGACTCCTTCCCTCTAACGACAGCAGGTAAAGATCATAGATTCGATCCAGCAACGTACAACTATGAAGTAAAAGACGGCATCTTGACCATCTACGCCGATATGAAGACGAAGGACAATCTTCCTGTTCATTTTGAACTAACATTCAAACGCGTACCAAGTACAGAAAAGAAATAGAAAGGAGACGCGACCATGTTTAAACAATACTTAAAACCATTATTCATTGCTGGCTGCTCTCTTTTAATGCTTGCCGGCTGCGGAAATCAAACTGCTACAACGACAACTACAACAACTGCTCCTTCCAATCCACTGGAAGGAAAATGGGAACAAATCGACTTCAGAAGTACTCTCGAACGTAGCTTAGGATATGAGGAGTTTTCGAATCGACTTCCACGCCGACTCATCTACTCTGATGCCTTCAAGGACGTGACGCCGACACTAACGATTACAGGGGATTCTGCCGTATACGATCTTACAGCAACAACCAATGTGGCTGTCGGCAACTTCTATGACTACGAGAAGGCGCAAAAGTTAACAAGTGTCCAAGGAACCAAAGAACAATATATTAAAAATCAGTATGACGCTTTGAAAAAGAACCTGGAAATTTATAACAAAAATAAACTCCCCCTCAGCTTTGAGTACAATGATGAAAAATATGAAATCCATCAAACCTTAAAAGAAATCACCATTAACGAAAGTGCCGGTACGTTTGAATTCAAGAACGCACCAATGTTCATTGATTTAGTAACATTCTCGAGTAAGAAATTCGTATATCCAGTGACCTATAAATATACCCTTGAAGATGGAATATTAACACTGTCACTCGAACAAAAACAAGACCTTGACAATGGAGATGCGGTTACTCTTTACTACACAATGCGCTTCAAAAAAGTAGCGGAATAATCTCTTCCTTAGAACCATCAAATCTTATATGAAAAACAACACCTCCACGCCTCTACTAGAGAGAGTTCGTGGAGGTGATTTTTGTTAGCCAATATGATTTCAATTTTAATCTATTCATTTTTTTGTTATAATTTCTTTATAAAAAGTTCAAAGTTTGTGTGTGGAGGAATCTTATGGGAAACAAAAATTATTGTCTACTCTTCTTTTATCGAGTCTTTTCTTGGTGGCTTGTCAATCACAAAAAGCCCCTGAAGAAACGACGACTGTAGAGACGACAACAGAAACAACGACAACAACCGTTTCGACGACGGTAGAGGTAAAACCTGATTACTCGCTATATGACGGAATCATTTCAAAATATGCGACTGTTACGAAAAACAGTAAAGGTGATGTGGATCAATCGATTAACACGATTGCTTATCTTTTACGAAATAACGAAATTTATACTGGTATCGACTATGCTCTTTATGACTTAGACAAAAACGGCACCGATGAACTCATTATTTCGTTTATACTTCAAAACGGGAATCATATTCCACTGGATATCTATACTCTTAAAGATGGACAAGTTATTCGCTTAACTTCTCCAGAGGTTAAACTGGCATCCATTGGGGAACGCGTTCTATTAGACACACTCGTAGACGGCTCTCTTTTAATGTCTACTTCTTCGAGTGCTGGACAGAATATTCATATGATTCAATATAAATTTGATTCTACTGGAACGAAATTAGAACAAACCCATGAATGGAAAATTGACCGTTCTAAAGGTGAAAAAGTACCGGAAGGATTACCTGAATCGATTAAGAAAGATGAATTTACTTACAAATCAGTTTATACAAAACCTGTAACGAAGAAAGAAGCCAGTGCGCAAAAAGGAATTAACATTGTCGAAATCCAAAACGGCGACTACTCTAGCCTAGCTGGTACTTGGAGAAACTCAAAAGGTACTACATTGGTATTTGATAAAAATGGACTAGTGGATGAGTATTCAGAAATCTTTACAGTGAAACCTGAAAAAGATGGCACAGTCTTAAGACTTGGTGTTCGTCCTAAAGGAGGCGGCGTTGGTGGATACTTCATTCTTATAATTCCTGCTGGAGCTGAAGCCCCTAAAGTCAATAAAGGCGATGGAACAACAAAACCAGCCCAATCCAATAATTCTCGCGACCGCTTATATGCTGGTCAAGATTACTCAGGTAAGCCTGATCATTTTCTTTATAAAGTCGATTAAGCAAAAAGGAATGTAGGTTAAACTACATCCCTCAGACTGAAGACAAACCCCGTTTGAGATTTGACTCAAGCGGAGTTTGTCTTTATTTTTGTTTAAAATTAGCTGTTAAATAAAAATTATAGAACCAAAAATCCTCCCAGAATTAAACTATTTCATTTAATTCTAAGAGGATTCACAAAGTTTTTGTTTAAAGGTTATTCTCTTGTTGGTTTATATTTAAGGCTTTCTCCATGTTGTTTGACAAAATCACTCATCTCTGAGTCAGGAATTTGTCGAAGATAGAGATTGGCACGAATCGTGTCATCCTCTTCACGACAAGTAGAAAGAACAAGATATTTATCCTTAGCTGATACCTTAACATTTGGTTTTTTAACCTCTGCAGTATCATAAATAATATTTAGCTGTTTCTCAAAATCCGCATCATCATCAAAAGAAGTACGGTAAAAAGCTGTTTCTTCTGGGACAATAATCATAGCAACAGCTTCATAATAATACTTTCTCTCTGGAGTTTCAATGACAACATAAGGGTGTTCATCAAAATATTCTTGGCGGCTATAGTAATTCACATCTTTAAACATGCGGTGGTCAGGCACTTTACTACCACGAGCGTGACCAAATAACCAAGTCAATCGATCACTAAAGTCCTTCTTGTTATCAGCATCCATAAAGACTGCACCCATTAAAGGTTCGATAACGCCATCAAAGCGCTTATCCAAATAAGTCGCATTATCTGTTGTTTGAACGACTGGTTCATCTAACTGTGTACCAGGAATATATACATAACCAACTGTTTCAGAGTTTGTTGCAAGCAAGCCTTTAAATTTATTAGCGAGATATTCTTTTTCTTCTTGACTAGCAGTATAAGTTTGCTTTGGAGCCTCCTGTTGACTAGCAGTATCGGTTTGCTTTGGAGCCTCCTGAGTAACCTTTGCATCATTTAGCTTATCTCCACTTGGAGCTAGGAAGCTATTATAGATAAAGAAACCTGCTAAAGCAATGATAGCTACTGCAACGATAGAAGCAATTATTTTAGCAATTGGTGATTTCTTTGTCGTAGAACGTCTACTCATCTTTTTCTCCTTCAACTTTTACTAAAAAAATCACTGAAACCAAGTTTCAGTGATTGGCTACTTTTTATATAAAATTATTTATTATATAAAATTATTTAACAGCGTGTGTTTTTGGAAGAGCTTTTTGATTTGCTTTAGCAGTTACACCAGCTTTTTTAGCAGCTTCGTTTGCTTTTTGAGCTTGGTCTGCAACACCTGGTTTAGTTGCATCTGGTGTAGTTGCATCTTGGTCAGCTGCTGCTTCACCATGGTTAAGAGCTTTATCTTCTGCATCGCGCATCTCTTTTGTTTTGTTGTCTTGAACACCAGTTGCATCGTTCCAGTATTTACCTTCAGCAATAGCTGCGTTACGGAATGTTTCTTGGAGTTTTCTTACATACTCGTTACGCACTTCGTTACGAGCTTCAGCACGAGCTGCTTCAAGTTTTGCAACGTATTCGCCGTAAAGGTGACCTGAACCGTATGCCTCAAGAGCTGCTTTAGCTGCTACAACTGGAGCCTTTGCTTCAGCTTCTGCATTGATTTCAGCTTCGTGTTGTGCAACTTGTGTGTTTGCTTCATCAGCAATATCACGTTCAGAAACATAATGTTTTTGAATCAATGCGTTTGAACTATATGAATTGTCAGAAGCAAATACTGGAGCTGCTGTTGATAACGCTGCAAGAACTGCTACTGATGTCAATAAAACTTTTTTCATGTTTTATCTCCTTTCAAATTTCCTTTATTTTTTAAGGGCAAGCCTTAATGATTTAAATTATATCACATATATTTAAGTTGTCAAGATTTTTTCTTATTTTTTTTAAATTTCCCTGTTGTAAAATGAAGTGCAACACAAAAGACATGTTCATCCGATATACTAGAGTTGCCAAAAACAGTATACAGGAAGATGAATATCTCCACTAATTATTCTAACACAAATCAATCATACAAACACTTATCTGAAGCTGATCGAGGAGAAATTGAAGCTTATTTAAGTGTAGAACTAAAACCTGCTGAGATTGCTCGTAGACTTGGGAGAAATCGCTCTACTATTACTCGTGAAATTAATCGTGGTTCAGTAAAACAGGTGAAACAAGTAAATGGTTCTTATTCAGTCATGTAGTTGCGGTGAAGGCACCGCAAAACCGTTCTCGCACTTACAAAATGAAGGGCTCCAAAAATATACGTAAAAATACAAAAGAATCCTTGGATTTTATAGTAATAAGAATAGCGAGTGTAACCAATGTGAATGGGAGTAAGACAGAAGAAACAGTGTTTTTCTGTTTCTTCGTAGTCTTACCCCCACAAGGACAAATAGGATTGACCAAACTACTTGATAGTGAAGGTCAATCCATTTGTCTACTGCGTCTATATTGTCTAAGTTAATAAAATGATATTTACAAGCTTGGTAGGCGTGAGACCAAGGCTCACGCAGGTACAGCTATTCTATTTACCATAAACAAATCCAAAGGATTCTGAAGAATTTTTACAAATCCCATTATTTTATTCTTTTAACAACCCTTCACTTTGAAGAAACTCGCGAGCAACCGTTTCAGCGGACTTACCTTCTACTCCCACTTCATAGTTCATACGACTCATCTGTTCTGCTGTAATCTTTCCAGCTAACTCGTTCAGCACGCCTTCTAATTCCGGATGTTGTTTCAACAACGCCTCTTTCATTAATGGTGCGCCTTGGTACGGTGGGAATAATTGTTTGTCGTCTTCCAACACCACTAAGTCATAGCGTGTGATTTCTGCGTCCGTAGAATAAGCGTCGGTGATTTGAATGTCTCCCGACTGAATCGCTTGGTAACGCAGGCTTGGTTCCATTGTTGCGACGTTTAAGTTCAATCCGTATACTTTTTGAAGACCACGGTTTCCGTCTTCGCGGTCGTCGAATTCCAGCGTGAATCCGGCTTTCAATTGCCCTTCGACTTTCTTCAAGTCAGAAATCGTCTTGAGTCCGTATTTTTCGGCGATGGCTCTTGGGACTGCAACTGCATACGTGTTTTGATAGTCCATCGGCTTCAAGAACGCTAATCCGTCTTGTTTCAAGATACCTTCTTTGGCCATTTCGTACACTTCTTGTGGATCATGCGACACTTTCGGCGCTGGCTTCAACAAGCTCTCCGTAATCGTTCCTGTGAATTCTGGGTAAATGTCGATGTCCCCGTTTTTCAAGGCTTCATATAGGAAGCTCGTCTTCCCGAAGTTCGGCTTCACTCCTACTTTTAACTCTGTTTTTTCTTCAATCAGAAGCTTATACATATTCGCTAAAATTTCTGGTTCGGGTCCTAATTTACCGGCAATAATCAGTGTTTGTTGCCCCATCGAAGGCATCATCCCAGAAACAAAAGATGCTCCTAGTCCGGCAAATAGGACGATAAAGGTTGCGAAAATCGTTTTTAATTTGGCATGTTCCATCCATTTCAACAATGTACTAAACGCAATCGCCAGAAGCGCTGAAGAGATAGCCCCAATTAAAATCAAGCTGGCATTGTTCCGGTCAATCCCAAGAAGGATGAACGAGCCAAGTCCCCCTGCCCCGATTAAGGCCGCAAGAGTCGCTGTCCCGATAATAAAGACAGCAGAGGTGCGAACCCCCGACATGATAACAGGCATCGCGATTGGAATCTCAAACTTCTTCAGGCGTTCCCACTTCGTCATCCCGAAGGCAATGGCGGCCTCTTCTAAGCTTGGGTCAATCCCTTCGAGTCCCGTAATTGTATTTTGTAAAATCGGGAATAAAGCGTAAATCACTAGCGTCGTGAGTGCTGGGACCGTTCCGATGCCCATAAATGGAATAAAGAGCCCTAATAGCGCCAGTGAGGGTATCGTTTGGAAGATTCCTGCCAGTTGAAGGACAAATGATGCAGAGCGCTTGTACGAGCTTAAAACAACCGCTAATGGAACGGCCACCACAATCGAAATCAGTAAGGCTAAGAGCGAGAGTTGTAAATGTTGCCCCAATGCCACTGTCCAGTCGCTAAAACGCTCTTGGAAGGTCGTTACGAGATTATGCATGAACGGCACCTCCTTTGAACAATTCTGCCACAAATTCCGTTGCAGGACGCTCTAGAATTTCTTCAGGTGGTGCAACTTGTTGAATTGCTCCATCTTTTAAAACCGCAATACGGTCAGCCAACTTCAACGCTTCATCCGTATCATGTGTGACGAAAATCGTCGTCATCTTAAACTCCCGGTGCAATGCCTTCGTGAGTTCTTGAAGTTGCTTACGAGAGATGGCATCTAAGGCCGAGAATGGTTCGTCCATGAGAAGCGTCATCGGTTCTGCAATCATCGCTCTGACAATCCCTACCCGTTGTTGTTCCCCACCAGAGAGTTCGCTTGGAAGGCGTTTGGCGTAATCGTCTGCAGGAAGGCCTACCTTGTCAAGTAGTTCCTTTGTTTTTGCAGCGATTTGCTCCTTCTTCCACCCTTTCATTTCAGGGATGAGCGCGATGTTTTCCGCCACTGTTAAGTTCGGGAACAACGCGATTTGTTGAAGAACATAGCCTGTCTCTAAGCGTAATTTTCGTTGGTCATGTTCTTTGATTCGTTTTTCATTTAAAAAAATATTTCCATCAGTCGGTTCAATCAACTGATTAATCATCTTTAACATGGTTGTTTTCCCTGAACCGGATGGCCCCACTAACACCATAAATTCGCCGTCGTTAATGCTTAAGTTCACGTCTTTTAAAACGAGCTTTTCATCATAACGCAAGGCGACGTTTTTATATTCAATCATACTAACCCTTCTTTATTTAATAGATTTATACTCCGCTTCTACTCCCTTTTGTATAGCGGGACGTTTGGCAATTCTGTCTGCCCATTCGTTTAAATGCTTGTAGCTTTGTGCATCTAGGAATTCTGCAGAATTTTGATACAAGTGTCCTTGAACGAGGCGCCCGTACCATGACCAAATCGCGATATCGGCAATCGTGTATTCGTCTCCTGCGATATATGGTCGTTTGGCTAACTCTTGATTAAGCAAGTCTAATTGGCGTTTCGCTTCCATTGTGAAACGGTTGATGGCGTACTCGATTTTCTCTGGTGCGTAATTGAAGAAGTGTCCAAATCCGCCCCCTAAGAATGGTGCAGCTCCTGTTTGCCAGAAGAGCCAGTTTAAGACTTCTGTACGTTTAGCAGTGTCTTCTGGAATGAATTTTCCAAATTTTTCTGCTAAATAAAGCAAGATATTCGCTGACTCGAAGACGCGAATCGGTTCATCCCCTGAGCGGTCTAAGAGTGCTGGAATCTTCGAATTCGGGTTAATCGCTACAAAGTCGCTGCTGAATTGGTCCCCATCCATAATTGAAATCTTGAATAAGTCGTAGGCTGCCTTGTCGACGCCTGCTTCGAGTAATTCTTCCAGCATAATCGTCACTTTAATACCATTTGGTGTGCCAAGCGAATACACTTGTAAATCTGTTTCTCCGACTGGCAATGTTTGTTCAAAACGAGCCCCTGCTGTTGGACGGTTAATTCCTGAGAACTTCCCTTGGTTGCTATCGGCTGCGCTCCAAACGCGTGGTAATTGATATTCTGTCATATGGTATCCTCCTTGAGTCTCTTTAGAATTATTTTAACATGACACGTCCATTCTCTTTGAAACATCTGCTTATGAAACCTTTCTCAAGCAGAAACTTTTGTAAACGAATTATTTAGTGCTACAATTGGGCAAACCAATAAAAAGGAGGTCTTCTTATGTCATTAGAAAAACAATTACAACAAGCAACAGGTGCTGCAAAAGAATTATTAGGAAAAGTTACTGGTGATCAAAGCACTGAAACAGAAGGTGCAGTAGAAAAAGGTTTAGGTAAAGCCAAAGAAGTTCTAGAAAACGTTAAAGAAGGCGTTGAAGGCGCAGTCGAAGGAATTAAAAATACTTTCAACAAATAATTGAGTTTAACAAATAAGAGCCGCTACAACAGCTGTAGCGACTCTTTTTTCTTTATAAAATATATTCTGCTAATAAGCGTTCGAACTCGCGAATATTGATGCCGCGTTTCAATTCAATCTTAATATGGCCTGCTCTTGTCCATAATTCCACTTCTGAGGTGTAATCGAGGATGCCTGCATTTTCTGTAGACCACATATTCACCGCGCTATACGGTAAGGAATACATCTCGACTTTGGTTCCTGTTAGTCCTTGGACATCTTTTACAATCAGGCGTTTGTTGGTGAATACTGCAACGTCTCGTACCGTTTTGAAGGCGCGGTCTGCCACCTCTCCTGTCACAAGAATTTCTTCGATATCGCGTGGGACATCCACTTCTCGGTAGAAGACCCATTTTAGTGCTGTTGTTTCGTTTTCCATTTCCATTGTCATTCCTCCCTCTTTGTTTGGACCATTATAGCATCATCTTCTTGACTCTCCATTATTATTTACATAAACTTAATGTGTACTTAACAAAGAAAGGATCTACTATGGCATCGATTATTCATCATAAGCGTGTCGAATTCACCGAGCTCTTTTACGATTTGGTGTTCGTCTACGCGATTTCAAAACTAACCGGACTTATTCATCATCTACATTACGGAGTGGTCCCACAGGAATCGATCATCGTCTTTCTCTTGTCCCTGCTCGTTCTTGTAAATAGCTGGATGATTCAGATGGTCTTCACCAATCGTTTCGGGAAAAATTCGCCACTGAATATGCTCGTTATGTTCACTAATATGGGCTTATTGCTCTACATCTCGAATATGATTTCGACCGAGTGGCAAGATAATTATCACGCCTTCTGCTTTGCGGTCGGGACACTATCCCTTACGCTATTTTTGCAGTACTTAATAGAGTACTTTAGAAAAGGCATTGCTCCTGAAACGAAGCAAAGTATTCGCAGTTTCCTCTGGATGACGGGACTGAGCACGTTCGCGGTGTATCTAGCAGCGCTACTTCCACTTGAAATTGGTTCTCCGATTTACGTAGCTGGCGTTCTAATTACATTTATTATGCCGATCACTCAAACGAGAAAAGGTTCGCACTTTAGCATTAATCTACCTCACTTAATCGAGCGACTTTCGCTTCTTGTGATTATTATTTTCGGAGAAATGATTATGGGGTTAACAGCCTTCTTTACGAGAGAGACGTTCTCTTTCCAATCGGTTTGTTACTTTGCGATAATGGCGCTTCTTTTCCTTTACTATTTCGGTCAATTTGATCACGTGATTGATGAGACACAGGAGAAAAACGGCATCTTTATCATCTATAGTCATTATCCAATTTTTATTGGACTCATCATGATTACCGTATCGATGAGCTTCCTTGCCGACAGTGAGGTCCTCCATAAATTTGCGACAAACTTCTTATATACTGGAGTCGGCCTCTTCTTATTTGGAGTTCTCGCAAATGGTCGTTTCAATAAGAAACAATACCAATTTTCTGAATCCTATTATTATACTCAAAAATTAATTTTTGTCAGTGGATTTACCGTGAGCTTCTTTATTGCTCCAACGCCAACAGTTATTTCACTCGTTACCGCAGTGACACTTCTTTTATTAGAAGCACACTTCACTTATTTCTATATAAAGCATACCGATGAAAAAATCGAATTCTTCTAAATATAGCAAAAGAGCCTTCCAACACTGGAAAGCTCTTTTTATATGCTTATAATGCATCCAATATCTCACTAATAACATCTTTCCATGTAATCCTCTTGCGTCCATTAATCGTTTCAAAAAGATGGTACACTTTCAGATGATTGTCATTGCGAAATACAAAATCGAAACGGAATTCACGTCCGTTTGGAGAAATCGCATCGAACTTAGTTTTATATTTATCATGAACTGGGCTCACGGGATATTTATTAAACAGCATGCGACGCTCGTCCCCTGCTTCCTTGAGACAGTTCTCAAGTTCCTCGCAAAATTCCATAAACATCTGGTAGAGCTGTTCCTCAGAAAGTCTGCGACTGCGCACGAGTGACTTGCAGTCTGAAAATCCCCAGCGTGTCATATCGATGGCAAATGAAAATCCTTCTTTATTGATTCTACTTAAAAACTCTTCACGGTTCATGCTTGTCCTCCATCACTGTTTTCTCTGGCCCATTCGGGATTGCTATAATAGCGCACGAAGAAATGAGGGTCTCCGCCCGCTTCGTCCATTTTCTCTTTAATGCTCACTTCTGGATGAGTGACTTCTCCTGTTTTTGTAAAATACTCTCCGATTTTACTCGTGCGATTTTGAAGCCCCCACGCTACATCGTTTCCTACAATTGCTGCTAAGAATCCGTGACTCTCCACCAAGTCAAAGAATTCAGCTACGGTTAGGCTCTCTGGCACCTCGAATGTCATCTCATGATTGTATATATCATCTCCGGCACAAACCGAATTGCGATCGACAATAATTTTCATCTGGCCACTTCCTCTAATGAAATACTTTTGACTTCATTATACCATATCCGCATTTTATTCTCGCTTTTCTGTCAAATCCGTTTTTAATTTAAACATTCTTTAACCGATTAAGAAATCTTTAAAAATGACTCTTAAAAGCAATATATGTTTATAAAATAAAGAATATGTGTTAGTATATCCGTATTAACTTTTTTGGAGGAAACATATGTCAAAACAAAAGATTAACCGTTTTGTTGGATCTATTGGAGCTTTTATCGGTTTCCTTGTGTTTATCGCTTATATTCCACAAATTATCGCAAACCTACAAGGAACTAAAGGTCAACCTTTCCAGCCTCTTTTTGCTGCCATTTCTTGCCTAATCTGGGTAATTTACGGTTGGACTAAAGAACCAAAAAAAGACTGGATACTTATTTTCCCTAATGCAGCTGGAGTCATTTTGGGCGGACTTACTTTCCTTACCTCTTTATAGTAAGAAATATGTTTTAATCGTAAACTGAATAGATTTATTTACAAAGGAATTAAGTACAATGTCTACTTGATTCCTTTTTTCTATGCTCTCCATTTCTACAACAAAAAAGCACCCCAACAAATGGGATGCTTTGAATAAGTCTTCGCAATAGAACGATATTAACGTTTATTGGCTACTCCTTCGTCGCACGCATCCACATCCGTAAGTCGCTATGCTCCAACAGCTGTGGAAATTGCGAACGCCAATTCTCAATAAAAAAAGCACCCTGTAAATACAGAGTGCTGAGATCTTGTAACAAATTCCAACAACGAATTAACGTTTTGAGGCTAGGGCTTCGCCCGGCGCAGCCACATCCGTAAGTCGCTTTGCTCCAACGGCTCCTTGCTAGGGCTCTGCCCTTCGCACCCATGGCTGTAAGTTGCTAAAGCAACAACACCCCTTGCTAGGCATTCGTCTTCGCATCCTTATCCGTACGTCACTTCGTTCCTACGGCTACGGAAATTGACCTCAATTCTCTACACAAAAAAAGCACCCCAATAAATGGGATGCTTTGAATAAGTCTTCGCAATAGAACGATATTAACGTTTAGAGAATTGAGAAGCTTTACGAGCTTTCTTAAGACCTGGTTTTTTACGTTCTTTCATACGTGGGTCACGTGTTAATAAGCCAGCAGCTTTTAACACTCCACGGAAGTCAGGGTCAACTGTTAATAATGCACGAGCGATTCCGTGACGGATAGCTCCTGATTGACCTGTGAATCCACCACCGTTAACGTTAACTAAAACGTCGTATGAACCTAAAGTTTCAGTTAAGTTTAAAGGTTGTTTGATTACTTCGTGTAAGTAAGCAAATGGGATGTATTCTTCGATTGATTTTTTGTTAATTGTAATGTTTCCTGTCCCTGGTACTAAGATAACACGGGCAGTTGAATTTTTACGGCGTCCAGTGCCGCGGTATTGTGCTTGAGCCAATGCTTTTTCCTCCTTAGATTAGTGATTGGATGTCTACTGCTACTGGTTGTTGTGCAGCATGTGGATGTTCAGCTCCACCGTAAACATGTAATTTAGTAAATTGACGACGACCTAATGAGTTCTTAGGTAACATGCCTTTGATTGATAATTCAACTAATTTACGAGAGTTGTTAGCACGTAATTCACCAGCTGTACGAGCAGTCAATCCACCAGGGTGGTTTGAGTGGTGATAGTAAACTTTATCAGTTGCTTTTTTACCTGTTAAGGCAACTTTGTCAGCGTTGATGATGATTACGAAATCACCTGTATCAACGTTAGGTGTAAATGTTGGTTTGTTTTTTCCACGTAAAATGCTTGCTGCAACAGCTGAAAGACGTCCTAATGGCACATCAGTAGCGTCGATAACAACCCAGTTACGTTCTGTAGTGCTAGCTTTAGCCATGTATGTTGTACGCACGATTGTTTCCTCCAATTTCTTTCTTGGTATTCTTCACATTGAGTTTAACGGGGCTCAAATGTGGATCTATTATCTAGAAAATAAAATTATTTTGCTAATGCTTCTTTAGCTTTGTCTGCTAATACTGTGAAAGCAGCTGCATCGTTAACTGCTAAGTCAGCTAACATTTTGCGGTTCATTTCGATACCAGCTAATTTTAAGCCGTGCATTAATTTGCTGTAGCTTAATCCGTTTAAACGAGCTGCCGCATTGATACGTGCGATCCATAATTTACGGAAGTCACGTTTCTTTTGACGACGGTCACGGTAAGCATACATATATGATTTCATGACTGCTTGTTTAGCTGTTTTAAATAATTTTGATTTCGCTCCGTAGTAACCTTTTGCTAATTTTAAAACGCGGTTACGACGACGACGAGTAACTGTTCCACCTTTAACACGTGGCATAATTAATTCCTCCTTGGTCTATCAGTCTCTTGCGACTGTTCGAAAATGTAATAGTTTGCGTGCTGAATTAACGCATTTGACTTAATTGTTGTTTAATACGTTTGATGTCAGTAGCGTGAACCATTGTTTGTTTACGCAAGTGACGACGTTGTTTTTTAGTTTTGCCATGGAAACGGTGGCTTGTGAAGGCTTGAGAACGTTTTAATCCTCCACCACCTGTACGTTTGAAACGTTTAGCTGAACCACGGTGTGTTTTTTGTTTTGGCATGAGACTTTCCTCCTGTTACTTTTTTACTTATCATTCTTAGGTGCTAACATCAAGAACATGCTTCGTCCGTCCATTTTAGCCTTTTGTTCAACTGTCGCGATTTCAGAAACTTGTTCTGCTAAACGCTCGAGAACTTTTTGACCAATCTCTTTATGAGTAATGGCACGACCTTTGAATCGAATGCTTGCTTTGACTTTATCGCCTTTTTCAAGGAACTTGATCGCCGCTTTTAACTTCGTATTAAAGTCGTTCTCATCAATTGTAGGGCTTAGACGCACTTCTTTGATATTGATGACTTTTTGGTTTTTGCGAGCTTCTCGTTCTTTTTTCTGTTGTTCAAAGCGATATTTACCATAATCCATAATTCTGGCAACTGGCGGTTTTGCGTTTGGCGAAACTAATACTAGATCAAGTCCAGCTTGTTCTGCTAAACGTAAAGCATCGTTTTTCGTTTGAACACCAATTTGTTCACCGTTATTGTCAATAACACGTAACTCACGAGCGCGAATTCCATCATTGACCATCATATCTTTTGCTATGATATTCACCTCCAAGAATTTTTGAGAGAAAAAAAGCAAAAAAGCAACGGAAGTAATAGAATACTCCCGCTGCCAATGTCTTTTTAAAACTTGAACATTTCCTATCAGCCCAAGGACCAGTGTCAACTTAGGCGAGAAGCGGGATGCTTCTGCTTGTTTTCTCAACTCCAATAGTCTACCAAATAATAGAGAATCTGTCAACACATATCCCTTTACAGGTAACTATTAATTTTTCCTTTTAGTAGAATACAGTATTCCCTCAAATTCGTCAACAAATCTACTCTTCTTTTCGTGTTTTTCTCTAGCGTGAGGAGTATAATATAGGTGGAAATTTGAGAAAGGAGGTGTACGCTATGGGACTTCCGAATTTTCAACAGTATTCTCTCACAAAACACTTTAAAGAGCGGGCCCTCGAACGCTTTGGTATCCCCGAAGAGAAATGCCTCAAGTGGTTTCGAGTGCAGGCACAAACCATGGAGTTATGTGACAATCCGAAAAATCAAGATCCACATCAACAACGATTTCAGAATGCAGATAACATCATCATGATTTGTAACACGGAAAACCGAACTGCTCGAACTTGTTTTTCAGGTGCGTCTTGTGACAGGTTACTGTATGAACAATTTCAAGCAGACCGTAAACAGTTGATTGCTACTTACCGAACGGAACTTGTCGGCAAGGAATCCGACGATATTTTGCAGTCGCTTGAAACGTTGCTTCGCATGACAAACGAAGCACGGTTAAAATTGTCAGTCGTTTCAACCGAGTGGATGAACGACTTTAATACTTCTCTTCAACGGTTGCAGTCTAGTGCGGAGACCATGCAACAACATTTAAATTTGTTCAATTAGGCTAATAAACTCTACTCTTTATTATTCTAATTAAGCAACATGGGTGAGCCGATGTCGACTCACCCTATTTAAATGGTTGTATGTCTATTGATTTCTCAGAATCCTTACGGATTTTTTGATAATAGCTGTAATAGAAGACCGGGTCTAGCCTATTGTCTCTCCCCTTTAATGCTCAAAGCGGACGTAAGAATTTCATTCTAACGTCCGCTAATTTGCATTTAATCTTTTTCCTATTACAGCTATTATAAAATCCGTTGATTCTTCGAAATCAATAGCTAGTTATGTGCGTCAACCTCTGCTGTTTGAGAGCGGACGCTGTTATTTTGAATACTCCTCAAACCAGTCTGTAATAGCTTTTAGACGTTCTTGACGAAGGTTTGGTAATCCTTGACGAGATAGTCCGTGACTAGACTGAGGGAATAGAATCATTTTTGTTGGCACGTTATTTTTACGCATGGCCATATACATTTGCTCCCCTTGCTCTTGTGGGCAACGTAAGTCACTTTGTCCGTGTAAGACAAGTAATGGCGTCTTCGCGTTTTTCGCATGAGCTACTGGTGACATTTCCCATAAGCGTTGTGGATTGTTAATGTCATCAAGCAACTGTTTTTCCACGAAGAATGGGCCGATGTCACTTGTTCCGTAGAAGCTAATCCAGTTACTGATTGAACGTTGTGTAACAGCTGCACGGAAGCGGTCGGTATGCGTTACGATCCAGTTGGTCATGAATCCGCCGTAGCTTCCTCCGGCAACGTATAATTGGTCCGCGTCGACTTCAGGATGTGTTTCTAAGATATAGTCTACCCCCATCATTAAGTCGTCGAAATCGTGGTTCCCGTAATCGCCAAGAATACTCTTCACGAAGTCTTGTCCATATGTGTTACTTCCGCGTGGGTTAATCATAATTACGCCATAACCTTTTGCAGCGAGGGCTTGCATTTCATGGAAGAAACTTTCGCCGTATGCCACTTGTGGCCCCCCGTGAACATAGAGGATTGCCGCGTGCTTGTCTGCTTTTTCTACTGGTGGCATATACCATCCATGGATATCCCAGTTGTCGTATCCTTTATAAGTGAAACGTTCCGGCGTTGTAACGATGTGCTCAGCTAAGTACGCTTCGTTTGGATTATAAAGGTCTTTGATTTCGCCTGTTTTTAAGTTTAAGCGCGCTAATACGCTTGGTACCGTTGTTGTTGAGTACGTGATGAATAACTCGTCTTCAGAGATGATGGTTGCTCCTGTTAGGTGTAAGAGTTCATCGAAGATTTTTTCCACTCGTCCGTCTAAATACAAACGGTAAAGAACAGTTCTACCTTGCACGCTTGCGCACGCTAAGAAGCTTTCTTCATCGAACCATTGTGGCTCAACTCCTGTCACGGCTTGTTGAAAATCCGCCACGAGCCAGTCGCCCCATTCCACATCAAGGTCGGCTGTTAAGTTTAAAATATGGCCTTCTGCATCTGGTTTACTGTCGAAGTTCACGATTAAATCCGCTTGCGTCACGAATCCGTGTTTCCCTGAACTATATTGTAGGACTGCGCCGTCTTTTGCATCTAACACATAGCGATAAGATTCATCTGTTCCTGCTTCAAGAATCGGATGAATGTCGCCTGTTGCAACGTCCACGTAGCACGCTTCTGCACTGTCTAATGTCCAGCGAACGTTTGATAAATCGCGGTCCACTACAAGTGTTGTTTCATTATGCAATACATCGCGAAGTCCGATAGATTCTTTTGATTCAAGCAGTGTTGTCACTTCTTTTGTAGCAACGTCCACTTTTTTGATTTGTGTCACTTCGTCGTTTGGTAAGAATGTTCCACCGTCAAAACGATACGTTGTTTTTTCAACGACAATTGGATGAGGGAATTCTTCTTTCTTCTCTTCTTCCTCTGGTTTTGTTGTTTGGAAAACGATAGACTTGCTATCTTTTGCCCACACGTAACTAGACACGCCTTTTTTCTCTTCTGTTAAGGCGACGGCTTTCCCACCTTGAACCGATTGGATTTTAAGCTCCGGCGTCTTTTCTTCCCCCGCATTGCTGATGAAGCTAATCCATTTCCCGTCTGGAGAGATTTTCAGCGATGAATTCACCGTTCCTTCATCCCCATACGCTACGTTTCCGTCAGTTGTGTACTTATAAATAGCTGTCTCGTACGTATTTTTCTTTTCGTTCATTTTTGTTTCTGTAAAAAAGAAAGCCTCTCCTGCCACAACAGGTTGCCCTACATTTTTTAACTCGAATAAATCTTTTTGTTCGATTTTCTTCATTCAAATCACTCCTTTTCAGTGTGTACCTTTCTAGTCTACTCTCATAATGGAAGTTTTGCAACGTCAAAAAAGCGTGACACTAGGAATTCTAGTCTCACGCTTTGTGTTAGTTATGAATTAAGCTTCGTCTTTTTTACGAGAAGTGGCTACAAGGCCTAATGAAGCTAAAATGCTAAGAGCCGCCGCATTGAAAATCGCAAACTCATCCGTTGTCCCCGTATTTGGTAATTCTGTTTGAGTTGTTTTTTCAACAGCTGGTGCTACGACAGTTTGCTGTGGAGCTTCTTGTTCTGGCTCCACTGGTTTAGCTGGCTTAGCCGGTTCAACTGGTTTAGCAGGTTCCTCAGGTTTTTCTGGTTCCACTGGAGCCGGCGTCACTGTTGCTGTGTAGCTTGCTTTTGCAACTGTGCCATTCATATCCACACGTTGAATCGTTACCGCTGGCGTTTCGCCTGTAAAGCTCGCTTCTGGAACAAAGGTAATCGTTCCGTCCGCTGCTACGGTAAATGTTCCAACACCCGCAATGACCTTCTCAGTCGTTCCATCTTCAAAAATAGCCGGTACGCTATCATCTAGCGGTACTTCCGCGTCGCCTTCTGTAAAAGTTGGCTTAGCAGTTTGTGTCTTCCCTTGAACGTCCGTTGAAGTTACATCTTCTCCTGTTGGAGTAACTGCTGTCACAGTCGGTGTGTACTTCGCTGTCGCGGTTGTTCCATTCTCGTCTCTGACTTGAACCGTCACCGCATCTGGTGTTCCAGAAAAATCTTTATTCGGTGTGAAGGTTACTTCACCTGTCAATGGATTAATCGTGTAAGTACCAACTTTTGCGCCATCTTTTGTCGCGTCAATCGTTGTTTCTTCTACTGCCGTTCCATTCACCACGAATTTTGCTGGTTGGTCTGCATCCACCTTCAACGGAACTTCCGCGTCCCCTTCAGTAAACTTCGGTGTTCCTGTTTGGACTTTCCCTTGTTTACCTGTCGTTGTTACATCTTCTCCTGTTGGCGTTACTGCTGTCACAGTCGGTGTGTACTTCGCAGTTGTCGCAGTTCCATTCTCGTCTTTGACTTGAATAGTTGCCGCATCTGGTGTTCCTACAAAGTCTTTATTTGGTGTGAATGTTACTTCACCAGTCAGTGGATTAATTTCGTAAGTTCCAACTTTTGCGCCGTCTTTTACAGCGTCAATCGTTGTATCGTCTACCGCAGTTCCATTCACCACGAACTTCGCTGGTTGGTCTGCGTCTACTTTCAACGGAACCTCCACATCTCCCTCGGTAAACTTCGGTGTTCCAATTTGAACTTTCCCTTGTTTACCAGTCGAAGCCGCATCTTCTCCCGTTGGCGTTACTGACGTTACAGTTGGTATATACTTCGCCGTTGCACTTATTCCATTCTCATCTTTGACTTGAACGGTAGCCGCATCTGGAGTCCCTACGAAATCTTTATTTGGTGTGAACGTAACTTCGCCTGTTAATGGATTAATCGTATAAGTACCAACTTTCGCGCCATCTTTCATAGCGTCGATCATTGTATCGTCTACCGCAGTTCCATTCACCACGAACTTCGCTGGTTGGTCTGCGTC
>CABSQV010000010.1:0-58888 GCA_902479935.1 uncultured Streptococcus sp. | reverse complement strand
GAGACGGTAGCCCTAGGGTGTTTTTATTAAATTCTCACTTTTTGGGGTCAGTCCCGCAATGTCTAAGCTGGTTTCTATTTTATGGGAAAAATAAGTAATGAATTATGCGCAGTACGTAGAAGAAAATCCCCACGATGAGTAAAATAACCATCACGACATGCACATACGGCCCTACTGGTGTATTCACGAAGTCTTGTAGCGCTGGAATTTTCGTATATAAGATAAAGTACAAGGCACTAATCCAAAACCCGAGTCCCAATAATCTTTTCATACGGCGTCCTTTCTATAAAACGAAGTACTGCATGATTAAGCTAGTGACAGTCACCATAAACCAAGTAGCTAAACCGGTTAAGATTGGTTTTGCCCCTGCTTCTTTGAATTGTTGGAAGGATACTTGCATACCGATACCTGCTAATGCCATCGCCATCAACCAGTTAGATGCTAATTTTGCATACGGTACAAGGGAATTTGGGAATAATCCCACACTTGTAATGATGGAAGCGACCATGAACCAAATGATAAACATTGGCACGATATTCTTCCATTGAACGCTTTGTCCTTCTTGTTTCATGCGACGTGCTTCGACAAATGATAATACGAGACAGGCTGGAACAATCATCAACGCACGAGTAAGTTTCACGATTGTCGCGATTTCTAACGCTTCTGCACTGTAACTTGCGCCGGCTGCAACTACGCTTGATGTATCGTTAATCGCTGTCCCTGCGAAAAGTCCGAATTGCGACGCGTCCATGCCCATCATATGTCCTAAGAATGGGAATAGGAATACCGCGATGACGTTGAATAGGAAAATGGTTGAAATTGACAACGCGACTTCATCATCTTCTGCTCTAATAATCGGTGAAGCTGCCGCAATCGCAGATCCCCCGCAAATCGCAGTCCCGAAACCAACAAGAATCTTCAGTGGACGAGACAATTTGAAGAAATTTCCTACAAGTAGCGCTGTTAGAAACGCAATCGAGATGGTCACAATCGTCACTGGGAACGATGATGCACCTGTTTGGCTCACCTGCGCAAACGACATTGTAAATCCTAGTGCGATAATGGAGTAATGTAATAATTTTTTCGCTGAATAATTGATCCCCGGTCTAAAATCACTTGGGATTTTCCAAAATTGGTTCAAGACCATCCCTAAAATAATAGCAAATACCGCACTCCCAATGACTGGGAATAGCTTATCGAGCATCACTGAGACAACCGCTATAGCAAATGTACACAACAATCCTTTTCTTTTTTCCATGAATGATGACATTTTATCAGATCCTTTCAATACTAAATCTTTACTAGTATAGCACACTCCGCCTTGATTTTCGCACACAAATTGAAAAAGTGCATCATCCTTTAAAATTAACCGTGTGCAATTCGACACGGTTTACTCCAATCAAAAACCGCTTTTACGATTCGTGGAGAAATTTCCTTAAAAATGGTACAATCACGGCAAAAGCATCCAAAGAAATTCAAGACGCTTATGCTGTTGTTGATTTCTATAATTTAGATTCGGAGGAAATGAAGATGGCGGAACAAATGGAAAAATACGAAGAAGTCTATTGGAAAACAATCGAATATGCCAAAGAGACCGCTAGAGAAGCTGGACTTAAAGAAGGTCAAGTTTTGGCATTTCTTAAAATGAATCTTCCTATCACAGAAATCATGAAACACACCGGATTATCTGAAGAAGAGATTCAAAAAATTAAAAATACACTATAACAAAAACCGCTTAGAATCGCACATCCATGCTGACTCTAAGCGGTTAATTTTTAGAATTGTTTTACGACAACCCCATCAGGAGTTCCTACAAGCACGATATCTGTCATGTTTGTGAAGAGACCTTGCTCTACCACGCCTGTCATGCCTTTGATTTTTTCTCCAAATGCGATTGGGTCTTTAATTGGATAGACATCCAAGTCGATAATGTAGTTTTTGCTATCGGTTAAGTAGCGTTCTCCGTCGCGTTCGCGGAAAGTTGGTTTGTATCCTAGCGCTTCAAAACGTTTAAATAATTGTTCTGATCCATACGGCACTACTTCCACTGGTAATGGGAAACGACCTAAGTAGTCGACCATTTTTGATTCGTCTACAATCCAAATAACACTTTTTGATTGTTCGGCAACGATTTTTTCGAATAATAACGCACCGCCGCCCCCTTTGATTCCTGAAAAATCTGGAGCAATTTCGTCTGCGCCATCGATTGTGACATCGATATAATCCACTTCATCCACGCTCTTCAACGGAATTCCAAGCGCTTCTGCTTGTTTCTTCGTTGCTAAAGAAGTCGTTACTCCCACGATTTCAAGACCTTCTTCTTTCACGCGGCGACCGATTTCTTCTACAAAATAGTAGGCTGTCGAACCCGTTCCTAGACCAACCGTCATTCCACTTTCTACATATTCTGCGGCTTTCTTGCCGACTAATTCTTTCATGTTCATTCAAGTTTCCCCCTGAGAAATGATCTATGTTGAGTATAGCATAACTGGCTTCCTCAAACTATCTCTTCTCGTAAATTTCTACTTCTTTTTATGCGATGTGGCTGCTTCTAAGGCGCGTTTTAAATATCGACCCGTATGGCTATTTTTATCCTTCGCCACTTCTTCAGGCGTCCCAGTCGCAATCACAAGTCCACCACCGCTACCGCCTTCTGGACCCATATCAATGATATAGTCAGCGGTCTTAATCACATCTAAGTTATGTTCGATGACAAGCACGGTATTGCCCGCTTCAACTAAACGATTCAACACTTCAAGTAGGCGTGCGATATCGTCTGTATGCAAGCCAGTTGTTGGTTCATCGAGCACGTAGAAGGTATTGCCTGTTGAGACACGTTGGAGTTCGCTGGCTAACTTCATCCGTTGCGCTTCCCCTCCAGAGAGCGTTGTGGCAGATTGGCCAAGGGTTACGTAGCCGAGTCCAACATCCTTAATCGTTTGTAATTTACGTTTGATTTTAGGTACGGCTTGGAAAAATTCCACCGCTTCTTCGACCGTTAATTCAAGAATATCCGCGATACTCTTTCCTTTGTATTTCACTTCGAGCGTTTCTGAGTTATAACGCGTTCCGTGGCACACTTCGCACGGCACATATACGTCTGGCAGGAAGTGCATCTCGATTTTCAGAATGCCGTCCCCTTTACAAGACTCGCATCGTCCACCCTTCACGTTGAAACTGAAGCGGCCTTTCTTGTATCCACGGATTTTTGCTTCGTTTGTTGTCGCAAATAAATCACGAATATCGTCAAATACACCCGTATACGTTGCTGGATTGCTTCGTGGGGTTCTTCCGATTGGGCTTTGGTCGATATCGATAATCTTATCGAGACTCTCAAATCCAGAAATGCTCTTGAACTTCCCTGGTTTTTCCTTCGTACGTGTAATCTCACGCGCTAAAGCTTTCTTCAATACGCTGTTGACAAGCGAGCTCTTTCCAGAACCCGATACCCCTGTCACGGCCACAAAACGTCCAAGTGGCACATCCACATCGATACCGCGTAAGTTATTTTCCGCAGCGCCTTCTAAATGGATCCCACCCTTATCTTCCCTGCGACGTTCGCTTGGGACTGGGATGTATTTTTTACCGGCTAAATATTGCCCTGTCAGTGATTTCTTATTCTTCTCCACTTCTTTTGGAGTCCCAGCAGCGATAATCTCACCACCGAATTCACCCGCACCTGGACCGATATCAATCAAGTAGTCCGCAGCACGCATCGTGTCTTCGTCATGCTCTACGACAATCAAGGTGTTTCCAAGGTCACGCATACTCTTTAATGACTCGATTAAGCGGTCATTGTCGCGTTGGTGAAGTCCAATCGATGGCTCGTCTAAAATATAGAGCACGCCAGATAAGTTTGAACCGATTTGCGTCGCTAAACGAATTCGTTGTGCTTCTCCCCCTGATAACGTTCCAGCAGCACGGCTCAATGTTAAATATTGCAACCCAACATTGCGTAAGAATTTCAAACGAGAGCTTACTTCTTTTAAGATTGGAGCTGCGATTTGCTCATCAGTTTCGGATAAGTTTAAGTCTTTGAAGAAATCAATCTCATCATCTACAGACAGTGCCAACACTTCACTGATGTGTTTTCCTCCGACTTTGACAGACAACGCCTGTTCATTTAAACGGAATCCATGACACTTCTTACATTTTGATTCGTTCATATATTGGCGCATTTGTTCACGCGTAAAGTCGCTATTGGTTTCACGGTAACGACGCTCCACGTTGACGGCTACTCCTTCAAAAGGAATTTCCACATCACGAACGCCACCAAATTCATTTTCATAATGGAACTTAAAGGTCGCATCTCCTGAACCATATAACACCATATTCTTTTGCGACTGCGTCAATTTCTCAAATGGAATATTCATCGGAATCTTGAACTGTTTACAAAATTGTTCCAGCATCGTTGGATAATAGTTCGAACTAATTGGATTCCAAGGAACAAGCGCTCCTTCTTCCAGCGTTAAATTCTTATCAGGAACGATTAAATCTAAGTCGACTTCAAGCTTCGACCCTAAACCATCACACTCCGGACACGCTCCAAACGGCGCATTGAATGAAAAGAGACGTGGCTCTAATTCGCCCACCGTAAATCCACAAATCGGACATGAATGGTGTTCGCTGAAGAGATGTTCTTCCCCACCAATCACATCGACAATCGCATAGCCTTCCGCTAAACGAAGGGCCGCTTCAATCGAATCGAATAGACGTGAACGACTCTTATCATTCACTACGATACGGTCTACGACGATTTCAATATTATGCTTCTTGTTCTTCTCGAGATTGAATTCTTCAGTGACTTCATGCATCTCGCCATCCACGCGCACACGCACGTAGCCGTCTTTTTGAATCTTCTCGAAGACTTTCTTATGCTCGCCTTTCTTCTGAACGACAACCGGCGCCAATACTTGAATCTTAGTCTTCTCTGGCATCGCCATGACGCGGTTTACCATTTGTTCCAAGGACTGGCTTTCAATCGGTGTGCCGTCATTTGGACAGATAGGTTTTCCCACACGCGCATATAATAAACGTAAATAGTCGTTAATCTCCGTCACCGTTCCAACCGTTGAACGCGGATTGCGTGACGTTGTTTTTTGGTCGATGGCAATCGCTGGACTCAAGCCGTCGATACTATCCACGTCTGGTTTGTCCATTTGCCCTAAAAATTGACGTGCGTATGCAGATAGACTCTCTACATAACGACGTTGCCCTTCTGCGTATAATGTATCAAACGCCAGCGAGCTCTTCCCTGACCCTGATAGTCCTGTAATCACGACAAACTGGTCTCGAGGAATGCTTACATCAATATTTTTTAAATTATGAGATCGTGCACCATGCACGACAATATGGTCTTTTGCCATTTCTATACCTCTTTTTTAATCGATACCTCTATTGTATCAGACTTTCTGAACGCGAACAAATGTTCTTACAGTTTCACTTCGATTTCTACTGGACAGTGGTCGCTTCCTGTGACATCGCTACGAATGTCGACTTCTTTTAGAAGCGGTGCGAGTGCTTCGGATACGACAAAATAGTCAATTCTCCATCCGATATTTCGTGCACGAGCGCCACCCATGTAGCTCCACCAGCTATACGCCCCTACTGTGTCAGGATGTAAGTAGCGGAACGCATCCACTAAGCCGCTAGCGACAACTTGGTCGAATTTTGCGCGTTCTTCTTTGGTAAATCCGGCATTATTGACGTTCGTTTTTGGATTGGCCAAGTCGATCTCCTTATGCGCCACGTTCAAGTCGCCGCAGAAAATGACTGGTTTTGTCTCTTCTAGCTTCTTGATGTATGCGAGGAAATCATCTTCCCACACTTGACGGTATGCTAGACGGGATAAGTCGCGCTTCGCATTTGGTGTATAGACCGTCACTAAGTAGAATTTCTCGAATTCGGCCGTAATCACACGTCCCTCTTGGTCATGTTCTTCGATGCCGATGCCATACGTTACCGAAAGTGGTTTTACTTTGGTGAAGATGGCCGTTCCAGAATACCCTTTTTTCACAGCTGAGTTGAAATACACATCATACTCACTAAACTCCATCCCGAGTTCCACCTGTTCTTGTTGCGCCTTTGTTTCTTGTAGGCATAAAATATCTGGATTACTTTCTAATACATACTCTTGTAGAGCACCTTTATTTAATACCGAACGAATTCCGTTCACGTTCCACGTTGCTAATTTCATATTTTTCCCTCCATTACGTCCCTTCCATAGTATCAACTCTAGTGTCTTTTTGCGAATAAAAATAACCAGCAGAAAGCATTTCTGCCTTCTTCTGGTTATTTGAGTTTTTCTTTAAATTGTTTGAGTGAACCTTGATTTTCTTCCGGCAAGCATACATAGAAGCTTGTTTGACCATTTTCAGATTCAGCATACATCATACCGCCATGTGATTTTACAATGTTCTCGGCAATCGCAAGACCAAGTCCTGTTCCACCCGTTTCTTTGGAACGGGATGCTTCTGCACGATAGAAACGCGCAAAGAGTTGTTCCAACACTTCTTTCGAAATTGGATCTCCGGCGTTTCGAACGGCAATCGTAATGACGCCATCATTTTTTAAGACTTCCATCGTAATGACAGAATCTTCGTGGCCGTATTTAATCGCATTCGATAAGAGATTATTAATTACGCGCACCATTTTCTCGGCATCGAGTTCCAGAACAACATCACGATTATTCGGCAAGACTTCAATCGCCATCTTGCGTTTTTGCGCCTCGAGCTCAAAGTCCGCTGCTACTTGCTCTAAGAAATTCACGATTGGAATATCATTAAGTCTAAGCGGTGCTCCGTTTGGACGCGTTGTCGTATATTCGAATAAGTCGTCTACGAGTAATTTCATTTGTTCCGCCTTCGAATAGGCGATCTCCGCATAACGCTTCGCATCGGCGCTCTCGACATTGGGTTGATTTACAATCAGTCCAAGATACCCAAGAATCGATGTCAGCGGTGTACGAATATCGTGTGATACATTTGTAATCAATTCATCCTTCGATTTCTCAATCGCGCGTTCATCCTCTAGCGCATTCACGGTCGAATCGACCAATCGGTTAATCGAGTTTACGACTTGCCCCATGTCTCCGGATAAACGGAACGGAATACGTCGGTCATACTGCCCATCCGCAATCAAATGCAACTCCTCCAAAATGTGGTTTAACTGCATTTGTTGGTATCTTCGCATCAAGCGCCAATAAGTAAACGCCACTGCAAAAACGACGGATGTAATCGTGAAGATATTTTTGTAGAACGCAATTTGCTCGCGCTCGATATGCCATACTTCACGAGCAGAGAATTCCACAGAAATAAACCCTGGCTCATTAATGAGTTGGCTAACCATCACAAGAATTCCTAAGTATAAAAGGAATACAATACAGAGCGTCACGATTCCTTCTAATACGAGTTCACTGACTTCCTTTGGCGTGAGCGTCAAGAGTGTCGGTTCGTTTTTGACTTTTCGAAGGTGAAGAACTTTTTTATTATTTGTCTTCAATCTTGTAGCCTACTCCCCATACTGTTTCAATGACTTTTTCTCCGCCAGTTGCTTCGGCAATCTTATCGCGAAGGTGGCTTACGTGTACCATAACTGTTTTCGTTGAAACGATACTTTCTTGTTGCCATACCGTTTCGAAGATTTCATCTGCACTAAATACGCGGTTTGGATGGCTCGCAAGTAAGTATAGAATTCCGAATTCTAATACTGTTAACTGAATTTCAGTGCCATCTGTTGTTGTCACTTGGTGAGATTCCTTCTTAATCGTTAAAGGTCCAATCGTAATTTCTTCGTTAGCTGGGCCTTCTTGAGTAATCGTTGAGCGACGTAATAATGATTTCACACGCGCAATGACTTCAAGTGGGTTAAATGGTTTTGTAACGTAATCGTCGGCACCATTTGTTAACCCTTGGATTTTATCAATATCTGTTGATTTCGCGCTTAATAATAGAATTGGCAATTGTTCATTTTCTTTGCGCACTTCATGCACCACTGAGATTCCATCTAAGCGTGGCATCATAATATCCAAGATAATCATATCGATATCTGGATACATTTTTAATTTTTCAAGGGCTTGTTTCCCATCATAGGCTTTTACAATTTCATAATTTTCGTTCTTTAAGTAAATCGTCAATAATTCAACGATTTCGCGATCATCATCTACTACTAAAATTTTCATGAGCATTCCCTCTTTTCATTCTTTTTCTACTTTATCCTATTAAAAATAAACCATTTTTGCTAGTAATTTTTACGATTCTTGACTTTTACTTAATAAATTCCTAAGAAATGGCTTAAAAACGGCCTCCAACACGACCATCACGCGAAGTTTTGTTATAATAAAACACGAAGAACTCTAAAGGAGAATCGTATGACTCAATCACCTATTAGGCAGCAAACCATTCAATTGGTTGCGACACAAATTCCAAAAACTGAAAAACTCGAAGAAATGCTGGCGCCGTTCGCGCTCGATGAGACGCTGATTCGTCATCTCACAAAAGAAGAAGATGGGCCATTCGTTCACTTCTGGACGCTTGAAGATATCGTGATTCTTGGAATGACTGATACAAAGGTTCCTTATCTTGAACAAGGGCTAGAAAGACTGCGTGCCAACGGATTTACGCCGATTGTGCGTCAAGCAGGCGGGCTGGCCGTAGTGAGTAACGAAGGCATCTTAAACATCAGCCTTCTCTTTAAAAATAAACAAATGCCGACGATTAACGAAGCCTATGAATGGATGCAGCAACTCATTCAAGAGACTTTCCCAGAATCGGAGGCCCTTGGTGGGATTCAAGCTTTCGAAGTAGCAGACTCATACTGCCCGGGAGATTATGATTTAAGCATTCAAAACCGTAAAATTGCCGGGATTGCACAGCGCCGCTTGAAAGATGTGGTGTGCGTGTCGATTTACCTCAGCGTCTATGGAGACCAAAACCGTCGCGGGCTTGTGGTTCGTGATTTCTATGACCATGCACTTCAAGGCGAAGAGACGAAATGGTATTTCCCAGAAGTCAACGCCGATAGTATGTGGAATATTAGTGACGCGCTTGGGATCGACCTTACGATTGAAGACGTGCAAGTTCGCGTCCTACAAGCATTAACGAAACTTGGGTGCCTACTAGAAGAAAACGAAACAGACTTTATTCACACTCCAGAATTCCAAAAAGCACTTGAGCGTTTTGTGAAACGACAATAATCGGGTATAAAACGCGGTATAAAAGCATTTTAAAAGGTTCGGCCTCTTGCTTTTCTACCGAAAATAGCATAAACTGAAAGTGCTTATGATAAAAATTCACATTCTAATCGAAAGAAGGCGTCAAACGCATGACTGAAGCATTTAAACGTGAAAAAGTATTTCGTGACCCAGTGCACGATTATATCCACGTGCAACATCCAATTATTCTTGAATTAATTAATAGTCGTGAATTGCAACGACTCCGCAGAATTAAACAAACCGGAGCTTCCATGTATACTTTCCATACAGCGGAACACTCACGATTCTCTCACTCTTTAGGGGTATATGAAATCGCCCGTCGTATTTGCGACAACTTTGCGCGTAACTACGCAACACAAGAAGTAGGAGACGGACTATGGGACGACAGCAATCGACTTGTTGTGCTCTGCGCTGCCCTCTTGCATGACATCGGGCACGGACCATACTCTCATACGTTCGAGAAAATCTTTGATACAAACCATGAACAAATCACCATCGACATCATCTTGTCTGAGGAAACGGAAGTGAACCAGATTTTACGTAAAGTCTCTTCTACTTTCCCGCAAGAAGTGGCCAGCGTGATTCAAAAAACACATCCAAACCCTCAAGTGGTGCAATTGATTTCAAGCCAAATCGATGCAGACCGTATGGACTACTTGCTTCGTGACGCTTATTTCACAGGGGTAAACTACGGAACTTTCGACCTCACGCGTATCCTTCGTGTGATTCGTCCATATAAAGGCGGCATTGCTTTTACGTATTCAGGAATGCACGCGGTAGAAGACTACATCGTGAGTCGTTATCAAATGTACATGCAAGTATACTTCCACCCAGTTTCTCGCGGGATGGAAGTCGTGCTAAATCATTTATTGAAACGCGCTTCCGCTTGCTACCACTCAGAATTGAATCCATTAAGACACTCGGCAACGTTCTTGAAGCCTTTCTTCGAGGGAACATGGACATTGGAAGACTACTTACGTCTCGATGATGGCGTATTGAACACATACTTCTCTCACTGGTTACTAGAAGAAGATGCCATCTTGAGCGACTTGTCAGATCGTTTCATCAACCGACGTCCGTTTAAATCAGTGCCATTTAACCGTACAAACGATGGCGCCCAAATCGAACGCATGAAACAAATCGTAGAAGAAGTTGGGTTCGATCCAGAATACTACACTGCCATTAACAACAGTTTCGACTTACCATACGATTTCTATCGTCCAGATTCGATTAAACCAAGAACGCAAATCGAGCTTGTAGAACGCAACGGTAATATGGTTGAACTTTCTCAAGTCAGTTCGATTGTAGATGCTATTTCCGGAAAAGTACGTGGTGACGAACGCCTCTACTTCCCTCGCGAAATGGTAAGCGGCGAAATGCAAAACGGCCTCTTTATGGACGACTATGCAGAGTTTCAAAATATCGCTGCACAATTGGATGTATTCTCAAATCAAATGAAATAACAGGATGTGAGCAATCGCGCTCAGAAATGGAACGTTGGAAAATCCTTCACAGTGCGAAGGATTTGAAACAAAAGAGAAGGGACTCGGAACGAGTCGTGCGGAGGTTTCGGGAAACGCACGCCATTTCTGCGATTGTGAACTCAACTACACAGGATGTGAGCATCATCTACCAATTACTTTTTATAAATAAAAAACACAATATACCTTATAAGGTATATTGTGTTTTCCATATTTTACGGAGCTCTCCGAAAGTTTTACGTAATGGATTTATGTATAAGCATTGTATTTTTGCTCAGATTCTTATTTTAAAGACGTCCAATTATCTAGCTCAAAACACTACTTAACGCTATTGAACAATTTTCAAGGAGGAACTATGGCTATCAAATTAATCGCCATCGATATCGACGGCACACTACTCAATTCAAAACGCGAAATCACACCACGCGTAAAGGCTGCTTTAAACGCCGCAAGCGCACAAGGGGTCTATGTGGTTCTTTGTACAGGACGCCCATATCCTGGTGTTGAAGGACTACTGCAAGAACTCGATCTCGTAAACGACCACGATTATGTCGTGACTTACAACGGTACTCTGGTGCAACAAACAGGTTCGAAAAAAGCACTCGTTCGCTTCTCAATGACACATGATGACCTAGAGCGCGTGAACGACTACGCTACAAAATACAATGTGCACTACCACGCCATCGACGAAGAAGCGATTTACGTTCCAACTGCAACAGTTGGTAAATACTCGATTCATGAAAGTGAACTTGTAGGGATGCCAATCGTGCACCAATTATACAAAGATATTCCAACCGATAAAGAATTCGTCAAAATCATGTTTGTAGATGAACCTGAAGTGTTAGAAGAATTAATACCAAATCTTTCGGATGACTTCAAGAGCCGTTACAACATCTTCCGTAGCGCAGGCTTCTACCTCGAAGTGATTCACCCTGAAGCGAGCAAAGGAAAAGCCGTGCATCATCTAGCCGATAAACTTGGCCTTACACGCGATGAAGTGATGTGTCTTGGTGACCACGAAAACGACCGTGACATGATTGAATACGCCGGTCTTGGCGTGGCGATGGGAAATGCGATTGATTCGATTAAAGAAATCGCCAACTTCGTGACAACAACGAACGATGAAGATGGCGTTGCTGTGGCCGTTGAAAAATTCGTACTAAACAAGGAGAACTAGTCATGCTTCATGAGATGACTCTTTTCCCAAAACCGTACGCTTCCATTGCCTCCGGACAAAAGACGATTGAACTTCGGCTCTACGATGAGAAGCGCCAATCGATTCACATTGGTGACCACATTCGATTTACCAATACCGAAGATGCTTCGCAAACGACACTGTGCGAAGTGGTTCAGTTGCATATCTTTAAAAACTTTGCAGAACTATACGAGAGCCTACCGCTATTAAAATGCGGGTATACTCCAGAAGACGTGGTCAATGCACATCCCGATGATATGTTGACTTACTATTCCAAAGAAAAACAAGCACAATACGGTGTTGTCGGCATCGAACTCAAACGCATTTAAACTGTAGAGAGTTGTTTGATAAAAAATTTACTTCTGTATTAAGTTTTACTGAAAACCCGAAGTGTTTATAAAATAGGCTAAATAGCAGATTAAGCTAGCTAAGATTGAGATTACTGAGAATCCACGGATTCTATAATAGCAGTAACGTGAATTCGCATTAAAACGAATAAGACGGCGTAGGATTAAAAATCCTTACGCCCTCTTTGAGGTTTTAAAGGTGAGAGACCTTAGGCTCGAACCGGTGCAACGTTACCGCTATTATGAAGATATCCGTAAGGATTCAAAAGTAATCGAACCCTCTTAAGAAGCTCTTTACACCTTTATTCCGCCTTATTTTTATAACACTTCTCCATTAGAAGCAATGACATCTTTATACCAGAAGACTAGTTTTTAGTTTTTCTAAATGAATTCAGGAACATTCTTTTGATTTTCAAGGTTTTAATCACTCATTTCCCGAATATTACAGGTTTAAAAAATTGTAATTTCCGTACTTTTGTGTATACTATAATAGTGTCTTAAAGAAAAAAAGGAGGACGAAACGATGAAATTAAAAAGAAGTGAACGTTTAATCGATATGACACAACGTCTATTAGACAACCCACATACGTTAATCTCATTAACAACATTTACAGCATTGTATCAGTCCGCAAAATCTTCTATTAGTGAGGATATTGCTATTATCAAGAAGACTTTTGAAAAGCAAGGTGTAGGGATTATTCGCACAGTACCGGGTGCTGCAGGGGGCGTGATTTTTGTTCCGAAAATCAAACGCGAACAAGCATTGGCTGCTGCGGAAAAACTAAGAGAGCAAATGAACGATGCAAGCCGTCTATTGCCAGGGGGATATATTTACCTTTCTGATTTACTTGCAAAACCAGATGTATTACATGATTTAGGGAAAATGATTGCATCTGCTTACGAAGATAAGAAAATCGATGCCGTGATGACCGTTGCAACAAAAGGAGTGCCAATCGCACAAACCGTTGCGAACTACTTAAACGTACCATTCGTCATCGTACGCCGTGATTCAAAAATTACGGAAGGTTCTACAGTAAGTATTAACTACGTTTCAGGTTCTTCTTCTCGCGTTGAGAAAATGGAATTATCAAAACGTACATTAGCTAGTGGATCAAACGTATTAATCGTCGACGACTTCTTAAAAGCTGGCGGTACAATCAACGGTATGCGTAGCCTTATCCAAGAATTTGATTCAACAACAGCAGGTGCCGTTGTATTCTGTGAGTCAGGGGTTTCAAACCACAATGTAACAGACTACTCTTCAATCATCAAAATTACAGAGATTGATACTGAAGCACAAACGATCAAAGCAGAACTTGGTAACTTCTTTGATAAACATGAATTTTTATAAGATAAAATGAAATAAAGCGAAGAGCCAAATTGGTTCTTCGCTTTTTTTGTATGCTGCAATTACCATATATGGTAATTGCGTTAAATTAGAAATAAAAATAACGACCACAATGGCAATACTGCTAAGTAAGCAATGGTTGTCATCGTCACCACATTCGTCGCAAAATCAACATCTCCTTTAGCTTCTGCCGCTAAAATAGGCATAATCACCAGCGTTGGAATAGTCGACTGAATAATAAAAGTTTCTTTTAATAAGGGATTATCCGCTCCTCCAATAAGTAACACCAATACCATTAACATTGGGAAAATAATAAAGCGCCCTGCTAGCGCAATTACAGTATCGCGGTCGATGCGCAATGTTCCAAGACCACTTTGCTGAAGGTTGATCCCGATATACATGAGCGACAATGGTGTCACTAAACTTCCTACTATATTAATGGAATTTTGTGCAAACGTTGGAACTGGAATGCCAAGCGCCACAACTGCTAACGCCACTAGAAACGCAATGAGCGGCGGTGAACAGAGGCTCTTCCACTCGATCCCTTTATTTTTATTTCCATCAGGACGGTCAATCGCTACGACATAAGTTCCCACGGTAAAAATCGACAATGTATTAATCACGTAGTAAACCAAAAAGTACGGCATCGCTTCTTCCCCAAAAAGAGAGAGGTTGAGCGGTAGTCCCATAAAGACCGTGTTCGCATTCACGAATGTATTGAGCATCACCCCGCGTCTTCCAACCGGAACTTTGAACAAAACTACAGCGCCCCATGCAACGATGTACCCTAGAATCACCGTAATCAATGGATAAAGACTCGCTCCAAAGAAGCCCACGAGTTGTTCTCTTGTTATGAATTTTAATACTGAAACAAAGATGGATGCTGGCAAAGCAATCTTCAAAATCAAATCCGCAATGCTCTTGCTGAACCCTTCCTTGAACCATCCCTTGGCCTGCAAGAGATAGCCGAGTGCGATGACCGCAAGTATCGTCACCATACTCGATAACGCCTGTATAATCACATGCTTGTCCTCCAAATAATCTTATGAGAGTTACTATACGCTCTCTCGTCCTTTTCGTCAAACTGATTCCACAAAAAAAGCCTACCAAATCAATGGTAAGCTTAGTGATTATGCTTTTTTACGGAAGGCACTCACGATAAATGAGATAAATAAAATCACAAGGAACACACATGTAATCGCGGCTCCCGGAGGTGCTTCGTAAATATAGGAAGCGGAAAGTCCTGCAAAGAAACCAATCAGACTGATGATAATTCCGCCGATTATAACGCCATTAAACTTACTGCTCACTCGAAGTGCAATCGATGCTGGCAATACAATAACGGCTGACACTAGAAGTGACCCTGCGATTGGCATCATCACTGCAATCACAACCCCTGTGATAATCGTAAAGAGGTTTGTCATCAAGCGGACGGGTAATCCTGCTGTCATCGCTGTATCTTCATCAAACGACAATACATACAGTGGTTTACGGAAAATCACGTATAACGTAACGACGACAACTGCTAGTAGAATCATAATCCACATTTGCTCATTTGTAATCGTCACGATTGAACCGAATAAGAACTGGTCAACACTGAGTGTCGAGCGACCTTTTTGCATATTCATCAGGATAAGGGCAATCGCCATTCCTCCCGACATTAGAATTGCAACGGTAATCTCAGAATAGCCTCTAAAATATTTTCCAATCGCTTCGATGAAAACTGCTGCGATAATTACCACAATTAGCGTTGTGAGTGTTGGATTCATCCCCAAAAGAAATCCTAGCGCCACCCCAACAAGGGATACGTGCGATAAGGTGTCGGCCATCAGCGACTGTCTTCTAAGAATTAAGAACAATCCAAGAATCGGCGTGATAAAAGCCATCGCTATTCCTGAGATGAATGCTCTTTGCATGAAACCATAGAAAAACATCTCCATGGAGAATCCTCCTTTCGTTGCAGATGGATATGTTTATCCACGTATTGTTCAAGCGCTTCTTCCTCATGAGTGACCATTAAAATGGCTTTCCCGTGATGAGCGCAAGCGTGGTGTAATAGATGATAGAATCGTTCTCTAGAAGCCTTATCCATACCGGCAGTTGGTTCATCGAGGACGAATAAATCTGGGTCTGTCGCAAAAATTCGTGCTAAACAGATGCGTTGTTTTTGCCCTCCCGATAAATCTCCGATGCGTTTATGACGCTCATCCCACATTCCCACGGATTTGAGAGAACGTTCGATATGTTCATGATCTTCTGCATTTAATTTTTTGAACCAGCGTCCTTGTTGGTAACGACCTGAAGCCACAAGTTCATACACATTTGATGGGAAGCCTACATTAAAAGAAGAAATCTGTTGCGGAGCGTATCCAATCGATAACTTCTCGCCATTGCTATTTTTCTTTGCAATAGTGGCTTTCCCACTCTTTGGTGTTAAGAGTCCTAAAATATTTTTTACTAAAGTAGACTTAGCTGCTCCGTTTTCCCCAGTCAAAATCACAAACTGACCCGGTTCCACCGTAAAGCTAATATCTTCAAGTACTGTCTCTTGTTCATATGAGAAAGAAAGATGTTCTACTGAAATATAACTCATACCTTTCTCCTTTCTAAATCGTAGTGATTCTTTTTTATACAATGGATAGAATAGCATATTGAGTGCACTCCGTCAATGTTTCGGGCTTTGGAAGCATCATCTGGAAACAAGGCGGACTAGCGATTGTAACGTTCATTTTACTATTTGTTTTATAGTTTAAATAGCATCTTTAAGAATTATTGGGAAATTTTACCAATAATTCTTTTTTATATTGCTTTTTGGATTTCAGAGTGATATCATTTAGATATCAAATAGACAAAGGAGTCTTTTTTATGAACGAAAAAATTTTAAAAACAAAATCTAACGGTTTTGCTGCGTTGTTTAGCATTTTACTTCTCCTAATCCTTTCAGTTGTGGGCTTTATTTCCTCAATTGCGTTGATAAAAAATGAAGGCCTACAAGTAGTTTGTATCCTTCTCTGCATTCTAGTATTTATCAGCAGTCTTATCCTTTTTGGAGGACTAAAAGTTGTTAAACCTCAAGAAGCGATTGTTTTGACGCTCTTTGGTGAGTACACAGGAAGCATTAAGGAACCTGGCTTCTATTTTGTAAATCCATTTAGCGTGGCTGTGAACCCTGCTGCGAAAACAAAATTAGGCCAAAGCGGTGATGTCGATCGTCAAAGCACTCCCGTCACAATTAGCACTACAGGCGGCGTTGAAGCGAACTTAAATGCCTTAAAAAATCAAATTTCTCTAAAAATTATGACATTAAATAACTCTCGTCAAAAAATTAACGATTGCCTAGGAAACCCTGTAGAAATCGGAATCGCTGTTACTTGGAGAGTGGTCGATACAGCTAAAGCAGTCTTCAACGTAGATAACTACAAAGAATACTTATCTCTTCAATGTGATAGCGCGCTTCGTAATATCGTGCGTATCTATCCATACGATGTAGCTCCAAACGTCGACACAACAGGTGATGGCGTTGCCGATGAAGGTAGCTTACGTGGTTCAAGTGAAGTCGTTGCAAAACGTATTCGCGATGAGATTCAAGCACGTGTTGAAAATGCAGGTCTTGAAATCATCGAAGCGCGTATCACTTACCTTGCTTACGCTCCAGAAATCGCTGCAGTAATGCTTCAACGTCAACAAGCTTCAGCAATTATTGACGCTAGAAAGATGATTGTAGACGGTGCTGTTGGAATGGTTGAAATGGCGTTAGAACGCTTAAACGAAGGAGAACTCGTAGAACTTGATGAAGAACGTAAAGCTGCGATGGTCTCTAACTTACTAGTTGTTCTTTGCGGAAATCATGATGCTCAACCAATTGTTAACACAGGAAGCCTATACTAACGATGGCTGATTTAAAGAAAAAACAAATTCCATTACGACTGTCATCTAAATTATATGCTGCTATCGCATCATGGGCAGAAGATGATTTTAGATCAGTCAACGGACAAATCGAATACTTATTAACGGAATGCGTGAAGCAACGTAAGAAAGATGGTAAATACGTCTCTGAAACCATTGATGAACCATTTGAAATCGATATTGAATAACAAAAAGGATGGACGAATTTCGTCCATCCTCTTTTTCTATTTATTCAAATTGTCAGCAGGTCGTTGATTGCTCCAGCCAAAAGAAAATTAAGCACCATGATTACGAAGAATCGTGCGGATTTTATAATCGCAGTAATGGGGAATAGCATTAAATGCGAAAAAGCTGGAGTTAGAAATTTATTCCTTACTCCAGCTTTGAGGCTTTAAAGGTGAAAGACTTCGGCTCGAGCCGGTGCCCCATTACAGCGATTATAAACAAATCCGCAAGGATTCATAGTAATCATAATAGAAGTTTTGAAGCACTTTATTGTTTAATTTTCTTTTGGCTATGCAGTGGTTTAGCGAAAATCATACGACCTGCTGCAGTTTGAAGGGCGCTCGTTACGACCACTTCAATCTCTTGATTCATATAATATTGTCCATCTTCCACGACAATCATCGTACCATCATCCAAGTACGCAACCCCTTGTTGGCGCTCCGTTCCCGATTTAACCACCGTTGTCTTCAACGTTTCTCCTGGAATCACAACTGGCTTGATGGCTTGCGCTAACGCATTAATATTAAAGACTGGCACATTTTGGAACTCACTGACTTTATTTAAGTTAAAGTCGTTCGTGATAATAATGCCGTCAATCGCCTTCGCTAAGCGAATTAACTTGCGGTCCACTTCATTAATATCGTCATAGTCTCCATCGTAAATTTCAACTTTAATATTCTCTTCTTTTTGAAGAGCGTTTAAAATATCTAATCCACGGCGCCCTCTCACACGCTTCAAGCTATCAGCGCTATCGGCGATATATTGTAATTCATTCAGTACAAATACTGGAATCACGAGCACTCCTTCGATAAAGCCTGTTTTAGCGATATCGTAAATTCGTCCATCGATAATGACGCTTGTATCGAGCAGTTTGTATTTTCTGAAGTTATCTCCTGCTTTACGTTCAAGCACTGGAGAATCCTCCGTTTTCTTTCTTGTCCCCGTAAAGGCTTTTAAAATATCTTCACGACGCGTCGTTCCAACATAAAAGCCAAGGTACCCAAAGATAATACTTAAGGCGATTGGTAAAGCTTGCGTAATTGCTGGAATTTGTAAGTTTGTAAATGGCAATCCAACGAGCCATGCGACTAAGAGTCCAATCAGTGCGCCAATCATTCCAAAGAGTAAATAGCTCACAGAAAGTTGGCTAACGAGTTTTTCAAGTCTACGAATACCCTTTAAAATCGGATCCGTCACGAATAGGGAAATAAAGAATAAAATAATGGCACCTAACAAAATACTCGTAACTTGCGATGTTAACCATTCATTCGTAATGTCGAATGCTTGCCATAGACTTGGAAAATACGTTGCACCTAAAGACCCTCCGAGCAATACGAAAATCAGTTGCAATAACTTTCTTCCGTATGCTCGAAATTTTTTAGGTTGTTCCATAACAGTTCTCCTTTCTAATTTTCTTTCCCGAAGGCTTTGTAAATAGCTTCTTTGACAGAAGATACTCCAACGACTTCGATATTTTTTGGAAGTTCCCATCCATCTAAATTATTTTTTGGAATAAAGACACGCTTGAATCCGAGCTTTTCAGCCTCGCGAACACGGTCATAGACACGATTCACTTTACGAATTTCACCAGTCAAGCCGATTTCTCCGATAAAGCAATCACCCATTTGCGTTTCTTTTTCCTTGTAGCTTGAAACGATACTCATCGCAATCGCTAAGTCGACTGCAGGCTCATTGAGTTTCAAACCACCTGTTGATTTAAAGTAAGCATCTTGGTTTTGTAATAGAAGACCTGCACGTTTCTCAAGCACCGCCATCAAGAGCGCGACACGATTATAGTCCAGACCACTTGTGGTACGGCGTGCGTTTCCAAAGGCCGTTGGTGATAATAAACATTGTACCTCGGTTAAAATTGGCCTTGTTCCTTCAAGAGACACGACGATTGCCGAACCTGTTGCGCCTGCAAGACGTTCTTCTAAGAAGACTTCGGAAGGGTTCGTTACTTCGTTCAGTCCTTCTTGATGCATTTCGAAAACGCCAATCTCGTTGGTGGATCCAAAACGGTTTTTCACGGAACGAAGCACGCGGAAACTATGATGTTTATCCCCTTCGAAATAAAGAACGGTGTCCACCATATGTTCCAACATACGTGGCCCTGCTAATGCTCCTTCTTTTGTCACGTGACCTACGATAAAGATGGCAATCTGATTGAGTTTCGCTAGTCGCATCAATGTAGCTGTCGCCTCACGAACATGAGACACACTTCCTGCAACCCCATTTGCTTGCGGATGTGTCATCGTTTGAATCGAGTCGATAATGACATAGTCCGGTTTCAACGCTTCTACTTGCGCAACAATATCTTCTAGGTTTGTTTCAGCGTAAATATAAAATCCGTCTGCTTGCATCCCGAGACGCTCCGCACGCATTTTGATTTGAGACGCACTTTCTTCTCCTGAGACATAGAGAACTGTTCCTTGTGTTTGTTGTAATTCACTAGACACTTGTAATAATAAGGTAGATTTCCCAATCCCTGGGTCCCCACCAATTAATACTAGAGAACCCGGAACCACGCCACCTCCGAGCACACGGTCCAATTCGCTAATGGATGTCTTCACACGATTTACGCGCTCATAAGAAACCTGGTCTAATCGCATTGGTTTTGTCTTATGTGCTTCTTCTGAATGTTGCACTAAGGAAGGACGTTTCGCATTGCTCGTCGTTTCCTTGAACTCTTCCATCGTAGACCAGTTCCCGCAGTTTGGGCATTTCCCTAAATATTTTGGTGAATTATATCCACACTCTCTACATACAAAACTTGTGGCTGCTTTTGCCATTTTGGCTCCTTTCTAACGAACGCCAGAAGAACCAAAGCCGCCTGTACGTTCATTCATATCGTTTTCTTCATCCGCATCCGCTTTTAAGAACGGTAGGAAGATTCCTTGGCCGATACGATCGCCTTTTTTAATTTCTTTATCGAATAATCCGAAGTTTAATAATTGGAAGTAAATATGCCCTTCATTGTCAGGGTTGTTGTAGTAGTCGCTATCCACGATTCCAACACCATTTGGTAAGACAAGGAAGTGTTTCAATGGGTTACTTGAGCGGTTCGCCAATTGTAAGTACTCATCTTCTTGCATATAAGACTTAATTCCCGTTGGAACAAGCACTGGTTTTAAGACTTTTTGCTCTTTTGCAAGTTCCGCTTCCACTGTTTCTTTATCTGTTGTATAAATCCATTGTTTTAATTGAGTGGCTGCAAATTTGAAAAGCATTTTCCAAATGCTTGGTAATACGATATCTTCGGCAGCTTCGAAGTCATATCCTGCTGAATGTTTTGTCGAACGTTTTGGAACATTGATTCCTTTTCCTTCATAAGCAGATACGATTTCAAATCCACGTTTTCTTTCCATTTCATCACCTTTTTCATGTAAGTTTCTAACCCCTATCATAACATTGTTTGCCACGTATTGCATCCTTCTCAATACTTTTTTACTTCTTTATTATAAGTTACGTCCAAATTTTAAAAATAAGGGACACTTTTTGGGCAAAGTGCACAATTTTTACAGTCGTTTTTGTGCAACCTTCCTCTATCTCTTTTTCCCTAAAAATCGTAAACTGTTACTGTAAAACAAATTATAGGGGGAAATCCTAATGGTAGAAATGCAATTAAATCATATTCACAAAAAATATGACAACGCGGAAAACTATTCCGTAACAGACTTTAACTTACACATCAAAGACCGCGAGTTCATCGTATTCGTAGGCCCTTCAGGATGCGGTAAATCAACAACTCTTCGTATGATCGCTGGTCTTGAAGATATTTCTGAAGGAGAATTAAAAATTGGCGACGTTGTAATGAACGACGTAGCTCCAAAAGATCGTGATATCGCGATGGTATTCCAAAACTATGCCCTATATCCTCACATGAGCGTATATGACAACATGGCATTCGGTTTGAAATTACGTAAATACGACAAAGCTGAAATTGACAAACGTGTTAAAAACGCAGCAGAAATCTTAGGCTTAGCTCAATACTTAGAACGTAAACCAGCTGCTTTATCTGGTGGTCAACGTCAACGTGTGGCTTTAGGACGTGCGATCGTTCGTGATGCGAAAGTATTCTTAATGGACGAACCTCTTTCTAACTTAGATGCTAAATTACGTGTTGCGATGCGTGCTGAAATTGCGAAATTACACCGTCGTTTAGAAACAACAACAATTTACGTAACTCACGACCAAACAGAAGCGATGACAATGGCTGACCGTATCGTTATCATGAAAGATGGTTTCGTACAACAAATCGGTACTCCACAAGAAGTGTACAACACTCCTAACAACGTATTCGTAGCTGGATTCATCGGATCACCAGCAATGAACTTCTTCAATGTAACATTACAAGATGGCGTGATTTCAAATGGTAAAGGTTTATCATTACAATTACCTGAAGCGAAGAGAAAACTTCTTGAAGACAAAGGTTACAACGGAAAAGATTTAATCTTCGGTATCCGTCCAGAAGATATCAAAGGTGCTCAAATCGCTATCGATACTTATCCAGCAGCAACAGTGAAATCAGAAGTTGTTGTATCAGAATTACTTGGTGCAGAAACAATGCTTTACACTCGTGTTGACGATACTGAATTCGTATCTAAAGTGGATGCACGTGACTTCCACAACCCAGGCGAAACAGTTGAATTAGCATTCGACTTAAACAAATCTCACTTCTTCGACAAAGAAACTGAGGAAGTTATTCGCTAAGAATAAACTACAGAAACTACAAAAGCTGACAGCTCAAATGAGCCGTCAGCTTTTTTCTTTTACAAATTTATTCGTCTACTTCTTGAAACTCACATTCAAAGCGATATTCAAAGAACTTCTCGATCACTGCTTTCAGTTGATCCGGACTGAGTTTTCGAATGATTGTATCAAAATCAATTGCTTCTAATTCATCTTCAGTCAGCTTTTGATAAGGCGGTAAATCTGAATACTGTCTTAATTCGTCATAAACAATGAAGTCTCCATCGATAAAAGATTCGATGAGTCCACGTCTTTGAAGAAGGTAAAACAACTCTGGATAACTATCCGCCGTAAAACTATACACCGTCTTATCAGAATAAATACCGCAACAATGCGTTTGGTTCAGATTTAATTTCACTTTTGTCATTCGTTTTTCGCCCCCACTATTTTGTTCTCCGTAAAAGTAAGGAGAAGAGGAGATTTGAACTCCCGCGCCGCTTTCACGACCTATCGCATTTCGAGTGCGACCCCTTCAGCCTCTTGGGTACTTCTCCATGATTCTAGTATAGTACGGAGATTTTCTTCAATCAATCCTTTTTTAAAGAAAATAAAAAACCACCGACTCACGGCCGGTGGAAAAAAGGATTAGAAATATTTATTTGGGAGGATAAATATTCTCTTTGGGAATAACTAAAGTATAGAGGCACATTATGAAAATACTATGAAAATACAATTTTCATTTTGCACTTTCTTTTCACTTTTTCTATGAGAATCTTTACTTATTTATGATATGCATGTCCGGCATTAATACGGAATGCACGGTAAATTTGCTCAGTTAGAACGAGTCTCATCAATTGATGCGGCAACGTAATACGGCCAAATGAGATCTTGCGGTCGGCACGTTTTTTCACGGCCGGACTCAACCCAAGAGAGCCGCCGATGACAAAGACCATTGAGCTCTTCCCATGAAGCGCGAAGGTATCCATCTCTTTTGCGAGTTGTTCTGAACTCACTAAGTCACCTTCAATCGCCATCGCTACAACGACATCACCATCTTTAATTTTAGAAAGGATACGTTCGCCCTCTTTTTCGAGCACTTGTTCCATCTCTTTGTCGCTTAAATTCTCAGGAGCTTTCTCATCTGGCACTTCCACAACCTGGAACTTGCAGTAGCTACCTAAGCGTTTCGCGTATTCGTCGATTCCTTGTTTTAAATATTTTTCTTTCAGTTTTCCTACACTCACAATTGTGATATTCATTTGATCCCCTCATTTCACAAATTATCTTACCTTTTTTTGGAAAAAAATGCTTGTTTTATCCCTTTATCCACAGTTATCCACAAAGTTATCCACATGTACACATGTTCGCCCCTAAATTTTGGGCTTTTTTTATGAAAAACACTAGATATTGATTCAAAATTTTTATTTGTTATCTAATTGTTATATTTCTAAAAGGTGGAAAGATGCGAGTTATCCACAGTTATCCACACACTTTTTGTGTATATCAAAATGCTGTTATATCAACGTTTTAAACAGTTAATCACCAAAGTTATCCACAATAAAAATTTATCATGTGAATAACTTTTTTCAATAAAATCCGATAATTAAGCCATTTTTAGCCTATCCATTTTCAACACCGATTTTCCACTTCACAGACTTGACAAGCCGTTAACGCCACAGTTTTCCACAGACTTATCCACATTTTTGTGGATAAGTTTGTGGAAATACACAAAAAAGTCGAATAGCACTTCGCTATCCGACTCCTTATTCGTTATTGTTATAAACTTGGACTGTTCGTTTCTGTTAGAGAAATCGTTGTTGTTTGTTTTTGTCCATTTCTATAGTATGTTACTTCAAGCTTATCGCCAACTTTATGGCTGTAAAGAACTTTACGTAAGTTTTGAATGCCTTCGATCTTTTTTCCATCCATTTCAACGATGACATCGTAGGCTTGTAATCCTGCTGCTTTGGCACTACCTTTCGCCATGACTTCTGCAATAACGACTCCGTTCTTCACATCTCGTGGTAAATTCAATTGCTCGATTACTCGTTCATTCACACTTGATAAGTTTACCATTGAAATTCCAAGAGCTGGACGTGTAATTTTCCCGTCCGTTTCAAGTTGTTTAATAATAGAAACAACTTCGTTACTTGGAATCGCAAATCCCATTCCTTCAACAGAAGATTTCGAAATCTTCATTGAGTTAATTCCGATGACTTGGCCAGCGCTATTAATTAACGCTCCCCCTGAGTTTCCTGGGTTAATCGCCGCATCTGTTTGAATGGCCGTTACGACCCAGTCTTCTTGTCCATCACCATCAACGTCTGTGGCAACAGCACGGTTAGTTGCTGAGACGATTCCTTGCGTTACACTTGTTGCGAATTCACTTCCAAGAGGGGAACCAATCGCAATCGCTGTTTGCCCAACTTCAACCTCATCAGAATTTGCAAATTCTGCGACAGTTGAAACATTTGTATTGGCAATACGAATCACTGCTAAGTCTGTCCATTGGTCACTACCAACAAGCTCAGCTTTTTCACGTGTTCCGTCTGCTAAAAGAACTTCTAATTCTTGTGATTTCGCAATAACGTGATAGTTCGTCACGATATAGGCATATCCACCCTCATTTTTATAAATGACCCCACTACCTTCAGACGCAGTAGCTAATTCTCCTCCGGTTTGTTGTGTGCCGTATAAGTTATTTCTTGAAGTTGATTGTTTGTTAATCACTGAAACGACCGCGTTCTTCACTTCAGCAACCACTTTAGTGATTTCTGTTCCGCCTTTTGTAGCTGTAGATGTTTTAGTTGTGTCTACTTGTGTTTGTGAGGGCTGTGTAGCAGGTGTTGTTGCTTGGTTTGCTGGATTTGTTACGGCCATAATTCCAACTCCTCCGGCAACAGCGACTGCTCCTCCCAATAATCCGCCGATAAAGCCATTTTTAAAAGCTTTCGATGATTTTTTTCTTTGTAATTGTTCTTGTGACATCTGCTCACTCCTCTCATTTGTAAATATACAATAATTTTTTCATGTGAAATTTATATGAAATTAAGCTTATAGAGTACTTAAAAAACTCTTTCGAACTTGCTAAGTTTTTAAACGGTAAATAACTTTGTAGGTTCATACGGATCCGTATGATAGAGCTCGAACGCCTGATGAACGCCTTTGTCATGCGTTTGGAAGATGCTTTCGGCTGTTTGATAGGCGATTTCCTTCATGTTATTATCTTGACTTAAGTGTCCTAGATAAATTCGTTTCGTGCGGTCACCCATCATTTCACACATCGCAAGCGCGCCATCATCATTCGATAAATGACCCTTGTCGCTTAAGATACGTTGTTTCAAATGCCAAGCGTAAGGTCCCATTCGAAGCATTTCTAAATCATGATTGCTTTCGATGAGATACGCATCTGCATTTTTCAACAAACCTCTTAGCTTATCACTCACATAACCCGTGTCTGTCAGCATCACGAACTGCTTGCCTTCGTGTTGGAAACTATAAAATTGAGGAGCTGCCGCATCATGCGATACGGCAAAACTCATGACATCTAAGTCTCCAAACGTGAGCGTGTCTCCGGTATTGAAGATTTCCTGTTGTTCGAGAGCGACTTTCCCAATCTTTCCAGCCATGGCTTGCCATGTTTTTTCATTGGCATAGATTGGAATCCCGTATTTACGAGCCAGAACCCCAATTCCTTTAATATGGTCAGAATGTTCATGGGTGACGAGAATGGCATCCACATCCGAAATGGAGCGATCAATCTTCTCCATTTGCGCAGTAATGGCTTTACCAGTGAGTCCACAGTCCACTAATATTTTTTGTTTTGGCGTTTCGATGTAAGTAGCATTCCCCGAGCTACCACTCGCGAGTAAACTCACTTTCAAACCTTGTTCTTGCATGTTTATTCCCTTCTTATTGTTGTTGTAGACTTTGCGTTGTTGTTGTGTTATTTGTTGTTGTACGCTGCGTTTGCGTATTCGTTGTTTCTAGCGTTTCATTCGCTAGAACCGTTCCATGAATTGCATCCACACGCCGAGCGATTAATTGTCCGTCAGCTTGGCGTATTTCAATATACCACGCAGGTGAGTAAATTGAAAAATCTTTTAGTACAAGCGATTGATAATACGATAATTTTACCGATTGAACGGTTGCCTTCGACGAAATTCGTCCGGCTAAGTAAAGAATCTCAACCGCCCTTTGAGCTGTAATCAATTCACGCTCTTTCCCAAGTACTTGCACACTTCCCGCATAAGTCTGTTCATAGCTTACGACTTGGTCATTGGCATTTACTGTAAAGATAATTTGACTCGAGCCATCCATAATCGTTAACTTATCTGCTTTTTGTGTATAAATTACTTTGCGGGTTGTTGGATTATAAGATGACCATGTGTATTGGTCTCCAAAAGCCACTTGATTATTTTCAACGATTTTTGTTAAATCCGCAAAGCTATCTGCAGATACAGATCCGCTTAAGTCTAATTGGATTGGTGTCACAAATTGCCCGTTAATAATATTTTTTTCTAGCGTTACGACTTGATTTGGTAAACTAGACAATTTTCCATCTGTAGATTCCGGTGTTACTTGAATAATCGGAACGGACTCTACTGTCGCATTTAGCGTTGGTAATGTAATTCCGTCTAACTTCATTTGGTCAATGACGTTAATACTTGTATTCAACGGATTTTTCACATCAGATCTTTTTTGCCATACTAATCCGAATAAGAATAAATCGAGGATAAAGAAGCAGACGATGAGAACGACTGCGCTTCTCTTAAAATCCATCTGCGTCACCTCCCGTTGTTGTCGGTCCATTCGCTGGTTCTGTTTGACTCTTCTCGGCTTTTAATTCAGCCAGAGTCTTCCAAGTACCATTCTTTTTAATGTACCATGTTGGTGTAAACTCAACGATTTGCACACTCTCACTACTGATTGTCCATGAATAGCCGATACGAATATCTTCAATCTCATTCATGACAAATCCTTCGTTCAACAATTCAGTGACAATCGTCTTTCCACCCACTACCATCACCTTTTTACTCTTTGTTGGTAAAGGCGTTTGTGCAATCAGTGATGAGGTTCTCATTTTCTCGATTCCTGTTGAATTGACCTTTATTTGCGTGAAACCTTCTTTGCCACTGGATAAGATTGGATAAGAATCCACGTAACGAACATATTCAACGAGATTATTATTTAAATCTACCGAGAATAGACTCACGCCCATTTGCCAGCCTCCAAGACGTTTCATCTGGCCGAAAGTTTGCGTTAAATTATTAGTATAGAGTAACGTTTCCTCTCCTGAGCGGTTCTCGAAGAAAGTGACCACATTTGTCGTACGGTCTAATTTCAATTGCGATAAATTATCATTGTATACAACGGTCTTTCCGTCTCCACGCGTACGAATTTCTGATTGATTCGTAAATAACTGAGTAATATAGAAACTCATTGGAATCTGCTCGATTAAATAGGCAGACTGTTCCACATTCAAATTATCTTGTTCGACAAAGAATTGTTTTGTTTTTCCACGATAGGATTCGACTTCATAGAAGTCACTATCCGCATATAATGCTTCAAGTTCTGTTTTTAGACTCTCATCAATTTTTGCACTGTAAAGCTGCTTATTCTCATCGTTAACGAAGTATGCAGTATGAGGGTCGTCTGTACGAATCACAATGCGTGAGAAACGATCATTACTTAAGTCCTCATTATTTGCATCGAAGTAACGACTCACAATCCCAAACGAATGTAATCCATCAAATAGAATTTCAATGCGCGCTTCACGCAAGACAAGATTTTCATAAGTAGTCTCATCCATCGTTTCCAGACGCGTTAAATTCGTAAATCGTTTATTTAAATGACTGTTCACTTCTTTCATAATTGAAGCGCTACTTGTCATTTCGTATTTATTTTTATTCGTTAACACTAAACGAGTGGGTCTGAAGACATCCTCCATCGAATAGGTTGCACGAACTTGTACACCTGTATCTTGTTGTGTTGCAACTTTATTATTATTTTGCTTTTGATTCGTAAAGAAATCAACCGGACGTACTACGATGAGATACGTAAACACAAAGCTAATGGCCATTAATACAAAGAGCGCCGTTAGCATTGCTCGATAACGTTTAAAATTCATCCCATTCACCGTCCTCTTCAAATGGAACATATGGTAGAGAAACAAAGAATGTAGACCCTTTGTTTTCAATACTGTTCACCCAAATTTTACCACCGTGTAATTGAACGACTTCTTTCGCGATAGCCAGTCCAAGACCACTACCACCCATCGCTCTTGAACGAGCTTTATCTACACGATAGAATCGGTCGAATAAGTGTGGAATATCCTTACGTGGAATTCCCAACCCTTCGTCACTTACACTCACGATTAAGTCCGTATGAGTTTCCATTAGACGAACGATAATACGACCCCCATCTGGAGAATATTTAATCGCATTATTGATAATATTATCCAGCACCTGTGTCATCTTATCTTGGTCAATTTCAACCCATAAATCTCGTTGTGTGATATCCGTTAAAATACGGTAATTCTTTTCACGATATTGATCACTTGAAAGCACCATATCGAAACGGTTGGCAATATGTTTCACCAACTCGTTCATATTCACGAATTCCTTATCGAGTTCCAAACGGTTTTGGTCCATACGCGATAAGTTGAGTAAGTCCGTAATCATACGCATCATACGGTCTGTTTCAGTTTCGATAACATGTAAGAATTCTGGCGCAATTTCTTTATTTTCCCATGCCCCATCCACTAACGCTTCTGTATAACTCTTGATACTTGTTAGTGGGGTACGTAATTCGTGGGAAACGTTCGATACGAAATTACGACGTTCGCGGTCGATTTTCTCTTGTTCCGTAACGTCTGTTAATACGCAGACAAGACCGCTAATAAATCCAGATTCACGTTGAATCACTGAAAACTCACATTGAACGATGGTATCTTCGCCATCTTCTTCAAACGTAATCATACGTTCTTCTTGAGACTCGAGTAAATCTCTGAAAGTCACAGTACGGTCGAGTCTTAATACATCTAATAGTGGTGTACCGACAATTCGTTCGCTACGTAAGTTTAGAATATCTAACGCTGCCGCATTGATAATCACAATACGTCCACGACGGTCGGTCGCAATTACCCCGTCACTCATATGACGTAGGACACTATCCAACCTTTGCCGTTCCGCTTCTGTTCCTTCTTGTGCTTCTTTAATCTTCACAGAGAGGTCGTTAATCGCTTGCCCTAATTGCCCAAGCTCGTCATCCCCGTAAATCATCACTTCACCCGTATAGTTTCCTTCAGCAATCTGCTCAGTTTGTTGCTTCATCTCTGCGATTGGTCTAGTAATCCCTTGTGAAATCATCACGGTAATCACGATGGCCAAAATAATGACAAAGATAGAAGAACTGATAAAGATAACCCCAATATCTTTGACTTGCGTATAACGCGATTCGATATTCGATGTTACCGAAATAATCCCAACCGGATTTCCTGAAGCAGTATTCACTGGGTCAATCGGTGAAACGTATTTCCAATATCGCGTTTCGTCTTCCGTGAAGTTATAGCTTTGCACAGTATTCGACACAACGACTTGTTGAACGTCCGCTTCTGTTGAACGGGTTCCTACAACAGATTGTTGCGTTTGGTTGGTTGTTCCCAAAATATATCCTTGCATGTCCATGATGCGAATTTCGACAATACTATTCCCTGTTGGATAATCTTGTAGCAATTGCGAAATTTCAGACATCTTCGCTTCATCGGTCGCATCTTTTGCCAAAATCGGCTGCACGTTATTCTTCAAGAACCCTACTTGCAGTTGGATTTGTTCTTGGAAGTTGGAAATCATTTGCGACTCTAATTGCGTTAAGAAGTTCGCGACAATGAGTTGCAGCGAGATGACTAAGAGCAAGATGAACAGCATCGGAATCTTAAATTGAATGGAACGAAAGAATCGTTTCATTGTATTCATGAGTCATTTTCCCCTCTACTTTTTAGCAAAATACGCTTTTCTTGCCGGTAGAATAGGTGGCAAGGAAAAGCGCATTTCAATCTTAAGCTTCTTTTTCTTGATCTGGGGTCTTAATGTAGTAACCTACCCCACGACGAGTCATGATCCATGTTGGGTGACTCGGTGTATCTTCGATTTTTTCACGTAAGCGACGTACTGTAACGTCCACTGTACGCACATCTCCGAAGTAATCATAGCCCCAAACCGTTTGCAACAAGTGCTCACGTGTGATAACTTGTCCGATATGTTTTGCTAAGTAATGAAGTAATTCAAACTCACGGTGCGTTAATTCGATTTCTTCGCCACGTTTTGAAACCACATAAGCATCTTCATGGATAATGAGTGAGCCTAATACGATTTCGTTAGCTGTTTTTTCTTCTTCGGCTTCTGCTGGAGCTAATTGTTGACGACGTAAGTTTGCTTTCACACGCGCGATTAACTCACGGTTTGAGAAAGGTTTTGTCACATAGTCATCGGCTCCAAGTTCAAGACCTAAAACTTTATCGATTTCAGAGTCTTTTGCTGTCACCATGATAATTGGGACATTGCTTGTTTTACGGATTTCACGGCATACTTCTAAGCCATCAATTTTCGGTAACATTAAGTCTAAAATAACTAAATCTGGATTTTTTTCGTTGAAAGCCACCAGACCCTCTTCACCGTCAAAGGCTGTGATTACTTCAAAGCCCTCTTTTGTAAGACTAAACTTGACGATGTCTGAGATTGGCTTCTCATCATCTACAACTAGGATTTTTTTCATATAAATCCTCCTTTACTCTATTACTTTTTTTATGCCCAAACACTTTCTAAAATGTTGGTTTGTTCTCTATCTGGTCCTACGCTGAATGTAGAAATACGTACGCCGACTAATTCTGAAATACGACGAACATAGTTGCGTGCATTTTCAGGAAGCTCTTCAAGTGAACGGCATCCTGTAATGTCTTCGTTCCAACCTGGTAATTCTTCATACACAGGTTCGCATTGTGCTAGTTCTACTAGGCTTGCTGGGTAGTGAGAAATTTCTTCTCCATTTGGTTTGCGGTAAGCCACACAGATTTTCACTGTTTCTAAACCTGTTAAAACGTCGATACTGTTTAAGCTTAAGTTGGTAATGCCTGATACACGTTTCGAGTGACGCATTACAACGCTATCGAACCACCCCACACGTCTTGGACGTCCAGTTGTTGTACCGTATTCACGTCCGACTTCACGAATACGTGAGCCGATTTCATCAAATAATTCTGTTGGGAAAGGTCCATCCCCTACACGAGAAGTGTACGCTTTACATACCCCAACGACTTTATCAATTTTTGAAGGTCCAACACCGCTACCGATAGTAACCCCACCAGCAACTGGGTTAGAAGAAGTTACGAATGGATATGTTCCTTGGTCGATATCCAACATAACACCTTGGGCGCCTTCGAATAATACGCGTTTGCCATTGTCTAGTGCGTCATTTAAAATCACAGAAGTGTCGCAAACGTATTTCTTCATTTGTTGACCATATTCGTAGTACTCTTCAAAAATGTCATCAAACTCAATTGGTTCTGCATCGTACATTTTAGTAAAGAGACGATTCTTTTCAGCTAAGTTGATTCTTAGACGTTCCGCAAATACTTCACGGTCTAGTAAATCTGCCACACGAATCCCAACACGCGCTGCTTTATCCATGTAGCAAGGTCCAATCCCTTTATTCGTTGTTCCAATTTTGTTGTCGCCTTTAGCTTCTTCTTGTAATTGGTCTAAGCGAATGTGGTATGGCAAGATGACATGCGCACGGTCTGAAATACGTAAATTATCAGTAGTCACATTTCTTTCGTGTAAATACGCAAGTTCTGTGATTAGAGATTTTGGATTCAATACAACCCCATTTCCAATCACGCTGATTTTCTCTGGTGAAAAAATCCCTGATGGAATTAAGTGAAGTTTATAAGTCACTCCATTGAATTGAATCGTATGTCCTGCATTGTCTCCCCCTTGATAGCGGGCAATGACTTCTGCGTTTTCACTGAGGAAGTCTGTAATTTTTCCTTTACCTTCGTCTCCCCATTGTGTTCCTACTACTACTACTGATGACATTTGACGCACCTCTTCTTTGTATTATTCATTTAAATGTCTGTGATTAGGCCATTGGAGCGTTTTGCTCGACTCCATCAGGCACAAGATTTGTAAATTTATTAAATTCTTTCATGAAGTTCAATTCAACCGTTCCACGAGGACCACTACGGTTTTTCTCGATAATGACTTCAATGGTACTATTTGGTTCCACTTCTGGCACATGTCCATTCTCATCTGGCTCTTGACGATAGTAATCATCACGATATAAGAATGCTACGATATCCGCATCTTGCTCGATAGATCCAGATTCACGAATATCTGACATGATTGGTCGTTTATCTTGACGCTGTTCCACACCACGCGATAATTGCGAAAGTGCGATAACGGGAACTTTTAATTCCTTCGCTAATTTCTTCAAGTTACGAGAAATTTCAGAAACCTCCTGTTGACGACTCTCTTTTCCGTTTCCTTCAATCAACTGCAAGTAGTCGATGACGATTAATCCAAGATTATTACGCTCTTGTTTTAAGCGACGGCATTTTGCACGGATTTCAGCAACACGAATCCCTGGAGTATCATCAATAAAAATTGGTGCTTCAGATAATGCTCCGGTCGCCACGAAATATTGTGTATATTCTTCAGGCGTTAATTTACCTGTTTTCAAATGCCCTGCATTAATGCTGGCATGTGAACAGATAATACGTTCTACAAGGGACTCAGCACCCATTTCAAGACTGAAGATAGCTACTGTTTCATTTAGGTTCACAGCAACGTTCTTTGCAATATTCAATACAAAGGCCGTTTTACCAACAGATGGACGAGCCGCTAAGATGATTAATTCATCCGCATGTAGCCCTGATGTCATTCTGTCTAAGCCGATATACCCTGTCGCAATCCCTGTAACCTCACCATTGTTTTTCGCACGCTCTTCTAAGCTTTCATAAGCGGTACGAAGAACCGAGCTGATTGGAATAAAACCAGCCTTATTACGTCCTTCCGATACTGAAAGAATATCTTTCTCAGCAGTATCCAAAACGTTGGCAATTGGTTCATCCTCTTGGTAAGCAGTTTTTACAATATTTGTCGAAGTTTTAATTAATTTGCGGCGCGTAGATTTTTCTAATACGATTTGCGTATAGTACTCTACGTTGGCTGCAGTTGGCACTTTATCAAGAAGTTCGATTAACGTTACTTCTCCACCAATATTCTCCATCTGATTCTTTTGTCTTAAAATCTCAGAAACGGTGATCGCGTCAATATCGATATTGGTTTGATTTAATTCAATCATTGCCGCAAAAATTAATTGATGAGAAACACGATAGAAATCTTCCGGTGTCAAAAATTCCATAACCGAAATAATCGAGTCACTAGCAAGAAGAATAGACCCTAAAACGGCTTCTTCTGCCTCAATATTTTGTGGTGGAACTAAATTTGGATATAGTTCTTCCATTCAAACACCCTTTCTACTAAAAATAACCATAAAAATACAGTTTCATTGTATCATAAAACGCTGTAATAAAACAGAAGAGTGAGTCTTTTCGAGCATGAAAACTTGTATGTTCATTTGTAACTTTGTGAACTGTATCACATATTTAAAATCAAAAGAAAAAGGATTCTCCGCAACGGGAAAATCCTTACTATTTCTTATTATTGAGCGACGATATTGACAGTCATAATCGCTGTTACATCGTGGTGTAATTTAACAGGTACACGAGTGTATCCTAAGGCACGAATTGGTGCTGCTAATTCGAATTTACGACGATCCAATTCAACATTGAATTTCTTGTTGAATTCTTCAGCGATTTGCTTCGCTGGGATAGCTCCGAATAGACGGCCATCTTCCCCTGCTTTAGCTTTAATGGTTACAACTGTATCTTCGCGTTCTAAGAACTCTTTAATTTCTTTGGCTTTTGCTAATAATTCAGCATTATGTTTTTCTTCAGCTTTCTTTTGACCTGATAAAGTTGCTAAGTTTGCTGATGTAGCTTCTTTAGCTAACCCGTTTTTGATTAGGAAGTTTTGTGCGTATCCGTCTGCAACGTTTTTAACGTCACCTTTTTTACCTTTACCTTTTACATCTTTCAAGAAAATTACTTTCATGTTTCTTCCTCCTAATTATAAGTTAATTTCACTACCAATTTCTTCAATCACTTGAATTAACTGGCGGATTGCATCTTCAATCGTGATATCGGATAACTGAGTTGCAGCATTTGATAAATGTCCGCCACCACCCATTTTTTCCATCACGCGTTGTACGTTTTTGTTTCCTAAACTACGAGCACTAATCCCAACACGACCGTCATTACGTTTTGTAACCACAAATGAAGCATCAATGTTTTCCATCGACAACATCATATCGGCTGTCTGAGCGGCCACAACTGTCGGATATACGGTATTTTCTTCACCGTGAACAATTCCGACATTATTAGGAAGAATTTCGAGCGAGTTAAGAAGATGTGATCGCATTAAATACGTATCTACATTTTCTTTTAATAAGCGTTGGATAAGAATTGTATCTGCACCTACAGATTTCAGGTAGCTGGCCGTATCAAAGGTACGAGACCCTGTACGAAGCGTGAAATTACGCGTATCTACAATGATACCAGCAAGTAGGGTTGTTGCTTCGATTGGCTGAAGTTTCTCAGCATCTTCTGATTGATATTCTAGTAATTCTGTAATCAATTCACCGACAGATGAAGCATAAGGTTCAATATAAACCAAGTCAGGATTTTCAGGGAATTCCTCTCCACGACGGTGATGGTCAATAATCACTAGTTTATTCGCTTTTTTGACTATCGATGGAGCAGCGCATAGGGAAGGCTTGCTTACATCGACAATAATCACTAATGTATTTTCAGTCATTAACGCTTCTGCCATCTCTGGATTTACGATAGAAGAGTAGAGACGTTCATTATCTTTGATCACTTCCATCAATTTCTTGATATCATGCGAATATTGCTCTGGATTTGTGACAATCCATGAGGTTTTACCGTGCATTTTAGCGATTCTTCGAATACCTAAACATCCACCAATACAGTCCATATCTGGATATTGGTGTCCCATAACCATTACTTGATCCGCTTCTGCAATAAGGTTTTCTAAGGCTTGAGAAACCATTCGAGAACGCACTCTTGTACGTTTTTCTAACGGGTTGCTCTTACCACCATAGAAGCGTGTTTCTTCGTTTTTAGAACGAACAACGACTTGGTCGCCGCCTCGTCCTAAGGCTAAATCAAGGTTATCTTGCGCAAATTTAGCAATTGCGCCATAATCCATCTCTTCTTGAGTATCATCCGCATACGAGAACCCCATACTTACGGTTAGTGGGGTATTTTGTTGAGCAGTTGTCTCACGAACACGGTCGATAATCTCAAATTTCGTTTTTTCAAGTTCAGAAAGAATCTTTTTATCTAAAAATGCGACAAAACGGTCTGAACTCACACGTTTTAAGTAGATATTATTGTGATTTGCCCAGCTAGTAAGCTGATTTGTCACGAAGTTATTCAAGTTAGACTTCTTACGGTCACTGAGTGATTGAGAAACTTCTGCAAAGTTATCGACGAAAATTTGCCCGAATACAGGTCTTTCGTCTAGATAAGTCTCTTTAATCAACGCATATTCCGTAATATCCATCATGTAGAGCATTCCAATATCGTTATGGTAAACCGTTTGGAAGTATTTATCTTTCCAATGGACCACATTATCTTTATCATCATCCAGATTTTTAACGATATTCGCTAAATCTGGATCGACAACTTCAAGTTTAAACCCTAATAGTTCTTTACGTTCAAAATACTTTTGTAAATAAGGGTTAATCCATTGAATTTCACCATTATCATCTAACAAAAGCATTCCGATCGGCATTTTAATAGAGGCATCTTGTGAACCTTTATTAATTTTGTACGATAAATTCGTTACATAATGATTCGTTTCTTTAATAATGTAGTTCGCAAACGAGTAGAGGAGTGTTCCTAATAAAATAACAAATAAAGTAAGGATAAGTCCCATCCATACATTCATTACGTATGCAATAATCAGCATACAGAGAATGATTGCTATAAATGAGATTCCGTATTTCTTCATTGTTTCACTTTTAAGAAATGTCGGTAAAGCCTTAATACGTTCTTTTAGGCTTTTCTTCATTCTTGCACCTTCTTTCTATATACCTTATTTTACCATAGTTTCGGCCCTTCGTCAGTTCTCTAAAATTGTTTCACGTGAAACAATTTAAAGTGAGGGTAGGGTACAAATGTTTCACGTGAAACATTTTAAAGGTTCATTATTTCTGATAGAATGTTTCACGTGAAACATTCTAATTTATGTATTCAAGTTTAGGTTAAAAGCTAAACCTCAATCTGTTTAGTCAATTATCAGTATTTTTATAAATAGATAATCAGTTATGAAAATAGCATTTAAATAAAATAAAAAAGGATTGAGAAATTCTCAATCCTTTTACTTATTATTAGTCAACTGTTGTGAATGGTAATAATCCCATGATACGAGCACGTTTGATTGCAACAGTTAAAGTACGTTGGTGCTTAGCACAAGTACCTGTTACACGGCGTGGTAAGATTTTACCTTTTTCAGAAATGTAACGTTTTAATAATTCTACATCTTTGTAATCAATGTAGTCGATGTGGTTTGCACAGAAGTAGCAAACTTTTTTACGACGGCGTTGACCGCCACCTCTACGTTGTTGAGCCATTATGGTATCCTCCTTTTAAACTTTAGAATGGTAAATCATCATCTGAAATGTTGATTGTCTCTCCATTGCTTAAGAATGGATCTGACACACCACCACCGAATGATGAAGTAGGAGTATTAAATTGATTAAAGTTATTCGTTTGGTTTTGTTGGAATCCGCCATGTGAGCTTTGATCGTTAGCAGGGCGTTGTTCAGTAACATTACGTGATTCTAATAATGAGAAGTTCTCAGCTAGCACTTCAGTTACATAAACTTTTTGACCTTGTTGGTTATCATAGCTACGTGTTTGAATACGTCCTTCAATTCCTACTAGTGAGCCTTTACGAGTGAAATTCGCAAAGTTTTCTGCAGCTTTACTCCACATTACACAGTTAATGAAATCCGTCTCACGTTCACCGTTTTGGTTTTTGAAACGACGTTCAACTGCAACTGTGAAGGTAGCATAAGCAGTTCCGTTTGAAGTATAACGTAAATCAACGGCACGTGTTAAGCGTCCAACTAATACAACATTATTAATCATTTAATTCTTACTCCTTTCAAGATTTATGTTTACTTATAATAAACAATTATGCTTCTAATTTAACGATCATGTGACGTAAGATGTCATTGTTGATTTTCGCTAAACGGTCGAATTCATCGATTGCAGCAGCATCTTCAGCAGTGATGTTCACTAAGTGATAGATACCTTCTTGGAAATCTTTAATTTCGTATGCAAAACGACGTTTCGCCCAGTCTTTTGATTCAACAACAACTGCTCCGTTGTCTGTTAAAACAGCATCAAATCTTGCAACCAATTCAGCTTTAGCAGCTTCATCGATGTTTGGACGGATGATATATAAAATCTCGTATTTTGATGTTTGACTCATTGACTGTCACCTCCTTATGGACTTTTGGCCTACTGAATTTTCAGCAAGCAAGGAGAGTATCATTTCTAATACTCACGTTCAATTATTATAGCAAACAAAGCTATAGAATGCAACAAAAATCCGCGCAGCAGAGGTGCTCAGGAAAATTTGTGAGTAGGAAAAAAAGTGTCATTATATCATATCTGATATGTAGCATATATGTTACAATTGGCTTATAAAGGAATTAGGGGGAAAAAGAGAAAATGGTGGATTATTTAAAGCGGCTTTTTGCCCGTCTTGACGCGAAATATGAGACTTTTAGAGATGATTTTGAAGCAGAATATTTTCTTCAGAAAAATGCTTTAGCGATGATCAGACTTCGGAGGGACTCTGGACTGACACAAACAGAATTCGCTAAAAACGCCGGTATGACGCAAGGAAATCTCTCTAGGCTTGAAAAAGCAAATTATAATCCGACGCTCGCACATCTTCAAAAAATTGCGAGTAAAAATGGGTATGATTTAGAGATTCGTTTTAAGAAAAAGAAGCGATAAATGCGATGAAATCAACAAAAATAGCTCCTACAGATAAAAACTGTAGGAGCTATTATTTTTTTTAATTTTATCCCCAAACTTCATGAACGATTTCGTCGATGAGTTTTAATTTATCCCATTGCGCTTCAATCGTTAAGATATTACCTTCTTCTGTAGAAGAGAATCCACATTGAGTGCTGAGACATAGTTGTTCAAGAGGAACGTACTGACTTGCTTCTTTAATACGAGCGATGACTTCATCTTTATCTTCTAGGTCTCCTGATTTAGACGTAATTAAACCAAGAACGACTTTTTGATTTTTAATATAGCGAAGAGGAGTAAAGTCTCCAGCACGGTCGCTATCATATTCCAAGAAGAATCCATCCACACGGCAATGACCAAATAGCGTCTTCGCCACTGGTTCATAACCACCGCTAGAGAACCATGTTGAGCGGAAGTTTCCGCGGCAAATATGCATGTTCACCACTAAATCTTCTGGTTTCCATTCAATTACACGGTTAATCACATCCACATAGTCACGAGCGATTTTTTCGAGGTCAAATCCACGCGCTTCGTACGCTTCACGTTTGTCTAACGCACAGAATTCACCCCAGCTAGTGTCATCTAATTGAATATTGCGGCATCCTAAGTCGTAGAAGCATTGCAACGCCTTACGGTATGCTTCGACCACATCATCATAGAAGAGGGCTTCATTGTCTTTATAGCGCTCAATTGGCACATAGTTTTTCTCACGAACTTGCGTAATCAAATGCAACATACTTGGTGAAGGAATCGTTAATTTCACCGGAGTATCGCCAGCGTGTTCTTTTAAGAATTTGAAGTGTTTTACGAATGGATGGTTTTCAGAAAAATCCACTTTACCAACGATACGTAATGTTTTTGGCTTCACATCTTTATCTTTGAATTGAACAGAGAAGTGGTCTACTTCGACAAGTTCAACCCCATCTAAGTTTTCTAAGAAATCTAAGTGCCAGAATGCACGACGGAATTCACCGTCAGTGACAGATTTGAGGCCGAGTTCTTTTTCTTTCTCGATTAAAGCGATGATTTCTTCGTTTTCAACGAGTTCAAGTTCTTCGGCAGTGATTTCTCCATCATTAAATTTCGCACGGGCTTCTTTTAAACGTTCTGGACGTAAGAAACTTCCTACGTGATCGAGTCTAAAAGGTGCTTTTTGACAACAGCTACAGTTTTCGTGATTTGACATGTGTTTTCCTCTTTTCGTTTATTCAGCTTCTGGTAAATACGCAATGGCGCGAACAGGTGACCCTGGAGTATGGTTCCAGTTAGGGTATGAAATTGAAATCACAGCACCGACTGCTGGAACTTGGTCAAGGTTCGCTAATACTTCCACTTGGAAGATGTCTTGGCTTAATAAGTAGTATTCGTTTGTTAAACCATGTGCGGCAGCGTGAACACCTGAGTCTGTATCTAATGTTTCGTGACCTACAGCTTTCACATGACGTTCGTGAATTAAGAATTCAAGCGCATCTTTTGCCCAACCTGGTGTGTGTTGCACGTCGTTTTCGTCTAAATTACGAACCGCATCTTGGTCTGGCCAGCGGTGTGACCAGTCACTACGGAATGCGACAAAGGCACCTGGTTCGATTTTTCCGTATTCTTTTTCAAACGCTAAAACGTCTGCTTTTGTTAATTCGAAGTTTGGATTTTCGGCTACTTCTTTTGAACGGTCGATGACGTAAAGTGGTAATAATAAATCTTTTAACTCGATTTCATCAAGGAAGCGTCCGCCTTCATAGAAGTGGCAAGGTGGATCAATATGTGTACCGTATTGTGTCACCACTGATAATTGTTGTACGTGGAATCCATCTTTTAAAGTAAATAAATCTTTTTGTTCCAATGCTGGTAGAGCAGGAAAGTGAGGGCTATTCGCATCGATTTGATGGCTTAAGTTCACCCATTTTGCTTGTTTTAATGTTTTGAATGCTTGTTCTAATTGTTGTTGAAATGCTGTCATAATGACACTTCCTTTCTGAATTGAGCAAGGCTGTGGTTCAATAGTCATTCTCCCCACAGCCTTTTGATTTATTTTTTAATGCGAGGTTATTCTCCCCAAACCTCACGAGCGATTTCTGAAATCAATGCAATTTTCTTCCATTGATCGTCTTCAGTAAGGATGTTTCCTTCTTCTGTTGAAGCAAATCCACATTGTGTACTTAAGTATAAGTCTTCTAGTGGAACGTACTGACTTGCTTCTTTAATACGAGCAATCACTTCATCTTTATCTTCTAATTTTCCTGATTTAGAAGTTAGAAGTCCAAGAACGACTTTCTTACCATTGTTTACTTTCGCTAGTGGCTTGAAGTCGCCGGCGCGGTCTGTATCGTATTCTAAGTAGTACGCATGTACATTTTCGTTTTCGAATAATGCGTCGCTTACTGAATCGTAGCCACCTGAACTTGCCCATGTTGAGTGGAAGTTACCACGGCATACGTGAGTGTTCACTGTTAAATCTTCTGGTAAATCTTCTAGAATTCCGTTGTTTAATTCTAAGAATTCACGTTTGTGTTCTCTTCTTAATTCTTCAGGTGTTAAATGACTTTCTTTTGAGATGATGTTTAAGAAGTTATCATCTACGATTACACCCCATGTACAGTCATCGATTTGTAAGAGACGGCAACCTGCATCGTATAATTCTTTAATCACTTGTCTGTAAGCAGCAATGATATCTTTAAAGAGTTCTTCTTTTGAAGGGTATACTGAGAAAGTTTGATCAATATGCTCTGCGTCACGAATCAATTCGAAGTAGAATTGCGCTGGAGCAGGGATTGTTTGTTTTACGATGAAATCTTCGTCTTCAAATTGTTTTAAGAATTTGAAGTGTTCTACGAATGGGTGATTTTCACCAGTGATTTTTCCAACGACATCTGCTGAGTCAGGTTTTGTAATTTCATCGTGGAAAGTATATCCGATTTTCGCTTGCGTATGTTCCACTCCGTTCAATCCCCAGAAGAAATCTAAGTGCCAGTATTGGCGACGGAATTCGCCGTCAGTGAATCCTTTTAATCCAGCTTTCTTTTGTTGTTCGACTAACTTTTCGATGGCTTTATCTTCGACGGCTGTTAATTCCTCGCGTGTAATTTCACCTTTTACAAATTTTTCTTTTGCTTCTACTAATTCTTTTGGACGTAAGAAACTTCCTACGTGATCGACTCTAAATGGTGCTTGTAATTTTGACATTGTACATTCCTCCTATAAATAAAAAATCCTCACAGTATCGCTACTGCAAGGACGAAATTTTCGTGTTACCACCTTGTTTTGTAGAATCCTCACGAATCCTACCTTTTCGAGTACGCACACTAGGTGTTATACTCTACAGCTATAATGGGCTACCCATTTACGTCTAATGATTCGACGTAAAATCACTCCGAGGCCATCTTCAAAAATTCAATTTCATCTCTTCCCACCAACCGAGACTCTCTTAGCAAATCTTATTTTCTACTCACCTGTTCTTTGTGATGTCTTATGAACATGTTCTTAGGATAACAGAGAACAAACCGCATAGCAATAGGTTTTCTTATACCGTTTTTCTATCAATTGTTATAACTATTGGTTATATATCTGTAAAACCCTATAAAAATGGTTATAAAAAAGACTTAGAGACAATCTCTAAGTCTTATATCATTATTCAGAATCGACTAATTCATGTAATTTTTTCTTATAGTAGAATGTTGCGAAAATTGATAAACCAAGAATCACGACAACATACGCAATCGTAATGAACCAAACGAAAGTACGATTCCATTCTGGTAAGTGGATTAATAAATAAATCGCTCCGAAGATAAATCCAAAGAGAACCACGACAAAAATGACCGACTTAAATCCACTACGCATACGGTTTAAGAGTTCAATGACATTCGTCCACGTTGGCGTAAAGAGCTTCAAGTCTCTGGCGTATCCCCAACGGCTTAGTCCTAGACTAATGATTCCCCATGAGAGAATAATACCCAAGGTCATATAAATTGGTAAGTGAAGTACCGTACAAATGACTGTCATAAGAATGACCGGGATTGCAGACTGAATCGCAAAGAGAATCCAGAATTTACGTTCTAAAAATTGATGCATATCGAATGGAAGAACTTTTAGATAATAATAGTTTTCTCGCTCGAGTGAAATTCCGACCGCTAATAAGTTGTTTCCTCCTGTATTGAAGAATGCAATGAAGGTAATAAGCATTGCAAATGGTAAGAAAGTATTTAGATTTAGGAAATTCATAAAACTAAATCCTGTAGGACCACCCGAAAAATTTAAAACTGTTGGAAGAAGCAAGAGATATGGTAATATTCCTGCAGCAATAATCGTTTGCGTTAATACAGAACCTTCCATTAATTGACGAAGTGTATAGCGAATCATGAATTTCGTTGAAAGCTTGCTACCATCTAATTCCATTTGTTTCACACGTTCGACTTTTACTTTCGAAGACGATGTTTGCGAAACGGCTTGGTAGAAGTTTGGCAATACAATGAACTTCACGAGTAGTATAATTGCCACGAATGCTAAAATCACTAATCCAATCATCGGATAAACAGTCATGTCGAATGGATCCAAAATTGCATTATAGAAGGCGAGTACTGGTTGAATGAAAGCTGGCATTTTTCCTGTTAATACAGTATTTACCATCGAATCTGTCAGCATCAGTTGATAGCCAATGACGGCCCCAAGGGAAATCACGAAAACTAAAATATTCGCAATCACGGATTGATATTTTCTAAACAGTGGAATCTTCGCTAGAAAGAAGCAGAGAAGAAACATCAATAAGTAAACAATCGAACTAAATAAAAGCACCCCTAATAAGGCAATTGGAATCGTGAAAAGGATGAAGCCTCCTGAAAAATACACGTGGATTCCAAATAGCATCACGATTGGAAGTAATCCTTGCAATGTAGCCACTACAATCGAAAGGCTCTTTCCAAGAACGACTTCTAATTCCGTAAAGGCATAAGGCAAATACGATTCGAAGTCTTTACTTTCATAAAAGACATTGTAAATAGCTGGCAATGCTTGCGAAACTAAAATCATCAAGAATAAGAAAACCGTCGTTCCGAATTGAAGTGGAGGGTATGAACGTCCAAACATCGCTCCAGGAATTCCAAATAAAGCTCCAAACATCACCGCAAACAGCAATTGTTGCGTCAATGTTTTCATCGCCACATTCACGGGTTTCGATGGATTTTTCGCTTGTTTCTTTCGATAATTTTGTAATTGTGCCGGTTGCGTCGCAAAAATTAAATTGGTCTTCACCAGCGTAAGAATTCGATTAAACCGCATGTGAATCCACTCCTTCTTGTCTACCGGCTAGTGATAAGTAGATTTCTTCAAGCGTGCTATCTGGTTGTTGGCCTTTCAACTCTTGAATCGTACCGTAGAAGAGTAGTTTTCCTTTTTTCAAAATTGCAATCTTATCGCAGAGTTGTTCTGCCACTTCTAAAACGTGTGTCGAGAAGAGAACGGTATTGCCTTTATCGGCATGTTCGCGCATTAATTTCTTCAAGTCATAAGAAGCTTGTGGGTCAAGACCTGTCATTGGTTCATCGAGGACCCAAATTTCAGGGTCTGATAAAAGCGCCCCGATGACGAATACTTTTTGACGCATCCCGTGTGAGAACGAATCAATGACTTCATAGCGATGTCCTTCGAAATCAAATAATTCTAGTAAATAAGCAAGACGGCTTTCTACTTCGTCTAATGTCATGCCATAAGAAGAAGCGACTAATTCCCAAAATTCATTGGCGGTTAAGCGTAGGAATAGGTCTGGGCTATCGGCCACATAGCCAATTTTTTCTTTAATGGCTAGTCGGTTGGATGATAATTCTTGTCCGTCCACAATAATTTCTCCGCTAGTTGGATGGATAACGCTCACGAGTGATTTGATGGTAGTTGATTTACCAGCCCCGTTATGTCCGATTAATCCAATAATTTTTCCACTTTCAATTGTTAAGTTAAGTCCATCTAAAGCGACAGTTTGATCATATACTTTTGTTAAATTGCGAAATTCAATCATATTTATTCCTCCTTATGGATTATTTCACCCTTATTATACAGCTAATAATACTAAAAAATAGTACTTTTTTGCGTAAAAAGAGTATTTTTTTGCTAAAAACCTCTCCTTAGCATTTATAAACAGAGGTAAATTTGAAACTTGATTTCTTTTATAAGAGTGCAAAACAAAATCTATTTTTAAATACAGATTGAACTTTCTTTTAAAATGACTCTATTCAATCGATTACTACGAATCCTTACGGATATCTTCATAATAGTGGTAATAGGGCACCGGTTCGAGCCTAAGGTCTCTCACCTTTAAAGTCTCAAAGCTGAAGTAAGAAATAAATTTCTAACTCCAGCTAATTCGCATTTAATGCTATCCCCTATTACTACTACTATAGAATCCGTATGATTCTTCGTAATCTTAATGAGTGCTTTTAATTATATTTCAGAATTTTAAACAGTTTATTTTACACGATACAAAGTAATAAATTTCCTAAAATTATCATATTTAAAAAGAGGTTTTATGCTAAAATATTCTTAATAAGAAAGCGCTTTATAATTTAGAAGTAGGATAACTGGCAAAAAATAAGAAAAGGTAGGTGAATAAAAATGTATCGTCATGTTATCTCTGTCATCTTACTACTAGCTTTAATTCTCGGAAAAATATTTTTAAAAGAGGATAAAAAATAATCAAAAACAAAAAAGCCATCATTTCTGATGGCTTTTTGTGTACTTATTATTCATTTTCTTCGTCGACTAATTGTTGCGCAAAGTCTTTCATGTTGCCTTTGATTTGGTCTTCTGAAAGTGATGCAGTTGGTGTTTCTGTTGCTACTGATTCATTTGTTGATTCAGTCGCTTCAGAAGCTTCTTCTGTTTCGTCTTCGCGGTCCACAATCGCTAATGAACTTACAATCGCATCTTGATCGAGACGCATCATACGAACTCCAAGTGCGCCACGGCCTGTTTGAGACACGTCTTCGGCATGGAATCTGATGATAACCCCTTTATTCGTCATGATAAGTAAGTCTTCGTCTCCAGTTACGGTACGTAGGCAGACAAGTGGTCCATTTTTCTCAGTAATACGAAGTGTACGAACCCCTTTTACGCCACGGCCTTTCAATGCGTATTCGCTCGCAGCTGTACGTTTTCCGTAACCTTTTTCGCTGACTACTAATACTTCACGGTCTGGCGTTAAAATATCCATTCCGATGACATAGTCGCCTTCACGTAGAGAAACCCCACGAACACCTGAAGCGGTACGACCCATCGCACGAACTTTATCTTCATGGAAGCTTATAGCGTTACCGTGATAAGTTCCGAGGATGATGCCATCATTTCCGCTTGTGACTACTACACGAATCAATTCATCATCTTCGCGTAATTGGATGGCACGTAGACCATTTGTACGGATATTCTTGAATTCTGATAGACGAACACGTTTTACCGTTCCACGTAATGTTGTGAAGAACAAGTAACGTTCTGATTCATCTGATTCTGGAACACTGATAATCGCTTGGATTTTCTCAGCTGAATCAATGTTTAATAAGTTGATAACTGGTAATCCTTTTGCTGTACGACTATATTCAGGAATTTCATACCCTTTTGCTTGGTACACTTTTCCTGTATTCGTAAAGAAGAGGAGTGAATCGTGTGTAGAACATGAAATCATGTTTTCCACGTAATCATCATCATGGACGCTCATACCTTGAACCCCACGTCCTCCACGGCGTTGTGCCTTGAATTCAGTGTTGGCAAGACGTTTGATATATCCATTCTTCGTTAATGTAATCACGACATCTTCTTGTTCGATTAAATCTTCATCTTCAAGGCTTAATGCTTCTCCGACTAATAATTCTGTACGACGAGGATTGTCGAAACGTTGTTGAATTTCAAGAAGCTCTTGTTCGATGATTTCGTAACGAAGTTCTTCGCTCGCTAATACTTTTTCTAAGTATTGAATTGTAGCTTGTAATTCGTTGTATTCTGCATCGATTTTCTCGCGTTCTAATCCTGTTAAACGAACCATACGCATATCAAGAATCGCTTGTGCTTGTTTATCGCTTAAGCCATATTCATTCATGAAGCGTTCTTTAGCGATATCTCCACTTGCTGAACTTCTTAAGATGGCTACAATCGCATCGATATGGTCTAAGGCGATTTGTAACCCTTCTAAAATATGAGCGCGGTCTTCTGCTTTTTTCTTATCGAATAAGCTACGACGACGAACAACTTCTTCTTGGTGATCTAAGTAGTGACGTAAAATTTCTTTTAAGCTCAATACTTTTGGCTCTTGATTCACAATCGCAAGCATATTGAATCCGAAGTTTGATTGTAATGGTGTTAATTTGTATAAATTATTTAATACAACGGATGCTGAAACATCACGACGTACTTCAATCACGACACGCATACCGACACGGTCAGATTCATCGTTTAAGTAAGTAATTCCTTCGATTTTCTTCTCGTGGTGTAATTGTGCGATACGTTCTACTAAACGTGCTTTATTTACCATATATGGTAATTCAGTGATGATGATGCGTTCTTTTCCGTTTTTCAATTCTTCGATTTGTACGCGTCCACGAACCGTAATCGATCCGCGTCCTGTTTCGTACGCACGACGAATTCCAGATTTACCTAAGACAATTCCTCCAGTTGGGAAGTCAGGTCCAGGGAGAGCTTCCATCAATTCAGTAGTGGTTACATCAGGGTTCTTCATTAATAAGTGAAGAGCAGAGATAACTTCCGCCAAGTTATGTGGTGGAATATTTGTTGCCATTCCAACGGCAATCCCTGTTGCACCGTTTACTAATAAGTTTGGAATACGTGCTGGTAATACTTCCGGTTCATGTTCAGTTGAATCGTAGTTATCACGGAAATTAATCGTATCTTTGTTAATATCGCGAAGCATTTCAAGAGCAATTTTACTCATACGAGCCTCTGTATAACGCATCGCAGCGGCTCCGTCTCCATCGACAGAACCAAAGTTACCGTGACCATCAATTAATGGGTAACGGTATGAGAAATCTTGTGCCATACGAACCATAGCATTGTAAATTGCAGAGTCACCGTGTGGGTGATATTTACCCATTACGTCCCCGACAATACGCGCAGATTTTTTATGCGGTTTGTCCGGTGTCACTCCAAGTTCACTCATTCCATATAAAATACGACGGTGTACTGGTTTTAATCCATCGCGTACATCTGGTAGGGCACGCGATACAATAACACTCATCGAATACTCTAGAAATGATTTACGCATCGTTTGTACTAAATCAGTTGATTCAAAAGTTTCTTCAAAGTGTTTCACTTCTTCAGACATAATTCGTCTCCTTTTCTATTCTTCTCTTCAAATTCGATTACTGGATTAAATATCTAAATCTTCCATATTGATGTATTTCGCATTGCTTTCAATGAATTCACGACGTGGTTCTACACGGTCGCCCATCAAGATATCTAAAATTTGATCCGCTTCTGCAGCATCTTCCACAGATACTTGTAACATTGAACGGTTTTCAGGGTTCATGGTTGTTTCCCATAATTGTTCCGCATCCATTTCCCCAAGACCTTTGTATCGTGATAATTGTGGTTTTGGATGTGCTGGTAATTCTTTTAGTTTTTCTTCAAGCTCTTTATCATTTTGAATGTAGTATTCGTTCTTACCTTGTTTCAACTTGTAAAGAGGTGGTTGCGCGATATAAATATATCCAGCTTCCACTGCAGGGCGCATATAACGATAGAAAAGAGTAATGAGCAATGTACGAATGTGACTTCCATCGACATCGGCATCGGTCATGATGACTAATTTTTGGTAACGAGCTTTCGATAAATCAAAATCTCCACCAAAACCAGTTCCCATCGCTGTAAACAGCGAACGAATTTCTTCGTTGGCTAAAATTTTATCGAGTGTTGCTTTTTCAACGTTCAAGATTTTCCCACGGATTGGTAAAATCGCTTGGAAATGACGTGAACGTCCTTGTTTTGCTGAACCACCCGCAGAATCCCCTTCGACAATGAATAATTCAGAAATCGTTGGGTCATTGCTTGAGCAGTCTGCTAATTTACCTGGTAAGTTTGAAATTTCTAAACCAGATTTCTTACGAGTCACTTCACGCGCACGTTTTGCAGCAAGACGTGCTTTCGAAGCTAAAATCCCTTTTTCAACAATCTTACGAGCGACTTGAGGATTTTCCATTAAGAATTTATCGAAGTGTGTTGAGAACAGACGGTCTGTAATCGTACGAGCTTCAGAGTTTCCTAATTTCGTTTTTGTTTGTCCTTCGAACTGTGGATCAGGGTGTTTGATAGAAATAACGGCTGTTAACCCTTCACGGACATCTTCACCGCTTAGTTTTTCTTCGTTTTCTTTCATCAATTTTTGACGACGCGCGTAATCGTTAATCACACGTGTTAAGGCCGTCTTCATCCCTGATTCGTGAGTACCACCTTCATAAGTGTGGATATTATTTGTAAAGCTGAGAAGGTTTGTATGGTATCCAGAAGTGTATTGCATTGCCACTTCTACTTGAATGCCATCTTGTTCTCCTTCTACATAAATTGGCTCTTCGAATAACACTTGTTTTGATTTATTTAAGTTTTCGACATAGCTCTTAATCCCGCCTTCGTAGCAGAAAGATTTTCTCACTGGCTCTTCTTCGCGGAAATCCGTGATCGTTAATTTTAATCCTTTATTCAAGAACGCTAATTCACGCACACGGTTGGCTAATTTATCAAATTCAAAGACAGTTGTTTCTTGGAAAATTTCAGGGTCTGGTACAAAGTATACGCTCGTACCATGTTTATCTGTTTTCCCAATGATTTTTAAGTCATCTAAAACGGCACCACGTTTATAAGATTGCTCATAAATGTTGCCATCTTTAAATACTTGAACGGTTAAGTCTGTTGAAAGAGCATTAACAACAGAAGCCCCAACCCCGTGAAGACCCCCAGAAACTTTATAGCCTCCGCCGCCGAATTTACCACCGGCGTGAAGCACTGTAAATACAGTTTCTACGGCAGGACGACCTGTTTTTTCTTGAATATCGACCGGAATCCCACGTCCATCATCAGTTACGCGAATGTGGTTTTCTTTTGTGATTTCGATTTCGATATGTGTCGCAAACCCAGCCAACGCTTCGTCGATTGAGTTATCCACGATTTCCCAAACAAGGTGGTGCAACCCGGCACTACTTGTTGAACCAATATACATCCCAGGACGTTTACGAACAGCTTCGAGTCCTTCTAATACTTGAATCTGACTGGCATCATATTGCGCAGCTAATTCAGCTTTGTTTTCTTCTGTCATATGCTAATTCTCACTCTCCGTTTTTAAAATAGTTCCTTTTTCAATCGGTATTACGACTGGTTCATTAATAAATTGTTGCTTAATCCCATCCAGGCTCGTTGTCGTAATAAAGGTTTGCACCTTATTTTCAATGGCCTTAATCAGATGGGTTTGTCTGTCATCATCGAGTTCGGAAAGTACGTCATCTAATAGTAGAAGAGGATACTCGCCTGTCGATAATTTCATCAATTCGATTTCCGCAAGCTTCAAACTCAGAACGGTCGAACGTTGTTGTCCTTGCGAACCGTACGTTTGAACCGGAACCTCATTCAAATAAAAAATCAAATCGTCACGGTGCGGCCCAATCAGCGTTGTGGCTTGATCCGCCTCACGAGTTTGATTCTTCTTGAATTGATTCATATAAATTTCTTTCATTTGCTCAGGTGTTAAACCATCCTCTAGGGGAATCGTTGCTTGATACGACACCGAGAATTTCTCACGACCAAGCGATAACTGGTCATGAATCGGAATGGCTAAAGCCTCCAATTGCTTCATAAAATCGAGACGATGAAAGACAATTTTACTGGCTAACTCGCTTAACATCTCGCTTAAAACATCTAAGTATTCGTCCGGCTGCTTTTTCTTAATGGCTAGCTGCTTCAAATACGTATTGCGCTGTTTTAAGACGCGATTATATTCCACTAAATCATAGAGGTAGAGGGAACTCATTTGTCCAAGTTCCATATCCACGAATTTACGTCTGTTTTGCGGAGACCCTTTAACAAGTGTGAGGTTCTCTGGGGCAAAGAGGATGACATTCAAGTTTCCAAGGTAAGAACTGAGTCGTTTTTGCTCCAAATAATTCACTTTCGCGATTTTTCCTTTTTTAGAAAATTGCAATTCTAAATTCGTCTTTGTCGTTGTTTTTTCAACAGTCCCTTTAATCGTCGCAAACTCTTTATTCCATCCAATCAGTTCTTTGTCGTTTGTCGTGCGGTGGCTCTTTGTCATCGCCAAGGCGTAAATCGACTCCATCAGGTTGGTTTTCCCTTGTGCATTTTCACCAATAAAAACATGCACACCGTCTGTAAACTCTAGTTGGACAGATTCATAATTACGAAAGTTTTGTAATTGTAAATTAGTCAGCTTCATGCGTCATGTGTGTTCAAATCATTTTCATCCGATTTCATTTCTTTCACAATAAAAATACCTTCATCAGGTATTTCGACACGTGTATTCGGATATAATTTTCTACCACGTCGATTTTCTAACTCTCCATCTACAAAAACTGTATATTCTTGCAGGTACCATTTTGCTTGTCCGCCCGTTGTAATGACGTCAATATGTTTTAAAAATTGCCCTAATGTAATGTACTCATCAGAGATCGATACGATAGTTGTCATGAACTTCCTCTTTTCTAATGGATATTGGTGAGAACTCCATTAAACTCATGCATGCTCACATATTTTTAAGTAGAATAACTCTACAATATTATACAATTTTTACACGCTTTTCGCAAAGAAATTGCAAAATTTAGGGGGTTATTTCAATTTTGAGTCAAAAACAACAAAAAAGCCTAAAAAAACGAAAAACAAAATTTAATAGGATTTTTTCAAAAATTGAAAGTTTTGGTCCAAAAATCACCCAAAAATCGTGCTGCCCAAAATTCACTTATAAGTGAATTTCGGGAAATTGAGCAGATGAGGGTTAAAAATAAAAAAACTCGAGCCTTCAAAACGAAAGCTCGAGTGAAAATTTTATATTTTACGATTACCCGTTGAATGTACGAACAGGTGTCACTAATTGAATGAAGCTATGTGGAATACCAGAGTGGTCTTCTTTTAGTTTCAATGTAAATGGACGGTTTGCTTCTAAGAAGTTGATGACAGCTTCTGAAGAACCGAATAATTTCAACGCTTCTTTTAAGTAGTCAGGGTTGAATGAAATTTCAAGTGGAGCTCCTTCGAAGTTTTCCACAGCGATTTCTTCTTCAACCGTACCCACTTCAGGAGATTTACCTGTTAATAGAATACGTTCCGGAGAAAGTGTTAATGTCGCGATATTGTTTTTATCTGTATGTGACATTAATGAAGCACGTTCTACAGCTGCTACAAGTTCGCTAGCAACAACAGTAATAGAAGTGTTCGCTCCGTCGTTAATTAAACGGTCTGTATCTGGGTACATTCCTTCTAATAGACGAGAGTAGAATGATAATGTTTCTGTTTGGAACAAGATTTGATTATCTGTAATCGCGAAATCAATTGTTTCTAATCCGTCGATGATACGAGATAATTCTAATAATGTTTTACCAGGTAATGTCATTTCAAATGTCAATGCATCACTTCCAGCTGGCATTTGTAGTGGAATGATACGTTGGCTTAAACGGTGAGAGTCAGTTGCGACTGCTTTTAATTGGTTGTCTTTAATCACCATATGAATCCCTGTTAAGATTGGACGAGATTCTGCAGTTGAAACGGCAACCGCTGTTTGTACAATCACTTGTCTAAATAATGGAACTGGAATGGTAATGACATGATTTTTTTCGATTTCTGGTAATTGTGGATAATCCACTGCTGATAATCCATTTAATGTAAATGATGCATTACCTGCTGTAATCGTTGCTTGTAATTGATCGTTTGTTTCAAGTGTGAATACATTTAAAGGTAATTTTTTAACGATTTCTCCAAAGAAACGAGCAGGAAGAACGATGCTACCTAGTTCTTGGACTGTTAATTGTAATTCTTCGTCTTCGATTGGTAAGAATACTTCGATAGAAACTTCTGAATCACTACCTGTTAATGTTAATCCTTCTTCACTAGCAACTAATTTAATCCCTGTCAAAATTGGAATTGTTGTTTTTGATGGAATTGCACGTTGCACATCTACAAGATTTTTTAAGAACCCTTGTCTGTTTACTGAAAATTTCATAACTGCCTCCTTTAGGGTGTGCTTTTATATTTAATTTATTTATTAATAAAATAGTAATAGTAGTAGGGCCTGTGTATATTGTGGAAAAGTCTATTTTCCTTATAACAGAGACCATTTTTAGTTGTGGATAACCATTGTGGAAAACTCCACCGTTTTTTTTGACTTATCCACAGCTTAATAACCGAGCGAATGCTTGATTTCATTAATCACGCGAATCGTTTCTGGATCATCTTTAGCTTCTTGGCTAATTTTTTCATAGGCGTGAATGACTGTTGAGTGGTCACGACCAAAATCAGCACCAATCTTTTGAAGAGAAACACGTGTTAATTCACGAGAAAGGTACATTGCGATTTGACGCGGTTGAACCATTGTCTTCGTTCTTTTCTTTCCTTTAATATCTTCGACCGTAATATTGTAGTATTTTGCAACGGCGCTTTGGATATCATGAATCGAAAGTAATTTTTCGTCGCCTCCAGGAAGGAACGATTGTAACGCTTCTGCAGCCAGGTCTGTTGAAATATCTTGACCAACCATCACTGAGTACGCTTGAAGACGCATCAGAGCTCCTTCTAATTCACGTACGTTTGATTGAATATGACCTGCGACATAACTCAACACTTCAATAGGAATATTAAATCCAAGTGATTGTGCTTTATTTTGTAAGATAGCAATTCTTGTTTCTAAGTCTGGTGGAGTGATATCGACAGATAACCCCGATACGAAACGAGAAACGAGACGTTCTTGCAATTCTTTAATTTCCGTTGGTTGACGGTCACTCGTTAATACGATTTGTTTTTGGTTATTGAAAAGCGCATTAAATGTATGGAAGAACTCTTCTTGAGTTGCTTCTTTTTTCGCTAGGAATTGAATATCATCGACCAGTAAGATATCCACATTACGGTAACGATTGCGGAACTCTTGCGGCGTTTTTGATCCAATCGAAGCGATCATTTCATTCATAAACTCTTCACTCGTCACGTATTTAACACGTGCGTTTGGATGGCTCTTCTTATATTTATTCCCAATGGCTTGCATTAAATGAGTTTTTCCAAGACCTACACCTCCATAGAAGAAAAGAGGGTTATAGGTATTGCCAGGATTATCCGCAACGTAATGCGCGGCAGCCGTGGCCATTTGGTTTCCTTTACCAATAATAAAGGTTTCAAATGTATATTTAGGATTCAAATGCGAGTCTTCCTCGATGGCAACCATTGTTGGAGCTTCAGGAATGTTCGGTTGAATTTCTTCAACGCCTTGATGGAATGGAGTGTTTACTGGCGCTTCATCTTCTGAATCGATAAAACGTGGTTCAAAAGATTGTCTGAAGTAATCATATCCAATTTCCATGATGTCTCTAATAAGGTTATCTTGCCAATATCTCGCAAATGTTTTAGAAGGCACTTTAATATAGAGAATATTTTGTTCAATTCGAATCGGTTCAGCTGGTTTAATCCAGTGGTTAAATGTAAATTCGGAATTTGTTTTTTCAAAGTGTTCTAATAATAGTTTCCAAAATTCTTGGATGGAATTCATAAATGCACCTCCTTCTATCGTTTTCAAGATTCTAATCCATTTAACAGTGTACCATCTTTCAAAAAAGTTTTCCACAATCGGATGGAGAAAATCACAAAAAAAGTGAGATTTGGATAAGTTTATCCACAAAACGGTGGATAAGTCGAATAAAAAAGTGGAAATTCACAGAGATATACACAAAAAAAGAGCAGTTATAAACAACAAAGAAAGTTGATATAAAAGGAATTTAATAGAGTTATCCACCATTGTGTATAATTTTTGTAAACAGGATGTTATTTTGTGGATAAATTGTTTATAAGTCTGTGGAAATCGTCTTTTATGCAAAAAAACTATCCACCATCGATGTGAATAACTAAAAAAATAGAGCGAAATCAACAGTTATTTGTAGAAATTTTTAGTCTGATTATGTTATGATACTTCAGTAATTTAGTGATTAGATAGTTTATATTGACAAGTAAACATTTTATATTTATAATGTACTAGACTGTCTAGGGAGACTAGATATTTCATTTACAGTAGGAGGTGCACACGAATGAAAAGAACATATCAACCAAGCAAACGCAAACGTCAAAAAGTTCACGGATTCCGTAAACGTATGAGCACAAAAAATGGCCGTAGAGTATTAGCAAGCAGACGCCGTAAAGGTAGAAAAGTTTTAGCAGCTTAGATCACTGAACGTCTCAGTGGTCTTTTTTTTTAAAAACCATTTGAGTGACTGGAGAGATTCAAGTAGATGAAGAAATCGTTTCGAGTAAAGAAAGACCGCGAATTTCAAAAAGTATTCCACAAGGGAAAATCGACAGCGAACCGTCAATTCGTTATTTATAAATATAATAAGGAAGACCAATCCCATTTTCGTGTGGGAATCTCTGTCAGCAAAAAACTTGGAAATGCGGTTACACGTAATCGTCTAAAAAGAAGAATCCGTCATATTTTAATGGAACTTGACGACCAATTGGCGCAAGATGTAGATTTTATCGTTATTGCTCGTCAACCCATCGTACAAATGTCTTATCAAGAAATGAAAAGCAGTATGATGCATGTTTTAAAATTAGCTACATTATTACCTAAAAATGAAGATTCCTATTTATAGGTAGGAATCGTTGAAAATTAAATATTCTAAAAGGTGGGACTTTTCAGTGAAGAAAAAAAGCCAATTGATTTTATCATTAGCAGTTTTAACTTTATTTTTAGCGGCCTGTGGAACTTCTCCAATTACGGAGTCTAGTACAGGATTCTGGGATCGAATTGTTCTATATAATTTGTCTCAATTTATCATCTGGTTATCAAACCTATTAGGAGGAAGTTACGGTTTAGGGATTATCGTCTTTACGATTATTACTCGTTTAATTATGGTTCCTTTAATGCACTTCCAATACCAAAGCACGCGTAAACAAGCGATTCTTCAACCAGAAATTAAAGCGTTACGTGAGAAGTATTCAGCACGCGACCGTGCAACACAAGAAATGCTTCAAGCTGAAATGAATGCTTTATATGAGCGTGAAGGTATCAACCAATATGCTGGATGTTTACCATTATTAATTCAATTGCCAGTAATGATGGCATTGTATCAAGCAATCAGCCGTACAGACGTATTGAAACAAGGTCATTTCTTATGGTTCCAATTAGACCAACCAGATCCATATTTCATCTTACCAGTCTTAGCAGCATTAACAACGTTCATCACAACATGGTTATCAATGAAAATGCAAGATACTGGTGGCGCTGGTAAAGTTATGATGTACGTCATGCCAGCAATGATCCTATTTATGTCTCTTGGGTTATCAAGTGCGTTATCACTCTACTGGGTAGTCGGAAACGTATTTATGGTAGGCCAAACATTACTATTAAATAATCCATTTAAATTCCAAGAAGAGCAAAAAGCGATTGCCGCAGAGAAAAAACGCCGTGCAAGAGCGCTCGAAAAAGCGAAAAGAAGACACGGAAAATAATTCTTATAGAGCTCTTGTTGAAATGTCTCAATCATGAGATAATAACAATGATTTTTATAGAGTAGGAGAGTTTACGATGACAAATACAATTAAAGTAAGTGACGTTTCAGTAGAAAAAGCAATCCAAAAAGGATTACGTCAGTTAGGATTACCGCAAGATCAAGTGTTTGTGGAAGTCATTTCTGAAGGTAAAAAAGGATTGTTTGGCTTCGGTCAAAAAAATGCTGAAGTGGAATTAACACCAGTCGCTACAATGGTTAGCGAAGAAGCAGTAGAAGAAGTTGTGGAACCTGTTGTTGAAGCAGTGGAAGAAACAACTGTCGAAACAGTAGAAACTGTGGAAGTTCCTGAAGAAGATTTCGAAGACGATGATTTCGAAGAAGAAGAAGAAGAAGGAGACGCAGATTACGAAGAAACTGTAGACCAATTAGAAGAAGCTGCTCGTGTGACAAAAGAATACTTAGAAGGCATCGCTAAAACATACGGCGCTGAAGCAACAGTAACAGTTGAAGCACGTCGTGACCGCATGACTTTCGTATTCGACACAGACAAACAAGGTCTTTTAATCGGAAAACACGGTAAAATCTTGAATGCTTTACAAGTACTTGCGCAAGTATCAGTACACCGTTTCATTAAAGGACGTATTTCAGTTCAAGTGGATGTTGGTGATTACCGTCAACGTCGTAGTGAAACATTACAACAAATTGCGGAAAGAACAGCTCGTAAAGTATTAAAAACAAAACAACCTGTTTACTTAGAACCACTTCCAGCGTATGAAAGAAAACAAATTCACGCTGCGTTAAGTAAAAATAAACGCATCTCAACTCACTCAGAAGGTAAAGAACCACATCGTTACCTCGTAGTTGAAATCGCAGAATAGAAAAATGACAGCTTATGACCGTTTCGGTCATAAGCTTTTTTTGTGCTTTCAAAATCGACTTTTAAAGAATAACGCTTAGAATGATTATTATATCAAGCATTTTTATGAAATTTTTTGCAATGAAAATAATTTTCAAAATTATAAATACACTTATATAAAATAATATATAATCGTCATTTTCATTCAGAAAAAGAGAAAAAATCCCACAAAAGTCTACCAAAATGAAGTTTTTTCTTTGGATATATCGATAAATAAAGGTATAATAAATTTGATATAGGGGACATATATTAATTAAAAGAAAGGAGATATTTATGGATATTCAAATTTTTGTAAATCGAAGAAAAGAATTAGGTTTATCTCAAATTGAATTGAGTGAGGGTATTTGTACACAAGCTACATTGAGTCGATTCGAGAATCACGGTCAAATTCCTTCAATGAAAATATTGACCTTGCTTTGCAAAAAGTTGCAAATGGACGTAGGGGAGTTATTTCCATCTGTAGCGATTAAAGACTCAGTGTTAAATAAAAAACTTGATAAAATCGAATTCAATATTGTGGGTATGGAATACGAAGAAGCAGAAGAGCTCATCAAGAGTATTAATGTCGCACACTTAACAACGCAACAAGAGTGGCGATATTTATACTTAAAAGGTTTCACACAAACCTTAATGAACAAAGATGATGCAGATAGTTTCTTCTATTTTAATCAATTATTAGCGGATCATTCAGACGTAGATAATAAGTATATCTTTTTAGCATATACCGGAATTGGACTTATTTATATGAATCAAGCCGATTATGATAAGGCAGAATACTTCTTTGAAAAAGCTATTCACCAAATTGATTCCTATACCATCGAATCTGTAGAAGATGTTTGTCGTGTCCTAACAGTCCTATATTACGCAGCAACATTTTATGCGACGATTAAGGAATATGATACAAGTGATGTGTTATTACGCCGAGGGGTAACGATTTGTGGGGAAAATCATGTTACTTACTATTTGGCTCGTATTAAATATTTACAAGCTGAAAATGCATATGTAAATGAATTTGGCCAAGAAGAAGTTAAAGAATTGATTAGAGACGCTGCCGCATTTGCCAGACTGAATAAAAATACTGTATTATTAGAAAAGATAAAAGTATTTCAAGACCGTTTGGCGAAAGGAGAATAGATATGTCTATTCGTCTCAAAAAGGAAGATTTCCTTATAAAAGAAAAACTCGAAGTTCCTGAAACATTGAAAGAGGAACTAGTCAATGATGAATATGATTTAGATAGTTTTGGAGATGCGTTTATTATGATGCCGAAAATGGAAGAAGATAAACGTCAACAAAACCTTGAAAAGAACATCAAAAAAGAGTGGCTCGAGGATTTCGAAAACTAGTTTCTACTATAATATAGTAAACAAATTCAAAAAGAAGACTTTGGTGAGTTTGCCGAGGTCTTCTTTTATGTTTGAAAAAGCATTTCTGTAAACATTTAATTTGAAGTTTTTTCATAAAAAATTCTTAGTAAAAATAGCGTCATTTTAGTTGAAATTGCCTATCAGTTATGATAAATTAATATCACTGTGAAGCGAACGTTCGCTTTTAAAACATTTTCAAAAAAGTTTTGAAAACAGCAGACGTAATCGTTTGACGCAGAGCCTATATTATGCTAATATATAGGAGTTGTTGCAAAACAACGATTGACCTTTGAAAACTGAACAAAGAAGACGAACCAA
>CABSQV010000009.1:0-72082 GCA_902479935.1 uncultured Streptococcus sp. | reverse complement strand
ATTATATAGATTATTACAATAACAAAAGAATTCAAGAAAAAACAAAATGGATGTCCCCTGTTCAATACAGGGAAACATCCATGCGTTCAGCTTAATTATTAATGTGTCCAGGATTCTGGGTACATATCACGAAAATCAGTCTCTTTTAGTATGTTAGTCATTATTTTCCTGGAGTGTTTGGATCTAAGCCAAATGATTGCTCGAAAATAGGTCTTAGGGCTTTAATCATATCTTCTGAACCTTTGATTGCGACTGTGTATACTTTCTCGCCTTTTTTGAATACCCATTCGTATACAGTTTTCCCATCTGAAAATGTTACTTTTATTAAGAAAGCGTCCTCGCCGGCAAATTTAGGTTTAGCTTTTACACCTTCTATACTAGTTTGATTTTTGTCTTTTTCCCAGAAGTTATATAAACGGTTCGCAATTAACTGTGCGTCAAAGGTTTCGTTTGGACCAAGTTCAACAGAATCTTTACTGTATGAGTCCAGTAATATCACATTGTATTTGTCTGGTGATGAATATTGGAACGCTGTGCTATTTTGAACTGTGTATACGACCCAATCTTTAGGGATATTGATATAACCAAGTTTTTCATTTCCGATACGTTGAGTATCTGCAAGGGATATTTCTTTTGCCCCAGAAGAAGACCCAGGAGTTGTAGTTTTAGCAGTTGTCGTTTGAGCTGCTGTAGTTGGTGCAGCCGTAGTTTCTTTAGCGACTTCAGTAGTTGGTGCTGCAGCAGTTTCCGCTGTTTTCTTTTCTCCGTTTCCGCAAGCCGCTACCATTAATGCAGATAGAAGCGTTACAGAGCCTAATAAAATTTTGTTTTTCATATTGTTTTTCTCCTTGATTAGGTTAATACCTGGTTTTTATATTATTGTCCAGGAGTTTTTGCATTTAAGCCCCAAGATTGTTCAAAAACTGGTCTTAACGATTTAACCATGTCTTCTGTACCTTCGATTGAGACTACGTAAACGATATCCCCTTTTTGGAGAATCCATTCGAACATAGTTTTACCATCGGAGAATGTTGCTTTTATTAAGTAAGCTTTTTCTCCCGCAAAATCAGCTTTCACGCCTTGAACACTAGTTTGTTCTTTATCATTTTTCACGCCATTGAGCAAACGATTTGCAATTAACTCTGCGCCAAACGTTTCACCATCATTAAGTTTAACTTTATCTTTAGAATAAGACTCTAGATACATAATATTATATTGATCTGGTGACGAATAATAGAAGTTATCAGGGTTGTTTGAGGCTTTGAATACTACCCAGTCTTTAGGGACGTTGACATAGCCAATATTATCTTTCCCAACACGTTGAGTGTCTTCAAGTGATACTTTTTTTGTCTCTGAAGAAGTCCCAGGAGTTGTTGTTTTAGCAGTAGTCGTTGGAGCAGTAGTTGTTGGAGCAGCTGTAGTTTCTTTAGCGACTTCAGTCGTTGGTGCAGCAGCAGGTTCCGCTGTTTTCTTTTCTCCATTTCCGCAAGCCGCTACCATTAAAGCAGATAAAAGCGTTACAGAGCTTAATAAAATTTTGTTTTTCATCATGATTGTTCTCCTTAATAGGTTTTATTATATTTGTATTATATCACTTATAAATTAAAATGCAACTAGGTTATTTTTGCTGAAAAAGGGGGACGATAGTGTATAAAAAAGAGACTAATCATAGTGATTAGCCTCCGTTGTTTAATTATTGATTATTTGCCAGGAGTTTTTGGATCTAAGCCCCATGATTGTTCAATCAAGTCAATCATTTTTTGAAGAGTGCTTTTGTCTCCGTCAAAGGCTGCTGTATATACTTTATCGTCTTTTTGGAAGATCCATGTGAAGAAATATTTTCCATCTTTTGAGAGAGATTGGATGACAAAAGCATCCATTCCAACCACTTTTGATTTTGCGCCTTGGATTTTAGCAATTTCAGAATTATTTTTGTATGTAGTATATAAACGGTTCGCCACTAACTCTGCGCCCCATGTCTCACCATTCCCAAGTTTTACTTGGTCTTTAGAGTAGCCAGTTAATGTCACAACATTGTATCCATCTGCTGTGTATTGATACTGTTGTGGATTGTTTCCTTGGATTTCTTTGAACTCTACCCAGTCTTTAGGAACATTCACATAACCAGTATCTTCACGTCCGATACGTTTAGTATCTGCAAGTGAAACTTCTTTTTTTTCAGAAGAAGCGCCCGCAGTAGTTGTCGGTGCTGTTGTAGTTGGTGCAGCAGTAGTTACTTCTGTTGTTGGAGCTGCCGTTGTTTCCGTTGCTTTCTTTTCTCCGTTTCCGCAAGCCGCTACCATTAAAGCAGACAGGAGCGTTACAGAGCCTAATAAAATTTTGTTTTTCATAATGATTGTTCTCCTTAGAGTTGTTATAGGTCTATTTTACCATTAATGAGATGGAATTTAAATAATACCAAAAAGAGTATAAAAAAGAGACTAACCATGGTGATTAGTCTCAGTAATTAACGATTGATTATTTTCCAGGAGTTTTTGGATCTAAGCCCCATGTTTGTTCAATCAAATCAAACATTTTTTGAAGAGTGTTTTTGTCTCCTTCAAAGCTTGTTGAATATACTTTGTCGTCTTTTTGGAAGACCCAGATGAAGAAATATTTACCATCTTTTGTAAGAATTTGAACTAGAAAAGCATCCATTCCGGAAACTTTTGTTTTAGCGCCTTGGATTTTTTCGATGCTAGGATTTTTTTGGTACGTACCATATAAACGGTTCGCAACCATTTCTGCGCCCCATGTTTCACCTTCGCCAGGTTGGTATTTGTCCTTAGTGAAGACGTTTAATGTCACAATATTGTATCCGTCTAATGCAGCATATTGATACTGAGGGCCACCATTGGCAGATTTGAATTCTACCCAGTCTTTAGGAACGTTGACATAACCAGTATCTTCACGTCCGATACGTTGAGTATCTGCAAGTGAAACTTCTTTTGCTTCAGAAGAAGCGCCAGCAGTAGTTGTTGGAGCTGTTGTAGTTGATGCAGCTGTCGTTACTTCTGTAGTTGGAGCTGCCGTTGTTTCCGTTGCTTTCTTTTCTCCGTTTCCGCAAGCCGCTACCATTAAAGCAGACAGAAGCGTTACAGAACCTAATAAAATTTTGTTTTTCATTATGATTGTTCTCCTTAAAAGTTGTTGTCACAAGGTTATTTTAACATTCTTTAGATTAAATTTAAATAGAGAGCCAATTTTTCTCGAACTGTGAAAATGTGCGAATCAGTCTCTTTTAGTATTGTCTAGGAGATTTTGGATCTAAGCTCCATGTATTTTGTAAAATAGGTCTTAATGAGTTGATTGTTTCTTCTGACCCTTCGATTGCAACTCGATAAACGAGATCTCCTTTTAGGAAGAACCAATCGTATAGAGTTTTTCCGTCTGTAAATGTTACTTTTAATAAGAAAGCTTCTTCTCCAGCAAAATTTGTCTTTACAGCATCTAAACTAGTCTGTTGTTTGTCATCTTTCCATTTAACATACATACGGTTCGCAACTGCTTTTGCTCCCCAGGGTTCCCCATCGTTAAGTTTAAATTGCTCTTTACTAAAACTTTTGAGTAATAAAATATGGTATTTATCTGGTGAAGAATAACGGAATAAATCAGGATATTTTGAGCTGCTGTATACTATCCAATCTTTAGGAACATTGATATAGCCCACATCTTCACGTCCGATACGTTGAGTATCTCCAAGTGAGACTTCTTTTGCATCAGAAGAAGCGCTAGCAGTTGTTGTTGGAGCAGTTGTCGTTGGTGTAGCAGTGGTTACCTCTGTTGTTGGAGCTGCCGTTGTTTCAGGCGCTTTCTTTTCTCCGTTTCCGCAAGCCGCTACTATTAACGCAGTTAGAAGCGTTACAGAACCTAATAAAATTTTGTTTTTCATCATGATTGTTCTCCTTGGTTTAGTTCAGATGTTTTGATTATTGTCCTGGAGTTTTTGAATTTATGCCCCAAGATTGTTCAAGAATAGGTTTTAATGTTGCAACGATATCCTCTGTTCCTTCCAGTAAAACGTCATATACTTTTTCGCCTCTTTGGAAAACCCATTGGGACAAGTATTTGCCATCTTTCAATTGAATCTTAATAAGGAAAGCATCCTCGCCAGCAAATTTTGTCTTTTCCTTTTGTGTTTTTTCGACTTTAGGATTGTACTGCCAGCCTTCATACAAACGGTTAGCTAGTAACTCTGCCCCAAAAGTTTCTCCAGCATTCACGTGTAATTGGTCTTTGCCATATCCGTTAATCGTAATCATGTTGTATGGATCTTTTGAAGCATATTGGAATTGAGGGCCACCGTTTGGGTCTTTGTATGCTACCCAATCTTTAGGAACGTTGAAATAACCAACATCTTCACGTCCTACACGTTGAGTATCTGCAAGAGATACTTCTTTTGTCTCAGAAGAAGCGATGGTAGTTGTTGTTGGCGCCGCAGTTGTTTCAGGTGCTTTCTTTTCCCCGTTCCCGCAAGCCGCTAGCACTAACGCAGACAGGAGTGTCACAGAACCTAATAAAATTTTGTTTTTCATAATGATTACTCTCCTTGAAGTGAGTCTTACGTCTTTATTTTACCAATTTTAATTCTTATTTTAAAGATACTTTCAAATTATAAAAAATTAGCAGAGGAAAACACAGGGGACTCACATTTTTTCCTATTCACATCAGTAATAAGATGGATTATAATTAAAAGAAACCGTTATCACCGGCTTTTAGATATTAGTGGGAGGAATTTAAGGATGAAAAAGGCATATTTATTAACTTGGAATCCAGATAATTGGAACTGGTCAGATTATAAAGATAAGGTGAAAGTTGTAAAAGAAGGTAAGACAGTCATTGAACCGTGGACGAGTAGTAGTAAGCAGCCAAAGGTAGGGGACCAAGTATTCTTATTAAAAAACAAGGTGGGAATCGTTGCTCACGGACATGTTGAAAAATCTTCATACGACGCACCTCATTACAATGCTGAGAAAGCCCAAGAAGGACTGACAACGAATCATATTGACGTTAAATTTGATTGGCTAATGGATGAAATTGAAAATAATTATATACCGCTTGATTTACTAGAAAGCGTGTTTTCGAAGCAAACATGGAGACCACAATCTTCAGGCATAGAAATCAAAGAGGAATATATAAATGACCTAGAGAAGGTTTATAAACAAGTAAAATTAATTCCAAACTCTCGAATTGATTTTGATGCTTTATATAATTTTTTGAAAAATTATTGTAGAAGAAGATACAGTGATCCTGAAAAAGCAGAAAATCAAAAAGCTGAAATGGAAGAAATAAAAAAAGTTGGTCAAGCTGCTTACAGTGCATTTAATAGATATGGGAAATTTATTGAGAAATTACTACCTGGTTTTAAAATGAAAAAATCAAATAGTTGGCAAAATTCTGGGAATCTTATGAAGTATTTTTGGATAGAGTATAAAAAAGAAGGATACGAAGACTTAGCACATAGTATTTCTATTTCAATGAATGCATATCCAGAATATAACAAGAAAAAGGGGGTAACCCTATCTGTCAGAGTAGAAGCAAAGGATTCTCAGTGTAAAAAGGATTCTGTTTTTTCTGAAAAAGAAGTTTATAAAATTCACAATAGTATTCTTGATCTTCCTATCAAAAAAACTGACAACTTGTATTACCAAGCGAGTGTAAAACCGAAAGAAAGAAAGTTGTTCAAAAAAATTGGAAATGACGCTGGTGAAGTGCGTAAGGAACTTGATCAATTAGAAAAAGTTCAGATTGTTAAGGAAATAATCGGAATGTATGAAGAACAGAACACCCCAGACATTTTAATGCAAACTGTACAAGCTATTGCCGAACTAACACCTTACTATGAACATATTTTAGAAGTTAGAGAAAACAGAATTAAAGAAAAAGAGGGTAGTTTAATGATTAATGAAGAACCAGTAACGACATATGATTTGCATCAATCAGGAAATGCTTTCGCGAAAAACTCTATTTTATATGGCCCTCCAGGAACGGGGAAAACGTACTATACTGCCTATTATTCAGTTGCAATCTGTGACGGTACTACTATTGCAAAATTGGAAGAAAAACCTTACGGAGAAGTGCTAGAAAGATTCAATACATTAAAAAAAGAGGGAAGAATTGCTTTTACAACCTTTCACCAATCGTATGGTTATGAGGAGTTCATTGAGGGGATTAGACCTGTAATGGCAGGAGAGGAAGAAAAGAAATCAATAGAATATGAAATTGTCCCTGGAGTATTTAAGAAATTCTGTGACGACGCCTCTCTCGTTGATGATAAACTTTATGTTTTTATTATTGATGAAATTAATCGAGGAAATATTTCTAAAATATTTGGCGAGTTAATCACTTTGATTGAAGAGACAAAAAAAAAAGAAGAAGCAGAGGGATTGACTGCTTTCTTACCTTATTCTAAGCAAGCGTTTGGAGTTCCAAAAAATGTTTATATTCTAGGAACAATGAATACTGCAGATAGATCCATTGCATTGATGGATACAGCGTTGCGTAGAAGATTCAACTTCATAGAGATGATGCCAGATTGCAGAACCATTGAAGATGTTGTAATTCGTCAAAACGGGAAAGAAGTTAATATCGGTAATATCTTAGATATTATTAATCGAAGAATTGAGTTTCTATTTGATAGAGAGCATACAATTGGGCATGCCTTTTTCACCTCTCTAAAAAATGACAATTTAAACTCAATTGAGCGAATAGCAGCTATCTTTAGAAATTCCATCATTCCTCTCTTGCAAGAGTATTTCTATGATGATTACGAAAAAATTCGTCTTGTCCTAGGAGATAATCATAAAAAAGATGAGCAATTCCAATTTGTTAAGAAAATAAACATTACACCAAAAGAATTGTTTGGAGAGTCTATTAGATTAGAAAGTACAGCTGTGTATTCATTGAACGAAGATGCATTAGGTAAGATTGAAAGTTATCAAGGAATTCTTTTGCCTCAACAAGAGGACTAATCGGGTGATTGTATGAATGATAAATTACTATCAATGAAAGAGTTCGAATTTATCACATCGAATGAAAGTTATGCCGAAACAGAAGATAATGTTCGTTACTTAAAAGAAAGTCATTTTAAAGAGCTAGACGATTTTGTTAGAAATCAAGATAATACAGATGATGAAGGAAATCCTCTAGATTTTCTTAGAACTAGGACCGTCAAAGGACTAGGAAATGTCATTCAAGCAAAGAACTATGTAGGTCTCATACAGCTAGAAAGTGGATATCAGATTCAGATTCTTCCAAAAGTAGATTTTGGTGCGAACGATACAGGGAAAACTACAGAAGAAGTATTTATAGATATGTTAAGGTCTATGAAAGATTTCCCAGGAAAAGTGTTTAGTTCTGCAAATTTAAGAACAGAGAGTGTTAATCTATATGAGATTTTTATTAATATGTATCTGTATCAATTATCGTTACTTACTCGCAAAGGATTGAAATCTGCATATATTTCTCAAGAAGATACGTTGAACGTCTTTAAGGGAAAGTTATTGGTTAATCGACACCTCAAAGAAAATATCGGGCATGCAGAAAGATTTAGTCTGGCATATGATGAATTTAATTTAAATAGACCAGAGAATCGATTGATTAAATCTACGTTGTTAAAATTACAGAAAATCAGTACGAGTTCTAATAACCAAAAATCCATTCGACAACAATTAATTTATTTTGAGTTGGTTGATCCCTCTTGGAATTATGCAAGTGATTTTGACAAAGTTCAGATTGACCGAACTACAAAGGATTATGAAGAAATTCTGGCTTGGAGCAAAGTATTCTTGATGAATAAGAGTTTTTCGACCTTTTCTGGAGATACTAAGGCACGTGCTTTACTATTCCCGATGGAAAAAATATTCGAATCATTTGTATCGATGCATATAGTAGATATTTTCGAAAGAGATGAATATTTAGTATCTACTCAAGATACCGGTAGATATTTATTGAAAGAAGAAAATCGCAATATATTTTCGTTAAGACCGGATATTGTTGTTAAGGATAAAGAAGGAAATACTATTATTATGGATACCAAGTGGAAACGATTATATGATTCTCCACAAGAAAACTATGGTATATCTCAGGGGGATATGTATCAAATGTATGCATATTCGAAAAAATATAAAGCAAATGAAGTTTGGGTGTTATATCCAAGAGTGAATGAGTTAGAGGATAGAATCATTGAATTTAGAGATGAGGATACAAAAATCCATATCTTCTTTGTTGATGTTTCAGAGATTGAAAAGAGTATTAAAGAACTATTGTCGAAAATCAAACCTTAATGGCAGTAGTTTTGAGGTGATAAATATGCTAATTCTAAAATTAATCCTATTCGCATTAGGGATTACATTTTTAGTTTTTGGATATCTTATAGTATTCAAAAAGAAATTTGGGCTTATCAATGATTTTGAAGCTCGTAAGAAGGTAGGGAGTCAAACGGATGCAGATGCGATTCGTGTTGGCAAGATTGCGTTAACCTTAGGTGTTGGAGTACTTGTACTATTTGTGTTATTAATGATATTTATGTAGAGAAATACTGTAGAAAGAGAGTTTGGCAGTGAAGGAATTAGCATTAACATTAGAAGATACGCAGTGGGAGAAGACGAAGATTACGCATGATCGACACATTGCACGAGCCATCGTTGTGGACGAGGAAGGATTTTTCTACTTTGTTCGTGTAGTTAGAGACGATATTTTCGGCCATGGAGCCTTTATCGAAACAGCTGGAGGCGGCGTGGAGGCAGGAGAAACTCCTGAAGAGGCGATTCATCGGGAGCTGAAGGAAGAACTTGGCGCTAACGTGAAGGTGCTGTGTAAGATTGGCACGGTAAGCGATTACTACAATCAGATTCACCGTCATAATGTGAACCACTATTTCCTCTGCCTTGTGACGAGTTTCGGGAAAACAGAGATGACTCCAAAAGAACTAGAGGAATTCGAGTTGTCTACCTTAAAACTCACTTACGAAGAAGCTTTCGAAGAGTACAAACGATGCGCAGCGAAACCGTGGGGTGTACTCTTGGCGAACCGAGAATTACCTGTCTTGGAGTGGGCAAATGAGTGGTTTTCAAGTAAAGAATAAATTATACGGAGATAAGCATTTTTCTCAATAAATCCGTCCGATAAAAATATAACAAAACTTCATAGACCTGGCAGAAATGTCAGGTCTTTCTTTTTTGTAAAAACCTCGTTGAGAAAAAAACGTAATTAAATTATGAGAGGAGGATAAATGAAATTGTGACTAAATTATGGTACAATTAAGTCACAAAATAAAAGGAGGAATGGATATGAAAATTATTCCGATGAGAGATTTAAAAAACACAGTAGAAGTAGAAAGACAATGCAAAGAAGAACAAGGACCCATTTTTGTGACAAAAAATGGTTATGGGAGACTAGTCGTGATGGATATCGAATATTATGAAAGCACGATTCAAAAAATGGAAGAAGCTCGCTTACTGATTGAAGCACTTGAAGATGTTGAAGAAGGTCGCATGCTAGATGGGAAAGAGGCGCTTCTAAAATTGAGGGAGAAGTATGGAATATGAGTTTGAACTGACCGAAAAAGCGAATAATGATATTGAAGGAATTCTCTATTATCTTTCCAAGGAATTAATGACTCCGAAATCTGCGACTCTTTTTATGGATGCGTTGATGAAAGGGTTCAATCAGATTTGTACATTCCCTGAGAGCGGAGAAGTATTAGATAACAAATTTGTTCCGACAGATATGATTCGAAGAGTTCTGATTGGAAGGTATGTTATTTTTTACCTCATCATGAAAAGACAAAAGAGAATTCTGATATTGAGGGTATCTCATGAATTGAGAGATGTGAGAAATATCCTTCAACATACAACGTTCAATATCGAAGAATCTAGTTCAATGCTCCTAGTATAGAAAATCATAGGCGTGAATTAGGGATGGCTTAGAAGATCTGACAAAAATGTCAGGTCTTTTTCTATTAGCCAAACATCCTATACGGTTTTTTCACCCGAAAGGACGAAAATTAAATAAAAACTCTATTGTATTCAGGATGTAGGAGGACTATACTAAATCTAGTTAGTGTGTTTTTTAACAAAGTGTATTAGGGGGAATTAGGGTGAAGATTCAATCGAATTGGAAATTGGGTTTATTAGTAGTCGCTTGCGTTTCTTTGGCAGCGTGTGGGGGACATAAAGAAGAGTCAAAGGCAACAACTGAGGCAGTAGCAAAGGTTACAACGGTTGAAACGACGACAGTGGCACCTGCTAAGTTGCCAGATTCGTTGTTACCGTTTAAGAAGGAAAAGCAATTGGTTTTGGGAGACCTTGATAAATTAGAGCGTTCGACATCAGCTCATATTCAACTGAATATCAAAGATAAACCGAAAGCAAAAAGAGAACCGAAAATCAGCGTGGATCCGGTTGGTTGGCATAACTACAAGATGCCGATTGATGATTCAGGAAGTGGAAAAGAAGCGTGGTTGATGAATCGCGGGCATTTAGTAGGGTATCAATTTAGCGGTCTTGATAATGAGTTGCGTAATTTAACCCCGATGACTGCCCTGTTAAATACAGGTAGTTTGTCCGATAAGGATTCTGCAAACCAAACCGCGATGCTTTTCTATGAGAACAATCTTGCAGATTGGATTAATGCTCATCCGAATGATTGGTTGGATTATAAAGTAACACCAATTTACGAAGGGGATGAACTGATTCCTCGAAAAGTTGAGTTGCAGTATGCTGGAATAAAGAGCGATGGAACTTTGATGAAGATTTCTTTTGGAACAAAACAAGAGAATATTGATAAAGATGGAGTAACTCATGTGATTTTAGAGAATACTTCACCAAATGCAAAAATCGACTATGCGACTGGTAATGCGAAACCGCTATTTGCGAAGAAAGTAGAAACTACTGTAGTTCAAACGGAAGCTGTCACCGAAACGACGGTAAATCAGGAAGAGAATATTACAGTCTATGTAGCTACAAAAGGAAAGTCAGATATTTACTGGTACTATAAGGAAAATATGCCAGCAAACACAAACAAACAGAATGTTGTAGAAATGACAGAAGCTCAGGCGAAACGCTTAGGGAAACGGCATAGTTCTAAAGAACGCTATAGACCATAAGTAAAAGGAGCACCACACAATCGTGTGGTGCTCCTTTCTTTTAATCTTCTTTCACTAAATACCCTAATTTGTCGAGGGCGTCTTCGATATAGTCGAGGTCTTGTTGGTTTTCGGCCTCAACCAGATGATAATGCACACCGTCCGTTAAAGACGACAGTGGGCGGAAGTCCGATTGGTGGATTTGCTCCAAGAAGTGCTGAACGTCACGGCGACACGTGAGTTTTACAAGCGTTTGGATTTCACCGTAGACTGGATGGTCGATTTGAATATTTTGGACGCGACCTCCATTATCGACTATGGCTAGAAGTTCACTTTCGATAGCTTTAGTATCGTGTTTAACCTTGAAGAGGCGATGAACGTACGGCGAACTCTCTTGCTCCTTGTAGACATATCCGCGGTTGGTCGATAGAATCGTGGCCCCATCAGCGCGAAGGAGCGCGATGTCTTGCACAATAATTTGTCGTGTTACGTGGAAATGTTCCGCTAAGCTTTGGCCGTTGAGTGGCTTTGGCGCGTTTTTTAGCAGTTTAAGTAATTCGGCTTTTCGTTCTTTTGGCATAGTTTCCCTCTTTTAACGTCTTTTTTGTAAAACTTTATACACTGCTAGTGCTAATTCATAGTCTACCATACTGTGAATCACTGTACCAAATCCGACTAGGACAAAGAGGACGTAAAACATGCTTTGAAGATCCGTTCCTGAAACGGAGTAGAAGAGGACGCAGGCTAGTACTTCGCCGACTGCGTGAATGAGCGCCAATACGAAGTTGAAAATCCATGACGCTTTGCGGTTTTCTAGCGTCTTGGGATATTTCTGTAGGAAAAAGGCTCCGAGTGTCGCAAAGAGAATATGCGAAAGCGCGCGGAATACGATGACGAGTGGGTACGCCCCGGAAATAAAGAATCCATACGATGACCCCAGAACGACGAAGATGGCCATCCACGGATTGATAAACATCGCGATAAAGATTGCAACGTGGCTTCCGAGTGTATATGAAGCAGGTGGAATCACCAATTTTAGTGGCATCGCGATAGGAATGAAGATGGCAATCGCGGTTAATAATGCGGTTAGTGTCATAAAACGAACATTTTTCATCAGAATAAAACTCTCCCTTTGCTTACTGTATATACAGTAGTATAGTTCTGTGTATACAATAAATCAATAGCAAAAACTCCATTTTAAAAAATAAATGAAAAGAAAACCTCGATACGAGATTATTTTTCGCTTATAATCCGCTCACTTTTCGCTTGATTCTATAAAGAAGTGGCATTACAATGGGACAAAAGAGAGGTGTGAAAGATGCAACCGAATTTTCAGATAACAGAGAAAATCTTGAGACTGGTGCACAATATTGCGGAGCTCCTGACAAAATATTCGATTGAAAAACGTCCGCTTTTATTGCGTAAGGAAAATCGAATCCGCTCGATTCAATCCTCACTAGCGATTGAAAATAATAGTCTGACGTTAGAACAAGTAACGGATGTAATCGAAGGTCGAAGAGTTTTGGGGCCGCCAAAGGATATTCATGAAGTACAAAATGCGTATGAAGCATACGAGCGTGTATTTTCAATGGAACCCTATCGTGTAGAAGATTTCCTAAAAGCGCATGAACTGTTGATGCAAGAGCTTGTAAAGCATCCAGGTCAGTTTCGATTAAGTGATGTCGGTGTTTATGATACTAGTGGGCGAGTGGTTCACATAGGCGCCCGTCCGCAATTTGTTCCAAATCTTGTGGAGGAGTTGTTTTCTTGGGCTAAGAACAGTGATTTGCTCGATTTAGTAAAATCATGTCTCGTTCATTTTGAATTGGAGATGATCCATCCGTTTGAAGACGGGAATGGTCGAATGGGCCGCTTATGGCAAAGTCTCATCCTTAGCCGGTGGAATCCGTTGTTCGAATGGCTCCCGATTGAGTCGGTCATTCATGCCCATCAGCAAGGGTACTATGATGCACTCGCCACTAGCAACAAGGAAAATGACGCAACGGTCTTTGTCGAGTTTATGCTTGAAGTGATTTTAGAAACGCTGGAAGAAGTGAAAGTACAAGACCGTATCGAAGAAGAAAATTCGGAGTATATCATTTTGCCATCCTTAAAACCAAAAGAACGAGAAGTCTTTGAACAAGTAAAAGCCTATCTTGAACAGTATGGGAATATCGGTAATCAGCAAGCACAAGAACTCACTGGGCTCAGTGCCGCAACCGTTCGACGCTACTTATCGTTGTTTGTCAAAGTTGGTTTGCTGACTTCTAGCGGAAGTACGAAAGGAAAGTTATATTCATTAGGTTCTATTTAGATTCAAACTGTCTCCTCATAAGTTCATTTCATAATTTAAACACCCTGAAAGTTAGATCTTTTGTCTAACTTTTAGGTGCGTTTCATTTTACTAGATCTTTCATAGAACTGGTGACGGTTAACGCAGGGGACATCGTATAAAGGGTTTATTCAACGGAGCAGCCTATCCGTCACTACAACATTTTTTACAAAAATAATGAAAAAGGAACCTCGATAAAAGGTTCCTTTTCGCATCTATTGTCTTTTAAAGTGAATAAGTAGCATATTAGAATTAATTTTTTAAAGCGTACATTTGATTTTTAATATACAACTCCATCTCATTAAATGCCTCATCTGTAACTTTTCCATTTTTTTGTTTAGCTAAATATAAATAAAATTGGACAGGTTCTGGCTCGTCCAGGTCAATCAGTTGAATACCGTCCAGTTTTAAAAAATCGACAAGAAGGCCGATAGTGTTTTTCTGTTGGATAAAGTTTTCGAAGCCTTGAATATCGCTAACTTCAGCTAATATATTTGGAATGATTCCGTATGAATTCATAAATTTCCAAAACACTTCATTATGAATGAAGTGTTCATTAAAGAGGATAAATTTTTCATGCTCTAATTGCGAGAGATGAACATGAGACTCTTTTGATAGTGGATGTTTTTTCGGAACGGCTAATTTAAACGGGAAAGTTGCGATTTTTTTCAAATCAAGTTGGCTGCTAAAGACTTCTTTACTCGTTCCGAATAAAGCAATATCTAATTTGTTCGAAATAATTTTCTTTGTGATTTCTTTAGAGCCATCTTCTAATAAGCCGATTTCAGTTCCGAAAATCTCTTCTAGCGATGAAATATGTTTTGTTAAATCGAAGAAACGCGAAAGAGCGGCGGTAAGACCGATTTTAATACGTCCATCATGAGCGTTCTTTACAGCTGTTATGCCCATGTCCAATTGTTGAAGGGCATTGAGTGAATACTTTCTAAAAAGTTCGCCTTCTTTAGTAAGAGACACATCTGTATGAGATTGGTTCCGTAGGATAAGCTGCACACCGAGATCTTCTTCTAATGATTTAATGGCGTAGCTGACAGTAGGTTGACTGACTTTGAAAGTTGAAGCTACTTTTGAAAAAGATTTTAAACGGCATAGAGCATTAAAGTATTTGAGTTGTTGAAGTTTCATAAGTTAGACTCCTCATATTTAAAAAAATTATAACACGTCCTCTATTTGACTATGCTAAAAGGGAATCGTTAAAATGTCAATAGGGAGCACAGGATGGGGAGAAAGAGTTTATTGGTGATAAGCTTTTCTATCTCCGCTTTTTTTATGCTCTTAAACAAAGCATCAATGGCATTTAAGCGCCATTTTGCAGATGACTATTTTATAGGAGGAATCACCATGCGTGGACACCAAATTTTAAATGATCCTTTTAAAAATAAAGGGACAGCATTTACACAAGAAGAACGTCAAGAATTAGGATTGGTAGGATTATTACCACCTTACGTTCAAACGTTAGAAGAACAAGCAGCGCAAACATATGCGCATATGCACCAAAAAGGTAGTGACCTTGAAAAACGCCTTTTCTTAATGGAAATTTTCAATACAAATCGTACGTTATTTTATTATTTATTCTCACAACATTTAGAAGAATTCAACCCAATCGTGTATGATCCAACGATTGCTGACACTATCGAAAACTACAGCGAACTTTTTGTGGATCCTCAATATGCGGCTTACTTAGATATCAATCACCCAGAAAATATCGAAGCAACCTTGAAAAATGCTGCAGGGGACCGTGAGATTCGTTTAATCGTCGTAACCGATGCGGAAGGAATTCTGGGAATTGGTGACTGGGGTACAAACGGTGTAGATATTTCTGTAGGGAAATTAATGGTGTACACAGGCGCGGCTGGCATCGATCCAGCAAGTGTTTTGCCTTTAGTGATTGATGCTGGTACAAACCGTCAAAGTCTATTAGATGATCCTAACTATTTAGGAAACCGTCATGAACGTGTTCGTGGGGACCGTTACTATGCATTTATCGACCAATTTGTTGAAACGGCAGAGCGTCTTTTCCCTAAATTATACTTACACTGGGAAGACTTCGGACGTGGCAACGCGGCCAATATTTTAAACAAATACAAAACTCAAATCCCAACTTTCAATGATGATATCCAAGGAACAGGAATTGTAACGCTTGGTGGGGTGTTTGCCTCAATGGATATTGCGGGTGAAAAACTAACAGATCAAGTGTACTTATGCTACGGTGGTGGTACTGCAGGGGCAGGGATTGCTTCTCGTGTTCTTCGTGAAATGGTTGTCGACGGTTTAAGCGAAGAAGAAGCCTATAAACGTTTCTTCATGGTGGATAAACAAGGATTGTTATTCGATGATATGGACGATTTAACACCTGAACAACGTCCATTTGCGAAAAAACGTAGCGATTTTGCTAATGCAGATAAATTAACAGATTTATTAGAAGTAGTGAAAACTGTAAAACCAACCATCTTAGTGGGAACTTCAACTCAACCGAATACATTTACAAAAGAAGTTGTAGCAGCGATGTGTGAAAATGCAGAACGTCCTGTTATCTTCCCATTGTCTAACCCAACAAAATTAGCCGAAGCATCAGCAAAAGACATCATTGAATGGTCTAACGGAAAAGCATTTGTTGCAACAGGAATTCCTTCAGATGATGTTGAGTTCAACGGAGTAAACTACGTCATTGGTCAAGCAAACAATGCGTTAATTTATCCTGGTCTTGGATTAGGAATGTTGGCTTCTGAGGCGAGTCTATTAACCGATGAAATGATTGGGGCAGCAGCTCATGCTGTAAATGGCATCGTTGATATTACAAAACCAGGGGCACCTGTATTACCACCGTTCAAATACGTCAATGAAGTATCATTGAAAGTGGCAACGGCAGTCGCTAAAAAAGCACAGGAACAAGGCTTAGCACGAGCTGCTGAACAAGATATGGAAAAAGCAGTTCGTGAATTTAGATGGACACCAAAATATTAGGAGGCGATGTAGATGTTATTTTTAACATCTCTTGAGTCCATTGTTCCAATTATTGCACTAATTGTGCTTGGATACTTCTTACAAGTAAAAGGTTTGTTCCATAATGATTTTGGTAATGATTTATCTAAACTTATTATGAATGTAGCAATGCCCGTATCGATTTTTGTTTCCGTGTTAAAATATTTAACACTAGAAAAATTGATTAGCTTGTCTGGAGGACTCATCTATACGTTTATAGCTTTTGCGCTTGGATATATCGTTGCCTTCTTAAGTGTCAAAGCCTTTAAAGTGGCTCCAGGGCGAAGAGGGACTGTCATTAATACATTCGTGAATGCAAATACGATTTTTATTGGGTTGCCTCTAAATATCGCACTTTTTGGGGATGACGCCTTAGCTTATTTCTTGATTTACTATATTACGAATACAATTTCCACTTGGACATTAGGTGTCTTTTTAATGACAAGTGATAGTAAAGATGGAAAGAAAAAACAAGAATCGCATTTTGATTGGAAGAGATTACTTCCAGCTCCATTACTTGGGTTTATTGTCTCTGTAGTATTTTTAGTAGTCAATATTCCACTCCCAAGTTTTGTGTCTAGTACATTGGGATATATCGGAGGGTTAACAACCCCGCTTTCACTCGTATATATTGGAATCGTGTTAGCTAAAGCAGGAATCAAAACGATTCGATTTGATAAGGATAGTATTGTAGCGTTAATAGGGCGATTTATCGTTTCTCCTATATTAATGTTTCTAGTTTTGAAATTAATGGCGCCTAGTATGGTAACTGCAGAATATCAAACCTTTATGATTCAGTCTGCCACACCAGCCTTAGCGGTATTGCCAATTTTAGCAAATCAAGGGGATGGAGATGTCGAATTCTCAACGAATATCGTGACTTTAAGTACAGTGCTATTCGTTATTGTCATCCCAATTCTTCAAACCATTATTGGATAACTGGGGTTCCCGGCTAGCGTGCTGGGACCCTTTTTTTATGGGGAAAAGATTCTTTGTATTCAGAGTTTTCTTGAAAAAAACAACATTCTACTATACTATTAGAGGGTAGAAATTCAAAGAGCAAGGAGCTTATTATGAAACAAAAATTCGGAATTATTTTAGCAGCCGGTAAAGGGACTCGTATGAAATCTGCCCTTTACAAAGTGATGCATCCAGTTTGCGGGAAACCAATGGTAGAGCATGTTGTCGACCAAGTTGAAAAAACTGGAGCTACTGAAATTGTAGCGATCGTTGGACATGGTGCTGAAATGGTACAAAATCATCTTGGAGATCGTGTTTCTTATGCCGTACAAGCAGAGCAATTAGGAACAGGACATGCGGTATTACAAGCAGAATCTCTTCTAAAAGGAAAAGAAGGAACAACTATTGTCATCTGTGGAGATACTCCATTGTTAACAAGCGAAACTCTTTCAGCATTAATGGAAGAGCATGAACGCACAGGCGCGAAAGCAACAATCCTTACAGCAATTGCCGAAGATCCAACAGGCTACGGTCGTGTGATTCGTGACGCTGACGGTTCTGTTCTAAAAAACGTGGAACAAAAAGACGCAACTCCTGAAGAACAACAAGTCAAAGAAATCAACACAGGTACTTACTGCTTCGATAACGTAGCTCTTTTCAGCGCTTTACACGAAGTTGGTAACGACAACGCTCAAGGCGAGTACTACTTACCAGACGTATTAGAAATCTTGAAGAAACGTGGAGAAGTGGTTTCTGCTTATCCAATGAAAGATTTCGACGAAGGTATGGGTGTAAACGACCGCGTAGCTCTTTCAAAAGCAGAGAAATACATGCGCCTTCGTATCAACGAAGAACATATGCGTAACGGGGTTACTTTAATCGACCCAGAAGCAACTTATATCGAATCGACTGTTCAAATCGGTGCGGACACTGTGATTGAACCAGGTGTTATGTTAAAAGGTAACACAGTCATCGGTTCAAACTGCTTCATCGGGGCACACAGTGTGGTTCGTGATAGCGTGTTAGAAGACGGCGTTCGTCTTGTAGCAGCGAACATTGAAGAATCTCATATGAAACTAGATAGCAATGCAGGTCCATTTGCACACTTACGTCCAAATACTGTATTAGGCGAACGCGTTCATGTGGGGAACTTTGTAGAAGTGAAAAACTCAACGCTTGGTGCCGATACTAAAGTAGGTCACTTAACATACATCGGGGATGCCGACCTTGGCGAAGATATTAACGTTGGTTGCGGAACTGTGTTTGTAAACTACGATGGTAAAAATAAACACCGTGCGACAATCGGTAGCCATGTATTTATCGGATGTAATGCGAACATCGTTGCGCCAGTTACAGTTGGCGATGATGTATTTATCGCTGCTGGGTCAACCATTACCGAAGATGTACCAGCAGGAGCGCTTGCGATTGCGCGTAGCCGTCAAGTAAATAAAGAAAATTACGCTTCAAAATTACCATCTGCTCAAAAAGACTAAAATTTTTTCCAAAAATTTTTAGCAAAAATATTCAAAATTTAAACAAAACACGGTATGATAGTACTATAAAATAAACTTCGGGGGTTATCATTGTGGAACATTATTCCGATCCTAATTTAAAAATATTCGCTTTAAGCTCAAATCGTCCTTTAGCGGCAAAGATTGCAGAGGAAATTGGTTTAGAACTTGGTCAAGTATCTGTCACTCAGTTCAGCGATGGTGAGATTAAAATCAATATCGATGAAAGTGTACGTGGTTGCCATGTGTATATCGTTCAATCAACTTCTTATCCAGTAAATGATAACTTAATGGAGTTATTAATCATGGTGGACGCATTACGCCGTGCGAGTGCAAAAACAATTAACATTGTTATTCCTTACTATGGATACGCTCGTCAAGACCGTAAAGCACAATCTCGTGAACCAATCACAGCAAAATTAGTTGCAAACATGATTACTCAAGCAGGTGCAGACCGTGTGTTAACACTCGATTTACACGCTGCCCAAATTCAAGGGTTCTTCGACATTCCAGTGGATCACTTATTAGGAGCTCCACTTCTTGCGAACCACTTCTTAGAAAACAACTTCAAAGATAAAGATATCGTTGTTGTATCTCCTGACCACGGTGGGGTAACTCGTGCTCGTAAAATGGCTGAGTTCTTACACGCGCCTATCGCGATTGTTGATAAACGTCGTCCAAAAGCAAACGTGGCAGAAGTCATGAACATCATCGGTGAAGTAAAAGGAAAAGTTGCCGTATTAATCGACGATATGATTGATACAGCTGGAACAATCACTCTTGCTGCACAAGCGATTAAAGATGCAGGTGCGCTAGAAGTATACGCTTGCTGTACGCACGCTGTATTATCTGGTCCAGCATTAGACCGTATTAACGACTCAGTGATTAAAGAAGTAGTTGTAACAGACTCAATCGAAGTTCCTGAAGAAAAAACAGGTGGCAAGATTGTTCAAATCAGCGTTGACCAATTAATGGCTGAAGCGATTCGTCGTATTCACGAAAACCGTTCAGTGAGTCCGTTGTTTATCGAGAAATTTACTATTTTAGATTAATAAAGAATTGTTAAAATAAATGAGCCGAGGCTATTGCCTTGGCTCATTTTTGTTTATACTGAATCTAACATAGGAGGTTCGTATGGAACAAAAAGTGTCAAATAAAGCAGGGTGGTTTACTCTTATCTCATTTATTTGTGGGGCGATTACACTCGTGACGTTTGAAGAGATGGATTCATCTGTACATTCTATTGAAAATATGGACGAAATCGGTGGAGCTATTTTATTGCTATTTTCAGCGATGACCATCGGCGGAATCTTCTGGATGGGGATGAATTATTGGAGAAAAACGCGTCTAGCAATTGAGGAGTTGCAACATACATCGGCCACTCCTGAAACGATTGAAGACTATTACCAAACAACCGCAAAGGCTGTTCGCAAGGTTGGTTTTTCTGCCATCATATTGGCACTCATGATTGGAGTGTTCTCGCAATTCAATAGTATTATTGAAGTGATTGGTTTGGTGGTGTTCCTATTTGGAATTTGCATTTGCTTATTATCGCTTGCGCCAAGATCGCTTGCCAAACAAATTCAGAAACAAAATATTCGATAATTGTTGGAGGTCTTTCATGAAACTAGATAAAGCAAAAAGTATCGCAGAAGTCTTGATGTGGCTTGGATTAGTGCCACAATGGATTTTCATGACCAGTCGTGGCGTCCCAGGAGGACTGTTGATTGCCATCTTCATCATGCCGATTCTCATGATTATGACGTTTGTGAGTTTCATGATGTATGTTTTCATTGCACTCGAAGAAAAATCGGTTAAAGATACTTGGTGGCAGCTACTTCTTACAGGTGCTTGGCTCATCTTTTTGTTATTGCTCTTCACTGGAGTCATTAGATATTGATAAAAAAGGTTTAGGACGATGATGTTAATGGAAACACGACGTTTTGAAAAACAACCAGGGTTAGTAAAAATGCATAAAGTCGCTACGGTCTTGATGTGGATTTCGTGGGCTCTTTTCTTTGTGGCGATGTTAGGAGCGGGTAACTATTTCTTAGTAGGGGAACAACTACTCCTTGTGATGCTGTCTATTATAGCAGTGGCGGCAGTGGGGTTCCTTCTCAGTTTCTCATTGTTTAGTTGGATTTCATTTCAACTAAAAACAGTGAAAGACACGGGATGGCAGTTGTTCTTAACAGGTGGATTCCTCATTATGTTCTGGTTGCTTTCAATGAGACTCTTTTATTAAGGGGAATCAAATGCAAGAAGGCGCGGGTTATGGTACAATAATCCGGCAAGAAATAAGTGAACTTAGCGCACGAGTCGCACTCACTATTGGTGATGCAGCTCGTGCTTTTCGATTGATTGAGAGAAAGCCGTTCACTTGATAGACGATTCAAAGATTGAAAAAGGAGATTAAGATGAGTTTCAAAATTGGAGATATTCAAATTGATAATAGCGTAGTTGTGGCCCCAATGGCTGGGATTTCAAACTCTGCTTTCCGTGTCACTGTAAAAGAATTCGGTGCCGGTTTAGTCGTTTGCGAAATGATCAGCGACAAAGGGATTCAATTTCGTAATGAGAAAACATTAAGTATGCTTCATATCGAGCCAAACGAGTATCCACTAAGCGTTCAAATCATGGGCGGAAATAAAGATACTTTAGTCGAAGCGGCCAAATACGTGGCTGAAAACACAGAGGCTGCCATTATCGATATCAACATGGGATGCCCTGTAAACAAAGTGATTAAGGCAGAAGCCGGAGCGAAATGGTTACTCGACCCAAATAAAGTATACGAAATGGTTGCGGCAGTAGTTGACGCAGTGGATAAACCTGTAACAGTGAAGATGCGTACAGGATGGGACCACGAGCATTTATATGCGGTTGAAAATGCCCTTGCTGCAGAACGTGCCGGAGCGAGCGCTGTTGCGATGCATGGTCGTACTCGTGTTCAAATGTATGATGGAAAAGCCGACTGGGAAATCCTTGGTGAAGTGAAGAAGAACTTAACGCGTATTCCTTTAATCGGGAATGGGGACGTTCGCTCTCCAGAAGATGCCAAACGTATGATTGATATTGCAGGCGTGGATGGCGTTATGATTGGACGAGCGGCCTTAGCGAACCCATGGATGATTCGTCAAACGGTTCATTATTTAGAAACAGGAGAATTGCTTCCTGAAAATACCGTTCCAGAGAAAATTGAAATTGCAAAATTACACTTACAACGACTTGCCAACCTTAAAGGTGAAGCAGTCGCAACGAAAGAATTCCGTAAACTGGCAGGCTATTATTTAAAAGGAGTACCACGTGCTTCTAAAACAAAAGTAGCCATTAACGAAGCTGAGAATTTACAAACCGTAGAAGCGTTATTAGACCAATTCGTGGTAGAACATTTAGAACGTGAAGAACGTCAAAAACAACGCTTGGCAGAAATTTAAGCAAAAAGTCTTGAAATACTTTCAATAAGCCCTCTTCTTTTGGTACAATAAGGAGAGTTATGAAGAACAAGCAGCGTTCAAAGGAGGAACAAACGTGTCTTTCGAAGTAGAAACACAAGAAACATTAAATGACCAATTACAAGTTCGTCGTGAAAAAATGAGTCAATTACGCGAAAAAGGAATCGATCCTTTCGGTACTGGATTCAAACAAAAAAATACAACTGAAGAAATCCACAAACAATTTGAAGGAGCTACAAAGGAATCTCTTGCTGAACAGGAGCCTGTAACAGTTCAAATTGCTGGACGTATGATGACAAAACGTGGAAAAGGGAAAGCTGGTTTTGCCCACATTCAAGACGGCAAAGGCCAAATCCAAATTTACGTACGTAAAGATGCTGTTGGAGATGATGCGTACGAAGTATTCACCAAAGCAGACTTAGGGGATATCGTTGGTGTTGTTGGGACTGTCATGGTCACAAACACTGGTGAGTTATCTGTTAAAGCAGAACAATTCGTTCATTTAACAAAAGCGCTTCGTCCACTTCCTGATAAATATCACGGATTAACAAACGTAGAACAACAATACCGTCAACGTTACTTAGACTTAATCAGTAACCGCGAAAGCTTTGACCGTTTCGTTACACGTAGTAAAATCATCCGTGAAATCCGTCGTTACTTAGACGAACGTGATTACTTAGAAGTTGAAACTCCAGTACTACACACATTAGCGGGTGGGGCAAATGCTCGTCCATTTATTACACACCACAATGCGTTAGATATGGAATTATACATGCGTATCGCTACTGAGTTACACTTAAAACGTTTAGTAGTTGGTGGTATGGAACGCGTATACGAAATCGGACGTGTTTTCCGTAACGAAGGTATTGATACAACTCACAACCCTGAATTTACTTCAATCGAAATCTATACAGCTTACACAGACTACAAAGATGTCATGGATTTAACAGAAGGAATCATCTCAGACGTTGCCAAGAGAGTATTAGGAACAACATTAGTCCCTTATGGCGAACATGAAGTGGAATTAAAAGCTCCATGGAAGAGAATTCATATGGTAGATGCGATTAAAGAAGTAACAGGCGTTGACTTCTGGCCACATATGACAGACGAAGAAGCACGCGCTATCGCGAAAGAAAAAGGCGTGAAAGTCGAAGATTCAATGACATTCGGACATGTCGTGAACGAATTCTTCGAAACATTCGTTGAAGAAACATTAATTCAACCAACCTTCATCTTCGGACATCCAGTGGAAGTATCTCCATTAGCCCGTAAAAACGATGAAGACCCACGCTTTACAGATCGTTTCGAATGCTTCATCTGTACAAAAGAGTACGGAAATGGCTTCACAGAGTTAACAGACCCAATCGATCAACGTGAACGTTTCATGAAACAAGTAGAAGAAAAATCTGCTGGGAACGACGAAGCTCATCCACACGATGAAGACTTCATCCAAGCGTTGGAATATGGTTTATCTCCAACAGGTGGGGTAGGTATCGGAATTGACCGTTTAGTTATGTTACTTACAAACAGCCAATCAATCCGTAACGTCCTATTATTCCCAACAATGAAAAACTTAGACTAATATTGAATTTAGTGCCCCGTTTAAGGTTCGCCTTAGACGGGGTGTTTTTTATTTCACCGCGATTACCAAATATGGTAATTATCATATATGATAATTTCGAAAAGTGATTCAAGTAAACAGGACAGATTTAGAACACCAAAAGTAACAAATGTTCACAGGGTTGTAGTTGACTTTCCGTACATTTGAATATACTATTAGGGCAAGTTGGAAGAGATAGCTTTTCCAGACTAAATGTTATAGACGATAGAGACCTGCACGCGATTCGAGCATGGCTTGAATAGGGTGCTTTTTTACTAAAGGAGATCTAATGAAATATTTTAAGCAATTTGGCTGGATCATGATTGTGACCTGTATCGGTGAAATCATGAAATATTACATCCCTCTTCCAATTCCAGCAAGCATCTATGGACTTGTCTTAATGATGGCTTTATTAATGACGGGTGTTGTTAAAATTGAAAAAGTATACCAAGCAGGGACGTTTTTAATCGAGATTATGTCACTAATGTTTATCCCGGCTGCCGTTGGAATTATCGAATCGTGGGATCAATTGCATCGTATTATTGTGCCAGTATCTATCATCACGATTATTACGACATTTGTAGTGATGATTGTTTCGGGGAAAGTAACGCAATACGTCCTCGAGAAAGGAGCCCAAGATGGTGAATCAACTCGTTCTTAATACAGCAACAATCGGGCTCGTGATTAGTATTATCGGTTTTGAAATTGGTGTATTTTTACGTGACCGTTATAAATGGCCAATCTTCAATCCGCTACTTGTAGCGATTATTTTCGTCATTATCGTATTAAATGTCTTTAATATCGACTACGATAGCTATTATGCGAGTGCGGATAATCTAAGCTATTTATTGACGCCCTCAACGGTCTGCTTAGCGATTCCGTTGTATCAACAAATCGAGCAATTGAAAAAGCATAAAGGCGCCATCTTTGCAGGAATTAGCGCAGGGGTATTGACGAGTCTATTTACGGTTTGGGTGTTATCATTGCTTTTCCAATTAACGCACGAAGAATACGTAACCTTATTGCCAAAATCAATTACGACTGCCATTGGAATGGGCTTGTCTCAAGAGACAGGTGGCTATGTGACAATTACTGTGGCGGTGATTATCCTGACAGGGGTTCTAGGAAATATGTTCTGTGAAATCATCTGTAAAGTAACAGGAATTACGCATCCTGTCGCGAAAGGGATTGCGATTGGAACGTCTTCCCATGCGATTGGGACGGCACGTGCCATGCAATTAGGTGAAGTCGAGGGTGCGATGAGTGGTTTATCGATTGTAATTTCGGGAATGATTACTCTTATTGGTGCACAAATTTTTGCAGGGTTTATTTAAGAAGTGGAGAAAGAACAGGATTTCTGTTTTTTCTCCTTTTTATTTTGACTTTTGTCATACAAATTTAATGGAATAGTATTCGAAAAACATATAGTATTTATGCGGATTTAGGGCTATGATGGAGATGCATAAACTTCATATAGAAAAGAGCGAGCGTTATGGAAAAACATTGGTGGCAAGAAGTTGTCGTTTATCAAATTTATCCACGTAGTTTTAAAGATTCAAACGGGGATGGAATTGGCGATTTAAGAGGGATTATCGAGAAACTCGATTATTTACACACGCTGGGAATCGGAGCAATTTGGCTTTCTCCAGTATACAAGTCACCAAATGATGATAATGGCTATGATATCTCGGATTATGAAGACATTATGGACGAGTTCGGAACGATGGAGGATATGGAAGAATTAATCGCCGAAGCCGATAAACGCGGGATTAAGATCGTTATGGACCTCGTTGTGAATCATACGTCTGATGAACATCATTGGTTTATTGAGTCAAGAAAAGGAAAAGACAATTCCTATCATGATTACTACGTGTGGGCGGACCCTGCTGAAGATGGCGGAGCACCAACAGATTTACAGTCAGTCTTTTTAGGTAGTGCATGGAAATACGATGAAGCAAGTGGTCAATATTTCTTGCATTTATTTAGTCAAAGACAACCTGATTTGAACTGGGAAAATGAAAAAGTGCGCCGTGAAGTGTATGATATGATGAATTTCTGGATTGATAAGGGCGTTGGCGGATTCCGCATGGACGTGATTGATTTAATCGGGAAGATTCCTTTAGAAGGGATTACGTCAAATGGTCCAAAATTGCATGAATACCTACAAGAAATGAATAAAGCGACATTCGGAGACAAAGATTTATTGACAGTTGGAGAAACATGGGGAGCGACACCCGAAATCGCGAAACTCTATTCAAATCCAGTACGTCATGAATTATCGATGGTCTTCCAGTTTGAGCATTCACTCTTAGATAATGAGCCAGGTAAAGAGAAGTGGGACCTTAAACCGCTCGAGGTAAGTGAATTAAAGGCGGTTCTTTCAAAATGGCAAACGGAACTTGGCGAGGAAGGCTGGAATTCACTATTCTGGAACAATCATGATTTACCAAGAATCGTGTCACGCTGGGGGAACGATAAGGAATATCGAGTACGCAGTGCCAAGGCATTCGCAATTCTGCTACATATGATGAAAGGGACTCCTTATATTTACCAAGGGGAAGAACTTGGATTGACGAATACACCAGTCTCTAGTATTGAAGAGTTGGATGATATCGAGTCGATTAATATGTACCATGATCGTATTGCTAGAGGATTTAGTGTCGAGTCGATTATGGAGTCTCTAAATGCAAAGGGGAGAGACAATGCGCGTAGACCAATTCCGTGGACTGCCGAAGCAAGTGGTGGATTTACGACGGGGACACCTTGGTTAGCTCTCAATCCAAATTACAAAGAGATTAACGTAGAGGCGGAACTCCAAAATCCAGACTCTGTATTCCATACGTATCGAAAACTCATTCAACTTAGAAAAGATCATCCAATCGTGGTTTGGGGTGATTATGAGTTACTTGAGACTCATTCTAATGTGTTCGCATATTATCGCACGCTTGGGGAAGAAAGATGGTTGACGGTCGTGAATTTATCTGATTTTGAGGAAGAAATCTCTGTAGATGCCCGATTTAACAAGGTTTTGGTGACTAATACAGAAGATGAGATTACAGATTTACACGCTTACAAACTTTCTCCATGGCAAGCCTTTGTAGTGGAATTGTCTGGCAATTGAAACAATTTTCATATATAATGTAAGTGCATAAAAATAGGCAGAATAAATTGTGAAATTTTTGTTAATAACTTTTCACAAACAAAGTTGCTAGATAATGTTGCAATAATAATTAAATTTGTGATAATATATATTTTTCATTCTACAAATGTGAAAAAATATGGTATAATAGTTTGAATAAAAATAAAAGGAGAAAGGGGATGGACGATGAAAGCATTTTTAGTGAAAATACAAGAAGGTTTTAAATCATTAGGTTTAGCGAGTCAATTAGGAATTACGTTAGGCCTATCTTTAGCGATGCTAGCAGGTGTTTATGGTATTTCACAAGCGATGAGTCCGATGCAAAAAGTGACTCAAGTCGTAGAAGTACAAACAAGTGCGCCGACAAATTCGTCAACTCCTTCAAGTAGTGCTGAAAAGAAAGCAGTCGCCGAAAAAAAGCAAGAGACAACTCAAGCTCCAACTACAGAAGCAGTAACCACAGAAAAACAAGTGGTCACTGAAGAAAAGAACACAAGAGAAGTTCAAGGAAATATTGCTCAGGCAACTCCAAGCCAAGAACGCAGAAGAGAAGAGTCAGAAAATGGTCCTCAGACAAGAGAAGCAACTCCAACTGAAGCTCCTACAGTTACTTCAAGTTCAGAAACAGTAGCAACACCACCGAAACGTTTGAAACCGTTAGGGAATACGGGGGAAGAGTTTGCGACGTTGGACCAAGCGGAAGAATGGATGAAGAAAAAGTTAGAGCAATCCGCAAGAGACCAAAAGGATGGAAAGCAAAACTGGGCTTACTCTGGAAGAGCGTATGAAATTCCATGGAGTGACGGGTCTAAGACAGCAACCGTTGATTTAACGAAAATTGAGTCTTACATACCAGCTCCTCCATCAACAGAAACAACTTCTTCAGAGACGGCTGAAACGCCTGGAACAGATCATTTATAAAATTGAGCACTTTGGTAGTAATGCCGAAGTGCTTTTTTGGTGCTTATAGGATAGGAAACAAAGCGGGTTTATGATAAAATTAGCTTATGTAATTAAAGGAGTGAATGTAAGTGGATAATAAAGGACGTCGTATTTTAAGCGCTATTATCTCGATTGTGATTATTGCAGTGTATGCATTTTTACGTTTCCAACGTTTTCAAGCAAAACAGGAACGCCAAAAAGCGCAGCAAGAGCAAGTGAAAAATTCTCAAGTGGTGCAACAAGCCTTGCAAGATAATCAAAACAAATTAAACGAAGCTGCTGCTAAAATTAAACAAGCAGCGGATAGCGTTAAAGACAAAAACTCAACAACTGAATCAGAAGAGTTGAAGAATGCTGAAATGAATAAAGAAATAGGAGAAGGATATAATATCGTCAAAAAAGATGGTAAATTCTATATTGTTAAAAACAATGATTTCTCAAAAGCAGTTGAATTAACAGGAGTAACAGAAGCACTTGTAATTCCTACTACAGAAGAAGAGAAAAACTTAAAATATAATGTATTAGTTGTTAAAAAAGACGGCGAATATCGAGTTGTTGATGAAACAAAAGATGGGAAAGACGTCTTAGTCTTAACAGGAGAAACCATCACTGAAGGTACAACCTTTGTATTAAAAGGTGACACGCTGTATATCAAATAACAGGATGTGAGCAATCGCGCTCAGAAATGGAACGTTGGACTCGAACGCCGGAAGGAACGTGAAACGTTCTGCGGACGTTTGAGGAAACGCACGCCATTTCTGCGATTGCGAGCTCAACTACATAGGGTGCGAGTCTTCGCGCTCAACTACACAAGGATGTGAGCAAAAAGGACATCAGCATTTGCTGATGTCCTTTTTTGTATCCTGTGTAGTTGAGTTCGAAAAAGCAGAGACTCAAGCCTTTCTCGCTTTGTCCGCGCGACTTTTCAAGTCGCTTACGGCAAAGTTCGAACCGTCATCGTCTCTAAACGCTTTTTCTCACATCCTTACTTCTGTGCCAACATGGTCACAAATCTCATTTTAATACGATTGCCGTTTTCATCAGTTTTATGGAGTTGGCCAAAGTCTTCATTATATTTATGCAATGTCCAACCAGCGTAGTAGTCTTTCAATTCGCCACTTGCAAAAGTCTTAGGGAAGTTCACTGGACATGGCGCGTCTTCTGTCGACATGGCCGCCACGATGAGGTTTAATCCACCAGGTGCAGTGTGTGATTGCATATTTTCAATCACATCTGGAATTGCATACGGATCTAAGAACATTAGTACCACTGTTGAAATAATGACGTCATAGAGACCTCCAGGAATATCTGCACTCTCAATATTATAAGGTTGAATATCGATATCAAGCCCTTCTGCTTCCGCAATCTGTGCTAATTTCGCAAGGCTCATCGAGTTGATGTCGAGCGAAGTCACATCGAAGCCTTTTTTCGCCAAGTACAAGCTGTTTCGTCCTTCGCCACTTCCAAGGTCGAGCACCTTTCCTTTTGGGAACTTCGGTGTTGCCTCAATCACTTCTGAGTGTGTACGTGTGAGGTCGTATTTTTTAGCAAAATAATCTTCAGGCGTACAATAGAAAGTAAGATAACATTTCAAGTCATCGCTTGCTGGAGAAACGCGGTGCCAAGCTTGAGGTTCGACGAATGGAATCTCGGAATCTTTTGTAAAGAGATGCTGGGCTAAAACATTTCCGTCCTCATCGAGTTCATAGAAGGTAAGCGCGCCTTCTAAAATCGTAAGGTGTGCCCAAGTACCCACTTTTGTATTATGCATTTTTCTAAACGGCTCTGGTAATGTTTCTGCCGTCCAAGTCGGCATTGTTTTATAAGCAATTAATTCGTGCTCCATAAGAAAGCTCCTTTCGAGGTTGTCATTCTCATTGTACAAGAAAATGAAAGGCTAGAAAAATATTAGCTATTATATAGTAGTTTTAAAACAGATATAACCAAAAGTTATAACGGGCAATAAAAAAGTGTTAATTGACTAGAAGGTGGTTTGTTGGTATCCTATTAACATGTTTATAAGACACGTTGATGAGAAGAGTAAAAGTGGAACTTTTCAGTAGAGAGTCTCGGTTGGTGAAAAGAGACATGAGTGGAAGCTTTGAAGATGGCCTCGGAGTGTTAATCGTTGAATGATTAGGCGATTACGGGTAAGCCCGATACAGCTTTCTGTTTTGATTGAAACAGATGGAGATAGTATTTGTGAGAATACTATAAACAAAGGTGGTAACACGAGAATTTGACTCGTCCTTTTGCTAACCCATGTTAGTGAGGGGACGATTTTTGTTTGAAGAAAAGAAAGGAGAACACATGATTAAATTAGAAAATATCGACGTGACCTTTACGCAAGGTAAGAAAGTCGTAAAAGCCGTTCGAAATGTTTCTGTCGATGTGGAAGACGGGGATATCTATGGAATTATCGGATATAGTGGTGCTGGTAAAAGTACTCTAGTTCGTACCATTAACTTACTTCAACGTCCAACAAGCGGAACAGTCGAAGTGAATGGCATCGATTTATTGAAATTGAAACCAAATGAATTGCGTGACGCACGTAAGAAAATTGGGATGATTTTCCAACACTTCAACTTAATGAATACGTTAAGCGTCTTTGACAATGTGGCCTTCCCGCTGAAAAAAGCGAAGAAACCGCTAGTGGAAGAAGGAGAAACAGCTGTTGATCCAACCGCTGAACCAAAATTGGTGAAGTTGACGAAGGCAGAAATTAAAGAGAAGGTTGACTCTCTACTGCAATTGGTTGGTCTTGAAGATAAAGCAAACAGCTATCCAAGCCAATTGTCTGGGGGACAAAAACAACGTGTGGCGATTGCCCGTGCGTTAGCCAATGACCCAGATGTATTGCTCTGTGACGAAGCGACAAGTGCGCTTGACCCTAAAACAACATACTCAATCTTAGAGTTGTTGAAGAAGGTTAATGAGCAATTAGGAATTACGATTGTGATTATCACGCATGAGATGCAAGTCGTTAAAGAAATTTGTAATAAGGTTGCCGTAATGGAAGATGGTGAAGTGATTGAGCAAGGAACAGTGCTTGATATCTTTACAAACCCACAACGCAACTTAACAAAAGACTTCATTGACACTGCAACTCATATCAACCAAGGAATTGAAACAGTTCTCTCACACGAACAGTTATTGAATCTGAAGGATGGAGATTACTTAGTGAAAATTTCATTCGTCGGTGCTTCAACAGGGGAACCGTTGATTACGAAATTATCGACACAATTCCAAGTAGCAGCGAATATCTTGTTTGCGAACGTGGAAATTATCCAAGAGACTCCAGTTGGAACATTATTAGTTGGTCTATCTGGTGAACAAGCAAGCATCGAGAGTGCACTTTCTTACATTAAAGGACAAGGCGTGTCTGTTGATGTTTTAGAAGAAGCAAAGGGAGGTGCCTAAGATGAATTTATTAGCCTTTATTGATTTTAAAACTTGGTTTCCAAACATCGATGCCAAAGTATGGGCGGAAATTCAAAAAGCCACATTTGATACATTAATCATGGTTGGTTTAACAGGTTTAATCGCCGGAATCTTAGGAATTGCCTTAGGGGTGACACTAGTTGTAACACGTGAAGGAAACATACTTGAAAACAAACCATTGTACTTGATACTTGATAAAGTCGTGAACTTATTCCGTTCAATTCCATTTATCATTCTTGCCATGTTACTGATTCCGGTAACTCGTGCAATCGTAGGAACAACCATTGGGATTCCTGGGGCAATTGTCCCGCTAGTATTCGCTACCGTTCCATTCTACTCTCGTCAAGTGCAATTAGCGTTGACCGAAGTAGATAAAGGGGTTATCGAAGCGAGTGAAGCAATGGGATGTACACCGCTAGAAATTATCTTCCGCGTGTACTTAAAAGAGGGCTTGCCAAGCTTAATCCGTGCAAGCTCACTAACAATTATCAGCTTAATTGGTTTAACAACCATGGCCGGAGCGTTTGGTGCCGGCGGTATCGGTAACGTAGCCATCTCACGAGGTTATAACCGATTCCAAGGAGACGTAATCGTGGTAGCTACAATTATCATGTTAATCATCGTCTTCATCACCCAAGCAATCGGTGACTATTTAGAGAAAAAAGCCACTAAATAAAAACCAGGATACGAGGGCGAACGCTCAGGGACGAAACACTGGACCGGAGTAACGCAAGGGACTTGGAACAAGTCGTGCGGATACTACGGGAAGTGGACGTCGGACCTGTGAGCCCGAGTTCGACTACACAGGATGCGAGCAATCGCATCAAAAAACAAACTAACTCAAAAGGGGAAAACAAAATGAACTTTAAAAAATTATTCGTAGCTGCAGCGGCAGCATTATCATTAGCAGCATGTGGAGCTGCACAATCATCAAACTCATCAAGCTCAGCTTCATCAGAAGCTAAACAAGAAAACAAACACGTGAAAATCGGTGTTAATGCTGGTAACCACGAAGTTTGGGACGATGTTATTGCTCGCTTGAAAGAAAAAGAAGGTATTGAAGTTGAATTAGTAGAATTCACTGACTACGTACAACCTAACCAAGCGTTAGAAAACGGCGACGTTGATTTAAACTCATTCCAAACAATTATTTACTTAGAACGTTTCAACAAAGAGCAAGGAACACACATCAAACCAATCGGATACACAGTTATTGCTCCAATGGGTGTTTACTCTAAGAAAATCAAAAACGTAAGTGAATTAAAAGATGGCGATACAATTGCTATTCCTGAAGATACTTCAAACAACTCACGTGCATTACGTTTACTACACGCAGCTGGCGTAATCAAATTAAAAGATCCTAACAACACTTTAGCAACTAAAGATGATATCGTTGAAAATCCTAAAAACATCCAAATCAAAGAATTACCTGCTGGACAAACAGCTCGTGCTTTAGATGATGTTGCTGCTTCATTAATCAACAACGGTTTCGCTGTTGAAGCTGGATTCCAACCAACAAAAGACTCTATCTTTATTGAACAAATTACTGATTCTTCACAACCTTACTACAACGTAATCGCTGCTAAAGAAGGTAACGAAAACAACGAAGTATACAAAAAAATCGTAGAATACTACCAATCACCAGAAACAGCTAAGAAAATCGAAGAAGTTTCAAAAGGTGCTAACGTACCAGTTTGGGAAAAAGCTACTTTGAAAAACTAGGATGCGAGACATCGCGTTCAGAAATCGAACACTGGACCGGAACGACGGAAGGAACGTGAAACGTTCTGCGTACGTTTCGGGAAGTGGACGCGATTTCTGCGATGGCGAGCTCGACTACTAGGATGCGAGAAAAAGCAAAATGTAACGTATATGTTACATTTAGAAAAAAACAATACCTTAAGAGGCGTGCCTAGCATGCCTCTTTATTCAATGAAAGAAGGCAAAAACGATGAGCGAAATTAAACAAAAAGCACAAGCGTTAAACGAATATCTTGTCGCAACAAGAAGACATTTTCATGAAAATCCAGAATCAAGCTTAAAAGAGTACGATACTGCTGCCTACATTCAAAAAGAATTAACTGCATTTGGAATCCCATTTGAAAAAGTAGCTGAAACAGGGACGTTAGCTATTATTAAAGGTGGTAAAGGAGAAGGAAAGACCGTTTTACTTCGTGCCGATATCGATGCGCTAGAACTTCCTGACTGCACTGGCAAACCTTATGCGTCTAAACGTCCTGGGTTAAACCATGCTTGTGGACATGATGCGCATACGACAATGGGGCTAGGAACGGCTAGAGTCTTGAATGAATTGAAAGATTCATTTGCAGGAACTGTCTTAATTGCGTTCCAACCTGCAGAAGAAATCGGTGCGGGAGCGAAGCAATTTGTCGCTTCTGGAAAAATCGATAATATCGATGAATCTTTTGCGATTCACGTCAATTCAGGACTACCCGTTGGATCGTTTGCGGTGGAAGGTGGACCAGTGAATGCTTCGTGTGATATTTTCAAAATCAAAATCACAGGAAAGAGCGCTCACGTAGGTCGTCCTCATTTAGGACATGACGCGCTAGTAACAGCCAGTGAAGTTGTTGTTGCATTGCAAACCATCGTCGCTCGCGAAGTGAATCCAATCGACCGTGCTGTTGTCGGCATCGGTAAATTAAATGCGGGAACTCGCTACAATATCGTAGCAAACGACGCTGAAATCGAAGGGACGATTCGTGCATTTAGCCACGAAACACGTGCTCATTTGAAAGAAGCGGTAACGCGTATCGCTAAAGGAATTGCTGAACTCAATCGTTGTGAATTTGAAATTGATTGGTATGATGCAGCAGCTCCAGTCATTAACACTCCAGAGTTAGCCGAAGAATTCCAAAAAGTGGTTGCACAAGTAGAGGGGGTTGATAACCTCATTACAAATTATGAATTGTCAATGGGTGCCGATGACTTTGCGGATTACGTAGTGAATAAACCTGGTGTTTATGGCTTATTAGGAAGCCAATCTGGCGAAGAGACAGCTTATGGGCACCACCATGAAAAATTCGACATCGATGAGCGTGTATTAGCACTTGGTGTTGAAATTGAAGTGAAGTATTTCTTAAGCAGACTTGCGTAAGAAAATGAGTGGAAAGGGTCGAAATGTTTTTTCGGCCTCTTTTTTATATAAAAACGTTAAAAAACTTTAATATTTGTGGAATTGTCATAGGCAAGAAAGAAGCCGTATGCTATAATTCTTTTGTATCTGAAAATAGAACAGTTGTTTTTCAGAAAGAGATTTTGAAAAGGTGCTCGGGAGCGGATTATGAAACCATTATTAGAACAATTAGAATTAAATACGAAACAAGATAAAGTTGTTTACCGACACGATTTAATGCCGGAAGAAGAGTTGACAGCAAGTCTTGTCTGGGAGTACTCGGATAAATTAGCAGCGTACTTACATGAAACGTACAAAGGGGATAAATCTCCAATCGTTGTTTATGGGCATAAGCATCCATTTATGTTGGTCTATTTCTTGGCTTGTGTGAAATCAGGTCATGCCTATTGTCCGGTTGATGTGAATACACCAATCGACCGCGTTGAAGATATTATCGCAACCGTGAAGAGTCCAGTCGTACTCGTGAGTGAAGAAATTTCACTAGATGCACCAACGTTGACAGTCCCTGAAGCGAAAGAAGTGATTGCTTCAACGACCAAACGTATTTCAAAAGAACATTATGTTCAAGGTGAAGATATTTTCTATATTATCTTTACTTCAGGAAGTACAGGGAAGCCAAAAGGAGTTTCGATTACTTACAATAACTTGAACCACTTCTTAGATTGGTATACGGGTTATTACAAAGAGAAAGGGCCTCAAGTTTTTCTTGGGCATCCGCCATTCTCATTTGATTTATCGGTGATGTCGCTTTGGCCAGCACTCTATATGCATGCGCCACTTGTTCAAATTGATAAAGAGCATTTGCAAGACTTCAAAGTGTTGTTTAAAACATTAGAAGAATCGAAAGCAACGGTATGGATTTCAACGCCATCATTTGCGGAAATGTGCTTGGTGGATCCAAGTTTCAACCAAGAACTACTTCCTGAATTAGAGCAGTTTGTCTTCTGTGGAGAGAAGTTATTTAGTTCCACTGTTGAAAAGCTAATGGAACGATTCCCACGTGCGGAAGTGGTGAACACATATGGACCAACGGAATCAACCGTTATGGTAACGTGGATGCCATTAACACGAGAATTGTTAGAGAAGTATCCAGATAATCTGCCCGTAGGTGTGATTAAACCTGGGACGACTGTCTTGATTGATGGCCCAGAAAGCGGCGAAATCGTTATTTACGGAAATACTGTGGCAAAAGGTTATTATGAAAACCCTGAAATGAATGCGAAACATTTCTTTGAAGTAGATGGAGAGCGTGCATATCGTACAGGGGACGTGGGACATTTCGAAGGAGATGTATTGTTCTGCGAAGGACGAATCGATTTCCAAATCAAATTACATGGGCACCGTATCGAGTTGGAGGATATTGACAATAACTTATTGAAGAATCCGAAAATTCGTCAGGCCGCAACGGTTCCTTCGATGGCAGATGGGAAAGTAAAATCCATTACTTCGTTTGTCGTGTATAACGAGCCGATTGAAAAACGTTTTGAAACAGTTAAACTCGTGAAAAAAGAATTGGCGCAACATGTGCCGGAATATATGATTCCAAAGAAAGTCGTCTTCTTAGACGAGATGCCGTTGAACAATAACGGTAAAATTGATAAAAAACAATTAAAGGAGCTTGTGTAGTCGATGCATTATTTTGAAGGTCTCTCTTTCTTTATGACGCTAGGATTCGTCTTAATCGTGGCGTTCATACTAAATGTCTTTCAAAAATCTACGTATTATCTATCATTACTATTCTCATTAGTGATGGTCTATTTCGTGTTTATCAAAACGCCAGACCAACTGATTGCGTTATTGGGATTTGTAGTGTTAGGGTATATTTTGATGCAGTTGACCTCTAAGCTTAAAGAGCGGAAGAAGACGATGCCGATGATGGTATTGCTAGCGGGATTACCGTTAATTGTGGTGAAATTATTGCCTGTATTTAAGGTGAATGGATTTGGATTTTTAGGAATTTCATATATGACCTTCAAATTAGTCCAAATCATTATCGAGATGTATGACGGGTTGATTGAAAAGCCGATCTCTGTTCTCGATTACACACATTTCTTGTTATTCTTTCCAGCGCTCAGTTCCGGACCGATTGACCGTAGTCGCAGATTTATGGACGATTGGCACAAACAAAGAAGCCGAGCGAAGTATTTAGAACTCGCAGGTACGGGTATTTTTAGGTTAGTGTTAGGTTTATTCTATAAATTGGTATTATCCGGAATGGTATTCCAACATATGAATGGGCCGATGGGGAAAGATGTGACCTATCTCATCGGGTATATGTATCTTTACACCGCATACTTGTTCTTTGACTTTGCTGGATACAGTTTAATGGCAGTAGGGGCAAGTAACATTCTTGGTGTTGAAACACCGATGAACTTCAATTTCCCATTTATCAGTATCGACATTAAAGACTTCTGGAACAGATGGCATATTACGCTGTCGACATGGCTACGTGACTTTGTGTTCTCGCGAATTGTCATGCGTTTCATGCGTAAGAAAGTGTTCAAGAAGAGACTGACGACGGCGATGGTTGCCTATATGATCAACATGACCTTCATGGGATTTTGGCATGGGGTAACACCAGAGTACATTATCTACGGTGTGTATCACGGAGTGCTGATGGCCTCGTTTGAGTGGTATCAGAAAAAATCGAAATTTTATAAGAAAAACAAGAATAAGACATGGTATAAAATCACAAGCTGGTTTATCACAATGCATTTAGTGATGTTTGGATTCTTGATTTTTTCAGGAAAACCATTATTATGGATAAGTAAATTAATTTCAATGTAATAGGAGGGATTTCCGTGGAAGAAAGAATTTTAGAAATTCTAGAAGAAATTTGTGAAGATGAAGTAGTATACGAAGATAAAGATATTAACTTAAAAGAAGAAGGGTTAATGGATTCATTAGCATTCGTTGAACTACTTGTTCGCTTAGAAGAGTTCGGTATCGAAGTGGCTCCAACAGAAGTGACTTACGAAGAAATCGATACTCCAAATAAAATTATTAAATACGTTTCAGAACGTGTTGGTTAATTTAAAATAGTAAAAGGCGCTTCCTGTCGAGTAGGAGGCGCCTTTTGCGTACTTAGAATTTAATATTTAACAGTTTGTTTACTTCTGTATAAGCGGACTGAATTCGCTCGAGCGTTTTTTTGTCTACGGTATGTTCTAGAGGGCCGCCTGGCATATAGTTTTCTGCGAGAAAGACTTGATAGTCGTAAGCTGGTCCTCCCATAAAGCTGCGGTCGATTTCAGTACGTGAAACCCATGTTGGATGAGCCTTAACACTTGTGAGGGTCGTCTTGCCGTTTTCTTTTTCGATGGTGATATCCATAATCACGCCACGCTCTGTCCAGATGTTTTCCAACGTTTCGACGCGTTGGTTCGAAAGGAGATTTCCCATCGAGTAGATGATGAATTTCTTTTCACCGTCTTTTGTAATCGTTTCGGTTGGTTCAATGACGTGTGGATGTCCGCCAAAAACGACATCGGCACCCCATTCGATCATTTGGTGATACGTATCGATTTGCCCTTGTGTTGGATGGAGATGATATTCTTCTCCCATTTGTGGCAATACAATCGTAAAGTCGGCGATTTCTTCAGCACGCTGGATGAGCTGCTTCACTTTTTGCATATTTAAATCGTATAGATGATTGTTGTATTCTTCGTCGGTGAGAGTAGCTTCGATTCCATTAAATCCATACGCAAATCCAAGGATAGCCACTTTAATGCCGTTGACTTCTTTTACAAGGATGCCTTCTGATGGGTCGACCTTTACCCCGAAAATATCAAGTCCATTTTTGCGGAAAGCATTGGCTGTGTATTTCAAACCTTCGATGCCTGTGTCGAGAATGTGATTATGGGCTAAGTCGAGTACATCGTATCCGGCGTCTTTAATGCTTTGAATCACTTCTTCAGGAGCGTTAAAAATAGGATATCCAGCAAGAGGTTCGTTTGGATTAATGGTCCCTTCGAAATCCCCGATTGCTAAGTCTGCGCTAGATACGAGTGGAGTAATTTGTTCGTAGTCATTCTTGAAATCATAGGATGTCCCGTCAAATGCGCTGCCATAAACGATATCGTGATAGAGCATATCCCCGCTCGCGGTGATGCGAGCAACTTGTTTATTCGATGGTGGAGACTGAGGGTTATTTGGTGTAGCGACAGCCTCTTGATTTTGTTCAGATGATGCCTTCGATGTTTGAACAGTCTCTATACTTTCTTGTGCAGAGGGACGCGTAAGGAAACCTGCCGTAATCGTAAATGCAGATAAGATACAAACCCCATAAAATTCCATTCGTTTGATTTTGTCATTCTGTGAATTGCCTCTCATAAATCCCCCTCCAAAACCTGTATTAATTATATTATACTCCGAATTAATTCCTATTTAAATAGTAATTTTAGAATATATGGAAATAAATAATTTAATCACAATACCCTCTGGAATTACTCGGCTGGTAGATATATAATTTAGTTGAAAGCAGTAGTTGATAGTTTTTGTTGCAGGAAATCGTTGCAGGAAGGGTGTATTGTGATGGATAAGTCAAATAGGTGTCTGCTAAGAATCTTCTGTTGTTTTACGGTTTTGATAATTTTATTGCTATTGCAGTTTAGATTCGCTAGTGTGTATGGCGATACGGTAACCTCGATTCAGTCTAAGGACGAAATCCTTCATCTAGAAGAAGAAATTCTTAATATGTCTCGAGACGGGGATGAACGTATAGAAAGTGTTGACTTTGACCATGCAGTCAAGATGTATTATGACGTTCCGCTGTTTAATGAGGAAAAGAATCTAGATAGTGAAGAGATTGAACGTATCATAACTGATAGTCACTACAAATGGGTGGTCCCGATAAAGAATCCCACGTTGGAAAAAGAGGCTCATCTTTATATTGGAGGCCCGACAAATTCATTAGAAATAGAAAACAAAGTGAAGCAGGGATATCTAACAAAAGAAGAAGGAGAAAAACTGATTCAGTCACAAGGAAAATGGACGGTTGCTTATGTGAGCACTTATGAGAAGAATGCGCATTCAATTATAAAAGTGGCTCAGGAAGTGATTGAAAAAGAATACTTAAATGTAGAAAAGATTATTTTTGCCGTTTCTAAAGAGTTACAAGTTCCGGTGGTGCTTATAAAAGTGGATGGAGTTTATAAAGTATTGTTTCATGAATTTCCTTTAGTAGAAGGAGGTATCTCAAATGTAAAAGGTGAGCTATCTCTTGATCGATTCTATCCATTTAACGAGGCTAAAGAAGTAGTGCGTGAGTTTGCTAGGGAACGTCATATAAATGATAATGCAAGGCCGAACGGAGTGGTTATTCCATGGAGAGAGTATTCTATTACGATTGTAGGGATAGCAATTGGTGGCGTTGTCCTCTATAAATTAATTCGAAAAAAGATAGCGCAACCAAAACGTACTAATCCTTAAGAAACTGTAACAAAACAACAAAGGGTGGAAAAAATAAATCAATTAGGGTATAATAAAAACGTTAAAAATAAATGCTGTAAGCATCAAGGAGGAACTAAAACATGAGTCGTTTAGTAAGCATGACTGAAATGTTACAAAAAGCTAAAGAAGGTAAATACGCTGTTGGTCAATTCAACATCAACAACTTAGAATGGACACAAGCAGTATTAACAGCAGCTCAAGAAGCTAACTCACCAATTATCTTAGGTGTATCTGAAGGCGCTGGTAAATACATGGGTGGACCAAAAGTTGTTTCAGCTATGGTAAATGCGTTATTAGATGCAATGGACATCACTGTTCCAGTAGCATTACACTTAGACCACGGTTCTTCAGTAGAAGTATGTAAACAATACATCGACGCTGGATTCAGCTCAGTAATGTTTGACCACTCTCACTTCCCAATCGATGAAAACATCGAATTAACTAAAGAAGTTGTAGAATATGCACATCCAAAAGGAGTTTCAGTTGAAGCTGAAGTAGGTACTGTAGGTGGTACTGAAGATGGCGTAACTGGAGGAATCAACTACGCTGACTTAAACGAATGTGTACGTATGGTTAAAGAAGCTAAAATTGATGCATTAGCAGCAGCTTTAGGTTCAGTTCACGGAACTTACTCAGGCGAACCAGTTTTAGGTTTCGATGAAATGGTAGCTATCTCAGAAGCTACAGGAGCTCCATTAGTATTACATGGTGGATCAGGTATTCCAGAATACCAAATCAAGAAAGCAATCGAACGTGGACATGCTAAAATCAACGTTAACACTGAATTACAACAACAATGGACAGCAGCAGTTCGTGCTAAATTAAATGCAGACGCTGGTGTTTATGACCCACGTAAAATTATCAAACCTGGTTTCGATGCAATCGTTAAGATTACAAAAGAAACAATGGACATCTTCGGTTCAACAGGAAAAGCTTAATAATCACTATTTTGAGGCAGGCGATTTCGCCTGTCTCTTTTTAATTAGACCAATAAATATCCACTGGCTAAGCCGGTGGATATTTATTTGAGCAAAATAATACTATAAAAGAGCAAGATTATCATATGTGATAATTATCATATATGATAATTTTAAGCTGTGGAGGTGGGAGAGATGAAGCGCAAGTTTAAAATCGAAAAAGATATGGTAGATCAGCTAGATAAGTATTCATACGAAGAAAAAGTAAAGTATGCAGCCATATTAAAAATACTGCAAGAAGATGGATTAACAGAAGAGATGATTCAAAAATGGGGCCGATGGTATAAAGGGAAACACGGATTGCTAATAACCCTTTCGAAAAATGTTAAGGAGGAGATGGACGATGGGGACGTACCTAACTTCAAAACTTTGCAAGCTTTCATCAGAATATCCGACGTTTGATTATGATTTAGAAAAGGAAATGATGATGCAGCGAGTTGCGTTACAAATGACAAAGTTACAAACGGTGACAGGACTTTCTTTAGAAGGTTTTGCAAAAGAAGTCGATCTTAAAGCATCAAATCTTTCGAGATTGCAGAGCGGAGACCATAATCCAACTATTCTTACTCTGTTGGATTTAGCTTATCGATGTGGATATGATGTAGAAGTGAAAATAAAAAAGAAAAAACTGCCTAAGTAGCATTACAAAATTACAATTGTTCACAGAAAAAATCTCTTAGAGCATAGCAATTTAACTCCTAAATTTGTTTTTATAAGTGTAAGACTTTTTAGATTATGAATAGAAATGAGGAGGAAAAATTATGACACATCATACATTTGTTGAGAAGAAACTGCATTTACGATTCAAAGGGAGTGACAGAAAAACAAAGAACCTGATTATTTCACGTCCTAAGGATAAATTGAAGAAGGATTCAGCTAATATAGCAATGGAGAGTATTATAGGAGCTAATCTTTTTGAAAAAGACGGAGTACAATTGTATGAAGGCCGAAGAGATGCTTATTATAAGACGCGGAGAGTGGATGTTTTTCTTTAACAACAATAAATAATCGAATAAATATCCACCGGCTAAGCCGGTGGATATTTATTTGTGGAGTGAGTTTCTTCTATATATAATGCACCGAAAAAAAGGTAGTATTTTCCCTTAAGAAAATTCTTGACGTGTTGAAGGAGAAATGCTATTCTATTAGAGGTGCTTTTATACCTGATTCCTGATAAGTAATCAAATCAGTCGTGCTGACTGGTAAGAAGGCCATTTTATGAGACAGTGATGTCTTTTAATTTTTAACAAAAAATGGTCCGCCCGGAAGTGTGGACCAAGAAGAACCCGTTAGGGAAGGAGGAAGAGCTTAATGCCAACTATTAACCAATTAGTCCGTAAACCTCGTAAATCAGCAGTTGAGAAATCAGCTTCTCCAGCGTTAGGTAAAGGCTATAACAGTTTCAAAAAATCACAAACGAATACAAACTCTCCACAAAAACGTGGTGTATGTACTCGTGTAGGTACTATGACACCTAAAAAACCTAACTCAGCGTTACGTAAATACGCACGTGTACGTTTATCTAACTTAATCGAAGTAACTGCGTACATTCCAGGTATCGGTCACAACTTACAAGAACACAGCGTTGTGTTAATCCGTGGTGGACGTGTAAAAGACTTACCAGGGGTACGCTACCATATCATTCGTGGTGCTTTAGACACTGCAGGAGTTAACAACCGTATGCAAGGTCGTTCTAAATACGGTACTAAACGTCCTAAAAAATAATTTTAAAAAATAAAACACTCATTAAATGAAAGGAGGATTATAAATGCCTCGTAAAGGTCCTGTCGCAAAACGTGATGTTTTACCTGATCCAATTTATAATTCAAAATTAGTTACTCGTTTAATCAACCGTTTAATGGTAGATGGAAAACGTGGTAAAGCTGCAACAATCTTATATAACGCATTTGATATCGTTAAAGAAAAAACTGGAAACGATCCAATGGAAGTTTTTGAACAAGCAATGAAAAACATTATGCCTGTTCTTGAAGTTAAAGCTCGTCGTGTAGGGGGCTCTAACTACCAAGTTCCTGTGGAAGTTCGTCCAGACCGTCGTACTACATTAGGTTTACGTTGGTTAGTAAACTACTCACGTCTACGTGGTGAAGACACAATGGAAGTTCGTTTAGCTAAAGAAATTATGGATGCTGCGAACAACACTGGTGCTTCTGTTAAGAAACGTGAAGATACACATAAAATGGCTGAAGCGAACAAAGCGTTTGCTCACTATCGTTGGTAAGATTAAAAAGGTTTTTCAACCTTTTTGGTCTCACTTATTGTTAGAAATATAGAAAGAGGTGTAGAACGAAGATGGCAAAAAGAGAATTCTCTCTTGAAAACACTCGTAATATTGGTATCATGGCCCACATCGATGCAGGTAAAACTACAACGACTGAGCGTGTACTTTATTACACTGGTAAGATCCACAAAATTGGTGAAACTCACGAAGGAGCTTCACAAATGGACTGGATGGAACAAGAACAAGAACGTGGTATCACTATTACATCAGCTGCTACAACAGCACAATGGAAAGGTCACCGTATCAACATCATCGACACTCCAGGGCACGTGGACTTCACAGTTGAAGTAGAACGTTCTCTACGTGTATTAGATGGTGCGGTAGCTGTACTTGATGCTCAATCTGGGGTAGAACCTCAAACAGAAACTGTATGGCGTCAAGCTACAACATACGGAGTTCCACGTATCGTATTTGCAAACAAAATGGATAAAATCGGTGCTGACTTCTTATATTCAGTACGTACAATCCACGAACGTTTACAAGCAAATGCACACCCAATTCAATTACCAATCGGAGCTGAAGACAACTTCACTGGTATCATTGACTTAATCAAAATGAAAGCTGAAATCTATACAAATGACTTAGGTACAGATATCCAAGAAACAGATATCCCTGAAGATTTACAAGATTTAGCTGAAGAATGGCGTGAAAAATTAGTGGAAGCAGTTGCTGAAACTGACGAAGCTTTAATGGAACGCTATTTAGAAGGTGAAGAAATTTCAGAAGCTGAATTAAAAGCAGCTATCCGTAAAGCTACATGTGCGGTAGAATTCTACCCAGTATTATGTGGTTCTGCCTTCAAAAACAAAGGGGTACAATTAATGTTAGATGCAGTAGTTGACTACTTACCATCTCCATTAGATGTTCCTTCAATTAAAGGGGTAGACCCTAACACAGACCAAGAAGTAGAACGTCATTCATCTGATGAAGAACCATTCTCAGCATTGGCCTTCAAAGTTATGACTGACCCATTCGTAGGTCGTTTAACATTCTTCCGTGTGTACTCTGGTACTTTACAATCAGGTTCATACGTTAAGAACTCAACGAAAGGTAAACGTGAACGTGTAGGACGTATCCTACAAATGCACGCGAACTCTCGTCAAGAAATTCCAGAAGTATTCTCAGGAGACATCGCTGCTGCAGTTGGTCTTAAAGATACAACTACAGGGGACACATTATGTGACGAAAAAGCTGAAGTTATCTTAGAATCAATGGAATTCCCTGATCCAGTTATCGAGGTTGCTATTGAACCTAAATCAAAAGCTGACCAAGATAAAATGGGTATTGCTTTACAAAAACTTGCAGAAGAAGATCCAACATTCCGTGCTTACACTAACCAAGAAACTGGTGAAACAGTTATCGCTGGTATGGGTGAGTTACACTTGGATATCATCGTTGACCGTATGCGTCGTGAGTTCAAAGTAGAAGCTAACGTAGGTGCTCCTCAAGTATCTTACCGTGAAACATTCCGTGCTTCTACACAAGCTGAAGGTAAATTCGTTCGTCAATCAGGTGGTAAAGGTCAATACGGTCACGTATGGATTGAATTTACTCCTAACGAAGAAGGTGCTGGATTCGAATTCGAAAACGCTATTGTCGGTGGGGTAGTTCCTCGTGAATACATCCCTGCAGTTGAAGCTGGATTGAAAGATGCTATGGAAAACGGGGTATTAGCTGGTTATCCATTAGTTGACATCAAAGCTAAACTTTACGATGGATCATACCATGATGTCGATTCATCTGAAACAGCCTTCAAAGTTGCCGCTTCTATGGCATTGAAAGCTGCTGCTAAGAAAGCTCAACCTGCTATCTTAGAACCTATGATGGCTGTTGAAATTACAGTTCCTGAAGAATACTTCGGAGATGTAATGGGACACGTTAACGCTCGTCGTGGACGTGTTGAAGGTTCTGAAGTTCGTGGTAACGCCCAAATCGTTAAAGGTATGATTCCTTTATCAGAAATGTTCGGTTACGCAACTACATTACGTTCTGCAACACAAGGTCGTGGTACTTTCAGTATGACATTTGACCACTATGAAGATGTTCCTAAGAGCATTGCAGAAGAAATCATTAAGAAAAACGGCGGTAACGGAGAATAATCTCTAGCACTGCATCCTATCAAATGAACTGAATCGGCTGGTTATGTCAGTCATAACCAGTTGATTTTTAAGAGAGTTCTTTGGTATAATTACAATCGGTAGATACTGTTATAGAATCTAACAAAACTCAATTATTAGGAGGAATCATTTAAATGGCAAAAGAAAAATTTGACCGTTCAAAACCACACGTTAACATTGGTACAATCGGCCACGTTGACCACGGTAAAACAACATTAACTGCTGCTATTACAACTGTATTAGCTAAGAAAGGTTTCGCGCAAGCTCAAGATTACGGTTCAATCGATAAAGCTCCAGAAGAACGCGAACGTGGTATCACAATCAACACAGCTCACGTTGAGTACGAAACTGACACTCGTCACTACGCTCACGTTGACTGCCCAGGACACGCGGACTACGTTAAAAACATGATCACTGGTGCTGCTCAAATGGACGGTGCTATCTTAGTAGTATCTGCAGCTGACGGCCCAATGCCACAAACACGTGAACACATCTTATTATCACGTCAAGTAGGTGTTCCTTACATCGTAGTATTCTTAAACAAAGTTGACATGGTTGACGATGAAGAATTATTAGAATTAGTAGAAATGGAAGTTCGTGACTTATTATCAGAATACGATTTCCCAGGCGATGACACTCCAGTTATTTCAGGTTCTGCTTTACGCGCTTTAGAAGGCGATGCTTCATACGAAGAAAAAATCTTAGAATTAATGGCTGCAGTTGACGAATACATTCCAACTCCAGAACGTGACGTTGACAAACCATTCATGATGCCAGTCGAAGACGTGTTCTCAATCACAGGTCGTGGTACTGTTGCTACAGGTCGTGTTGAACGTGGACAAGTTCGTGTTGGTGACGAAGTTGAAATCGTTGGTATTTCAGAAGAAACTTCTAAAACAACTGTTACAGGTGTTGAAATGTTCCGTAAATTGTTAGACTATGCTGAAGCAGGGGATAACATTGGTACATTATTACGTGGTGTTACACGTGACAACATCGAACGTGGACAAGTTCTTGCTAAACCAGGAACAATCACTCCACATACTAAATTCAAAGCTGAAGTTTACGTATTAACTAAAGAAGAAGGTGGACGTCACACTCCATTCTTCACTAACTACCGTCCTCAATTCTACTTCCGTACAACAGACATCACTGGTGTTTGCTTGTTACCAGAAGGCGTTGAAATGGTAATGCCTGGTGACAACGTAACTATGGAAGTTGAATTAATTCACCCAGTTGCTATCGAAAACGGTACTAAATTCTCTATCCGTGAAGGTGGACGTACAGTAGGTGCTGGTTCAGTAGCTGCTATCGAAAAATAATTTTTCTTAAAACTGATTTTCAAGACTATCCAATTTTGGATAGTCTTTTTTTATTAAAAATTTTTAAAATAAAATGTCAGACAATTGAAAGCGAAAAACAAAAACGAGGATAAATCTCTGAAAATGTTGATATACCAACGTTTGTAAAGGGTTTAAACAAAAACGGAACACACGGGCGCGTGTGCATAAATAAATGCTGTTAAATCAACGGTTTTCACTTGCAATCAAAAAGAGAATCTAGTATACTATTAAAAGTGCCGCAGAGGAATGTAAATTCTAAAGCAGCATACCCCTCTTAATTTAAGAAGGGGAGCTATGAAACGAGAGGTTGCGACACGCCCGGACGCTTTGCCACGAAAGGGTTAAGTCGGAAATTCGCGTGGAGCTAGTCTTATGACAACATTAGACGAAGGAGGAAAGACAATGGCAAAACAAAAAATCCGTATCCGTTTGAAAGCTTACGAACACCGTGCGCTTGATCAATCAGCGGAAAAAATCGTAGAAACAGCAAAAAGAACTGGTGCTAGCGTAGCTGGTCCAATTCCGTTGCCAACAGAAAGATCGCTTTACACAGTTATTCGTGCGACTCACAAATATAAAGATTCTCGCGAACAATTTGAAATGCGTACACACAAGCGTTTGATCGACATCGTTAATCCAACGCCAAAAACTGTTGATGCCTTAATGAAGCTTGATTTACCAAGCGGCGTTGACATCGAAATCAAATTATAATAAATAGAAAAATGGAGGTGTAACCATGACCAAAGGAATCTTAGGCAAAAAAGTAGGGATGACTCAATACTTTACAGAAGCAGGTGAACTTATTCCTGTAACAGTTGTTGAAGTAACTCCAAACGTTGTTCTTCAATTAAAAACAATCGAAAACGACGGTTACGAAGCTGTTCAATTAGGTTTCGACGACTTACGTGAAGTTTTATCAAATCGCCCTGCTAAAGGTCATGTAGCAAAAGCAAATGCTACTCCTAAGCGCTTCATTCGTGAATTCAACAATGTCGAGCTTAGCGAGTACGAAGTAGGACAAGAAATTACAGTTGATGTATTCAAAGCAGGAGACATCGTTGACGTAACAGGTACATCTAAAGGGAAAGGTTTCCAAGGTGCTATCAAACGTCATGGACAATCTCGCGGACCAATGGCTCACGGTTCTCGTTACCACCGTCGTCCTGGTTCAATGGGTGGAGCATCATTCCCATCACGCGTTTTCAAAGGTAAAGCATTACCTGGACAAATGGGCGGCGACCGTATCACTATTCAAAACTTAGAAGTAGTGAAAGTTGATGCAGAACGCAATGTAATCTTAATCAAAGGTAACGTACCTGGATCTAAGAAATCATTAGTAGAAATTAAAACAGCAGTTAAATCTAAATAATAAATAGGGAAGGAGGAACGAGAGAATGACAAAAGTTACATTATTTAAACAAGATGGAACAACAAACGGAGAAATCGAATTAAATTCAGAAATCTTCGGAATTGAACCAAACGAAAATGTAGTATTCGACGCAGTAATCATGCAACGCGCTTCATTACGTCAAGGAACACACGCTGTTAAAAACCGTAGTGCAGTAAGCGGAGGCGGCCGTAAACCATGGCGCCAAAAAGGAACTGGTCGTGCTCGTCAAGGATCAATCCGTTCACCACAATGGCGTGGCGGAGGTATTGTATTCGGACCAACACCTCGTTCATATAGTTACAAATTACCTAAAAAAGTACGTCGCTTAGCGATTAAATCAGTATTATCACAAAAAGTATTGGATAACAAGCTTGTTGTAGTGGAAGCATTACAATTTGACGCACCAAAAACAAAAGAGTTTGCACAAGTATTGTCTAACTTAAACGTTGATACAAAAGTGTTAGTAGTAGTAGAATCTTCAAACGATTTCGCATTATTAGCAGCTCGTAACATTCCAAACGTTACAATCGTTGACGAAACAGATGTTACTGTATTAGACGTTGTAAACAACGACAAATTATTATTCACAAAAGCAGCTCTTTCTAAAGTAGAGGAGGGACTTCAATAATGGATGCACGTGACGTAATCAAACGCCCTATCATTACTGAAGCTTCAATGCTTGCTACTGACGAAAAGAAATACACTTTTGAAGTTGATGTACGTGCTAACAAAATTCAAGTACGTCAAGCCGTAGAAGAAATTTTTGGTGTTAAAGTTGAAAAAGTTAACATCTTAAATGTACGTGCTAAATTCAAACGTGTTGGCCGCTACGGTGGTTACACTAACAAACGTCGTAAAGCAATTGTGAAGCTTACAAAAGATTCAAAAGATATTCAATTATTCGCTGAAGAAGCTTAATCTTCAGAAAGAAAAAACTACTATAATAATAGGAGGAAATAGACGTGGCGATTAAAAAATATAATCCAACCTCAAACGGCCGTCGTAATATGACAGGTTATGACTTCAGCGAAATCACAAAGTCAACACCAGAAAAAACTTTGTTGGAATCATCAAAAAACAACGCTGGTCGTAACAGCCAAGGTAAAATCACTGTACGTCACCAAGGTGGCGGACACAAACGTGCTTACCGTGTGATCGACTTCAAACGTAACAAAGATAACGTTGAAGGTGTAGTTCACTCAATCGAGTACGATCCAAACCGTACAGCAAACATTGCATTAATTCACTATGTAGATGGTGTTAAAGCATATATCATTGCTCCAAAAGGTTTACAAGTAGGACAACGTATCGAATCAGGAGAAAATGCTGATATTAAAGTAGGTAATGCTTTACCATTAGCAAACATCCCAGTGGGTACTGTAATCCACAACATTGAAACAAAACCAGGTAAAGGCGGACAATTAGTTCGTTCAGCTGGTACAAGTGCACAAGTACTTGGTCAAGAAGGTAAATACACTTTAGTTCGTTTGAACTCAGGTGAAGTTCGTATGATTCTTTCAACTTGCCGTGCAACAATCGGTACTGTTGGTAACGAACAACACGAATTAATTAACTTCGGTAAAGCAGGACGTTCTCGTTGGAAACGTAAACGCCCAACAGTTCGTGGTTCTGTAATGAACCCTAACGATCACCCACACGGTGGTGGTGAAGGTCGCGCTCCTATCGGACGTCCAACACCAGTGTCTCCATGGGGTAAACCAGCTCTTGGATACAAAACTCGTAGCAAGAAAGCTCGTTCTAACAAGCTTATTGTTCGTGGTCGTAAAAAATAATTAACTAGATAACAAATCTGATTCTATTAAAATTCTGGAAGGAGGATTTCCGTAATGGGTCGTAGTTTGAAAAAAGGACCTTTCGTCGATGATCATTTGATGAAAAAGGTTGAAGCTGCTCAAGGTAGCGACAAAAAAGTTGTGATCAAAACTTGGTCACGTCGTTCAACAATTTTCCCAAACTTTGTTGGACAAACAATTGCTGTATATGACGGCAGAAAACATGTTCCAGTATATATTCAAGAAGACATGGTAGGTCACAAATTAGGTGAATTTGCACCAACAAGAACTTACCGTGGTCACGTGAATGACGATAAGAAATCTAAACGCAAATAACGAGGGGAGGACTTGAAAAATGTCAGAACAAATCACATCTGCAAAAGCAGTTGCTAAAACAGTTCGTATTGCACCTCGTAAAGCTCGTCTTGTTGTCGATCTAATTAGAGGTAAAAAAATCGGTGACGCAATTTCAATCTTGAAATTTACACCACGTTCTGCATCACCAATCGTAGAAAAAGTTTTAATGTCTGCAATTGCTAACGCTGAACACAATTTCGACTTAGATGTTGAAAACCTATATGTAAGTGAAGCTTACGTGAACGAAGGACCAACTATGAAACGTTTCCGTCCACGTGCTAAAGGTTCAGCTTCACAAATCTTAAAACGCACAAGCCACATCACTGTAGTGGTATCAGAGAAGAAGGAGGGATAATCAGTGGGTCAAAAAATTCATCCATTAGGAATGCGTGTCGGAATCATCCGTGACTGGGATTCAAAATGGTACGCAGAAAAAGATTTCGCAGAATTCTTACATGAAGATTTAAAAATCCGTGATTATATCCGTAAACAATTAAACGAAGCTAGCGTTTCAACAATTGAAATTGAACGTGCTGCTAATCGTGTTAATGTTTCAATCCACACAGCTAAACCAGGTATGGTAATTGGTAAAGGTGGATCTGAAGTAGATAAATTACGTACAAACTTAAACAAACTAACAGGTAAACGAGTTCACATCAACATTGTTGAAATCAAAAAACCTGATTTAGATGCTAAATTAGTTGCTGAAGGAATCGCTCGCGACTTAGAACGTCGTATTGCTTTCCGTCGTGCACAAAAACAAGCAATCCAACGTACAATGCGCGCTGGTGCTAAAGGAATCAAAACAATGGTATCAGGTCGTTTAAACGGTGCCGATATCGCTCGTTCTGAAAGCTATTCAGAAGGAACAGTTCCATTGCATACATTACGTGCGGACATTGACTACGCATGGGAAGAAGCAGATACAACATACGGTAAATTAGGTGTTAAAACTTGGATCTACCGCGATGAAGTATTACCAACAAGAAAGAACAAAAACTCTGAGAAAGGAGGGAAATAATCATGTTAGTACCTAAACGTGTAAAACACCGTCGTGAGTTCCGTGGAAAAATGCGCGGGGAAGCTAAAGGTGGTAAAGAAGTAGTATTCGGTACATACGGTTTACAAGCAACAGAATCTCACTGGATTACAAACCGTCAAATCGAAGCAGCACGTATCGCTATGACACGTTACATGAAACGTGGTGGGAAAGTATGGATTAAAATTTTCCCTCACAAATCATACACAGCTAAAGCTATCGGGGTTCGTATGGGTTCTGGTAAAGGGGCACCTGAAGGATGGGTTGCACCAGTTAAACGCGGTAAAGTGATGTTTGAAATCGCTGGCGTATCAGAAGAAGTAGCACGCGAAGCTTTACGTTTGGCATCACACAAATTGCCAGTTAAAACAAAATTTGTGAAACGCGAAGAAAATGGTGGTGAATCGAATGAAGGTTAATGAACTTAAGAAAGAACTTAAAGGGTTATCCACTGCTGAACTTGTTGAAAAAGAAAATGAATTAAAACAAGAACTATTCAACTTACGATTCCAACTTGCTACTGGGCAATTAGAAGGTACAGCACGCATTCGTGAAGTACGTAAACAAATTGCGCGTATCAAGACTGCATTGCGTCAAGAAGAATTGCAAAAATAATCATCAGCAAAGGAGGCAATGAACATGACTGTAGAACGTAACCAACGTAAAGTATATCAAGGACGCGTTGTTTCAGATAAGATGGACAAAACGTTAGTAGTTGCAATCGAAACTTACAAACGTCACTCAACTTACGGTAAACGTGTTAAATATACGAAAAAATTTGTAGCTCATGATGAAAATAACTCAGCAAAAGTTGGGGACATTGTTAAGATTATGGAAACTCGTCCATTGTCAAAAACAAAACGTTTCCGCTTAGTTGAAATTGTTGAAGAAGCAGTAATTATTTAATTTCAAATTGTGTATACATTTGAAAGGAGGAACCAATAGTGATTCAAACAGAAACTCGACTAAAAGTGGCTGACAACTCAGGCGCTCGTGAAGTGTTAACAATTAGAGTTCTAGGCGGATCTGGCCGCAAAACAGCTAATATCGGTGACGTAATCGTTGCATCCGTTAAACAAGCAACACCAGGTGGAGTTGTTAAAAAAGGGGATGTCGTTAAAGCTGTAATCGTTCGTACTAAATCAGGTGCACGTCGTAAAGACGGTTCATACATTAAGTTCGACGAAAATGCATGTGTAATCATTCGTGATGACAAGAGCCCTCGTGGAACACGTATCTTTGGACCAGTTGCACGTGAATTACGTGACAACAACTACATGAAGATCGTTTCATTAGCTCCAGAAGTATTATAATTCTCATCAAAATCGAAGGAGGTGTAACACATGCACGTAAAAACTGGTGATATCGTAAAAGTAATCTCAGGTAAAGACAAAGGTAAAGAAGGAAAAATCTTAAAGAGCTTTCCTAAAAAAGACCGTGTAATCGTTGAAGGTGTTAACATTGTTAAGAAACATCAAAAACCATCTCAAGCGAACCAAACAGGGGGAATCGTTGAAGTGGAAGCTCCAATTCATGTTTCAAACGTAATGTTCGTAGACCCAACTACAGGTAAAGCAACTCGTACAGGCTTTAAAGTAGAAAACGGTGAAAAGGTACGCGTACCTAAAGGTCGTAACAAAGCATAATTCAGTAATTTGAGGAAGGAGGACCATCCTGCATGAATCGCTTAAATGCAAAATACAAAAACGAAGTAGTACCTTCATTAATTGAAAAATTTAACTACAAATCAGTTATGGAAGTACCAAAAGTAGAAAAAATCGTTATTAATATGGGTGTTGGTGATGCAACATCTAACGCTAAAAACTTAGAAAAAGCAGTTGAAGAGTTAACATTAATCTCTGGTCAAAAACCAGTTGTAACAACTGCGAAGAAATCAATCGCTGGTTTCCGTTTACGTGAAGGTATGCCAATCGGAACTAAAGTTACTTTACGTGGTGAACGTATGTATGACTTCTTAGACAAGTTAGTAACAGTTTCATTACCTCGTGTACGTGACTTCCGTGGGATTTCTAAAAAATCTTTTGACGGACGCGGTAACTATACATTAGGTGTTAAAGAACAATTAATCTTCCCAGAAATTGACTACGATCGCGTAGACAAAGTTCGTGGTATGGATATTGTTATCGTAACAACAGCTAATACAGACGAAGAAGCAAAAGAATTATTAACTCAACTTGGAATGCCTTTCCAAAAATAAAAATAAAACTCACAGGAGGCGAGTAGTTTGGCTAAAAAATCAATGATCGCAAAGAACAAACGTCCAAAAAAATATTCAACTCAAGAATATACTCGTTGTGAACGTTGTGGTCGACCACATTCAGTTTATCGTAAATTCAAACTTTGCCGTATTTGTTTACGTGAGCTTGCCTATAAAGGGCAAATCCCAGGAATGAAGAAAGCAAGTTGGTAATCATTACTACTTGATAAAGGAGGTACTCATTAATGGTTATGACAGATCCAATCGCGGATTTCTTAACTCGTATTCGTAACGCGAACATGGTTCGTCACGAATCACTAGAAGTTCCGTCATCAAACATGAAAGTTGCTATTGCGAACATCTTAAAATCTGAAGGTTTCATTAAAGACTTCTCAGTTGAAGAAGATGGTAAACAAGGCATCATGAAAGTGTTCTTGAAATATGGAAAAAATAACGAACGTGTAATTACAGGATTGAAACGTATTTCTAAACCTGGTTTACGTGTTTATGCTAAAACAGGTGAAGTTCCTAAAGTATTAAACGGTTTAGGAATCGCTATTGTATCAACATCTGAAGGTGTTATTACAGACAAAGAAGCAAGAGCTAAAAACGTAGGTGGAGAAATTCTAGCATACGTTTGGTAATCTAGAAATTAAGGAGGTGCAGCCAAGTGAGCCGTATCGGTAATAAACCAGTCGTTATTCCAGCTGGAGTAACAGTAGACGTTAAGGACCATACAGTAACAGTTAAAGGTCCTAAAGGTGAATTAAGTTATACATTTAACCAAAACATTTCTTTAGAACAACGCGAAGGTGAAGTAGTATTCACTCGTCCAGATGATTCAAAAGAAAACAAAACAATCCACGGAACAACTCGCGCAGTTTTCAACAACATGGTAGTTGGTGTTACTGAAGGATTCCAAAAAGAATTGGAATTAATCGGGGTTGGGTATCGTGCTCAATTACAAGGTAAAAAACTTGTATTAAACGTTGGATATTCTCATCCAGTGGAGTTCACTCCAGAAGAAGGAGTAGAAATCGAAGTTCCTTCTAATACAAAAGTAATCGTTAAAGGTTATGACAAACAAAAAGTTGGCGAATTAGCTGCTAACATTCGTGGCGTACGTCCTCCAGAACCTTATAAAGGTAAAGGAATTCGTTACGTTGATGAATTTGTACGTCGTAAAGAAGGTAAAACAGGTAAATAATTTTAGTGATTATTTACCTTTTGTTGCGCTTATCGCAGCATGATTAATTAATAAGAGGTGAAAATTGTGATTACAAAACCAGACAAAAATAAAGTGCGTCAAACTCGTCACGCACGTGTTCGTCGTAAAATCTCTGGTACTGCTGAGTGCCCACGCTTGAACGTTTTTCGTTCTAACAAAAACATCTACGCTCAATTAATTGATGACGTAGCGGGTGTGACGCTAGCAAGTGCCTCTACTTTAGATACTAATGTAGAAAACGGAACAAAAACTGAGGAAGCTTCTGCTGTAGGTAAATTAATTGCAGAACGCGGACTTGAAAAAAATATTAAAGAAGTAGTCTTTGACCGTGGTGGATACTTATACCATGGACGTGTAAAAGCTTTAGCTGAAGCTGCACGTGAAAATGGACTAGTATTCTAGGAAAAGGAGGATCCACAATTCATGGTTAATATTGATGCAAGAAACTTAGAATTAGAAGATCGTGTTGTTGCGATTAACCGCGTTACAAAAGTTGTAAAAGGTGGACGTCGTTTACGTTTTGCTGCTTTAGTAGTTGTCGGTGACCATAATGGACATGTTGGTTTCGGTACTGGTAAAGCTCAAGAAGTACCAGAAGCTATTCGTAAAGCTATTGAAGATGCTAAGAAAAACCTTATTGAAGTTCCAACTAGTGGTTCTACAATTCCTCACGAAGTTATCGGTCGCTTCTGCGGTGGTAACGTATTGTTAAAACCAGCTCAAGCCGGTTCAGGAATTGCAGCAGGTGGACCAGTTCGTGCCGTTGTTGAATTAGCAGGTATTTCAGACGTAACTTCAAAATCTTTAGGTTCAAACACACCAGTTAACATGGTTCGTGCTACAATCGAAGGATTAAAACAATTAAAACGTGTTGAAGATGTTGCTGCATTACGTGGCAAATCAGTTGAAGAACTTTTAGGATAAGGAGGACATTAAAATGGCAGAATTAAAGATTACTTTAAAGAAAAGCTTGATTGGACGTCCTCAAAACCAAATCGATACTTGTAAAGCATTAGGCTTAACAAAAATTCGTTCAACAGTTGTTAAACCAGCTAACGTAGCTATCAAAGGCATGGTTAACACAGTTTCACATTTAGTGGATGTTGAGGAAGTTTAATTTAAAACTTATAAGAGGAGGTGCCCGGAACATGAAACTTCATGAATTACAACCAGCTGAAGGTTCACGTAAAGAACGTAACCGTGTTGGTAGAGGTCAAGGTTCAGGAAATGGTAAAACTGCTGGACGCGGAAGCAAAGGACAAAAAGCTCGTTCAGGCGGTGGCGTTAGATTAGGATTCGAAGGTGGACAAACTCCATTATTCCGTCGTATTCCAAAACGTGGTTTCCAAAATATTAATCGTAAAGAATATGCAGTTGTAAATCTTGAAACATTAAACCGTTTTGAAGATGGTCAAGAAGTAACTGCAGCTGTACTAGTTGAGGCTGGTATCGTTAAAAACGAAAAAGACGGTATCAAAGTGTTAGCTAATGGTAAACTAGAACGCAAGTTAACTGTAAAAGCAAATAAATTCTCGCAAGCAGCAAAAGAAGCTATTGAAGCTGCAGGTGGAACTGTAGAGGTGATCTAATGTTCACTCTACTAAAGAATGCTGTTCAAATGAAAGATATTAGAAAACGTCTGTTATTCACATTGTCGATTCTAATTATCTTTCGTATTGGATCACAAGTTACTGTTCCTGGTGTAAATGCTGGAGCAATTCAAACATTTGCAACAACAGGAATTTTCGGATTGTTAAATACATTTAGTGGTGGGGCTTTATCAAACTTCTCATTGTTCTCAATGGGAGTTTCGCCTTATATCACCGCATCCATTGTTGTCCAATTGTTACAAATGGATATTCTACCAACGTTCGTTGAGTGGTCTAAACAAGGGGAAGTTGGTCGTCGTAAATTAAATTCTGCAACTCGTTATTTAACAATTGTGATTGGATTTTTCCAAGCATATGCAATTTCTTTTGGATTTAATGTTTGGTCAAACTATGGGTTAATTAACAACCCAGGGGTCAAAACATTCTTAATGATTGCACTTGTGTTAACAGCTGGTTCCATGTTCCTAACATGGTTGGGAGATATGATTACCGTTAAGGGGATTGGTAACGGGGTTTCCGTTCTAATCTTCGCAGGTATTGTAGCAAGAATGCCACATGATATTTATGAATTCTATGTAAATCAAATTCAAGGTCGTACAGACACTGATTTTTATCGTGCAGTAGGATTCACAGTTGCATTAGTTGTAGCGATTGTTTTAGTCGTTATGTTAGTAGTATATATTGAACAAGCGCAACGTCGCTTGCCAATCTCATATTCAAAACGTGCAACTGGTTCAAGTGAAACATCTTGGTTACCTTTAAAAATCAACTCTGCAGGGGTAATTCCGGTTATCTTTGCTAGTTCATTTATGACATTGCCATCAACTATTTTAAGTTTGTATGCAAAAGATCATAGTGAATCTGGCTGGTACCAACTTGCCACAAACATTTTTGATTTTTCAAAACCTGCTGGTGCAACATTATACACAGTGTTAATTGTTGTATTTACATTTTTCTATGCTTTCGTACAAGTAAACCCAGAGAAAGTAGCAGAAAACTTACAAAAATCAAGCGGATATATTTTAAGTGTCCGTCCTGGTAAAGATACAGAACAATTCGTTTCAGGTACTTTACTACGATTGAGTACAGTTGGTGCTCTTTATCTTGGTGGTATCTCAATCCTTCCAATGGTAGCTTCAGCTTTATGGAACTTACCACGAGGATTGATGCTTGGTGGTACAAACCTTCTAATCGTTGTTGGGGTAGCGTTAGAGTTAAGCCGACAAATTGAAGGACGTACAATTAAACGTAAGTATAAAGGATTTATTGAGGAATAATGGGAGAAATTGACAAGATGCAGCAATGCGTTTTGTCAGTTCTTCAGTTATGATTCTAGGAGGCAACTATGAACATTATCTTAATGGGTTTACCTGGAGCAGGTAAAGGTACTCAAGCAGAAAAAATCGTTGCTACATACGGAATTCCACATATTTCAACAGGAGATATGTTCCGTGCTGCTATGCAACAAGAAACTGAATTAGGTCTTAAAGCTAAATCATTCATGGATAAAGGCGAATTAGTACCTGATGAAGTAACAAACGGCATTGTAAAGGAACGTTTACAAAAAGCCGATACAAAAAAAGGATTCTTATTGGACGGTTTCCCACGTACTCAAGCACAAGCGGAAGCACTTGATAAAATCTTAGCGGAATTAAACCGCTCAATCGATGCAGTCATTAACATCGAAGTGAACCCAGAAATATTAATGCAACGTCTAACAGGAAGAATTATTTGTCGTAACTGTGGTGCTACTTACCACAAAACAAATAATCCACCTAAAGTAGAAGGTACATGTGATCGTTGTGGTTCTCATGATTTCTATCAACGTGAAGACGACAAACCTGAAACAGTGGAAAATCGAATTCAAATTAACATTGAACAATCAAAACCAATCTTAAACTACTATAATGCAAAAGGCTTATTACGTAATGTTGATGGAGAAAGCGGCATTGACAATCTCTTCAAAACAATTCAATCAATTATGGGCGACCCTCGCTAGGAACTGCCAGTTATCTTGCAATTATGGTAGCTAAAATGGTATACTTAGAAAGTTAGATAACGGTAGAAGTCCGTCAAATAATCCGTAAAAACTTTTTACAAGTAAGGAGGATGAGACATGGCAAAGGAAGACGTAATTGAAATTGAAGGTATTGTTAATGAAACATTACCGAATGCGATGTTCAAGGTCGAACTTGAAAACGGTCATGAGGTTTTAGCGCATGTATCTGGAAAAATCCGGATGCACTACATTAAAATTTTACCGGGCGATAAAGTAACGGTTGAATTATCACCGTACGATTTAACGCGCGGAAGAATCACGTATCGCTTTAAATAATGGACTCCGTTAATGAAATAGAGGAGGGAACTTAAATGAAAGTTAGAGCATCAGTAAAACCAATTTGCGAAAAATGTAAAGTAATTAAACGCAATGGTAAAGTTATGGTGATTTGTCAAAATCCCAAACATAAACAACGTCAAGGATAATATATAAGGAGGTACTCATTAGTATGGCTCGTATTGCAGGTGTGGATATTCCACGTGAAAAACGTGTTGTTATTTCTTTAACCTATATTTACGGTATCGGTATTACTACTTCAAAACAAATCTTAGCAGCTGCTAACGTTAGTGAAGATACTCGTGTTCGCGATTTATCGAACGATGAGTTAGACCGTATCCGTGCTGAAGTGGATAAACTAAAAATTGAAGGTGACTTACGTCGTGAAGTGAACTTAAACATCAAACGCTTGATGGAAATTGGTTCATACCGTGGAGTTCGCCACCGTCGTGGTTTACCAGTTCGTGGTCAAAACACAAAAAATAATGCTCGTACTCGTAAAGGCCCAGCTAAGGCCATTGCAGGTAAGAAAAAATAATTTAGAGAAGAAGGAGGTTAATTCTTCATGGCAAAGAAAGTTGTACGCAAACGCCGCGTGAAAAAGAATATTGAATCTGGTGTAGCACACATCCGTTCAACATTTAATAATACAATTGTTATGATTACAGACGTTCATGGTAATGCTATTTCATGGTCTTCTGCAGGTGCTTTAGGATTTAAAGGTTCTAAAAAATCAACACCATTTGCTGCTCAAATGGCTGCTGAATCTGCTGCAAAAGGTTCAATGGAGCATGGAATGAAAACTGTAGAAGTTTCTGTTAAAGGTCCTGGTTCAGGTCGTGAAGCTGCTATTCGTTCATTACAAGCTACTGGATTAGAAGTGACAGCAATTCGTGACGTAACACCAATCCCTCATAATGGATGTCGTCCTCCAAAACGCCGTCGTGTGTAATGGATTGTTATTGTTGAATTTTGTCGGACAATCGCACATTGAACGTACGTTTTGAAAGGGGTAAAAAACATGATCGAAATTGAAAAACCAAAAATTGAAACGATCGAAATCAGCGAAGATGCAAAGTTTGGTAAATTCGTTGTTGAGCCACTTGAACGCGGTTATGGTACTACCTTAGGGAACTCATTACGCCGAATCTTATTATCGTCACTCCCTGGTACTGCAGTAACAGATATCCAAATGGATGGCGTTTTACATGAATTTTCAACAATAGATGGCGTGGTTGAAGACGTAGCTGCAATCATTTTAAACATTAAAAAAATTGCATTGAAGTCTTTCACTGAAGATGAAAATAAAGTATTAGAAATTGATGTTAAAGGTCCAGCGGTAGTAACTGCAGGCGATATCAAACATGATAGCGACATTCAAGTTCTAAACCCTGATTTATATATCTGTACAGTAGCTGAAGGATATCACTTCCATGTTCGTATGAATGCTAAAAATGGTCGTGGATATGTTCGCTCTGACTACAATAAATCTGATAATATGCCAATTGGTGTAATCCCAATTGATTCTATTTATACTCCGATTAGTAAAGTGAACTACCAAGTCGAAAACACTCGTATTGGTCAAAAAAATATTTATGATAAACTAACTCTTGATGTATGGACAGATGGTTCAATCGCTCCTCAAGATGCTGTTAGTTTAGCGGCTCGTATCTTAACTGAGCACTTAAATATCTTTGTTAATTTAACAAATGAAGCACATCCTATGGAAATCATGGTCGAAAAAGAAGAAATTCAAAAAGAACGTCTTCTTGAAATGACTATTGAAGAACTAGATTTATCAGTTCGTTCATATAACTGCTTAAAACGTGCTGGAATTAACACAGTACATGAATTAACAAGCAAGTCTGAAGCGGAAATGATCAAAGTTCGTAACTTAGGTCGTAAATCGCTTGAAGAAGTGAAACAAAAATTAATCGATTTAAATTTAAACTTACGTCGTGAAGACTAATAGAAACTCTTAAGAAGGAGGAATATTAAAAATGGCTTATCGTAAATTAGGACGTACAAGTTCACAACGTAAAGCGTTATTACGTGACTTGACAACTGACTTAATTATTAACGAACGTATCGTTACAACTGAAGCTCGTGCTAAAGAAATCCGTTCTACTGTAGAAAAAATGATTACTTTAGGTAAACGTGGAGACTTACATGCTCGCCGTCAAGCAGCTGCATTTGTACGTAACGAAGTAGCAGATGTTCGTGAAGAAGGCGAATCAATCGTTGTTGAAACAGCGTTACAAAAATTATTTAATGATTTAGCATCACGTTACAGCGAACGTCAAGGTGGATACACTCGTATTCTTAAAACTGAACCTCGTCGTGGCGATGCTGCACCAATGGTTATCATTGAATTAGTTTAATAAACATTCAATCGAACACTTTTCGATGGTTGAAAAGAGCGTCATGATGGTAATAATCATCTTGCTTATAAGATGGAAAGTCTGGGGCTACTGAACAGGTAGCCTTATTCTTTCTCAGATTATTTAGTCTAGCTCGTTGTTTTCCCGCCGAACCTTTTTGGCGGGAGAGCACTTCATCATGAAAAAGTGTGTTTTTTTATATATACATATTTTTGATACATACATAGGAAAAGGAAAAGGGGGGTCCCCGTTGCAATCAACAATTATTGAGTTAAATAACATCCATTATCGTTATCATGAAGAGGATGAACGTGAAGCGTTGGCAGGAGTATCTTTAAAGGTCGAACGCGGTGAATGGTTAGCCATCATTGGGCATAATGGTTCTGGGAAATCAACATTAGCCAAAGTCATGAATGGGCTTATCGAAGCAGGTAGCGGAGAAGTTCTGATTAATGGGGTTGTTTTAAATGACGAGACCGTATATGACGCTAGACGCGCAGTAGGGATGGTCTTCCAAAATCCAGACAACCAATTTGTTGGGACAACGGTAGAGGATGACATTGCCTTCGGATTAGAAAATATCGGACTCCCTCGAGAAGAAATGTTAGAGCGTGTGACACGCGTTCTTGAAATGGTGAAAATGAGTGACTTCAGAACGAAGGAACCTGCACGACTATCAGGAGGTCAAAAGCAACGTGTAGCGATTGCGGGTGTAACCGCCTTAGAACCTTCTGTCATTATTCTTGATGAAGCTACTTCTATGCTTGATCCTAAGGGGCGCATGGAAGTTATCGGGACAATTCAAAAGTTACACAAAGAGAAAAACATTACGGTTATTTCGATTACACATGATTTAGATGAAGCAGCTCAAGCAGACCGTATTGTGTTAATGGAACAAGGACAAATTCAACAAATCGGAACTCCTGAAGAAATCTTCAAATTAGGTACGAAGCTTGTTGAAAAGGGACTCGATGTACCGTTTGCTGAGAAATTAATCGAAGTACTTCGCGAAAAGGGATTGGAAGTTCCTGAAGCGTATCTTGATGAAGAAGGGTTGGTGGAATGGTTATGGACATCCGTTTTAACGAAGTAAATTTCGCATACCAAGCAAACACACCTTTTGAGACACGTGCGCTTTTCGACGTAAACTTCAATATTCCATCAGGAAAGTACACGGCTATTATCGGACATACAGGCTCTGGGAAATCAACTATTTTACAACACTTAAATGCGTTACTGAAACCAACATCGGGTACGGTGGAACTTGGGGATCGCGTAGTAGATTCTGAAACGAGCAATAAAGACTTGAAACCACTGCGCCAAAAAGTCGGTATCGTATTCCAGTTTCCGGAATCACAACTCTTCGAAGAAACGGTTGAAAAAGATATTGCTTTTGGGCCAAAGAACTTCGGAGCAAGTGAGGAAGAAGCAAACCAGCTAGCGAAAGAAACTCTAAAGATTGTGGGACTTCCTGAAGAGGTTTTACATAAGTCACCATTTGATTTATCCGGGGGACAAATGCGTCGTGTAGCGATTGCTGGCGTGTTAGCGATGCAACCAGAAGTATTAGTTTTAGACGAACCAACAGCTGGATTAGATCCTAAAGGACGCTTTGAGATGATGGAGATGTTTGCGCAACTCCAACGCGAAAAAGGCATTACAATCGTCCTAGTAACACACCAAATGAATGATGTTAGCGATTATGCGGATTACGTGATTGTGTGTGAAAAGGGTACTGTGGTAAAAACAGGAACTCCTGAAGAAGTATTTGCTGATGCTGCTTGGTTACAAGAAAAACAACTAGGACTTCCTTCTACAGTTCAGTTTGTCGAAAAGCTAAAAGCAAAAGGATTCCAAACAGACGCACGTCCAATGAACTTGGAAGCTTTAGCAGACTTACTTGTTTCACATTCGAAAAACGGAGGTGACACAAGTGCTCGATAAACTTATTTTAGGTCGCTACTTACAAGGCGATTCATGGATCCATAAACTCGATCCAAGAACAAAATTAATTGGAACATTTGCATTCGTGTTAGTCATCTTCTTAGCGAATAACTGGGTGACATATGGCTTATTAATCGCCTATACACTGATTGCGTTACTCTTATCCAAGATTCCATTAGGGTTCTTCTGGAAAGGGATTAAACCGTTAATTTGGGTGATTCTATTTACAGTAGCACTCCAAATTTTGTTTACAAGTGGTGGAGACGTCTACTTCCAATGGGGATTCATTCAAGTAACATCTGAGGGGATTATTAATGCGGTATTCATCTTCTTACGTTTCGTATTAATTATCTCGTTCTCAACACTCCTAACATTAACAACCGCACCATTACAATTAACGGATGCGATTGAAGCGGTGATGAAGCCATTAGCCGTTGTGAAATTCCCAGTGCATGAAGTGGCATTAATGTTATCTATTGCACTGCGTTTTGTACCAACATTAATGGACGAAGCACAAAAAATTATGAACGCGCAACGAGCTCGTGGGGTTGATTTTGGAGAAGGAAATCTCTTCGAACAAATGAAGGCGATTATCCCAATCTTAATTCCGCTGTTTGTTAGTTCATTAAACCGTGCCGAAGACTTGGCAACAGCCATGGAAGCACGTGGATACCAAGGCGGAGACGGACGTAGTAAGTACCGTGTTCTAAACTATGAAATGCGTGATGCCATTGCGGGATTATCCCTTGTGGCCGTAACGATTTTATTATTTGTATTAAAAGCATAAAAAAATAAGGAGCTTGACTTGTCAAGCTCTTTTTTGAAAGAAGGGAAAAGGATGCAGCGATATAAACTCGTCATTCAATATGATGGTACGCCTTATGTTGGGTTTCAAGTACAAGAAAATGGCAATAGCATTCAAGCTGAACTGAATAAAGCCTTGAAGAAGATGACAAAGGGGCAATACATTCCTGTTAGTGGATCGGGTCGTACAGACTCTGGAGTGCATGCCAACGGTCAAGTCGTTCATATCGACTATCCCAAAGCTATCGAAGCTGACCCACTTGTTCGAGCGATGAATAGTTTATTACCGACGTCGATTCGGATTCTTTCGGCAGAGGCAGTATCGGATGACTTCCACGCGCGCTATAGTGTGACTGGGAAACGATACATCTATAAAGTAACGACTGCTGCTATACAGAGCCCGTTCCTTCGTCAATATGAGCTGCATCACCCATTCAAGACAGATGTCGAACGCATCAATAAGGCGTTTGAAGCGGTGATTGGAGAGCACGACTTCACGAGTTTTTGCTCGACCAAAAGCGATAAAGACTCAAAGATTCGCGTTGTCACGAAAGCAGAAGTCGCTCGTCACGGCGATGAATTGATTTTCACGTTTGAAGGGAAAGGGTTCCTTTACAATATGGTTCGAATTCTCGTTGGAACGGCGCTTCAAATTGGAGACGGCTTACGGGAAGTGGAAGAGATGAAGCAAATTCTAGAAGCCATGGATCGAAATGCGGCAGGACCAACAGCACCTGCTCATGGACTGTACTTAGATGAAGTGTTTTATAAGAATTTCGACTAGAAATATGATAGGATGAAAGTAGTTATATTAAAAGGAGTGTCAATATGGTATTAAAAGATTTCGACAAAAACTTAGAAAAATATGCTAAATTATTAATCTCAACAGGGATTAACGTGCAACCAGGTCACACAGTGAATATTGTGATTGACGTAGACCAAGCACCTTTAGCTCGTTTATTAGTAAAAGAAGCTTATGCACACGGAGCAAGCGAAGTAATCGTATCCTGGGCTGACGATTTTGTAGGCCGTGAACGCTTATTACACGCTGCTGAAGACCGTATCACAAACGTTCCAGAATACCGTGTAGCAGAAATGAACTACTTATTAGAGAAGAAAGCAAGCCGCTTAAACGTTCGCTCAGCAGATCCAGATGCATTCGCTGGCGTATCAGCAGAACGTCTTCAAAAATCAACAAAAGCATTAAGCCTTGCATTAAAACCATTACGTACAGCAACACAAGCCAACAAAGTGAGCTGGACTGTAGCTGCAGCAGCTGGTAAAGAATGGGCGAAGAAAGTTTTCCCTAATGCAGCAACTGACGAAGAAGCAGTAGATTTATTATGGGATCAAATCTTCAAAACTTGCCGTGTTTACGCTGATGATCCAGTGGCAGCATGGAAAGAACACGAAGAAAAATTAGATGCTAAAGCTTCTATCTTAAACAAAGAACAATTCGTGAAATTACACTACACTGCACCAGGAACAGACTTAACTCTTGGAATGCCTAAAAACCATGTTTGGGAAAGTGCTGGAAGTATCAATGCTCAAGGAGAACACTTCATCGCAAATATGCCAACAGAAGAAGTCTTCTCAGCTCCTGACTTCCGCGTAGCTGAAGGATATGTATCAAGTACAAAACCATTAAGCTACAACGGAAACATTATCGAAGGTATCAAAGTGACTTTCAAAGACGGTCAAATCACAGAAGTTTCTGCTGAAAAAGGCGACAAAGTAATGAAAGACTTAGTATTTGAAAACAATGGTGCTCGTGGTTTAGGTGAAGTAGCGTTAGTAAGTGACCCATCACCAATTTCACAATCAGGCATTACATTCTTCAACACATTATTTGATGAAAATGCATCAAACCACTTAGCAATCGGTTCTGCTTATGCAACAAGTGTCAAAGGTGGAGAAAACTTCGAAACTGAAGAAGAATTAAGAGAAGCTGGATTAAACCGTGCTGATGTTCACGTGGACTTCATGATCGGTGGACCAGAAATGAACGTGGATGGTATCCGTGAAGACGGTACTGTTGTTCCAATCTTCCGTAACGGAGACTGGGCTATTTAGTCGGATAAATTGAAAAAGTAAAAGGAACGAACTTTGAGAGAAGTTCGTTCCTTTTTTTGTGTTGTTATAAGAAAAATTAATACGGCTATAAGAAAATTCAATTGGTAAAAACTTCACAAAGAAGGTACAATAAAAACAGAGGAATCCTTATAAAGTTCGTAATAATTCAATGAGTTCTAAGACGTTTTGCGAATAAGTTTCGTTTGGGCGATAGGCGACTCCGATTGGGAAAAATCCATTTTTATCGATGAGAGGAATCCATACGAGTTCGTCATCTGAATAAAACTCTTTATATTCCAGCGCCATGATGCAAACGGAGTTAAAGGTTGCAAGACTGGCAAGGAGTACTTCCCAGTTGTCGTCTACGTAAACGATATTCGGTTCAAAGCCAAAATGTCTAGAGCGTTGGTGTAATAATTTTCCAAGCATAAAGTGTTCAGACAAGGTGCTAAAACGTTCCTCCTTCAAATCTTCAAAGGTGATAGAGTCTCTCGAAGCTAGGCGATGACCCTTAGGAACGACAAGACTCGCCTGGTAACCAGCGAAGTGTTGTTGGAATGGTTCAATCACAATATCGGATTCAATCTTTGGAAAGGATAGAACACCAAGGTCGATTTCTTCATTCACTAGTGCAGTTTGAAGCTCACGCGAACCGCCTTGTACCATCGTTAAGTGAATCGAAGGATGCGACATCATAAAACGCGAGAATTCAGGCATTAATTTGATCGCAAAAAGTGTCGGTAGCCCAATTCGAATTGTTTCTTTTTGAGGCTGATTAAGCTCATGAATTTGAGCCACAGTCCCTTCCATCAAAGAAATGATTTTCTTACCATTATCGTATAAGAGCTGTCCAGCTTCAGTCAGTCGAATACTATTGTTAGTTTGCTGAATAAAAAGCGGAGTATGTAATTCGGATTCTAATTTTTTAATGGTTTGAGAAAGGGTCGGTTGCGTAATGAATAAGCTACGAGCGGCATTAGAATATCCGCCATGGTCAACGATACTAATAAAGTAGTGTAGGTGTTTAATATCCATTGGGCATCTCCTATTCTTTTAAGTGAACTGTTACACAATAATTGTAACAAAGAATAAAGACGGAAACAATAAGGTTTTTAAAACATAAAGGAGGAATTACGATGAAAATTACAATTGCAGGTGCTGGCGCCATGGGAAGTCGCTTTGGGTTAATGCTCCATCAAGCAGGGCATGAAGTGCTTCTAGTGGATGGATGGAAAGATCATGTGGACGCCATCCAAAAAGAGGGGCTCAAGGCAAACTATAATGGAGAAGAAGTTGTGGTGAAGTTGCCAGCTGTGCTTCAAAGTGAAGTCACCGAAGCAATGACAAGTGACCTCATTATCTTATTTACAAAAGCGATGCAACTAGAAAGCATGCTAACCGACTTGAAACCAGTCATTCATGATGAAACCAAAGTGCTGTGCTTACTCAATGGTATTGGACATGAAGAAGTGATTGAACAGTTTGTTCCAAAAGAAGATATCTTTATTGGAAATACGATGTGGACTGCTGGAATGGAAGGTCCTGGCCGCGTGAAACTCTTTGGTAGTGGAACAGTCGCCTTGAAGAACTTGGTGGATACACCAAAAGCACAAGCCAATGCCGAAGAAATCGTGAATGTTTTGAATAGTGGAGGATTGAATGCAAGCTATTCTGAAAATATTCTATTTGCCATTTATAAGAAAGCATGTGTGAATGGAACGATGAACGGACTTTGTACTATCTTGATGAGTAATATGTATGAATTTGGCTCTACAACGCCTGCTCATATGATAGTTGAAAATATTGTGAAAGAATTTTCAGAAGTTGCAAAAAATGAAAATATTCTGTTAAATGTTTCAGAAATTGTAGATTTTATTGAAAATAATTGTTATAATCGTGAAACAATTGGGCTTCATCACCCATCGATGTATCAAGATTTAAATGAAAACAATCGTTTAACAGAAATCGATTATATCAATGGAGCGGTAGTGCGTAAAGGACAAAAATATGGCGTTCCAACACCATATTGTGAGTTTTTAACAGCATTGGTTCATTGTAAAGAACAAATACTTGGAGCTAAATAGCTCACAGTAGAGGGGGACAAAACTATGGAAGCACAAGCAAAACAAAAAATGACGGCTTCAGTTTTTATCAATAAAATCTTAGCAGGGACAGCTCTCGGGGTTATCGTCGGACTGATTCCAAATGCCGTTCTTTCAGCAATTTTAAAATATTTTAGTCAATATCCTATCGCAGTAACCATTACACAAATCGCGGTTATTTTCCAATTAGCTACACCACTCATTATCGGAGGCTTAATCGGATTACAATTCGGCCTCAAACCAATGCCGATGATGGTTGTTGCAGGGGCCTGCTTCGTAGCCAGTGGGGTTGTTACGTATAATGCAGAACTTCAAAAATATGTTGGTGCTGGAACAGGGGACTTAATTAATACAATGGTCACTGCTGGTATCGCTGTTGGAATGTTAATGCTGATCAAAGATAAATTCGGTTCAACAGCCGTTGTAGCAATGCCAATCGTTGTCGGTGTGGGTTCTGCCTTTATCGGATTGCTATTATTACCACACGTTAAAATGATTACTACTGCTATTGGTACAGTTATCAACGAGTTCACAACATTACAACCAATCTTGATGTCAATTTTAATCTGTTGCTCATTTGCAACATTAATTATCTCTCCAATTTCTACAGTAGCAATTGGGTTAGCGATTCAATTAAACGGCGTGTCTGCCGGGGCGGCTGCTATGGGGGTTGCCGCAACAGCCGTAGCATTAGTAGTACACTCATGGAAAGTCAATAACTCAGGGGTAACATTAGCCATCGCTTTAGGGGCAATGAAATTAATGATGCCTAACTTATTCAAATATCCAGTAATCTTGATTCCATGTTTATCAACAGCGATTCTTTCAGCGATTCCAGTAGCGCTCTTCTCAGTAAGTGGTACTCCACAATCTGCAGGGTTCGGTATCGTAGGATTGGTAGGACCGTTAGCTTCTATCGATGCTGGATTGAATGTTGCCTTAGCAGCTATTGTATGGTTCGTTGTTCCAATTGCAGCAGCGATTGCAAGCAAAATTTTATTTGAAAATGTATTAAAATTATACGATTCTTCAGTGGTATTCAAATTCCAAGAGTAATCAACGTAATTCCTATCGACTCCTTCATGCATTTGCATGGAGGAGTTTATTTTTATTTTCGCTAGAAGATGGTACAATAAGCGTAATAGAAGGGAGTGGTCGGATGAGAATTCAACAATTAATTTATTTCGAGAAGATCGTTGAAAAAGGCTCTATGAATGAAGCCGCAAAAGACTTATATGTCAGCCAACCAAGTTTATCAAAGGCCATTCGTGAGTTGGAATTAGAAATGGATATCACCCTCTTTCAACGGGGGAATACCGGAATTACATTGACGGGAGAAGGGCGTGAGTTTTTAGTCTATGCTCGCCAAGTCCTCGACCAAGTCAATTTGATGGAAGAAAAATATAAACGACAAACGAAACGGAAACGGACATTCTCTGTATCGGCGCAACACTACGCGTTCGTGGTGCATGCCTTCGTTGATTTTATTCAAAAGGAAGCAGGAGACGAATATCAATTCACGCTTCGTGAAACAGAAACACAAAACATTCTAGAAGACTTAACGAACTATAAGAGTGAGATTGGGGTCTTGTATTTGAATGATTTCAACCGCAAAGTCATGGAAAAATTATTCAAAGAAAAGAACTTAGTATTCACACCACTCTTCACAGCACAACCGCACGTATTCTTAAGCACGCAAAATCCACTAGCAGAAAAAGAGAGCATTACTCTAGAAGAATTAGAAGACTACCCTTACTTGTCCTATGAACAAGGGGAAGAAAACTCGTTCTACTTCTCAGAGGAAATCCTCAGCACGATGGAGCATAAGAAGAGCATTAAGGTAAGTGACCGTGCGACCATCTTTAACTTAATGGTCGGATTAAATGGATACACCATCAGTTCAGGGATTATTAGTAGCAAACTAAACGACGACAAGATTGTTGCGGTTCCTCTGGACGTAGAAGATACAATGGAACTCGGAATCTTACAACACGATCAACGAAAATTATCGAAGGAAGCAGAACGATTCTTGCATATGTTGAAAACACATATTCAGGAATACGGCTTCGAAGTTCAAAATCTTGATTTTTAGTTCACAAAGAGGTTGAAACTATTCGGAAAATCGGTGATAATAAAAGAAGGTAAGATATTATTACTCAGTAGAAGGAGACGGATGCAAATGAGTTGGAAAGAAACAGCAAAATTATGGGAATCTTTTGATGCACTAGAAGAAGGATTAAAGGTGCAATTACAATCAATGGATGACACACAAAAAGAGGAAGCCTTCTATACACCATTAGAATTTGGTACTGCGGGAATGCGTGGAATTGTTGGACCTGGGATTAATCGCATGAACACTTACACAGTGCGTCAGGCAACAGAAGGATTATCACGCTTAATTGAAAGTTACGGGGAAGAAGCGAAAAAACGTGGGGTAGCGATTGCTTACGATTCACGTCATTTTTCACCAGAATTCGCAATGGAATCTGCACGTACTTTAGCTACTCACGGGATTAAGTCATATGTATTTGAAAGCTTACGTCCAACGCCAGAATTATCATTTGCGGTACGTCACTTGCATACATTTGCCGGTATTATGATTACAGCGAGTCATAACCCAGCAGCTTACAACGGATATAAAGTATATGGTGAAGACGGCGGTCAAATGCCTCCAAAAGATGCGGATGCATTAACAGCATATGTGCGCCAAGTGGCTAATCCGCTTGAAATCGAAGTGCTAGATGATGATGCATTAGAAGCATCAGGTCTTGTAACGATTATCGGAAAAGACGTGGATGATGCGTACTTGAAAGAAATTAAAACAGTCTCTGTAAATCCAAAACTTCTTAGCGATGTGGAAGGATTATCAGTTGTTTATACACCATTACACGGAACTGGTTTAATGCTTGTAGAAAAAGCATTAGAACAAGCAAACTTCAAAGGCTTGCACGTTGTTGAAGAACAAGCAGTGCCAGATGGAGACTTCTCAACAGTTAAATCTCCAAACCCTGAAGAAGCAGGCGCATTTGAATATGCGGTAGAATTAGGGAAAAAAGTTGGCGCTGATGTATTATTAGCGACTGACCCAGATGCGGACCGTATGGGTGCAGCTGTACGCTTACCAGATGGAAGCTACCAAGTGATCACAGGGAACCAAATTGCGGCTATCTTAGTCGATTACTTATTATATGCTCACCAACAAGCAGGAACTCTTCCAAATAACGCGCTTGTCGTGAAATCAATCGTAAGTAGCGAACTTCCAACAGCAGTTGCTAAAAGCTATGGCGCTGAAATGATGAATGTATTAACAGGATTCAAATTCATCGCAGAACAAATCCAACATGACGAAGAAACTGGAGAACATACTTTCATGTTTGGTTTCGAAGAAAGCTACGGATACCTTGTGAAATCATTCGTCCGTGATAAAGACGCGGTACAAGCAGTGTTATTACTTACAGAAGTAGCGGCACACTTCAAGAACGAAGGCAAGACTTTATACGACGGACTTCAAGCATTATATGCAAAACACGGTTACTTCTTAGAGAAAACAATTTCTGTAACAGTAGCTGGTTTAGAAGGTCCACAAAAAATTAAAGCCTTATTAGATGGCTTACGTTCTTCAGTTCCAACAAGCTTTGGAGGCTTGAAAGTAGCGTTAGCACAAGACTTCGCAGTGAACGAACAAAAAGGTGCGAACGGTGTCGTTTCTGAAATCGGACTTCCAACTTCTAACGTTTTGAAATACATTTTAGAAGACGGATCATGGATTGCGGTTCGCCCAAGTGGTACAGAACCAAAAATCAAGTTCTACATCGGTGCTAAAGCGGATAGCGAAGAAGCTGCAAAAGAAAAAGTTGCAGCCTTACAAGCCGACTTAGAAAAATTACAATAATTAATGAAGCGAGCACTCTCACGATGAAGTGCACCCCAAAAGTTAGACAGAAAATCTAACTTTTGGGGTGTTTTTATTATGAAATTAACTTATGAAGATAAAGTTCAAA
>CABSQV010000008.1:0-72718 GCA_902479935.1 uncultured Streptococcus sp. | reverse complement strand
AATAGGTGCTCGTCGCAGGCCACACGAGCGCCTTGAGGCGTCGCTCTGAGATCAGAGCTATGCCCGAAATTGAAAAGCCACCCGCTAAGCCACTGGATATTTATTATGGGAGAAATTATCATATATGATAATTTCGCAAAGTGTGCCTCATCGATTTGGTTCGCCTTAAGGGTCCATGGTATAATAAACAAGACAAAATAAGAAATGGGGAAACCACATGAAACCATTTGATTACATCGTTGTGGGTGCTGGCCTTTTCGGTGCAACCTTTGCGCATGAAGCAGCGACACGCGGCTATAAAGTAAAAGTGATTGAGAAAAGAAATCATATTGCAGGGAATATTTATACAAAAGAAGTGGAAGGCATTCAAGTGCACGAATATGGTGCGCATATTTTCCATACGAGCGACAAAAAGATTTGGGATTACGTGCATCAGTTTGCAACGTTTAATCGCTATACGAATACTCCAGTTGCCAACTTCAACGGAGAAATCTACAACTTGCCCTTTAACATGAATACTTTTAATAAATTATGGGGTGTGGTGACGCCACAAGAAGCCGAAGCGAAGATCGCTGAGCAACGTGCGGTTCTTGGCGGTAAAGAGCCTGAAAACTTAGAAGAGCAGGCGATTTCTCTTGTGGGAGAAGATATTTACTACAAGCTCATCAAGGGCTATACGGAGAAGCAATGGGGACGTTCGGCTACAGAATTACCAGCGTTTATCATCCGCCGCTTGCCGGTTCGTTATACTTACGACAATAACTACTTTAACGATACGTACCAAGGGATTCCGATTGGCGGCTATACGAAGATGATTGAAGCCATGCTGGACCATGAGAATATCGAAGTCGAGTTGAATGTTGATTTCTTCGCGAAAAAAGACGAGTACTTAAGTAGTGGTGCCAAAATCGTCTTCACGGGAATGATTGATGAGTTCTTCGATTATGAATTAGGTACATTAGAATACCGTTCGCTCCGTTTTGAAACAGAAGTCGTGGACGTGGAGAACTATCAAGGAAATGCGGTAGTAAACTATACAGACCGAGAAACGCCATACACTCGTATCATCGAGCATAAGCATTTCGAGTTTGGCACGCAGCCCAAAACGGTGATTACGCGTGAGTATCCTGCCGATTGGAAAGTGGGAGACGAGCCTTATTATCCAGTGAATAATAAAGTCAACAACGACTTGTACGCGCAGTATAAGAAATTAGCGCAGACGGTTCCGCAAGTGATTTTCGGAGGACGCCTTGGACAGTATCGTTATTACGATATGCATCAAGTCATCGCCGCAGCACTAGAAACTGTCGATAAAGAATTCCGTTAAACGCAAGAACACCATATTTGGTCATGGCCAAATATGGTGTTTTTCGATTCTACAGGAGAGATAAAAGTAGTCGGTGTAAGAAATGCAATGAAGCTTAATAGAGAAAAACGTGTGTAGTTTATAAATAGTGAAACCGAAGAATCTTGCGGATTTCATAACCACAATAATGGGGAATGGTATTAAATGCGAAAAAAGCTGGAGTTAGTAATTTATTCCTTACTCCAGCTTTGAGGCTTTAAAGGTGAGAGACTATAGGCTCGAACCGGTACCCCATTATTGTAGTTATGATAAAATCCGCTAGGATTCGAAGGTGTCACTAATGATAACTTTTAGATACGTTTTTCTCTATTAAGCATTCACTGTATCTAGTTCTTCGCCGATAGCTTGAAGACGAGAGACAACCTCTTCAAGAGATAGGTTGTGTTCTTTCACATAGCGGTTACGTGGATGAACACGGCATTCATGGCTGCAACCACGTAAGTATTTGTCTTCATTTTCTTCTGAGCAGAGAATTCGACGGTTACATTCTGGGTTTCCACAGTTTACGTAACGTTCGCAAGGTGTACCATCGAACCAGTCTTTTCCAATCACCACTGGGTCTACGTGGTTGATATCAACAGCGATACGCTCGTCGAATACGTACATTTTTCCATCCCATAATTCGCCTTGAACTTCTGGGTCTTTACCGTAAGTTGCGATACCGCCGTGTAATTGACCGACATCTTTATAGCCTTCACGAACCATCCAGCCAGAGAATTTCTCACAGCGAACGCCACCTGTACAGTAAACAACGACACGTTTGTCCATGAATTTCTCTTTGTTATCGCGAACCCATTGTGGTAATTCACGGAAGTTGCGAATGTCAGGACGGATGGCACCGCGGAAGTGACCTAAGTCGTACTCGTAGTCGTTACGAGTGTCTAGTACAACTGTGTTTTCGTCTAATAGAGCTTCTTTAAACTCTTGTGGAGAAAGGTAAGCCCCTGTTGTTTCAAGTGGGTTAATATCGTTATCGAAGTCGTTATCTTCTAAACCAAGGTGTACGATTTCTTTTTTGTAACGAACGAACATCTTCTTGAAGGCTTGCTCGTTTTCTTCGTCGATTTTAAACCATAAGTCTTCCATCCCTGGAAGAGAGTGAACATAGTCCATATATTTTTGAGTTGTTTCGTAATCACCAGATACCGTTCCGTTAATTCCTTCGTCAGCGACAAGGATACGACCTTTTAATCCGATTGATTTGCAGAATGCTAAATGATCTGCAGCGAATTGTTCCGCATTCTCGATTGGAACGTATTTATAATAAAGTAAAACACGAATATCTTTTGCCATATTGTAGTTCTTTCATCCTTTTCTAATTTGTAATGATTTTATTGTACCTATAATGAGAATGATTATCAATGAATTCGATTGTGAAAAACTTCGAAAGGTATTGACATGACGGCGTTTTGGAGTATAATATGTAGTATAATGTTAAATTTATCAGATTGGAGGAGAAATCAATGAACAACTTAAACGTAAAACAAGTACATGATTTGAGAAACCTTCCAATTTTGGTGAATGAAGTATAGCGCATTTTTATAGAGTTATTTAAGTGAGCCGTTACTTTTTCCATGCGTGGGGAAGGTGACGGTTTTTTTGATGGAGGAAAACGATGAACGATTTATTGAAAGTCATTATTAATTTTATAAAGAAACATCCGATGCGCTACCTTGTTAGTTTTATATTGATGATTGGAAGTAGTATTGCGGCGGTGTACCCAGCGCGTATTATCGGACAAGTCGTCGATAAAATCGTGGCGAGTGAACTGAATGCCCAGTGGCTTGGGACACAGCTCGTGATTTTAGTCGGGATTATTCTTGTGGCCTATATTACGGAGAGTATTTGGACATATTTTATTTTTATTGGGTATTATGAAGTTCAAAAAGAATTACGTGTGAAGTTACTGCGGAATAACTTAAGAAAGAAAATTCCGTTTTACGCGCATTTTAGAACGGGCGATATTATTACGCGTAGCAGTGAAGACGTTTCAACGATTGGTGAAATGATGGGGTTCGGTATGTTTGCCTTGATGAACTCTACATTACTGGGGAGCGTATCACTTTATATGATGGTTACAACGATTTCATTGCCACTGACCATCGCAGCAGTTTTGCCACTGCCAATCCTTTCGTATCTTGTGTATAAATGGGGATTCGATTTAGAAGAAGAGTACAACAAGGCGCAAAATGCAGTTTCACAATTAAATAATGAAGTGCTGGAGATGATTGACGGGACGTATGTGATTCGAGCTTACGGACAAGAAGATGCGATGATGGATGAGTTCAGGGCGAAAACGAAAAAGGCCATGAAACAAAATATTATCGTGTCTGAAATTGAATCGCGCTTTATTCCACTGGCGCAATTATTTATGATGATCAGCTTTACCATTGCCCTTCTCTACGGTGGGTATCTAGTATCGACTGGGGCTATTCTAGTCGGGGATGTCATTGCCTTCCAAGTTTATATGGGGGCGATTATGTGGCCGATGTTTATGATTGGTGATATTATTACGAACTATAAACGCGGAAAAGTGGCAACGGAGCGTATTAATGAAGTATTGAAACATGATGATGAAATTGAACGTGGCGGTACAAAAGCGCTCGAGACAATCGAATCCATTGAGTTTAAGGACTTCAATTTTACGTATCCAGGCGAAGAGGTGCCATTATTAAAAGAGATTAACCTTACATTAAATAAAGGCGAGACGCTTGGGATTGTAGGAAAAACAGGTTCTGGGAAGACAACGCTCTTGATGCAATTATTACATCAATTTCCATACCGAGGCGAGAAACTGCTCATTAATGGAGAGCCATTGATTGATTACGATTCTCAAATGGTGGCGGGACATTTAGCCTACGTTCCACAAGAACACACGCTTTTCTCACGCACGATTCGCGAGAATATGTTATTCGGGAAAGAAGATGCGACCGATGAGGAAATTTGGGAAGCGTTGACGTTGGCGTCCTTTGATGGAGACGTGAAACGCATGCCGCAGCAGCTCGATACGATGGTCGGAGAAAAAGGAGTATCACTTAGTGGTGGCCAAAAACAACGGCTATCGATTGCGCGTGCCTTCTTACGCAACCGTGAATGCCTGATTTTAGATGATGCGTTATCCGCAGTTGATGCGAAAACGGAACGCGAAATTATCGCGCATTTGCAAGAAGAGCGTGGCGGTTGTATGAATATTATTTCTGCACACCGACTCTCTGCGATTCGTCATGCCGATGAGATTATTGTGATGAACGAAGGGCGTATTAGTGAGAGGGGTACCCACGAGGAGTTACTCGCACAACGTGGTTGGTACTATGAACAGTACCTCATTCAAGAGATAGAGGAGGAAGTCGAATGAAAACGATGAAGCGATTATTAAGCTACCTCCGCTATGAGAAAAAAGGAGTTCTGATTGGACTCGTCTGCCTCTTACTCTCAACGGGTGCAACTTTAACAGGGCCGCTCGTTGCTAAATACACTATCGATAATGTGATTACGCCGATGGGACAATCTGGTGTCTTCAATGTAGGAAGCTTGCTCCTATGGGTGGGCATTTACGTGGCAGTGAACTTAGTCGGAGCGGCTGGTGGATATTTAAACCGTTTATATATGAAGACTCTCTCGAATCGCGTGGCCAAACGCATTCGTGACGAAGTATTCGAACATGTACAAACCTTGCCAGTATCGTATTTCGACCATTTACCTGCCGGAAAAGTGGTTTCTAGAATTACGAGTGATACGGAATCGGTGCGTGCAAACTTTTATGTCAATGGGATTTCGACGCTCCTTAGTACCGTCGTGATGCTCATTGGGGTATACACAACGATTTTCTTATTAAATGCGATGCTTGGATTCGTGTTATTATTCCTAGTTCCGGTGATGATGCTATGGCAGCGAACCGTTGCCGTAATGCAGAAAAAATGCTATACAGAGAGTCGTGAACTGTACAGCCAGTTGAGCGGACAGTTAAATGAAAGCATTCAAGGGGCTGGTATCGTTCAAGCCTTCCAACAAGAAGAAAAAATTGTCGCGGAATATGATGAGACGGCTACGTCTTGGGTAGAGGTTGGTCGTAAGGAATTAATTCTTGAGTCGTACTTCTCATGGAGTTTAGTTGGCTTACTTCGAAACTTTACGTTATTTGGAATTGTGTATTACTTCGGAATGCAATTTATCGGTGGAACGCTGGGGATTTCAGCGGGGCTCCTATATGCCTTTATTGATTATGTCAACCGTGTTTACGAGCCGATTCAAACCTTTATGAATGTCGTGTCTGGTTTCCAACAATCAATGGCTGCCGGTGACCGTGTGTTTGAATTAATGGATACGCCAAGCGAAGACTCCGGAGAAGAACTCTTTACCTTTGACGAAGGACGAATTGAATTTAAAGATGTGAGTTTTGAATATACACCGGGAGTTCCTGTATTGAAGAACTTGAATTTCACGGTAGAACCTGGGCAGACGGTGGCGTTTGTCGGACATACCGGTTCAGGAAAATCTTCTATTATGAACTTGCTCTTTCGATTCTATGACCCAACGAGTGGAGCCATCTTGATTGATGGAAAAAACACGCGTGACTTTAACAGACGCAGCGTTCGAAGCGAAATGGGTATCGTGCTTCAAGATCCGTATTTATTCACAGGAACAATTGCTTCAAACGTCGGGCTCAATAATGAATCGATTCAACCGGAGACGATTAAAGAGGCGCTCGTGAAAGTAGGTGGAGGACATCTACTTACAAAGAGTGACAAAGGATTGGACTACGAAGTAAAAGAAAAAGGGATGGACTTCTCTTCAGGAGAACGCCAATTGATTTCATTTGCTAGGGCCATTGTCTTTGACCCGAAAATCTTAATTCTAGACGAAGCGACTTCGCATATCGATACCGAGACGGAAGAGATTATTCAAAACGCAATTAATGTCGTAAAAGAAGGGCGTACAACCTTTATGATTGCGCACCGACTTTCTACGATTGCTCATGCAGACCAAATTTTTGTGTTGGATAAAGGAGAAATTGTGGAACGCGGAACGCATGATGAAATGATGCAACTCAATGGACAATATGCCGAAATGGTGGCTCTTCAAAAAGGCTAATCCCATAGACTCTGTTTCTTTTGAAACAGGGTCTATTTTGATGCAGTGGGTAAACAGAATTTTTATTGTTTTTCAAGGGAATTCATGGTGCATAAAGCCGCCTAGTTTGTTACAATGTGTAGGAAACAGATTGGGGAGAGAGTTATGATTACAAAAGAAGTTATTGAACGCGCTACGGCACATCGCCGTCATTTACATATGTATCCAGAAGTATCCGGAACGGAAATCGAAACGACTCGCTATATCCGCGAAGCCCTAGAAGCGATGGGACTTACATGCTGGGGTTTAAAGTCTAAAACTGGAGTCGTGGCAGAAATCGGAAACGACAATGGACCAACATTAGCCTTACGTGCCGACATCGATGCCTTACCGATTGTGGAACAAACAGGATTAGACTACGCTTCAAAAAATGAAGGAGCAATGCATGCGTGTGGACATGATTTCCATACAGCAAGCCTACTTGGAGCCGTTCAAGTGTTGAAGGAACAAGAAGCTAATTTAAAAGGGAAAGTTCGCTTTATTTTCCAACCGGCCGAAGAAAGTAACCAAGGAGCACGCGCATTGATTGCAGAAGGCGTGCTTGACGGAGTGGACGCGATTATTGGATTCCATAATAAACCAGAAATTCCAGTTGGAACGATTGGTGTGAAGGAAGGACCTCTGATGGCAGCAGTCGGCCAATTTAAAGCAGAAATTACAGGGGTAGGAACACATGCGGCAGCACCGCACAACGGGAACGATCCAATCGTGACGGCATGCCAAGTGATTGCCAATGCCCAAGCCATCGTTGCTCGTCATACTTCTCCGCTCGAACCAGTGGTATTAAGCGTATCGCATATCGAAGCAGGGAATACATGGAATGTGATTCCAGAGAAAGTATTTTTTGAAGGAACGATTCGTACCTTTAATAAAGAAGTGGAACGTAAAATGACCGAGCAATTCGAGAAGATGATTGTCCAAACCGCAGATGTATACGGACAAAAAGGAAGTATCGAATGGATTTTAACGCCACCAGTCGTGCATAATGATTCTGCAGTCACAAAAGTTGTTAAAAGTGTGACAGAGAAATTTGCGACAGTGGTGACACCGGAAGTAACTTTAGGAGCAGAGGATTTCGCCAATTATATGGAACACGTTCCAGGATGCTTCGTCTTTATTGGAACAGGTTGCCCACGCGAATGGCATCACCCAGCATTCTTAGTGGATGATGCGGCATTACCATTTGCCATTCAGTATTTTGTGGATAACACGAACGCTCTTCTAGAAGTACTTTCACAGAAAGGAAACGAGTAATATGAAAACAATGGTGGTGATTAGCCATCCAACGATTCAAACTTCATCGAGCCAACAGTTTTTCCTTGCGACCTTAAAAGGGGAAGAAGCTGTAACGGTTCGTCATTTAGATGAAGTGTGGAGTGCAGCGAAATCTCATTTTACAAAATCGGATGAAGAAAAAGCTTTGGCAGACTCTAGTGCCCAGCGTCTGATTCTTCAATTCCCTATGTATTGGTACCAAGCGCCTTCTGTTATGAAGGAATGGATCGATACGGTGATGAGTAAGAGTGCGCCTTTTGCAAAACAAATTAAGGAACTCGGAATCGTTGTGACACTTGGCGTGAAAGAAGAAGCCTTTCGTGCAGGTGGGAAAGAACAATTTACGATTTCGGAACTCTTGCGCCCATTCCAAGCGCTAGCCAATGCGATGGGATGGACCTATTTACCGATTTTTGAGGTACATCAGTTTGATTATAAGACTGAAGAGGCGAAACAAGCCTTACTCGTGGAATATTTACAATACGTGACAAAAGAACATCACGGAACACTAAAAGATACCGAAGAGTGGTTCATCAAACGTGCAGAAGCATTGCCTGGTGCACATTGGGCAGAGATTGCCGAATGGATCAAGGAAAACCAGGACGAAAGACTGGAGCTTGAGATGCATTTAAGTAATTGGGAGGAGAGTCAGTATGGAGATTATTGAGAAAATCCAGTTGCTCGATGCATGGATTGGCGAAGCAAAAGACTATAAAGAACGCGCATTGCTTGTAGCTGCAAAAACTCTTCTATTAGAACAAGCAAAACGAATTGAACAAGCACATGGTGAGCTGGATGGACGGATGTGGAGTCCAGAGAACTGGGCCAAATAAGGAGAATGAGATTGAAAACAGATTATTTAAAACTTCGATTAATGTTACTGGTCATCGCCTGTTTCTTAATCGGACTCGGCGCGAAGATGGCGGGCTCTAGTACACTAGGAGCGGACGTTGTGGTTCTTGTGTGGGAAGGATTAAATCGCACATTTGGTGTAGATATGGGAACAAGTAATATTATCGTTTCACTTGTATTTCTTGCGATTACGCTGAGCATCAACTGGCGCTATATTGGATTTGGGACAGTTGTAGGGATGTTCTTGCAAAGTTTCTTTATTAACCTGTTCGACTTTAGCGCTCTCGCCGAAATGGATATAGCCGTAAAAGTAGTGGCCATGGTTGTAGGGATTGCTTTAATCGCCATGGGATGTGCAGTGTATGCTTTAGCAGAACTTGGAGTGGGACCTTACATTGCTGCAACGCTAGCCTTACATGAAAAATTCAAAACATCAATCCCTAAAAATAAGTTCTTCATCGATGCGAGCTGTGTCATCACAGCGGCAATTTTAGGGCAATGGCCAACGATTGGACCTGTAGTGTCATTATTAATTAGTGGAATTATCATGGACCAAACAATGGTGATTTTGAAAAAATTTTTACCAATTAAATAAAATAAACAAAATGAAACCTATCTACACGAGAAATCCTTTTGTAGATAGGTTTTTTAGCGCTTTATTAAAATAATGAAAGATGATACCGTTTCCAAAGAGAGCAAAATAGTACAAGTCAAAAGCAAAATAGTTATTGTGAAAGCGGTTTTTTCGTTGTAAACTAAAAGTGTCTTAAAAAGTAATAGAACTAGGGGGAGACAACATGAAAAAGAAAGTATTACTATCAAGCGCAGCATTATTAGCAGCTGTATCTTTAGCAGCTTGCGGAAATAATAGCAACAGCACTAGTAAGACAGATTCAACTACTCAACAAGGAGCTTCTAAAGAGAAAGTTACTCTTAAATTAGCTGCCTTAGAAAGTGGTTACGGCGCAGAAATGTGGCCAGCAATCATCAAAGCTTATGAAGAGGCAAATCCAAACGTTAAAGTGGAATTGACTCAAGATAAGGAAATCGAAGATAAAATTACGCCTCAAATGAAAGCTGGCGATTACCCAGATATCGTAATGTTAGCTTTAGGACGTAAAAAAGCTTTACCAGAAACATTAATTAAAGAAAAAGCTTTAGCTGACTTAACTGGATTATTCGATATGAAAGTTTACGGCGAAGACAAAAAAGTATCTGAAAAATTATTAAACAACGTATTAGGAACAACAGTAACTGACCCTTACGGAGACGGAAAACACTACTTAGCACCAATGTTCTACGCTCCAACAGGATTATTCTACAACGAAGCGTTATTCAAATCTAAAGGTTGGGAAGTTCCAAAAGATATGCCTGGTATGAAAGAATTAGCTGAAAAAGCTAAGAAAGATGGCATTTCATTATTCACTTATCCAGTATCTGGATACTTAGATAGCTTCTTCCCAGCATTATTAGCAAACGCTGGAGGCGTTGATTTATTCAACAAAGCAATGAAATATGACACAGGAGCATTCACTTCTGAAGGCGCAACTAAAGCTTTTGAAGCATTAGGAACATTCTTACAAAACGTTGAACCTTCAACAGTAGCAAACGCAAACCCACAAAGCTTCACTAAGAACCAACAATTAATCTTAGACAACAAAGCTTTATTCATGCCAAACGGTACTTGGGTAGTTGGGGAAATGGCTAAAGCACCTCGTGCAGAAGGATTCAAATGGTCTATGACAGCTGCACCAGCAATCGAAAAAGGTGGCAAACGTTATGTTTACTCATTCTTCGAACACATCTGGGTTCCAAAAGAATCTAAGAACCAAGAAGCAGCTAAAGAATTCTTATCATTCTTATACTCTGACAAAGCAGCAGAAATCTTTGCTAAATACAACGCAGCTCAACCAATTAAAGGTGTAACAGCTAAGTTACCTGATGAATTGAAATCATTATACAAAGTTGTAGATGAAGTTGATGGCGTAATCAATGGTAACTTCGTAGCTACTAAACCTGTTGAAGGCGTAAGCATGAAAGACACATTATATGGTCAAATCGACTCTGTAGCATCTGGTCAAAAAACAGTTGCTGAATGGCAAAAATCTGTAGAAGAAGTTAGCCAAAAACTAAAAGCAGCAGTTGAATAATTCAAATAGAATGAATTAAATAAGAGTGGGATGCGAAGCGATTTTCGAGGATGAAAATTCCTTCCGCCCACTCTCATTTTATCTAAAAATGGTCGAAAGAGGGCAGAACGATGAAAAATCGTAGAAAAAGAGAGAGAAATTTATTTATTCTCGTGTGTCTATTACCTGCACTAATTTTATTCTTTACGTTTTTAATTTACCCAACGATCCAAGTATTCCGCATGTCCATGTTCAAATGGGGCGGATTCTCAAACAATCAACAATTTGTTGGATTAGATAACTTTAAAATCTTATGGCAAGATGAAAATTTCTTTAGAACGATTCAGAACACAATCTTACTAATCGTAGTGGTAACACTCTTTACAGTAGTATTGGCAGTTCTTTTCGCGGCAATCCTTTCAACAGAAAAGATTCGCGGAAACAACTTCTTCAGAATTATTTTCTACATCCCTAATATTTTATCAATCGTAGTTATTGCAGGTATTTTCTCAGCAATTTATGATCCAAAAGCTGGACTTTTAAATGCTGTATTACCAGAAGCATGGAATAAATTATGGCTGGGTGATCAAAGTATTGTTATTTACTCACTTGCATTCGCATTAATTTGGCAAGCGATTGGGTACTACATGGTTATGTATATGGCAGGGATGGCGAATATTCCAGCAAGCTTGTATGAAGCAGCTGACCTTGATGGAGCTGGGAAAATCGGTAAATTCTTCAACGTTACATTACCATTGATTTGGAATAGTATTCGTACAACATTAACATTCTTCATTATCAGTACGATTAACTTAAGTTTCTTACTTGTACAAATCTTGACAGACGGTGGACCAGACGGATCAACTGAAGTGTTCTTAAGCTACATGTTCAAACAAGCTTATACAAACTCTTCATACGGATACGGTATGGCAATCGGTGTAGTTATCTTTATATTCTCATTCGGATTATCAGGTATCGTAAGTCATATTACGAAACGCGATATTCTTGAATACTAGGAGGGGAGATCATGAAAGGAAATACTCGTTCATTCGAAAAGCTGTATAAAGCTTTTATATACGTAGCGCTGATTACATTAGCGATTAGTATTATTGTACCAGTGGGCTGGGTCTTCTTAGCTTCTGTTAAAGAGAATAGAGAGTTCTACGGATCTCCATGGACAATGCCGGAAGGATTCTACATCCAAAACTTTGTGGATGCTTGGAATAAAGCAAAAATGGGTGACTACATGTTGAACTCAGTGATTGTTACAGCACTAGCGTTAACAATCTTAGTAGTTGTAGCCATTCCTTCTTCATACGTATTAGCACGTTACAAATTCCCAGGAAGTCGTTTCATTAACTCTTTACTAAAAGGTGGATTATTCATCAACGTAAACTATATCGTTGTACCAATCTTCTTAATGTTACTCGACTGGGATAAAGGACTAAAAGGATTCGGCATTAACGGATTCTTCTTGAACAACATTTTCGTCTTAGCGGTTGTGTATGCAGCGACATCATTACCATTTACGATTTATCTATTATCAAACTTCTTCAAGACATTGCCAACAACGTTTGAAGAAGCAGCATCTATCGACGGTGCAGGATATTTTACAACAATGATCCGCGTAATGACACCAATGGCGAGACCAAGTATTATCACAGTAATCTTATTCAACTTCCTCTCATTCTGGAATGAATACATCATCGCTCTTACATTAATGCCAGGTAAAAACCAAACTTTACCAGTAGGGTTGAAAAACTTAATTCAAGCGCAACGTGGAGCAGCTGAATACGGACAATTATACGCAGGGATGGTATTAGTAATGTTACCAACATTAATTCTATACATTCTTGTTCAAAATAAACTAACACAAGGGATGACACTAGGCGGCTCTAAAGAGTAATCGTCATCGCAGGAGGAAAGAAAATGGGTAAAACAAAAGGGCGTTTAACCCTACCAAGTGAATCGAATTTTCTTGAACAGACTAAAGAATTGCTCGACCGTTGGGGTGCGGATGCAATTCGTGATAGCGATGGAACGAAACTCGATGAAGCAACCAAACAATTAGATGCAAAAATCTATACAACCTACTTTGTAGCACGTAACCATAATGATTTCATCAAAGATTATATGGAAGAGTGCCAACAAATTTTCGTCATGTCAAAATTCTGGTTAGCAACAGAAGATACGCTAACAATTCCATTTATGGAAGGCTACTTCGAAGACCAAGTGCAACCAGACTATGTACATGATCCAAAAAGATATTGGGAAGTCATCGACCGTACTACTGGAGAAGTAGTTCCGGTTGAGAAATGGACTGTCCATGAAGAAAACAACACGATTACGATTGAAGGCACTCGTCCTTTCCATGAGTATACAGTGTCGTTTCTAGTGTATGCGATTTGGGATCCAACTCAAATGTACAATCATATTACGAATAACTGGGGCGATGTTCCTCACGATATTCCATTTGATGTACGTGGACCTCATTCAAATCAATTCATGCACTCTTATTTAAAACAATGGTTAAAAGACAATCCGGATACTGATGTGGTTCGTTTTACAACGTTCTTCTATCACTTCACATTAATTTTCAACAACTTAGGAAAAGAAAAATTTGTGGACTGGTTCGGATATGGTGCCAGCGTTTCAGTAGCGGCACTAGAAGCTTTTGCCAAGGAAAAAGGCTATCGCTTAAGAGCAGAAGACATTGTGGATGAAGGGTACTATAACTCAACATTCCGCACACCAAGTAAAGCGTACTTAGATTATATCGACTTCATTCAAGCATTCGTTGCAAGAGAAGCTAAAAAATTAGTCGACGAAGTACACGATGCTGGTAAAGAAGCTATGATGTTCTTAGGAGATAACTGGATTGGTACAGAGCCATATGGACCATACTTCGAACAAATCGGTTTAGATGCAGTAGTGGGTTCTGTCGGCGGCGGAGCAACACTTCGTATGATTTCAGATATTCCACACGTAAAATACACAGAAGGAAGATTCTTACCGTACTTCTTCCCAGATGTATTCCGTGAAGGAAATGATCCTACGATTGAAGCCAATAAAAACTGGTTATCTGCAAGACGTGCCATCATGCGTAACCCTGTAGACCGTATCGGTTATGGTGGTTATTTAAGTCTTGCATACAAATTCCCTAAATTTGTCGACTACATCGAGCATGTAACAGATGAATTTAGAGAAATCTACGATATCGTAAAACATACAAAACCATATACTGGTTTGAAAGTTGCCATCTTAAACGCGTGGGGACGCTTAAGAACTTGGCAAGCACACATGGTTGCCCATGAACTTCCATACAAACAAATTTATTCTTACCTTGGAATTATGGAAGCCTTAAGTGGTGCAAGTGTGGACGTAAGCTTTATCAGCTTTGACGATATTATTAAAGATGGAGTTCCAGAAGGTGTCGATGTCATCATCAACGCGGGGGATGCCGGTACTTCATTTAGCGGTGGAGAGGTTTGGAAGAATGAAACGCTTATTACACGTATTCGTGAATTTGTGTATAACGGCGGCGGATTTGTCGGAGTTGGGGAACCAACAGCCGTTCATCATCAAGGAAGATTCTTCCAACTTGGAGATATTTTGGGTGTTGAAAGAGAAATGGGATATAGCCTTTCAACAGATAAATACTTTACAAAAGAATTGAAAGAACACTTTATTATCGAAGATATTGAAGATGTTCATAAGATTGACTTTGGGGAAAATATTAAAAACGTGTATGGCTTAACGAGTGCAACAGAAGTACTTGAATTTAGCAATCCGAAAGTAAGCGCAGGTGGCGTTGAAGAAGGAATCGTTCTTCCAGCCAATGCCGAAGGAAAAGAATTCGGGGAAATCCATCTTGCAGCCAACCCTTACGGAAAAGGTCGTGGGGTTTACATTGCAGGACTTCCATACACACCAGAAAATACAAGATTATTAATGCGTGCGTTATTCTACGCAGCGAATAAAGAAAGTGAATTAACAAAATGGTATGCAAGCAATCCATTAGTGGAAGTACATGCTTATCCTGAAAAAGGAGTGTATGCAATCGTGAATAATACGAACGAATTGCAATCAACACTCGTTTATGATGGAGCAGGTGTATCAAGAACTGTGGAACTTGAGCCAAGCGAAATTAGATGGGAGAAGATATCATGAATCCTAAAGTGAAAATTTGGATCCGCGTCGTATTGATGTTGGTATTCTTATATGTAGTTATTTTGGGGCATCAGATGATTGGCAAAGAAGGCGTTGCAACAATGCTTGTTGGCTTAGCTGGATTACTTCTCTTGCTATGGGATTACAATCGTCCGTACTCTAAATCGATGAAGCGTTAATAAAACTTAACTAGGAACAGGGGCTTGTTTACCAACAAGCCCCTGTTCCTGTTTGCATGGGCACAATATTTAAAAATAAATAATGCAAACCAAAGGTTTGTGATTACTGCGAAGATTTGTGAGTTCGTTTTATAGTAGCTGTAATGAGGGACCGGCTCGAGCCTGGAGTCTCTCGCCTTCAAAGTTCAAAACAGGAGTAAGGAATAAATTCCTAACTCCTGTTAATTCACCTTTGATCCTAATTCCCATTACTGCTACTATAAGAACCCGACAAGTCTTCTTCGTAATCACTGTGCTATTTTTTAATATTGTGTTATGCAAAGGAAAAGGGAGGGTAGGAGGGGATAGAGGGATTTGGTGCAGACGAGTCTTTTCGTATCACAGAGCATCTTTAAATGTTGTGTTCTGCGAGGAAAGAGAGTGAGGAGAAATTGGTGAAATTTCTTATAGGAATTTGGTTTATTAAAAGATGAAAATATCGTATAATAGAAAAGAAATTGAAAGGAATGGGGGATAATATGAAAGGATTGTTTATCACGATGGAAGGTCCTGATGGCGCTGGGAAAACAACGGTCATCAACCAACTGATTCCTTTGTTACAAAAACACGCGCTCGTGGATATTGTTTCAACAAGAGAACCTGGTGGAAGCCGCATCGCTGAAGATATTCGAAAAGTCATTCTGGATGTGAACAATACAGAAATGGACGAGAGAACAGAAGCGATTTTATATGCAGCGGGTCGTCGCCAGCATTTAAAAGATCGTATCTTACCAAATTTAGAAAAAGGGAATATTGTTTTTTGTGATCGTTTTGTCGATAGCTCGTTGGTGTATCAAGGAGTTGCTCGTGGGATTGGGGTAGAAGAAGTTGCACAGTTAAATCATTTTGCAACAGATGGCTTAGAACCAAGCACGACGCTTTACTTAGATGTGCCGGCTGAAGTTGGATTGGAACGTATTCATAAAGCAAGAGGGAACCGTCAGTTTGACCGCTTAGACCAAGAAGGGTTAAGCTTCCATACGATGGTTCGCAATGGATATTTAGAATTAGTAGAAAAATATCCAGAAAGAATTGTATCGATTGATGCGACAAAATCCATTGAAGAAGTAGTGGAAGAGTGCTTCCGCGTTTTAGTGGAACGTTACCCAAAATATTTTACAAAATAGGAGAATGAAATCATGAAATTATTAATTGCGATTGTTCAAGATAAAGATGCACATTTATTAGGAGATGAGTTTGCACAAGCAAATATTCGCGCAACTCGTTTATCAACAACAGGTGGATTCTTACGTGCAGGAAACACTACTTTCATCATCGGGATTGAAGAAGAACGTGTACAAGAAGCGTTAGATATCATTAAAGAAAACTGCCAATCACGTGAACAAATGACTGTGCCACCAGTGCATATCGACAGCATGCTTGATAGCGCGCTAACAACTCCAGTTCCAGTTCGTGTAGGTGGAGCTACAGTATTCGTATTACCTGTAGACTCATTCTTCCGTTTCTAAGATGGAAAAGATGCAAGAAGCGTTTATTCGTGCCATCGATAATGGTCATCTGAGCCATGCCTATTTGTTTGAAGGAGCAAAGGGAATTGGGAAAGCGGAGATGGCCAAGGAAATCGCAAAGATGCTTAACTGCACGAAGCGAAAAAAAGGCGAGCCTGCATGCGGAGAGTGTGAACACTGCACAAGAATTGAGCATGGGAACTTCCCGGATTATATTGTGGTAGAACCTGAAGGTACAACGGTGAAGGTGGACCAAATTCGTACGTTGAAATCGCAGTTGACAAAAACAGCGATGGAGTCGAGTGCGATTGTTTGTGTAATTCACGCAGTCGATACGTTGACACAAGGCGCTGCGAATAGCTTATTGAAGTTTTTAGAAGAACCAACGGGAAATATCCATTTCATTCTTCTAACAGAGCAACTCAGCAAGGTTCTGATTACGATTCAATCACGTTGTCAGATTATTCGTTTCCAATCGAATGCAGGAGAAAATATTGTTGCAACGCTGAAAGAACGCGGCGTACTGAATGCGACAGCGCAGCTACTTTCTCAATTGACGAGTAATATTGACCAGGCAGTAGAGATGCTCGAGAGTGAAAGTTTTGGACAGATTCGTCAAGAAAGCTGGAATTGGTTTGTCCGCGTATTTACGAATCGTGCGATGGCCTTTGTGACGATTCAGTCCCAAGTGATGCCACTCTTAGCGACAAAAGCTGATAGTGAGCTGTTTTTAACGCTATTACAAATTTATATCCGTGATGCTTTGCTGGTTGCACGAGGAGTCGAAGGAGCCATTATTCAAAGCGATAAACTTGCAACGATGAAGAGTTTTGCAAATCATCTCACCGTGAGTGAATGGATTAAAGAACATGAAAAAATGACCAACGCCATTGCTAAAGTAGGAGCCAACGTTGGAGTGCAAGCAGTATTAGAACAATGGGTATTAAAAATCCCAAAATAAGATAGGAGGTGCGTGAATGCCAAACAGACAATTGTATGATCGAATCGAACGGTTAACAAAACAAACTTTGTTGCAATTACATGAGCTCGAACAGATTTCTGAAGAGTTGCAAAAAGTAATCGAAGAGAATCATAATTTAACGATGGAAAATCGTCACTTGAAAGATCGTTTAGACGAGTTAGAGCCAAACACGCACACGAAGAAAGTGGCTAAAAAGAAAAAAAGAAGCCAATCCATCATCAACTTAGAAAATATCTACGACCAAGGATTCCATATTTGCAACCTGTACTATGGAAAACGTAGAGAAAACGATGAAAGTTGTATGTTTTGTACGGAAATCTTGTATAGCGAAGATTAATGCGTGAAAAGAGCAAGATTGTCATATAAAAAGCCAATAAAGTACTAAAAAGAGCCTGTCCATGGACGGGCTCTTTTGTTATAATAAAAGATGAAATCGTTTTAACTTTTTTGGGGGCAAAAGTATTATGAATCAAAAACAATCAAAACCAAATGTCATCCTCATCGTAGTGGACCAAATGCGTGCCGATGCATTGTCCATTAACCGAAGTGATGACTTAGTAGTAACACCAACGATGGATATGATGGCCAGCATGGGATATAACTTTGAGAATGCCTACTCACCAGTGCCAAGTTGTGTGCCTGCTAGAGCAGCTCTTTTAACTGGGATGGACCAAGAGAAGTCCGGAAGAGTGGGATACGAAGACGAAGTGCCTTGGAACTACACGAATACACTTCCTCAAACATTCAAGGATTTAGGGTATCAAACAGAATGTATCGGGAAGATGCATGTGTATCCAAGCCGTAAGCGCATGGGATTTGACCATGTTCTCTTACACGATGGCTACTTACATGTCGACCGCAAATACAATAAAGCATACGGCGAAACGTTTGAACATTCGAGCGATTACTTGGATTGGATCAAACAAGAACTCGGCAGCGATGCAGATATTATCGATGATGGGGCGAACTGTAATTCATGGGATGTCCGTCCTTTTGAACTTCCTGAAAAATACCACCCAACCAACTGGATTGTGAGTGAAAGCATTCGTTTCTTGAAGAGACGTGACCCAAGCGTTCCGTTCTTCTTGAAGATGTCGTTTGAAAAACCTCATGCGCCTCTCAATCCGCCGAAGTATTTCTATGATTTATACATGGATAAATTAGGGGACGTATCGGACTTGCATATTGGGAACTGGGAAGAACTCGAAGAGAAGATTCCAAGCCTCTATGCCAAACGCGGTAAGATTCCAGCGGACGCGCAAAAGAGAATGTTGGCAGCGTACTACGGTTTAATCACGCATATCGATAATCAATTAAGTCGCTTTTTAACAGCCGTTGAGGAATTTGATTTACTCGAAAATACGATTTTCTGGTTCGTGAGTGACCACGGGGATCAACTTGGGGAACACTATTTATTCCGCAAGGGTTATCCTTACCAAGGAAGTATTAAGATTCCAGCGTTTATCTTCGACCCAGGTAACTTGATTGCGGGTACGAAGAAGAGCGTCACACAACTCGTGAAGATTCAAGACGTTTTCCCTTCACTTGTAGAGCTTGCGACAGGTGAAAAAGTTGAAACAGACGGTAAGAGCGTTCGCCAATTATTATTCGGCGAATTTGCAGGTTGGCGTAATGAATTCCACGGCGAACATAGCCTAGGTGAGGATTCGAGCCAATATATTTTAACAGATGAATGGAAATTTATTTGGTTCCCTGTCAAAGACGAGTATCAACTCTTCCATATGACAGAGGATCCAGAGGAAAAATGCAATTTAATTGCGGAAACGAAGTATACTTCTCTTGTGAACGAGTTTAAAGCGAAACTTGCTCGCATTTTACAAGACAGAGAAGAGGGCTTTGTGAGAGACGGGCAACTTTGCCAAGTACCATTAGAACGCATCGTTTCCACTCTAAAGAGAGGTCGATAGTATGAATTTTGTGCCTTTAAAATCTGGCATCTTTCAAATGGGAGATTCTCTTGGCCAAGGCTTTATCGAAGACCATGAGGCACCACCAGTCATGAAAAAGGTGCTTGCGTTTGAAATCGCGGATACGACCGTGACGAATCGTGAGTTTAAAGCCTTTATAGATGCGACAGGTTATACCACAACGGCAGAAACGATAGGAGATTCTTATGTGTTTCACCTATTCGTTGAGCCAGAAAAAAGAGCAGAGTATGGACATGTATCAGGCTCACCTTGGTGGCTTCTAGTGCCAGGTGCTTGTTGGAATCATCCAACAGGGCCCGAGTCTTCGATTGATGATGTGATGGACCATCCAGTGGTGCACGTATCTTTGCAGGATGCACTAGCTTATTGTGATTGGGCAAAGGTGAAATTGCCGACAGAAACGCAATGGGAATACGCAGCACGTGGTGGGACAACCACGCAATTTCCATGGGGAGATGACCTCGAAGAAGACGGAGAGTTTCATGCCAATACTTGGCAAGGGGATTTCCCAAATACGAATACGAAAGCGGACGGTTTTTTAGGAACGGCACCCGTGAAGAGCTTTGAACCAAACGGATTCGGACTCTATCAAATGATTGGAAATGTCTGGGAATGGTGCTGTAATCATCGCGGAATTGCATTTGAAGAAATTGAAGAAGACGCCTCTCGCCCGATTAATTTTGAATATGAATATGCCATTCGTGGAGGCTCCTTCTTATGCCATTGCTCATACTGCAATAGGTATCGCGTCGCCGCCCGTAATGGCGCATTGTGGGACTCAACCTCGAGCCATTTAGGGTTTAGATGTGTCCGTAATGTTGGAGGTCGCTAATGCATATTATTATTTATAGTATTATCGTGTTATGTGCAACGATGATTGGTGCGATTACTGGTTTAGGTGGTGGCATTATTATCAAACCTGCCTTTGATTTTGTGGGCATCGATACCACGAGCATGATTAGTGTGTACTCGACTGTGGCCGTGTTTACGATGTGTCTTGTTTCGATTTACAAACGAAGTAAGCAAGGCTTTCATGTCCAAAAACAAATCGCTTTAGGTCTGGCGTTCGGGTCGATTGTCGGTGGAAAAATCGGAGACGTGATTTTCCTTCATGCAGTAGACAGCTGGGGCAGCCAGGCAGTGAGTGCGACGCAATCCGTGATTCTATTCTTATTACTCGGTGGCATTATTTTATTCACACTCAATAAGGAAAGCATTCGAACGCTAGAGGTGTCAAACCTTGTGGCGATTGTGACGATTGGGCTAACAGTCGGTATGATTTCTGTCTATCTTGGAATTGGCGGTGGACCGTTGAATATTGCACTTCTGGTTTACTTCTTCTCGATGAAAGCCAAAGACGCAGCAGCGTATTCGATTTTGATGATTTTCTTTGCACAGATTATTAAGATGGGCACCGTCATTCGTGACTTTGAAAAATACAACAATGTCAGTCACGTGATTTTAGCGATTGCGATTTTTGCGGTACTGGGTGGTTGGATTGGAACAAAAATTCAATCGAAACTCACGCACGAAGCCGTTGAAAAACTCTATTTAGGATTGATGGCTATATTAGTATTTATGACCGCCTTCAATGTATTTAAATTTATCGGAGTATAAACAAACACCCAAGCTTTGCTTGGGTGTTGTTTTTTGTGTTTTATCGTAGAGGAAACCATCATAAAATTCAAAGCTCGTTGATTATGGAAAATCTTACGGATTCTATAATAGCGGTAATAGGGAATGATATCAAAACGAATTAACGGGAGTTAGGAATGTATTCCTTACTCCCGTTTTTGAGGCTTTGAAGGTGAGAGACTTCGGCTCGAACCGATATCCCATTACAGCTATTATGAAGAAATCCGTAAGGATTTGGAATAATCAACAGATAAAATATTATGCATGGATTTCTTTGTAGACTTCTTGCTTCTTAAGGCCAAGATGTTTTGCGACAGCTTTAATCGCATCTTTTTGAGCAAGACTTTGATGTTCCATAAACCAGTCAACCTGTTCGGCAATCGAAAGTGAAGCGTCTGGCGTATTTTCTTCTAACGCACCGGCTAGAGCAGTTGTCACTTCATCAGGATTTTTAGAACCAATCAAGATGCAGCATTCGCCTTTTAATTCTTCCTCGTTTACAAGGGTAACGAGTTCTGCGGCTGTTCCGCGAATAAACTCTTCGTAAGTTTTCGTCAACTCGCGGCATAACACAACGGATTGTTGTTCGCCGTAGACGGTTTGAATCGCCGAGAATGTATCTTTCAAACGGAATGGAGATTCGTATAAAATCACCGTTTCACTATGTGTGCGTAATTGTTCGAGCGCTTCGATTTTTTCTTTCTTTTTACGTGGTAAAAAGCCGTAAAAATAGAACGGTTGAGGGACGAGGCCGCTCGCGATAAGAGCCGTAATTCCCGCATTTGCCCCTGGAAGAGGAATAACAGGAATGCCAACTTCAACGCAGGCTTGCACGAGCTCAAATCCTGGGTCACTAATCGATGGTGTACCGGCGTCACTTACTTGTGCGATGTTTTTCCCTTCTTGCAACCACTCGATGACTTGAGGAATTCGCTCCTGCGTATTATGTTCATGGAAACTCTTTTGCGGAGTCTCGATTTCAAAATGATTGAGTAACTTTTGCGTATGACGTGTATCTTCGGCTAGGATTAAATCCACGGCGCGTAGAGTATTAACCGCGCGGAAAGTCATATCTTCTAAGTTACCAATCGGAGTAGGAACAAGGAATAGTTTTCCTGTCCCTTCAGTCCGATAACTCTGTTGTCTCATGAGGCTGTTCTCCTTCTAAGTAAATAATGACAGGACGGTCGACACTTGCGCCAATCGTCTGTAGAAATGTTTCCTTTTTTGGGCGAGAGAATTTTTTGAATGCCGCTTCTGCTTTCATCGCTTCTTGCTTTGTAGCAAATTCTTTAGCGTAAAGGAGAGTGACGGGAGTTCTCACCCTTGTATATTTAGCACCTTTTCCGGCATTGTGAGTCGCGATTCGTTTCTCCAAATCAACCGTATAGCCCGTATAAAAGGTTTGGTCCTTGCAGAGAAGGACGTACATAAAGAACTGGCTCATGATTCGTCCCCCCAGAGGATGCTTCTAATCTTCTGCGTATATTCTTGATGCTCATCGAAAACCGTAACCGGTGGCAATACTTTAAGGCCGCCTGGTAGTCCGTCCTTCATTAATTCAATGAGGACGATATTGCTTTCTTTGCCTTCTTTTGGATAGACGAATTGCACGCGTTTCGCTTCGAGGCGGTGCTGTCTTGCTTCGGTTAAAATATCTGTGAGGCGGTCGGGTCTATGTACGAGATAGGCTTTTCCCTTCATCTTTAAAAGGCCAGAAATCGTCTCAAGTAAGTCTTCGAGTGGCAAATGCACTTCATGACGGGCAATCGTGTAAGCTTCCTTCAAATTGGTTTGATTGGTTTCCTTTACCTTGAAGTAAGGTGGATTACATGTAATAAAATCGACCGAGTCTTTCGGGATAATGCCTTTCAACTGACGAATATCCTGATTGATAAACGTGATGCGGTCTTCTAAGTTATTGAGTTGGTTGGTACGCATCGCCATGTCCCAGAGCTGTTCTTGGATTTCAACAGCGGTAATGTGATTCTGCGTTTTATGGCTGAGTAAAAATGCCACCGCACCATTACCCGAGCAGAGGTCAACGATTGTAGCCTTTCTACGCTCGGCGATATTGGCAAAGTCTGCTAAAAGGACAGCATCCAGTGAAAAGGAGAAGACCTCACGACTTTGAATGATATCGATATTTTCTTTTTCGAGTCGATCGAGTCGCTCATGCGATTTCAATGGGACTTCCTTTTTTGTCATTACTTTCCAACTCCTACTATTACTGTACCCAAAGTGTAACAACAAATGGATAGCCACGCAAGATATAGAATGAAAAAGGGACGAAATTCAAAAATACAACTTTAGGTTTAGAGAAGTTTGGGATAAAAATCAACCTTAGGACCTATGTTTTCGTTTTGGAAGTTCGGTACACTAAGAATGTAATCAAGAACGAACCGATTTAAGGGGGAAACGAAAATGAATCAAAAAGATAGAATTTTAGAATTAGTAGACAAAGGAATTATTTCAGCAGAGGAAGCAGTGGTCTTACTCGAAAAAATGGGTGAGAAGGCAAGCAACAAAGAACAGCCAACTTCAAGCCAAGTCGATTCTGTATTAGAAGGTGTGGCGAGTGTATTTACAAAATTCTCAGCTCAAAGCGACCAAACAGATGAATCAATTCAAGCGGTCTTAAAACGTACAAAAGAAATCGATCGCCGTATCGATGAAATCAAAACGGCTGAGCAACTTGAACCGTTGACAGTAGATGAAGAGATGGAACTGGTTCGCTTGCAAGAAGAAGCAGAACAGTTGAACAGCCAATATAAGAGCTTGTTACAAGAGAAGAAACAAGCCGATGCCAAAATGAAAGCTGAGAAGAAAGAAGAATGGGAAGAAAGCTTTAAGAAAGCGAAGAAGAAAGTGCAAGACACTGACTGGGAAGATAAAACTCGTAGAACAGCGGGAAATATCTCTTCATGGGCTGCAAAATTTGCAGACTCCATTGTGACCGCGGTAGGATCAGTTATTCAAAATACAGAAGTGAACCTGCCATATTTAGAAGCCAAAAACGGCAAAAAAGTACCGTATCATTTCCATCAAGTGATTGATGATGCGAGCATTCTCGATTTCAAAGTGGCCAACGGAATTGTTCGTGTGAAGACTGTTCCTGGCAACACAATGACCATTGAAGGGAATTGCCGCGTGGCTGCACAAGACGAAGAGTTCTTCGATGCAGAAGGATTTGTTCGTGACCGCGTGAGGGTTGGCGTAGACGACGATAAGATTGTTATCAAGAGTGTCAGCAAGCGCGTTTATTGCGATTGGACGATTTCCCTTCCGCAAAAAGTGTACGATTATGTAGCCATCAAAGGCTTGAATACAACTATTCATTTGAAAGAGTTAGAAGGAAAAGATTACTACTTCGAAGTGGATAATGGAGATATTCGCTTGAAAGATGTTAAAGGGGTTCTTCTTGAAGCCGAAACAGTGAACGGAAACCTTAAATACGAACACCTCGAATTCAAAGATATCGTGTCTGAAACGGTAAACGGAAATATCCATCTAGATGGTAAGTTCCTTGGTACAAAACTAGAAGCAGTGACAGGGAACATTAAAGTAGCAGTGGCGCATCCTGAAACGAAAAAAGTAGACGTTGAAACAGTAAACGGAAATATTAAAATTGAAGTTGCTGAAGAAGTCGGACTGGAAGCCGAAATTGAAACGTCACTTGGTTCGATTCACTTTGATGAAACAGTCTTTGAAGTGATTCGACAAACGAAGGATTTAGCAGAAAGAAGTGCATTGATTCGTAAAACTCGAAACTCAATGACAAGAGTAGTCGCAGAAACTACAACTGGAAATATACAAGTAAATCAGCTACAATCAGATTCAAGTAGCAAGAAAGAAGGATAAACAAAATGAAAAAATTAAGACGCTCAAGAAAGAACAGAGTTGTTTGTGGGGTTATGGGCGGTATTGCAGAATACTTCGATGTAGATCCAACAATTGTACGTGTGCTGTTTATTATTTGTAGTTTCTCAGGTTTCCCTATCATCCTTTACATCTTACTTGCTATCATTATTCCAGAAGAAAGCACTGGGTATTATCGTGACAATAGACGCAGAAATACTTACTATTACACTTCTGGAAGCTCTCGCCCGCGTAAAACGGCGCGCCGCGTAGAGGAAGATGATGACGACGATTGGAGTGATTTTTAGTGTCAATTACTAAAAAGATTGCCATTAACACATTAGGGTTCTTGGTGATTGCGTGGTTTGTACCACAATTTTACGTTACGAACTGGGTAGCAGCGCTTGTTGCAAGTATCGTTCTTGCGGTACTAAACCTATCTGTTAAACCGATTTTATTCCTTTTAACTTTACCCGTCACGATTGTAACGTTTGGATGCTTTAGCTTTGTGTTAAATGCGATGATGTTAAGCTTAACATCATGGGTTGTAGGACCTGGGTTCTCATTTGAGAGTCCATTCATTACCTTAGTGGTGAGCGTTCTGTTAGTGATTTTCCAACGCTTTGTTGAAAATCTAGTAGACTAATCAATAAAAAAATAAGCGACCAAATTGGTCGCTTATTTTTGTTTGGATTTAATTAGTATTTAACAACCATTAATTGGCCGCTATTGTACTCTGCAAGGAATACATCTGAAACATCTTGGATATCTTGAGCTGCCAGTTGTTCAGTAACCCAATCTTCTGTTTTGTCGATGAATTCTAGAACGTTTTGTTGAATAACTCCATCTGTAATTAATGGATATTTTGGATTTTCTTCTCCAGCTTTTGTAAGAATTAATTGTCCATTTTGTTCTAAAATCGCACTTTTTACGTCGCGAATAGAGAAGACACCTTGTGCGCGTAGTTTGAAGGCAACTTCTTGAGCCGTTAGACCAGCTAAACGCACATTTTCAACATCAATTTTCCCATGTCTAATTAACTGTAGAGGTTCTCCGTCAATCAACTTCTTGACTTGGGGGTTGTTTGTTTTTACCCAACGAAGCGACAACACTAAGGCGAACCAGATTAATAAGATGATGCAGTATTGTAAGATGGTAATGGAGGGATTATAAATCACACCCCCGATAATTCCCCCGAGTACATAGTTTTGTACTTGGTCACTGGCAGAGGTTGGAGCAAGATTTCCCTTACCTGTGTAGTTGATAACAACAATTAATGATAATAGTCCAAGTGCAAGTTTGATTGCGACATCGATATATGAAAAGTTCAACTTATTCAGCCTCCTTAATCGTCACTTTTGGATTTTGCAATTCCATTTTTTCGAGTAGGTAATGTTCAGGGCTATCTCCTGTTAATACTCGATAGAATTGATCGCCAACTTTTACGATGGCTCCATCCGTTGCGGCTTCAGTATTAATATAGACATCTTCTTTATTAACATGTAAATCTTGAGCGATCGTTTCAACGAAGCGAAGGGCTCCAGAATATTGATTTTCTGAATTTTTAGAAGACTGTAAGCCAGCAATCTTAGAACCAGCAAGAATTAAGATACCGATGACGGCGATTAATGCTAATTCGCGAAATTTTGTGTCTTGTTTATTTTTAAAATAACGATATAAGGCAATTGCTAAAATAACAATGACAAAAAGTGTCAGTCCTAATTGAATATAATCAATTTGTTGAACTTTACTTTTTAAAAATTCATATGAATAAAATACCATGTTTTTTCCTCCTATTCAGAAACTTAGACTATTATATAAAATCCTATAAAATATTCAAGTAGGTTGATCAATTTTTTTAAAAAAATATTTTTTAGATTATTTGGCAGAATGAACAGAAGTTTAATAAATTCTAAAAGCATACAAGAAAGCGCTCAAATATGGTATAGTAGAAGGGTATAAAGAAATGAGGGATAATATGAAAAGTGTTACGGTTAGAGAATTAATCAAGAATATTCATTTAAAACCAATTTATGGAGAGGAGTATCTTGACCGTCCAATCGTTACAAGTGAAATTTCAAGACCGGGATTAGAATTAGCAGGATTTTTAAATTTCTATCCAGCAGAACGTATCCAGTTATTAGGTCGTACAGAAACTTCTTTTGTGGCATCCATGGATGAAGGGATTCGATTAGAAGTGATGGAACGTCTTTGTAAACCAGAGACACCATGTTTTATTATTTCAAGAAAACTAGAACCGCCAAAAGAATTAGTGGAAGCTGCTGCAAAAGCGCAAATTCCAATCTTACAAGCAACTTCGAAGACAACACAAGTATCAAGTAGTGTCACAAACTTCTTAGAAGGAAGATTGGCGGAGCGTTCTTCGGTACACGGTGTATTACTCGATGTATTCGGAATTGGTCTGTTGATTACAGGTGAAAGTGGCGTCGGTAAATCTGAAACTGCGTTAGAGCTTGTGCAAAAAGGACACCGTCTTGTTGCGGATGACCGAGTAGAATTGTATCAATACGATGAATTAACATTAATCGGGGAAGCACCAGAAATCTTGAACAACTTAATCGAAATCCGCGGTGTTGGTATTGTGGATGTGATGACGCTCTTTGGTGCAGGGGCAATTCTGGATCAAAAACAAGTCGATTTAGTGGTTCATCTTGAAAACTGGACACCTGATAAGAGATATGACCGTTTAGGTGGATATATGGAAAATGTTGAATTGTTGGGTGTTGAGGTTCCGAAAATCCGCATCCCAGTGAAGACTGGTCGTAACGTTTCGATTATCTTAGAAGTGGCATGTATGAATTTCCGTGCGAAGAAAATGGGATTCGATGCAACAGAAAGCTTCACGAATCGTTTAACACAATTAATTGCAGAAAATAAAGAAGTTTAGAGGTTAGTTACATGAATGTTTTAGAAATGGTTTCGGCCATTAATCCGATTGCGTTTGAAATCGGTGGATTACAAGTGCGTTGGTATGGGATTATTATTGCTTTTGCAATTTACTTAGCAACAACATTGGCGGATAAAGAAGCCACTCGTAAAGGGTTTCGAAAAGAATTTATTATCGATTTAGTATTTTGGGCTGTGCCTCTTGGATTCGTGGGTGCGCGATTGTACTATATTCTATTTGAATGGCAGTACTACTTCGCAAATCCTTCTGAAATCATCCAAATCTGGCATGGAGGAATAGCCATCTACGGTGGTGTCATTGCCGGTGCAGCGACTGTCTACTGGTTTGCGAAAAAAGAAAAAGTATCGTTTGCATTACTCTTAGACATCTTGGCACCTGTCGTTTTACTCGCACAAGCAATTGGACGTTGGGGAAACTTCACAAACCAAGAAGCGCATGGGGAAGCTGTAACGCGTGCATTCCTAGAAGGTTTGCATTTACCAACTTTTATTATTGAGCAAATGCATATTGATGGTGTTTATTACCATCCAACTTTCTTATATGAATCACTTTGGTCTTTTGTCGGCGTATTAATTTTATTCTACTTACGCAGACGTAAAGGTATAAAGGTGGGTGAAATCATGTCAGGATACTTATTATGGTATTCATTTGGACGCTTCTTTATCGAAGGAATGCGTACAGATAGCCTCTGGATGTTTGGTATTATCCGAATTTCGCAATTAGTCTCAATTGTGTTATTCTTATTAGGCATCGCTATTATCGTGGTGAGAAGACGTAGAGTTCCAGCCGTGCCAGATTATGTATCGATTGATGATCCACAATCTCCAGCATTGTTTGGAAAAGCGTAAAGGAGAACAACTATGACAAAAGTAGCTATTTTAGGAGCAGGTTCATGGGGGACAGCACTGGCAATGGTGCTCGCAGAAAACCATCATGAAGCTCGCTTATGGGGAAATAACGAAGCTCAAATTCAAGAAATTAATGAGCGTCATACGAATGAACATTACCTTCCAGGAGTGTTTCTGGACCCAGCAATTCGAGGCTATTTAGATTTAGCCGAAGCCGTGAAGGGTGTGGATGCGGTCTTATTCGTACTTCCAACAAAAGTCATTCGTTTAGTAGCCAAACAATTAAATGGATTGCTTGAAAATAAACCGATGATTATTCACGCAAGTAAAGGGTTAGAACAAGAAACGTTTAAACGTATTTCAGAAATTTTAGCAGAAGAGTTGGACCGTGATAGCTACGAAGATATCGTGGTGTTATCTGGACCAAGTCATGCCGAAGAAGTGGCGCGCCGTGATATTACAACAATCACTGCAGCATGCGAAAACTTGGAATCTGCTAAAGTTGTTCAAACTCTTTTCAGTAATTCCTTCTTCCGTGTCTATACAAATACGGACTGTGTTGGAGTGGAAATGGGAGCTGCACTTAAAAACGTTATTGCGGTTGGAGCAGGGGCTCTTCATGGTTTAGGCTATGGGGACAATGCAAAAGCTGCGTTAATGACAAGAGGATTATCAGAAATTAGTCGCCTAGGAATTGCATTTGGAGCAGATCCACTGACCTTTATCGGACTTAGTGGTGTGGGCGATTTAATCGTAACATGTACGAGTATTCATTCTCGTAACTGGAGATGTGGGGACCAAATCGGGAAAGGCATTCCGCTTCCAACGATTTTGGATAATATGGGAATGGTTGTAGAAGGGGTAGAAACGTGTAAAGCCGTCTACGCTTTGGCACAAGAGAAGAACATCGAAATGCCAATTACAACTGCTGTTTACAATGTTTTATATAAAGGACATGATGTTCGCGAAGAGATTCAACGCCTAATGGGTCGTGAATTTAAATCAGAAGCATCGATTAAAGAACACCAATAAACCAAATCGGAGGAATAGACCTATGACAAAAGTTAGAAAAGCCGTTATTCCAGCAGCAGGGTTAGGAACTCGTTTCCTACCAGCAACAAAAGCGATGGCGAAAGAAATGCTGCCAATCGTAGACAAACCAACGATTCAATATATCGTTGAAGAAGCTCTAGCATCAGGAATCGAAGACATCTTAATCGTTACTGGTAAGAGCAAACGTCCTATCGAAGACCATTTCGACTCAAACATCGAATTAGAGTCAAACCTTGAAGCAAAAGGAAAGACAGAGTTATTAGAACTTGTTCAAGAAACAACAGGAATTAACTTGTACTTTGTGCGTCAATCATATCCTAAAGGTCTTGGGGACGCGGTTCTTCAAGCAAAAGCATTCGTAGGTGGCGAGCCATTCGTGATTATGCTTGGGGACGATATTATGCGTGATGAAGTGCCTTTAACAAAACAATTGATTGAAGGTTACGAAAAAACACATGCTTCAAATATCGCCGTAATGGAAGTTCCTCATGAAGAAACGTATAAATACGGAATTATCGATCCTGAAAGCCAAGTGGAAGAGGGATTATATAATGTACGTCGTTTCGTAGAAAAACCAAAACCTGAAGATGCGCCAAGTAACTTAGCGATTATTGGTCGTTACTTATTAACGCCTGAAATCTTTGAAATCTTAGAAAAACAAGAACCAGGTGCGGGTGGCGAAGTTCAATTAACAGATGCCATTGATACATTGAACCTTACTCAAAGAGTGTTTGCGAAACAATTCAAGGGTGAGCGTTTCGATGTGGGTGACAAGTTTGGATTCATGAAGACAAGTATTGAATTCGGTTTGGAACATCCAGAAATCAAAGACAGCTTAAAACAATACGTGATTGAATTAGGTAAAAAACTCGAAGGAACTTTGGATGAGCAATAAAGTTGCCGTTTTAAAGGGAGTATCTTACACTTAAAAATGAAGAGGAGCGTTGGACTATGTCTCAGCGCTCTTAGTTTATACAAAAGGAGAATCTCTGATGGAAGAAAGAACAATTTATGATGTAGTCATTATCGGAAGTGGCCCTGGTGGGATGACCGCAGCGCTTTATACTTCTCGTGCAAATTTAAAAACATTAATCCTCGAAAAAGGTGTTCCTGGTGGAGAATTATTAAACACTTCAGATGTAGAAAACTATCCTGGTTTCCCTACGATTTCTGGGCCAGAATTAGCCGACAATATGTATAAAGGTGCGATGCAATTCGGTGCAGAATATGCTTACGGCCAAGTTTCTAAAATTGAATTAGAAGGCGACCTTAAAGTCATCACTGCAGGAAAGAAAACATACTATGCCTATGCAGTAGTCATTGCGACTGGTTCTTATCACCGTAAATTAGAAGTGCCAGGGGAAGAAGAGTACGCTGGACGTGGCGTTTCTTACTGTGCAGTTTGTGATGGAGCATTCTTCAAAGACAAGAAAATCTTCGTCATCGGTGGAGGAGACTCAGCCGTTGAAGAAGGAACGTATTTAACACAATTCGGGAAGAGCGTAACGATTGTTCACCGTCGTGACCAATTACGTGCGCAAAAAGTATTGCAAGACCGCGCATTTGCTAATGAAAAAATTGACTTCTTATGGAATTCAGTCGTTGAAGAATTCGTTGGAGACGGTTCTAAAATTACAGGCGTTCGCGTAAAAGATGTGAATACAGGTGAAGTGACTACCCATGATGCGGATGGAGTCTTCATCTATGTGGGACTTTTACCAGTTTCAGATCCATTTAAAGACTTAAACATCACAGATGCTGAAGGTTGGATCGTGACAAACGAGCAAATGGAAACATCTATTCCTGGAATCTTTGCAGTCGGCGATGTTCGTCAAAAAACATTACGTCAAATCACAACAGCTGTTGGGGATGGCGGACAAGCAGGGCACATGGTTTATAACTATGTCGAAGAAATCAAAGAAAAATTAGCTAAATAATTGAAGAAACTCTAGTGTGACTCGTGTTGCATTAGAGTTTTTTTGTTTTTAAAATGAAAAGAACCAAATTTATATAAAATTTTTCATTATCATTACAAATTCGCAGTATAAAATACTTTTTATAAAAATTGTGATAGAATAAGAAAAATAACGAAGGTGGTGAATGAATGAATCGCAAAGTCTTAAAAGGATTAGGAATCGCAGTTTTTGTACTGGCGTTAATGGCTTGTTCTCGTAGACCAGAGCAAACCGCTGATAACTCGGCTCCCGTTGTTCAAATTTCAAAAAACAAAGCAGAAGCAGGAGAGTCTACTACGGCCCAACCAACAACGACCGCGCAGGAGACAACAAGTGATACAACACGTAATGCGAATAATTTAGCTCGTGAAGCCATTGCAGAAATCGAAAAACGCAAAAATGTCGTTTTAGGCGAGAACTATGAGATTATCATTCAGGCACAAACGAATGACTCCGTTGACGTGCAAGTCCGTCATATTGAGAATTCAAACACCTCAACTTATGGATTCTTCCGCTATCATGCAAATGATAAAAAGTTAGAAGAAATGGATACAACATCTGGGGAATATAAATCAGTAGAGTAATCTAAGAAAGCAGGGATTATATGACAAACACAGTAAATTTAGATTGGAATAACTTAGGATTCGATTACATTAAAACAGACTTACGTTTCATCAGCTATTACAAAGATGGCCAGTGGGACGAAGGGGCTTTGATTGAAGATAATGTATTAAAAGTAGACGAAGCTGCAACTGCACTTCACTACGGGCAACAATGTTTCGAAGGGTTAAAAGCATACCGTTGTAAAGATGGTAGCATCAACTTATTCCGTGTTGACCAAAATGCTGCTCGTATGGCTCGTTCATGCCGTCGCTTACTCATGCCTGAGTTCCCAGAAGAACGCTTTATTGAAGCCGTGAAAAAAGTGGTAAAAGCAAACGAACAATGGTTACCACCATACGGAACTGGCGGAAGCTTATATATCCGTCCGTTTATGATTGGGGTAGGAAACAATGTAGCGGTTCGCCCTGCAACAGAATATATTTTCTCAATCTTCGTAATGCCAGTAGGAGCTTATTTCAAAGGTGGATTAACACCAACAAACTTCATCGTTTCTGAATATGACCGTGCAGCACACGTAGGTACAGGGGCTGCTAAAGTCGGCGGGAACTATGCGGCAAGCTTACTTCCTGGTAAAGAAGCCAAAGAACGTCATTTCAGTGACTGTATTTACCTAGATCCATTGACACATACAAAAATTGAAGAAGTAGGGGCTGCGAACTTCTTTGGGATTACTAAAGATAATCAATTCATCACACCTTACTCTCCATCTATCTTACCAAGTATTACAAAATACTCATTGCTTTGGTTAGCAGAACACCGTTTAGGTATGACTGTTAAAGAAGGCGATGTATATGTAGACCAATTAGATATCTTCGCAGAAGCAGGAGCTTGTGGTACAGCCGCAGTTATTTCTCCAGTAGGTGGAATTCAAAACGGAGACGACTTCCATGTGTTCTATTCTGAAACAGAAGTTGGTCCTGTAACACGTCGTTTATACGATGAATTAGTGGGCATCCAATACGGAGATGTAGAGGCTCCAGAAGGTTGGATTCAAAAAGTTTTATAAGAATAAATTTTTCAAAAAATCAGTGGTAATCTGAATTGACAAAGCGAACTGCATTTGTTAATATATACCAGTATGAAACTCAATGAGTTAATGAAATAAATTGAATGAGAGGTGTCATCCATGCGTATCAACATTTTATTAGAATGTGCTGAAACAGGTGAACGTTTATACTTAACAAGCAAAAACAAACGTAACAATCCAGAGCGTTTAGAATTAAAAAAATATTCTCCAAAATTACGTAAACACGTTGTCTTCAAAGAAACTAAAAAATAATTTTGAGAAATTCGGAAGAGTTAGGCTGGTGCCTAACTCTTTTTTATTTTTAATAAATTAATAATAAGACCGCAGGTCTTATGCGAATCATTTGGATATTCCATAGTCGCTACAATAGCTGTACCGGCGTGAGCCTTAGGTCTCACCGCCTATCGAGCCTCAAAGCAGTAGTAAGGAATAAATTCCTAACTACTGCTAATTCGCATCGATTACACTCGCTATTGTTGCTACTATGGACCAAATGATTCTTCAGACCTGCTTGCATAAAAAGTTAGGGAGTGCTTAACTTTTTGAATTTCGCATTTTTTTGTTTCTTTGAGAACGTGTTTAGTAATTTTGTCTTGGAGGGACGGAAACGAGTTTGCGAGTGCATCGTATGGCTTGATAATATTGTGGGCCTTTTTGGAATAATTGTTTCTTCAGACCTGCGTGTATAAAAAGGTTAGGTGGTGCCTTATATTCTGAATTGCTAATTTTTTGTTTCTTTGAGAACGTGTTTAGAAATTTTGTCTCGGGGGAACGGAAGCGAGTTTGTGTGTGCTTCGTACGGGCTAAAGACAGAATGAGGTGCTACTTAAAATCACGTGCTGTGAAATTTTGTTTTGTAAAATAATAGGAAGTTGTTTATTTATCCAATCTGGTGAAGAAAGACAGAGCAGCACACTTTTTTACCTTATAAGAATGCAGTGAGGCTCGCGAGGTGACATGGGATTCTATAATAGCAGTAATAGGGGATGCGCTAAAAGCGAATTAGCGGGAGTTAGGAGGTTTTCCTTACTCCCGCTTTGAGGTTTAGAGGTGAGAGACTCAGGCTCGAACCGGTGCCCTATTACAGCTATTATGAAAAACCCCCATGTTCCACAAAGCGAGCCTCCTTCGCTCTTTAAAAGTACAGAAAAGTGGATTTGTTCACTGTATGTGTTCACAGCAGTGGGGATATCATGTATACTAGAACAGGTGATTATTTTGGAAAAACAAAATTTTATTACGACGGGGCACATTAATCGTGTGATTTTAACGATTGCGACGCCGTTAATGATTAATAATTTAATTCGAACTTTATACAACTTGACGGACGGGTTATATGTGGCGCAACTTTCTGCAGAAGACTTTGCGGCAACCGCGTTTATTTGGCCGTTGAACTTCTTATTTATTTCGCTTGGAATGGGGATTAGTGTTGGAGCGACTGCACTCATTGCTCAGTACTTTGGAGCGGGAAAATATAGAGATGCACAGCGTTATGCAGGAAATGCGATGATTCTAACGTATTTCTTTGGGTTTGTACTTTCAGTGCTTGGATATTTCCTTGCGCCCCTATTCGTGGAATGGATGGGAGCAGAGGGCACATTCTTGGCAAAATCCGTAGCGTATTTGAAGATTAACTTCATTGGGTTGTTCTTTGATTTCTGCTATTTCGGATATCAGTCCTTGCTAAATGCGCAGGGAAGAACGCGCACGATTACGATGATTAGTGCGGCGTCTTCGATTTCAAATGTAATCCTCGATCCAATCTTTATTTTTGCGACGATTCCTTTTGTTGGCCTTACTGGGTTGAACTGGGGAATTGAAGGGGCAGGATGGGCGACCGTGATTGCAAAAGTACTATTATTAGTGCTTGCGATTCGTGCCGTTCGTAAGGAATCGGATATTCAAATCTACTTAAGACATGTCAAAATTGACAAAGAAGTGATGAAAGAAATTCTTAAAGTCGCTTGGCCATCTGCGTTTGGTTATGGCGGTGCGGCATTAGGATTCACCGTCTTAAATGGACTGATTCAGTCTTATGGAACATCGGTACTGGCTGCGTATTCAATGGTAAACCGTATCTCGGATTTATTAACGCAACCACAGATGGGAATCGGTGCGGCGTTAACAGCCATTATCGGACAAAACATGGGTGCAGGGCTTTATGACCGCGCGCATGCTATCTTTAGACGAGCATTGTTATGGGTGCTCATGATTTCAACAGTCGGCTGTATTATCGTCTTCCTATTCCAATCTCCAATTCTAGGAATCTTCATTAAAGATAGAAGCGATGCCGTTCTTTGGGCGAATGCAGTTGAGTATTTGAACTACACCGCCTTTATTATTTTCTTTATGGGACTGTTCTCGGCGTACAACGGATTCTTCCAAGGATGTGGCGTGACGAAATACTCGATGAATATGTCAGTGGGACGTCTTTGGGTCTTACGCTTGCCGATTATTTGGGTGCTTGGAGCTTTTACAGCACTCGGGGCAACCAGTGTATGGATTGCCATGTTATTATCAAACGCGCTAACCGTTCTTTATGGACATATCGTCTATAAGACAAAAGATTGGAGCGCGTTGCATTATGCGAAAGGAGAGCAATCATGATTAAAGATTTTATTCATTATTACAAACCGTATAAAAAATTATTCTTACTTGATTTTACCTGTGCGGTGATCGTGGCCATTCTCGAGCTTGCCTTTCCGGTGATGGTGAGAAGTGTCATCGATAACATCGTACCGTCTCAAAACTTACAACAAATTCTACTCGTGGGGGCAGGGCTACTAGCGCTGTATGCCTTCTCGACAACTTTGAACTTTATCGTTGTGTATATGGGGCATATTTTAGGGATTAATATTGAAACGGATATGCGCCGTGAGTTATTCGCGAAGGTCCAAAAACAGTCCTTCTCGTTCTTCGACAATATGAAAATCGGGGAATTAATGAGTCGCTTGTCGAGTGACTTATTCGATATTAGTGAGTTGGCGCACCACGGACCTGAAGAATTCTTTATTGCCGTGATGACTTTAATCGGTTCGTTTGTGTTGATGTATCAAGTGCATCCAACGCTTGCGTTATTGACGATTTTCTTTGTGCCGATTATTGCGGTGGCGTTGGCAGTATTTAACCGTCGCATGTCTCGTATCAATCGAAATATCTATAAAGGGCTTGCCAACTATACGGCAGGACTTGAAAATGTACTGAGCGGAATGCGTGTGGTGAAGGCCTTTGCCAACGAAAGCCATGAGCAACAACTCTTCGAAGACCTCATTCAAGAGTATCGCTCGAATAAAATTGCGTTCTATCGCACGATGGGGACAAGCAGCAGTTTCAACTACTTATTAATGCGCAGTATTAATCTCTTCAGCTTAATCGTGGGGGCGTACTTCACGGTGATTGGGGATTTAACACCAGGGGAACTTGTCGGATATATCTTACTAGCCAATGTATTCGTAGGACCAATCAATAAGATGAACTCGATGATTGAGTTGTATCCAAAAGGATTCGCAGGATTCCGTCGTTTCAAAGAATTAATGAATGTCGAAATCGATATTGAAGATGCACCGGATGCGATTCCGGCTCCAGCGTTTGAAGGACGTGTGGAATATAAAAATGTCGGCTTCGGATACGAAGAAGATAAGAAGGTGTTGGAACATATCAACTTGACGGTGGAACCAGGGCAAACGGTGGCCTTCGTTGGACCAAGTGGAGTTGGGAAAACAACGCTCGTGAACTTATTGCCTCGCTTCTATGATTTAAAAGAAGGGGAAATTCTGATTGATGGAACCAACATCAACCGTTTCACCTTACAATCGCTTCGCCGTCAAATCGGTATCGTACAACAAGATGTGTTCCTCTTTAATGGAACGATTCGTGAAAATGTATTGTACGGAAGACTCGATGCGACAGACGAGGAAGTAGACCGCGCAATCGAGCAGGCAAAACTGAAAGAAGTCATTGAAGATTTAGAATATGGCGTGGATACGCATATCGGAGAACGCGGTGTGAAATTGTCAGGTGGACAAAAACAACGTCTCTCAATTGCCCGTATTTTCTTGAAGAATCCTTCAATTTTAATCTTGGACGAAGCAACGAGTGCGCTCGATACACAAACAGAGAAATTTATTCAACAATCGTTTGACGAGTTAGCAAAAGGTAGAACGACGTTTATTATCGCTCACCGCCTAGCTACGATTAAAAATGCAGACCGTATTATTGTCGTGACAGAAGATGGACTGACAGAAGACGGCACGCATGAAGAATTGCTCGCACAAAACGGGGCGTATGCGGCGTTATACAAAGCACAATTTAAATAGTAGAAAAATGCGGAGTAGGAATTCGTTTCTTGCTCCGTATTTCTTTTGGCTTTTTTTGAATTTATCGCAAACTGTGATACAATGACCCAGAGAAAACTTAAGGAGAACGTTGATGAGTATTTTAAATGTAGAAAAATTAACACACGGCTTCGGTGAAAGAGCCATCTTCAATGATGTGAGCTTCCGTCTATTAAAAGGGGAACACATCGGGCTTGTTGGAGCTAATGGTGAAGGGAAATCAACCTTCATGAATATCGTAACAGGTCAATTACAACCAGACGAAGGAAAAATCGAATGGTCTAAAAATGTGAAGGTTGGCTACTTGGACCAACATACGGTGCTTGAACCAGGAATGACGGTTCGCAGCGTCCTTCAAAAAGCTTTCGACGATTTATTCGTGGCAGAAGCGCGTATCAATGAATTGTATATGGCAATGGGTGATGCAAACGAAGAAGAGATGAACGCGATGCTCGAAGAAGTGGGCGAGTTGCAAGAGCGATTAGATAGCCACGACTTCTATATTCTTGATGCGAAGATTGATGAAGTGGCACGTGCATTAGGCGTTGCAGCATTCGGGATGGATAGCGACGTAAGTGAACTCAGTGGTGGGCAACGTACGAAAGTATTGCTTGCAAAACTATTATTAGAAAAACCAGACATTTTATTACTCGACGAACCGACAAACTACTTGGACGTAGAGCACATTGAATGGTTGAAACGTTACTTACAAGAATACGAAAATGCATTTATCCTCATTTCGCATGATATTCCTTTCTTAAACAGCGTCGTGAACTTGATTTACCATATGGACAATCAAGAGTTGAACCGATATGTTGGGGACTATGATCAGTTCCAAGAAGTGTATGCGATGAAGAAATCTCAACTAGAAGCGGCGTACAACCGTCAACAAAAAGAGATTGCGGACTTGAAAGACTTCGTAAACCGTAATAAGGCGCGTGTGGCTACACGTAATATGGCGATGTCTCGTCAGAAGAAACTCGATAAAATGGAAGTCATCGAATTAGCCAGCGAGAAGCCAAAACCAAAATTCGAGTTCAAGACTTCTAGAGCTCCCGGTCGTTACATTTTCCAAGCCGAAGATTTAGTGATTGGATACGACCGTCCGTTAACAGGACATATTAATCTTGAAATGGAACGCGGCCAAAAGATTGCCATCGTCGGTGCGAATGGTATCGGAAAAACGACACTCTTGAAGAGCTTATTAGGGATTATTAAGCCATTGAACGGAAAAGTTACGCGTGGCGACTATATCGATCTTGGGTATTTCGAACAAGAAACGCCAAAAGGAAACCGTAAGACAGCCTTAGAAGAAATCTGGGATACCTTCCCATCCATGACACAACCAGAAGTACGTGCAGCGCTCGCTCGTTGTGGATTAACAAGTAAGCATATCGAGAGTCAAGTGCAAGTACTAAGCGGGGGAGAGCAAGCAAAAGTTCGCTTCTGTAAATTGATGAATGAAGAGTCAAACGTGCTCGTACTCGACGAACCGACAAACCACTTGGATGTAGATGCCAAAGAGGAGCTAAAACGTGCATTACAAGAATATAAAGGAAGTATATTAATGGTGTGTCACGAACCTGAATTTTACGAAGGATTAGCAACAGATATTTGGGATTTTTCAAAATTCGCATAAAAATTATATTCTTCACTTTTAGGGAAGAAAGTTGATACAACCGCTTTCAAAACGGCGCTCGAATTATTCTAGAGCGCTATTTTTTTGCGCTTAAAAGCGATAGAAAATTCAGATTGTGTTCGAGAAACGCTATTCTTATGGGGGTTCTGTAACGTTTTTTGGTTTCGAACATTTTTTCGTGAAAAACATAGAAAATATGAAATTCCTGAAAAAAATAATGCTTTATATATAATAGTTAATTTGATATAGCGTTGTATTTATAATTAATATACAGTAGAATATGCGCTGTAGAAAAGATTTTAACAAATTTTATCTATAGTGTGAATTGTGTAGAAAGTATGAAATCTGTTTCGTCTTTTCGAGTTAGCAACCGTTTGTGTGAAAAAACAAACAAAAATAAAAAGAAAAGGAAGTGTCCAAATGAAAGATATCTTTAGCAAGCGTCAACGTTTCTCATTACGTAAATTGACAATTGGTGTATGCTCGGTCTTATTAGGAACAACGATTTTTGCTACAAACGCAGTATCAGCAGAAGAAGTATCTGCTACAGCAGCTGAAGCAACAACGACAGCGGCTGCGCCGGCAACAACCGCTGAGGCAACTACTGAGGCTGAAACAACTGTAGCACCAGCGGCTATAGAAGAAACAACTGCAGCTCCAACAGCAGCAGATGAAACAACGACAGCAGCAACAGCAGCAGATGAAACAACGACAGCAGCAACAGCATCAGGAGAAACTCCTAGAACTCGTTCAAGACGTGCAGCTTCACAAGGAAGCGACAACTCTCCAGTAGATGTTGAAACAACTCTTAAAGATGGCGAAACAGCAACTCCAGATATGTCAAATCCTAACGGGGCAACTGTAAAATCTCAAGATGTTCCGGATGCAAGCTTTAAAAAAGCAGATTCAAATTATACTTTCCACATTTTAGATTTAACAAAATATAATGCTCGATACAATACAAATTACTATACACGTGCTTATAAACCTTTTAGTGATTCAAACAATGTTACTGTTGAATTAGTGGATAAAAATACTGGTTCAGTAATCGAAACAGTACAAATTACTGAAACTAGTGGTAAACAATCTTTCCAAAAGACAAAACAAGCATCAAATGGTGAATTAACATTGTATGTTGTTTATGGAACTAACCCAGGTAAAAAAGGACGAGATGCTAGCAAATTTATCCAATTCCATTACGATATTGATCCAGTTATTCAAACATATCCGAACTTAGAAGGTCGAACACCTGAAAACGAAGCTAAAATGAAAATTTATCAAGATGTGTATAATGCTCGCACAAGTACTGATATTTTCAATGCGGCAGAGCCTACATATAACGGACGTACCATTACGGATACGAATGCGCTTATTCCACAAGTAGTTAACAATACAACTTTATATAAAATTGTGGACAAATCAAACCCAACCTATCAGGCTGGACGTACAGAAACATCTACACAATCGTATAAAGAAAGTGGAAAAGAAGAAGAGCTAGCAAGTTATAAGATGAAAGCAATGGAAGGACAAAATTTCAATGCTTCTGGTGTTCGTCAATTTGATGGATATCGCTTATACCAAGTTGCTGATCCGACAACTACTTCAGGATATGTAAGTTCTCCTTATAAAGTCGGAACAAAATTCATGGACGCAGACCGTTATGGCATAAAACGTATTAAAGAAGTAGTGGATGAAGATGGAACAGTTGTCATTCGTGTGTACTTACTTGACCCTAAACAACAATCTAAGCGTTCAGATGGCACTTTGAGTACTGATGGATATATGTTGATTGCTGAAACACAGCCAATTAAACCAGGAAATGCAAACACTGAAGAATTAGCTAAAGTAAAGAGTACTTTAAATACAATCGCATTTACAGGTACCAACGGTGTTAACCATCCTAATGGGATTGAAGTTGGTTTTGATTTCCAAAAAGCAGGAGGATATACACCATATAAAACTGTTTTCGTACCATTCTTAGGAGATAGAATCGGACACGGTTCTCCAAATAGTCAATTAGAACGTGGTGTTTGGGGGATTGGTACAAATGTTGACTTATTAAACTCACTAACTCCGTTCAAACAACCTGTTTATTACTATGAAAAAGTAGAACCTGTTAAAGTGAAACCTGAATTCAAGAAAACGTTAGAAGGTCGTAACTTAGTAGACGGCGAATTCAGCTTCACAATTAAAGAACAAAAATCTTCTGCAGATGGACACGAAGAAACAGTTCAAAATGCGGACGGTAAAGTTTCATTCAGCGAATTAACATTCAATAAAGTAGGTACTTACAAGTACAAGATTACAGAAAAAGCGGGTTCTGATGCGGCTGTTGATTACGATGCAATGGAAATCACTATGACCGTTGAAGTGACTCAAGACGCTGCTGGCGTATTAAAAACGAAAGTAACTTACTCTGCAGCAGGCGGCGAAACTTCTAAAGCCGATGACCAAGAGTTTAACAACTACGTAGTACCTCCGGTATCAACGAAATTCGACTTCACTAAGAAATTAGAAGGTCGTCCATTGAAAGATAAAGAGTTCAGTTTTGTGTTGAAAGATGCAGAAGGTAACGAAATCGAAACTGTGAAGAACGATAAAGACGGTAACGTTACATTTACAGCATTAAACTATGACAAGACTAAAGTTGGAACTCACAAATATACTGTTGAAGAAGTAATCCCAGCGACGAAAGAAGATCGTATGGACTACGATACAATGAAAGCCAACATCACTGTTACAGTGTCTAAATCTGGCCACGTATTAACAACAGTAACAACTTTTGCTTCAGAAGGCGGAAACGCTACTGGCGCAGATGACAAAGAGTTCAACAACAAAGTAACTCCACCGCCAACAACTCCAGAGTTCAAACCAGAGAAATTCGTTGTGAATAAAGAGAAATTCGATATCACTGGTGACAAACTTATGGATGACGACGATGAGTTAACAGATGAAGTAGCGGATACAAACGCAAACCCATATGCTGACAAATCAACAAACAATGAAGCAGAAAACATCAATGGTAAGACACTTAAAAAAGGTGACAAATTCTACTACCAAGTATGGTTAGATACAACTAAATTCACGGCAGATCAAAACATCCAATACGTTGGAATCGCTGATGATTACGAAGAAGACAAATTAGATGTGACTACAGATGGCATTAAAGTTTACGATAGCGTAACTGGTGCAGATGTAACTTCTAAGTTCGATATTAAAGTTGAAGACGGTAAAATCAGTGCAACTTCTAAAGCAGAATTTGTAAATGAAAACAGCGTCATCGACACAACTAAATTCCAATTCGATCGTTACTATAAATTTGATATCGCGGCAACAATCAAAACAACGGTTAAAGATGGTATCGATATCGAAAATACAGCAAGCCAAATCGTTCACGTATACGATCCATATAACAAGACTGTTGAAAAACCAGAAAAACCAACTCAAAAACGTGTTGTGAGTATTCCAGTTTCTGTGGACTTCAACTTCACGAAGAAACTCGAAGGTCGTAAGCTGAAAGCAGAAGAATTCAGCTTCGTATTGAAAGATGCTAAAGGTACTGAAATTGAAACAGTGACAAATGACAAAGACGGAAACGTTAAGTTCAAAGCTCTTGAATTCACTAAAGATCAAGTGGGAACTCACAAATACACAATCGAAGAAGTAGCTGGAACAGATGCAACAGTGACTTACGATACAATGAAAGCAGAAGTAACAGTTAAAGTTTCTTATGACGGAACTGCTAAAGCGTTAATTAAGAACGTGACAGACGCTTCAGATAAAGAGTTCAACAACGTAGTAACTCCTCCAACAACTCCAGAGTTCAAACCAGAGAAATTCATCGTAAACAAAGAAAAATTCGATGTAACTGGTGATAAATTAATGGATGATGACGATGAGTTAACAGACGAAGTAGCAGATACAAATGCAAACCCATATGCAGATGGAACAAGCAACAACGAAGCAGAAAACTTAAATACGAAGACTGTTAAACGTGGCGACAAATTAGTGTACCAAGTATGGTTAGATACAACTAAATTTGACGCAAATAACAAAGACTACATCCAATCAGTTGGTATCACTGACGATTACGATGAAGCAAAATTAACAGTTGAAGCTGCAAACGTGAAAGCTTATGACAGCGTAACAGGTGAAGATGTAACAGCTAAATTCGACATCACTGTGAATAACGGTGTTGTAACAGCAACATCTAAAGCTTCATTACAAAAATCTTTAGGCGATGCTGAAAATACTCAAGTATTAGATACAACTAAATTTGCATTCGGTCGCTACTATAAATTTGATATCGTAGCAACAGTGAAAGAAGATGTAACACCTGGTGCTGATATTGAAAATACTGCAGTTCAAGTAGTAAACCAATACGACCCAACATCTAAGACTGTTAAGACTCCAGAAAAACCAACACAAAAACGTGTAGTAAACATTCCTGTTGAAGTAGAATTTAACTTCAGTAAGAAATTACAAGGTCGTGAGTTGAAAGAAAACGAGTTCAGCTTCGTATTGAAAGATGCAGAAGGTACTGAAATCGAAACTGTGAAGAACGATAAAGACGGAAACGTTAAGTTCAAAGCGTTAGAATTCAACAAAAACCAAGCTGGAACATACAAATACACTATCGAAGAGGTTGCTGGAACTGACGCAACTGTTACTTACGATAAGATGAAAGCAGAAGTAACTGTTGAAGTGAAATATGACGGAACTGCTAAAGCGTTAATCACAAAACTAACAGATGCTCCTGATAAAGAGTTCAACAACGTAGTAACTCCTCCAAATGCACCAAACTTCAAACCAGAGAAATTCATTTTAACAGAAGAAAAATATGACATCACTGGCGACAAGTTAATGAATGACGACGATGAGTTAACAGATGAAGTGGCAGATACTAACGCAAATCCATATGCTGATAAGACTACAAACAACGAAGCAGAAAACTTAAATACGAAGACTGTTAAACGTGGTTCTAAAGTGGTTTACCAAGTATGGTTAGATACAAACAACTTCACTGCAGCTCAAAACATCCAATCTGTTGGAATTACAGACGATTACGATGAAGCTAAATTAACAGTGGATGCTGCAAACGTGAAAGCTTATGACAGCGTAACAGGTGAAGATGTAACAGATAAATTCGACATCACCGTTGAAGATGGCGTGATTAAAGCAATATCTAAAGCTTCATTACAAAAATCTTTAGGGGATGCAGAAGATACTCAAGTATTAGATGATGAGAAATTCGCATTCGGACGTTACTATAAATTTGATATTGTTGCGACTGTAAAAGAAGACGTAGAAGGCGGGGCAGATATCGAAAATACTGCAACACAAATCGTTCACCAATACGATCCAACAAGTAAATCAGTTGTAACTCCAGAAAAACCAACTCAAAAACGTGTCATCAACGTCCCAATCGAAGTAGAATTTAACTTCACGAAGAAACTTGAAGGCCGTGAGTTGAAAGACCAGGAGTTCAGCTTTGTATTGAAAGATGCAAAAGGTACTGAAATCGAAACAGTGAAGAACGATAAAGACGGCAACGTTAAGTTCAAAGCCATCGAGTACAACAAAGATCAAGCGGGTACTTACAAGTACACAATCGAAGAAGTAGCTGGAACAGACGGAACAGTGACTTACGATAAGATGAAAGCTGAAGTAACTGTTGAAGTGAAATATGACGGAACTGCTAAAGCGTTAATCACAAAAGTGACAGATGCAGAAGATAAAGAGTTCAACAATACAGTGACTCCTCCAGGAACTCCAGAATTCCAACCTAAGAAATTTGTTGTGAAGGATGAGAAATTCGATACTACTGGCGACAAGTTAGTAGATGATGATGCTGAGTTGACAGATGTTGTAACAGATACGAAAGCAGATCCTTATGCGGATACAACTGATAACAACGAAGCAGAAAATATCAATACATCAACACTTAAGAAGGGTGACAAAGTAGTTTACCAAGTTTGGTTAGATACAACTAAATTTGATGCAAACAACATAGATTACATCCAATCAGTAGGAATCACAGATAACTACGATGAAGAAAACTTAACGGTTGACGTTGCAAAAATTAAAGCTTACGACAGCGTTACTGGTGAAGATGTAACTGATAAATTCGACATCAAAGTTGAAAATGGCGTAATTACAGCGACATCTAAAGCTGATTTAACGAAATCTTTAGGCGATAAAGAAGATACTCAAGTATTAGACACTACTAAATTCGCATTCGGTCGCTACTATAAATTTGACATTGTTGCGACAATCAAAGAAGGTGCTAAAGATGGCGTAGATATCGAAAATACTGCGAGCCAAATCGTTCATCAATACGATCCAACGAAGAAGACAACTGAGAAACCAGAAAAACCAACTGAAACTCGTGTTGTTAACATCCCAACGAAAGTGGAATTCGAGTTCACTAAGAAACTTGAAGGTCGTCCACTGAAAGATGGCGAATTCAGCTTCGTATTGAAAGACAAAGATGGAAATGTCATCGAAACAGTAACAAACGATGCTGACGGTAAGATTAAATTCTCTGCCTTAACATTCAAGAGAGGCGAAGAAGGAGTTTATACTTACACTGTTGAAGAAGTGAAAGGAACAGAAAAAGGCGTAACTTACGATACAATGGTTGCGACTGTCGCTGTAACTGTAGCCAAAGACGGTAAAGTATTAACGGCTGTGGCTGGATTACCAGAAGATACAGAGTTCAACAACACTGTAACTCCTCCAAACACACCAAATACACCTCCTCAAACGCCTCCAACACCAGGTAAACCTGAATTACCTCCAACACCTCCAACACCAGGTAAACCTGAATTACCTCCAACACCTCCAACACCTCCAACACCAGGTAAACCTGAATTACCTCCAACACCCCCAACACCAGGTAAACCTGAATTACCGAACACAGGTGTGGAAGACTTGTCAGCTGTATTTAATGCAGCAAATATGGCTCTTCTTGCAGGTTTAGGACTACTTGCGACTGGCAAGAAAAAAGAGGACGAAGAAGAATAGTCGCATCTAGGTGATAACTTCTAACGTTTGACGAAAAGCCCCGAGAGAAATCTCGGGGCTTTTTTGTGCATAAAAAACGCTACAAAACAATGTTTGTAGCGTGGAGTAGGTATAAGCCGCCTAGGGGAGTCGAACCCCTGTTATGAGAACCGGAATCTCATGTGATATCCACTACACTAAGGCGACATTCTTTCCTAAGTGTATCTAATTTTAGAAAACTGTGCAAGTTTTGGAAAAGGTCAGAGTATAAAGGAGAAATCGTTTAACTCGTTTATTTTTAAAAGAGAGCAAAAAAGTATAAGAAGAGAGCAACATTACCATATATGGTAATTACCAAATATGGTAATGTTTAAGTGGGAGGGAAAATTATGGGAGAATTTGAAATTAGTTCAGAGTATTTTGAATTGGTAAAGATGAAGCCATATAGGGAGAAGGTAAAAATCCTTGCTGTATTAAAGCTGCTAGATAAAGAGGGGTTTTCTCCAGCAATTCTTGAAATGTGGGGGAACAAATCAAAGACTCAATTATCAATTCCAATTGTGAGCACTAAAGAGGAGGCAATAAAAAATGAATCAGAATCTGAAGAAATTTATTACAGACTTGGAATCCCAATACGAAAACTTAGAAAAGGACATCGATACAGAGCTCGTGTTAAGGGAGGTAGGATTAAGATTTACAGAGTTGAGACTGATTTCCGGACTCTCACGTACCGAGTTTGCAGAAAAGGTTGGGATAAAGCCGGGACATCTTTCAAGGTTGGTTACAGGTAACCATAATCCTTCAATTCTATATTTGGAAAAGATAGCTCAAAAAGTTGGAGCTCATGTAGAAATTTCTTTTGTGATGGATGATGGAGAAACTTGCCGTGAAAAGGCTAGTAAGCTAACAGGGACGGAATGGGTCCCTATAATTCGTAAATCTTAACCAATTTGTAATCTGAGCACGGTTGCATTTCTGCTATTTTGTGTTAAAATATAAATGTGTTCAGAAATATGGATTCAAAGATACTGGAAATAAGCGGGACGATATACGACCCTATCTGGAAACGATTGGAGGAAGGTTTCGATGAATTATCTTAATCTATCTCATTTATTAGTTCCAGAAAGCAGAGTCGCTCTTCAAACGCGTTTCCGTATTTTACAAGCCATCGCGACGTATCAGCCGATTGGACGAAGAGCCCTTGCGAAAGTGGTTCAGATGTCCGAACGCACACTACGTAATGAATGTGAGGATATGAAAGCTTTAGACCTGATTGAAGTACAAGGGTCTGGGATGCGACTCACAGAAGTTGGTGAATTTATATTAGAACGATCGGATGATTTGAAAAACAACTTTATCCAGATGAGTCTGGTGGAACATAAGGTGGCTAAAACCTTAGGCGTTCAGTATGTAAAAGTTGTGGATGATCCGGAAAAAACATCTGAGTTGGTACAAGAGATTATGGATGTTCTCTTACCGCTTGGAACTTCTATTATTGCTATCACGGGTGGTCAAACGATGGTCCGTGTCAGCGAAGGGTTCACGAAAGAGATTTCAGTGAACCGAGACCTTACGATTGTTCCTGCAAGAGGAGGCATGTTTGGGTCGATGCTGATTCAGGCAAATAATGTCAGTGAGAAAATGGCGACTGGAATTGGCGCTCATCATGAAGCGTTATTCGTTCCAGAACATGTCCAACAGGCGACATATGCACCGCTAATGCAAGAACCTTCAGTCGCAAAGACGATAGGTCTCATGAAAAAGGCGGAGTGTTTGTTATATAGCGTTGGAAGTGCTATTATAATGGGAGAGAGACGTGGCCTCACGCAAGAACAAATGGCTACGTTAAAAAAGAAGAAAGCAATTGGCGAAGCGTTCGGTTGTTTCTTCGATGCAGAAGGAAATGTGGTATTAAAAATCCCACGAGTAGGGCTGCATCTTAGTGATTTATCTACGATTCCACATTCGATTGCCGTTGTGGAAGGCGCAGAAAAGGCACCTGCTTTAAAAGCATATGCCAAATTAGCTCCAGTGGATCGCACTTGGTTTGTGATTGACAAGGAGACATCAGAGTTGGTTTTGAACGGGGCAACCCGCAAAAAATAAAAATAAAAAATTCCTAGGAGGAAAAACTATATGACAGTTAAAGTTGGTATTAACGGTTTCGGACGTATCGGTCGTTTAGCATTCCGTCGTATTCAAGATGTGGAAGGATTAGAAGTTGTTGCAATCAATGACTTAACAGACGCTAAGCAATTAGCTCACTTGTTAAAATATGATTCAACTCAAGGACGTTTCAACGGTGAAGTTGAAGTGTTAGATGGAGCTTTCCGCGTAAACGGTAAAGAAGTTAAAGTACTTGCTAACCGTAATCCTGAAGAATTACCTTGGGGTGAACTAGGCGTTGATATCGTTCTAGAATGTACTGGTTTCTTCACTTCTAAAGAAAAAGCTGAATTACACTTAAAAGGTGGCGCTAAACGCGTTGTTATCTCTGCACCTGGTGGAAATGACGTTCCTACAGTTGTATTCAACACAAACCACAACATTTTAACAGGTAAAGAAACTGTTATCTCTGGTGCTTCATGTACTACAAACTGCTTAGCTCCAATGGCTAAAGCATTAAACGATAAATTCGGTATTGTTGAAGGATTAATGACAACAATCCACGGTTACACTGGTGACCAAAACACATTAGACGCACCTCACGCTAAAGGTGACTTACGTCGTGCTCGTGCTGCAGCAGTTAACATCGTTCCTAACACAACTGGTGCTGCTAAAGCTATCGGATTAGTAATCCCAGAATTAAACGGAAAATTAGACGGAGCTGCACAACGTGTTCCTGTTCCAACAGGTTCATTAACTGAATTAGTAACAGTTTTAGAAAAACCAGTTACTGCTGAAGAAATTAACGCAGCTATGAAAGAATTAGCTAACGAATCTTACGGATACACTGAAGATCCAATCGTATCTTCTGATATCGTAGGTATCACTTATGGTTCATTATTCGATGCAACTCAAACTAAAGTAATGACTGTAGGCGACAAACAATTAGTTAAAACTGTTGCTTGGTACGATAACGAAATGTCATACACTGCACAATTAGTTCGTACTTTACAATACTTCGCAAAACTATAATTTAAACTATAGATCTAGCTAATCGTATCTATTTTCTCAGGGCGATGGAAGCATTCGCTTCCTCGCCCTGTTTTCATAATGTGAGTAATGCACTCGCTCCAAATAAAAATGTAGGAGGCTATTTTATGGCTAAAAAAATCGTTACAGACTTACAAGTTGAAGGAAAGAAAGTTTTAGTTCGTGTGGACTTTAACGTTCCTTTGAAAGATGGCGTGATTACAGACGATAACCGTATCGTTCAAGCATTGCCAACTATCAAATACTTAATCGATCACAACGCTAAAGTGATTTTATTCTCTCACTTAGGTAAAGTGAAATCTGAAGAAGACAAAGCTAAATTGAGCTTACGTCCAGTTGCAGAACGCTTATCTGAGTTATTAGGAAAACTAGTGACTTTCGTTCCAGAAACTCGTGGAGAAAAGTTAGAAGCTGCTATTAATGCACTTAACGAAGGCGATGTTTTATTATTCGAAAATACTCGTTTCGAAGATTTAGATGGCAAGAAAGAATCTAAAAACGACCCTGAATTAGGTAAATATTGGGCTTCTTTAGGCGACCTATTCGTTAACGATGCATTCGGTACAGCTCACCGTGCGCATGCTTCAAACGTTGGTATTGCTAGCCAATTAGAATCAGCTGCTGGATTCTTGATGGAAAAAGAAATCAAGTTCATCGGTGGTGCAGTAGATAACCCAGAACGTCCATTCGTGGCAATCTTAGGTGGAGCGAAAGTTTCAGACAAGATTGGTGTTATCAACAGCTTATTAGACAAAGCTGATAAAGTTCTTATCGGTGGAGGAATGGCTTACACATTCTTCAAAGCAATGGGACGTGAAGTAGGTCTTTCATTATTAGAATTAGACCGCGTTGAATTAGCGAAAGAAATTATGGAAAAAGCTGGCGACAAATTAGTATTACCAATCGATAACGTTGTTGCTAAAGAATTCTCTAACGATGCAGTAGCTACAATCGTTGATTCAGATAAAATCCCAGCTGACCAAGAAGGTTTAGATATCGGACCTAAGACAGTTGAATTATTTGCAAGCTACTTAAAAGATGCAAAAACTGTTGTATGGAATGGACCAATGGGTGTATTCGAATTACCAAACTTTGCTAAAGGAACTATCGGTGTATGTGAAGCTATCGCTAACCTAGAAGGCGCAACTACAATCATCGGTGGTGGGGACTCAGCTGCTGCTGCAATCTCACTAGGCTACGCTGACAAATTCACTCACATTTCAACAGGTGGTGGAGCTTCTCTAGAATATCTAGAAGGTAAAGAACTACCAGGTGTTGCTGCTATCAGTGATAAATAATTTTTAAACATTTAAAAGGAGATGTTGTGTATATGCGTAAACCAATTATTGCCGGAAACTGGAAAATGAACAAAAACCCAAAAGAAACTCAAGCTTTTGTGGAAGCTGTTGTTGGTAAATTACCTTCAGGCGAACGCGTAGAAAGTGCTATTGCTGCTCCTGCAGTTGACTTAGTAACTTTATTAGAATATGCGAAAGGATCAGAATTAAAAGTAGCTGCTGAAAACTGCTATTTCGAAGATGCTGGTGCTTTCACTGGTGAAACTTCACCTAAAGTATTAGCTGAAATGGGCGTGCACTACGTAGTTATCGGCCACTCAGAACGTCGTGAGTATTTCCACGAAACTGACGAAGATATCAACAAAAAAGCACATGCTATTTTCAGAAACGGCTTAACACCAATCATTTGTTGTGGTGAAACTTTAGAAACTTACGAAGCAGGAAAAGCTTCTGAATTCGTAGGCGGACAAGTTTCTGCAGCATTGAAAGGTTTATCAAACGAGCAAGTATCATCATTAGTGATTGCTTATGAACCAATCTGGGCTATCGGAACTGGTAAATCAGCATCACAAGATGACGCTCAAAAAATGTGTAAAGTTGTTCGTGACGTTGTAGCAGCTGACTTCGGTCAAGAAGTTGCTGATAAAGTTCGCGTTCAATACGGTGGATCTGTAAAACCAGAAAACATTGCTGAATACATGGCTTGTCCAGATGTGGACGGAGCTCTTGTAGGTGGAGCAAGCTTACAACCAGATTCATTCTTAGCTTTATTGGAGGCAGTAAAATAATGGCAAAATCACCAGTTGCAATCATTATCTTAGATGGTTTCGGATGGAGACCAGAAGTTGAAGGTAATGCTGTTGCACAAGCAAAAAAACCAAATTTTGATCGTTATTATAACGAATTCCCTCATACAACATTAAAAGCTTCTGGATTAGATGTAGGTCTACCAGATGGCCAAATGGGGAACTCAGAAGTAGGTCATACAAACATCGGTGCTGGACGTATCGTTTACCAAAGCTTAACTCGTATTGACAAAGCAATCGAAGAAGGCGAATTCGAATCAAACCCAGCATTAAACGGTGCATTTAACCACGTAAAAGAAAATGGCTCAGCATTACACTTATTCGGATTATTATCTGATGGTGGGGTACACAGCCATATCAACCATTTATTAGCATTAGTGGAAACAGCTAAAGCAAAAGGAATCGACAAAGTGTACATTCATGCATTCATGGATGGACGTGACGTAGACCCTAAAGCTGGTCCTTCTTACATCAAAACTTTAGAAGACAAATTAGCTGAAGTAGGCGTTGGAGAAATCGCAACAGTTTCAGGTCGTTACTATGCAATGGACCGTGACAAACGTTGGGAACGTGTGAAATTAGCTTATGATGCAATCGCTCATAGCGAAGGACCACAATTCGAAAGCGCACAAGCTGTGATCGAAGATAGCTATGCTAAAGATGTTACAGACGAATTCGTTATTCCGTCAGTAATCGTTAAAGATGGCAAACCAGTGGCAAAAGTTGAAAACAACGATGCAATCATCTTCTTCAACTTCCGTCCTGACCGTGCAATCCAATTATCAAATGCGTTCACTGATAAAGAGTGGACAAACTTTGACCGTGGTGCACGTGCTACAAACGTTAAATTTGTGACAATGACTTTATATAACCCAAGCGTGGATGCAGAAGTTGCATTCCCACCAATCCCAATGACAAACGTTCTTGGTGAAGTGTTATCTAAAGCAGGCCTTGCACAATTACGTATTGCCGAAACTGAAAAATATCCACACGTAACATTCTTTATGAATGGTGGACGTAACGAAGAATTCCCTGGCGAAAACCGTATTTTAATTCCTTCTCCAAAGGTTGCAACTTACGACTTGAAACCAGAAATGAGTGCTTACGAAGTAGGAGATGCATTATACAACTCAATCATCAATGATGAAAATGATGCCATCATCTTAAACTTCGCTAACCCAGACATGGTTGGACACTCAGGAATGTTAGAACCAACAATCAAAGCGATTGAAGCAGTGGATGAAAACTTAGGTAAAGTTGTTGACGCCATCCTTGAAAAAGGCGGTAGCGCAATTATCTTCGCTGACCACGGTAACTCAGAAACAATGATTACACCAGAAGGAACACCACATACTGCACATACAACAGTGCCAGTACCAGTGATTGTTACGAAGAAAGGTGTAACATTACGCGAGGGTGGACGTTTAGCAGACGTTGCTCCAACTATGCTTGATTTACTAAATGTGGAAAAACCAGAAGAAATGACTGGTGAATCATTAATCGAAAAATAAAGAATCCCTTTCCAAAGGTTGAAACTCTGATGATTTTCGATTAAAATAATAACGTACAAAATAAATATTAAAGGAGTTAATAAATCATGCCATTTATTACAGATGTATTAGCAAGAGAAGTACTAGACTCACGTGGGAACCCAACTATCGAAGTTGAAGTTTACACAGAAAGCGGAGCGTTCGGACGCGGTATGGTTCCTTCAGGAGCTTCAACTGGTGAATACGAAGCAGTTGAATTACGTGACGGCGACAAATCTCGTTACTCAGGAAAAGGAGTTCAAAAAGCAGTTGACAATGTAAACAACATTATCGCTGAAGCTATCTTAGGTTACGATGTTCGTGAACAAATGGCGATCGACAAATTAATGATCGAATTAGATGGTACTCCAAACAAAGGTAAATTAGGAGCTAACGCAATCTTAGGCGTATCTATCGCTGTAGCACGCGCAGCTGCTGACTACTTAGATCAACCTTTATACCAATACTTAGGCGGATTCAACACTAAAGTATTACCAACACCAATGATGAACATCGTTAACGGTGGATCTCACTCAGATGCTCCAATCGCATTCCAAGAGTTCATGATCTTACCTGTTGGTGCTCCTTCATTCAAAGAAGCTTTACGTTGGGGTGCTGAAGTATTCCACGCATTGAAAGGTATCTTACACGACCGCGGTTTAGTAACTGCAGTAGGTGACGAAGGTGGTTTCGCTCCAACATTCGAAGGAACTGAAGATGCTGTAGAAACAATCTTAGCAGCAATCAGAAAAGTAGGTCTAGAACCAGGTAAAGATGTTTACTTAGGATTTGACTGTGCTTCATCTGAATTCTTCAAAGATGGCGTATATGACTACACAATCTTCGAAGGTGAAAAGGGTGCTAAACGTACTCCAGCTGAACAAGTTGAATACTTAGCAGAATTAGTTGAAAAATACCCAATCATCACAATCGAAGACGGCTGTGACGAAAACGACTGGGATGGATGGAAATTATTAACTGAACGCTTAGGCGGTAAAGTTCAATTAGTTGGTGACGACTTATTCGTAACTAACACTGAAATCTTATCTCGTGGTATCGAACAAGGTATTGCAAACTCAATCTTAATCAAAGTTAACCAAATCGGTACTTTAACTGAAACATTCAACGCAATCGAAATGGCTCAAAAAGCTGGTTACACTGCAGTTGTTTCACACCGTTCTGGTGAAACTGAAGATGCTACAATTGCTGACATCGCAGTTGCAACAAACGCTGGACAAATCAAGACTGGTTCATTAAGCCGTACAGACCGTATCGCTAAATACAACCAATTATTACGTATTGAAGATCAATTAGGTGACTTAGCTGTTTACCAAGGTCTATCAGCGTTCTACAACTTGAAAAACAAATAATTCCTAGGAATTTAGGGAGGGGAAGCAGATTTGCTTCCCCTCCTTTTTTGTGCAAAAATTGAAGGCTTCAACCGAAGGTTGAAGGGATAAGAAACAGCGCTTGTTTTATATAGAGTTGCTACTTAATGAGGTGGTTTGAAAAATGATAACCTGATTGATAGCCGTTTGGACATAGTGGATTTTGTGATGAGGCACCGCCTCGAGCCTTAGGTCTCTCGGTCTTCGAAGCTTCAAAGAGGGAGTAGCGAAAGAATTCGCAACTCCCTCTAATTCACATTCGATGCTATTCCCCATCACTCATTCCACTATAACGGCTATCTTCGGTTATCATTTTTCAATGTGAATTCATCATTAATTTCTATAAAACAAGCGCGGTTTCTTATCCTTAATGATTGAACAACCAAATTTTTGCTAATGAAGGGGGAGAGAGTGATGAGAAAGAGAGGTGGTTAGGAAAAGACGACAAAACGGCTATCAAAACAGTTATCATTTTTCAAACTGAATGAAAGACAGCAAAATAGTTATAGTATAGAACAAGATAGGGAAAGCCAGGAAGCGATTTTCGGTGTAAACTAATTATGAAAGCGAAATCATAATGAACGGAGGGATTTTGATGAAAGTCGCGGTTGGTATTGATATTGGGGGAACGAAGGTAGCGGTTGCGTTGATTAACGAGAATGGGGAGATCGTTAGTCGTTCTCAAAGCCCAAGCCAAACAGCGAGTGCCGAAAGTTTGTATCAGGGTGTGGTCCAACTGGTGGATAAAGTGCTCAATGATAATGATTTACGCATTCAAGATACGTATGGGATTGGTGTTGGATTACCAGGGAAGGTAGACGTGGAAAACGGGGTAGCGATTTTCCAAAATAATATACCTTGGGCTAATTTTCCAATTGTAGAAAGATTGAAGGAAACGTACGGAGACATACCGGTGAAAATCGATAATGACGTAAAAGTAGCGGCTTATGCGGAATATCGAATGCTCAATCTAAAACCTACAGACATGTTTGGATACGTAACGGTATCAACAGGAATCGCAGCCACCAACATCGTCAACAATACAATCTTACGCGGGGAAGGGTTCTCAGGCGAAATTGGGTTTGTCAAAGTACCTTACTTTGAATGTCTCGAAGCGTTAGAAGTGGCTTGCTCGGGTGTCGGAATCGAGCGTACAGGGCGCGAAATTTACGAAGACGAGACATTGACAACGAAGGACATCTTTGATAAATGGCGCAATGGTGAGGAGGCAGCTCGCCGTATCATCGAAGAAACAGCTATGGGATTAGCAAGTGTTCTTCATGGGATGGTCTGCTTACTAGATCCAAAAACCATTGTGTTCGGAGGTAGTGTTTCAAACTACAACCCAGACTTTATAGAACTCGTGAAAGAAGAGTTAGCAGAACTCCTTCATCACGAACAAAAACATATTCTGGAGCATATCCAAGCATCAACCATTAAGGGGGATAATGGAATCATTGGTGCCGGCCTGCTCGTTATAGAATAGCAAAAGATAGAAAATGCTAGGATTGTCCTAGCGTTTTTTATTTTTTGCACCTTTTCCCTTCAGCGATGGGAGATAAACTATTTGTAGCGATTCACATCATAGATGGGTTGTTGATTATCAGAACAAACATCAGTTTATTGAAAGAATAGTGGGGAATCACATTGAATGTGAATTAGGTGGAGTTAGGAATGAAATCCTTACTCCACCTTTGAAGCTTCAAAGGTGAGAGACGAAAGGCTCGAACCGGTGTCCCACTATGACTCTTTCAATATAAAACTGATGTTTTTCAGATAATCAAAAAAGACCCATTCTAAATGAATGGATCTCATCAATTAAAAATAGTTTATCTCACTAAGCCAACCGCTTTTTCCATCTTGCGTAGTGTCTTATTCGCTACATAATTCGCTTTCTTAGCACCCTCATCAAGAATCTCATCTAACTTTTCTGATTTTAATAGCTCATAGTAGCGTTCTTGAATTGGTTCCATAACAGCGATAATAGCATCGGCTAATTCTTCTTTGAATTGGCCATAACCAACGCCTTTGAAGCGTTCCACTAATGATTCAATACTTTCGCCAGAGAAAGCAGAGAAAATTGTTAATAGGTTTGATACGCCAGGTTTTTCAGCTGGATCGAATTCAATCACGCCGCTTGAATCTGTTACAGCGCTCTTAATCTTCTTGCGAATCACGGAAGGTTCATCAAGCATGCTGATATATTCTTTTACGTTGGCATCTGATTTACTCATTTTCTTCGTTGGCGTTTGTAAGCTCATGACACGTGCGCCAGCTTTTGGAATGAATGGTTCTGGCATTACAAGAAGTTGGTTGCCGTTTCCGTAGCGGCTGTTGAAGCGTTCAACGAAGTCACGTGTTAATTCCATATGTTGTTTTTGGTCTTCTCCAACAGGTACCACTTCGGCGTTATATAAAACGATATCGGCTACCATTAGAGGAGGGTATGTTAATAAACCTGCTGATACAGATTGTTGTTTTTGAGATTTATCTTTGTATTGTGTCATACGTTCTAATTCACCAACACCGACATTACATTGAACGATCCATGCAGCTTGTGCGTGTGCAGGTACTTCTGATTGTACGAAGATCGTTGACTTTTCAGGGTCAAGACCAATCGCAAGGTAAAGTGCTGCAAGTGAACGCGTTTGTTCTTTTAATTTCTTTGGATCTTGTGGAACGGTAATCGCGTGTTGGTTTACGATACAGTAAGTACAATCGTACTCATCTTGTAAGGCCACGAAGTTTTTCATCGCTCCAATATAGTTCCCGATAGTTGGGATAGCTGAAGGCTGTACGCCTGAGAAAATTCTTTTTTTAGACATATAAGTGCTCCTTAAACTTGTTAGTTTTATTATACCTTATTTCTAAAGGATTTTCATGAAAAAATAGTTACAACTGTTTTCAACGTTTGTGAATTCAGAGATTTTCTGTTGAAGACACAATCACGAAATGAAAGCGAGTGAAAATATTATGAAACATTAAATTTTTCATCAAAAGTGAAAAAAGTTTGTGAAAATCTAAAAAATATCCAAAAATCATATAGATTTTTTTTTATATATCATATATAATAATACACGTAGATAAGACCGAAGACTTTAGAAGAGGAGGACATCGACGTATGGTTACATTATATACATCACCTAGCTGTACATCTTGCCGTAAAGCTCGTGCATGGTTAGAAGAACATAACATCTTGTACACAGAAAGAAACATTTTTTCAGAACCATTAACAATTGACGAAATTAAAAACATCCTACGAATGACAGAAGACGGAACAGAAGAGATTATCTCAACTCGTTCAAAAGCATTCCAAGAGTTAAAAATTGACTTAGATGAAGTTCCATTAAATCAATTGTTCTCATTAATCCAAAACAACCCAGGATTGCTACGTCGCCCAATTATGTTGGACGAAAAGAGATTCCAAGTAGGGTACAACGAAGACGAAATTCGTCGCTTCTTACCACGTGAAGTTCGTGCTTACGAATTAGATATGGCACAACGCTTAGTTAACTTTTAAAGATCAAAAGCCTTGATGATTCAGGGCTTTTTTTGTACCCAAAATTTACTGAATTTTGGAAAAGTTTGGAAATAAATATTCATAAGAGAAAAACGAGCACCTCAACTTGAGGTGCTTGTTTTTCTTATAGTTCTTTATAGTAATAAACTGCCAGTTGCGTACGATCACGCAATTCTAACTTTTCAAGCAGAGCCGATAAGTAGTTTCTTACCGTTCCTTCGCTGAGATACATCTTCTCGGCGATTTCTTTATTATTGAATCCTTCAGCAACGAGGTAGAGCAGTTCATTCTCACGCTCACTTAAATGAGCGCTTGATTTCTTCTCGAAGGTTTTCTTCACTGGCATCTCAATCGTAGAGTCGTAGACGATTTGGCCATTCATTACGGCATCAATCGCGGGAAGAATTCCTTTAATATGTTGCTTCAATAAATATCCTCTGCAACCAAGTGAGAGCGCCTTTGTGATGTACTCGTCGTCTTGGAAGGTCGTGAGGAATAAAATCTTTGCGTCAGGGAAGTCTTTTAGAATCGTTTCTGCGGCTTCGATTCCGGTAGTAGGTTCCATCCGAATGTCCATCAAGACTAAGTCCGGTTGATGAGTGTTATACAGTTCCACAGCGTCTTTGCCGTCCTGACCTGTGCCGACCACTTCAATATGGTCTTGAACAGATAGAATCGTCTCGAGCGCTTGAAGCACTAGAAAGTCGTCATCGACTAGAATCGTTTTAATCATGGTTGACCTCCTGTTTTGGGATTCGGATAAAGATGTCATATCCGTTCTTTGTTTGTAGTGTCATAACCCCTTTATGTTTCTCCACCAGTTCTTTCATCATCGTAAGACCCATGCCCGGGGTGTCATTACTTGTTTCGTTTCCATTATCCTTATATTGAATCGTATAGTAGTTGTTTTGTTCTAGTAAAAATAATTGAATTTGATTTCCGTTTGAATACTTCATAAAGTTCGTTGCCATCTCTTTACAGATAGTAAGAATGTCGTATTTCAATCCGATTGGAATTTCATCCGAAATCGTATTTTGATAATTGACTTGTGCCTTCTCTTCCAGTGGGTGAAGAATTTCGTCCATCTTTTGAGAGAGTAGGAAGGAGTCATCGTAAAGCTGATGAATCGTCGTTCGAATCTCGTCCATCCCGTTCTGAAGGATTCCGGAGACTTGTTCTAACTTCTTCTCGACAACAGGTTCATTGGTGATAATTTGCAAGGCTTCCAGTTGCATAATTGAAGCGCTGAGCGTATGTCCGATTTGATCGTGCAAGGCGTGAGAAATACGATTCCGTTCCTTAAGGGTTGCGACCTCCATTTGCTTCAACGTTTCTTCTTGGCTAAATTGTTGTCGCTGCAATAGGAGGAGTCGTTCATGCTCTAAGTCGTCTTGAATATGGTGACTCATCGTACGGAATTCTTTATCATAGCGACTACGTAAAATAACGTACGTTCCGATAACGCTTAGGATTAATGTGAATAAATCTGGTCGCAGTAAAAGGATGACGCCGGCAAAAGCTCCTGGGAGCCCGAATAGTTGGGCAGCATGCATGATGAAAATGGAAAGATACAATCCCGTTTCAGGATAGAAGATGCATAAAGCACCAGATATTACTATGGAAATGCGTTGAATCCAACTATTTTCAAACACTTCTATAGATAGAGAAAGAATAAAAATACAAAGACCTAAAAAAATCGTAAAGACTTCTGTTTGTTGTCCCATTAAATAGATACTAATCAAAATAAAGAACATTAACTTCTCTAAAAACGTGCGCACGATTCTCACCTCCAAGACTCTTTCTTTCAGTTTAGCCGAAATAGGGAGAAATATCTAGCTATTTATGACAAATGTCATATACAACTAACGACATTTGACACTAGTTTGTGACAAGGGTGGTCGATATACTAAGAGTGTAAAAACAATTAATGAGGTGAGGACATGGAAAATAGTATCCAAGTAAAGAGTCTTGTAAAACGTTACAAAGACTTGATGGCATTAAATCATTTTGATATTGAAATTCGTAAAGGAGAGCTTCTAGCGCTTCTTGGGCCAAACGGATGTGGGAAGACAACAGCGATTAACTGTATGTTAGGATTTTTAACCTTTGATAGCGGTGAGGTAACGGTTCTTGGAGAAAGCAAGTTCCCATTATCAAGTAAAGTACGACGTGAAATCGGGATTGTTCCACAAGAATTAGCGTATTTAGATAATTTATCAGTAGAAGAAAACATTGATTTCTTCTGTGGGCTCTATATTTCAGATCCAAAGCAACGTAAACAATATGTACAAGAAGCTATCGAATTTGTAGAACTACAAGAATTCCGCAAATTTGTTCCAAAGAAATTGAGTGGTGGATTGAAACGCCGCTTGAACATCGCTTGCGGAATCGTGCATAAGCCAAGTTTAATTTTCTTCGATGAACCAACTGTTGCGGTAGACACACAAAGTCGTTCATTTATATTAGAAGGAATTCGCAAACTCAACGAACAAGGGAGCACGATTATTTATACAACACACTACTTAGACGAAGTGGACGGATTAAGTGACCGCATCGTGATTATGGATAAAGGAAAGAGCATTGTTTCAGGAACTTCACAAGAGTTGAAGAAATCGATCGCGACTTCTGAAATTATCCAAGTAGAACTTTCAACAATTCCAACTGAAGAACAAGTAGCACGCTTAAAACAAATTCCACACGTTCTTGTATTAGAGCATCATAAAGATCATTTGAAATTTAACTTCGAACAAGGAACAAATCACTTACTTCACGTGGCAAACATTCTAGAAGAATTGAACTTAAGCTATGTTCGTTTATACAGTGAACAGCCAAGCTTAGATGATGTGTTCCTTGCATACACAGGGAAAGGACTTCGAGATTCATGAAGACATTCTTAAAGCTATTTACGTATTTATCAAAAGACGCCTTAAAAGATTTTTCATTCTCGTTTTGGGTGTTACTCTATCCAATTATCTTGATTTCACTCTATTTCGTATCCTTTTCAGGAATCATGGAACAAGACATGGGGACGGTTCGCGTAGCCATGACAGCCGACAACCCATATCACCATGTGTTTGAACAAGCTGGAGATTACTTCGAAATTATCGATGTAGAGTCAGAAGAAGCAGGGAAAGCACTCGTCACAGAGGATAAAGCAGACGGATTTCTTGAAAAGAACTTAGATGTGGTGGTTAGCCAATCGATGGGGATTCCACAAAGCGTGTTGAAAAATGTAGCGACACAAATCAAACAAGTGCAAAGCCTTGGACGAGGCGCAGCATCTATCGACTTTAAAAAGAGCTGGGTGACGCAGGAGACGACAGATGTCAGTCAAGGGACGATGTTATTTTACACAGCGATTGCAAGTTTCACGATGTACTCGTTGTTTAGTGGTGTCGTTTGTGCAGCATACTTAAACGGAAACTTATCGCCAATTGGGCGCCGGATTATGGGTAGCCCATTTAGCAAAGGCAAACTCATAATCAACTGCTTTATGATTGGTTTATTACTCAATATCGCCTCAAATGCAATCATGCTGGTCTATACGACACAAGTATTGAAAATTAATCTATTTGCAGATTGGGCAGGAAGCCTCCTTCTCATGTTGCTAGGAAATGTATTCGGAATTGCAGCAGGGCTTCTTATTGGAACTAATCAAAAACTAACCATTCAGGGAAGAATTATCTTCGCGTTAATTACAAACCTCGTCCTTTCAGCACTTGCGGGAATGATGGGAACGGCAATGAAAGGATTTGCCAATACCTTTATGCCTGGGTTTAACCAATTTAATCCAGTCGCATTAATGGTTACAGGATTTTATCAATTAAATCGCCTTGTAGGAAGTGCGGATCTTGGTAGAACCTATTTATTACTCGGCGCATATACACTAGCACTTCTAGGATGTGCACTATGGAGATTAAGGAGAACACGTTATGATAGTCTATAAATATTTTCTAAAACTTGCTTATCGATTAAAATCATATGCGATTATTTTCCTAGTCATCTTTATGGCAATGGGCCTTTCGCAAGTGCTAGGAAACAACGAAGTCACAGGTTTCAAAGATACTCAATATAAAGTCTTGATTAAAGACGAATCAGATGGCAGTAGCGAAATTATCAACGCGCTCATTGCCGCACTTCAAAAAGATCATAAAGTCATACTCACAACCAATAGCGATAACAGCATGAAAGAAGCTGTCTATGGAAATGATGTAGATGGCGCGCTTTGGATTCCATCGGATGTTGATACAAGAATCAACAATGGGGAATCTGCTGTCAAAATAGAAATTGGAAATTCACTGAACGGAAATGTCCTTCGTGAGTACGTTAATTCCTATATTCGCTATGCGGTTGTATTGAAAAATCAAGGTAACTTTAACGTTGAGAATATGAATAAGATTTTAAGCGAGCAAGCAACTGTAAGTGTCATTTCAAAAGACACCACACTTAAGGATGACGATTACTATGCAAAATTTGGTGAAATCTACTTTGCGTATACACCATTCGTTTATATCTCAGTATTTATCTTCTTGCTTGGATTAATCTTTGCCTTACTTGAAAATGATGAAGTCGCAAAACGAATTATTATCGGTATGAAGAGTGTAAACCAAGTAATGATTGAAAAATTCCTTGGTGGCTTAACAGTTGTTGGAATAATCGTTGGAATCAACTTACTATTCGTAGCCATTGTGGCACCAAGCTTCTATATTAGTGCGGGTGCTCCAAAGGCATTAATGCTCACTTTCGCGTCAGCACTTACAGCCTATGCACTGGCATTCCTATGCTCGGTCATTATCGGGGATAACACGTATGGTTATTCTGCAGCAAGTACGGTAGTGGGGATGGGAGTATCCTTTATCTCAGGGATTTTCGTTCCGTTAGAGTTGCTCAATCCAGTAGCCATTAGCATCGCGAAATTTTTCCCAGTGTATTATGTCATCACTGCAACCGAAAACCCATCGCTAGAATTCTCAAGCTATGCTATGAATCTAGGTATGGTTCTCTTATTCGGAATCTTGTATGCAGCACTAGCCTTTAGCATCCAACATATCCGAACAAGACAATTCGGCCTCACCCTAAGAAAAGCCTAAGCCTTATTTATAAAAAGAGAAGAAGTATCGTCGTTTCGCGGTCACTTCCCATCATTTCCACCTTCCAAAAATAAGAAATACGAAGGAGTTATATTTACAAATTAGCTTAGGATGGATGGCAGAAATTTAGTAGAAAATATATTTAAAAAGAAGATTCCAAAGAAGCCTGCGGATTTTATAATCGCAGTAACGGGGAATCGCATCGAATGTGAATTACGCGGAGTACAGGACTTGTCCCTTACTCCGCGTTTGAAGCTTCGAAGGTGTAAGACCAAGGCTTACACCGGTGCCCCGTAACAGCGATTATAAAGAGAATCCGCAAGGATTCAGGGAATCTTCTTTCTTTACCAAAAAAGTATTCCTTTACTTTATAATGTTTCTGCACATCCATCCAAAGCACCAACCAATTCGTATTCATGTTCCAATCGTATTTCTTTTATTTTTGTCAGGTTTGGTCTAGAATAGATAGATAGGGTAAAAAGGGGTGAATATTATGGAAATGGAACGCATTAACGACGATACATTCTTGTTGCGTATCGAGAACCAAGATCTAATCGACCGTGGTACATCAATACCTGAATTACTTGGAAATCCAGGCGAAATCGAAGGCTTTTTCCATAGTATTTTAGAGGAGATGGGCGTCTTGAATCAATTCGAAGATTCAGACGGTTTGAGCTTCCAAATCATGCCAAATCCAGACGGTCTAGAACTCTATGTCACACGTATTGTGGACATGGGAGATGAATCGACAGACGAGCGTATGGTGCGCAATATCGTGGATACGATTCAACATTCGCTAACAGATCGTATTGGGAAGAAGCGTAAAGAGGATAAAGAAGAAGGGAAAATTTCTCCAAAACCAGTCATTAATACTGAAGATAAATCTTCTGCATTGAAACCAATCGATGTAACAGTTGTCTTTGAAGACTTCGAAGATTTCGTCTCGATGGCAAAAGAAGCCTCAGGCGAATTTGACCAATCGGTTCTTTACCGTTACAGCGGACATTACTTCTTACACGTTTTCCATCAAGTAGAAAAGCCAGAAGAAGTGGCTTCAAAAATGGCTCTTATCCGCGAGTACGCCGAGTCCTCAAGAATTTCATGGGAAGTATTAAAAGAATACGGCGAAGTGATTATGCCAGAAGCAGCCTTGGAAACAGGTAAACAATATTTCTAAAAAAACAAAAAGAGTTGAGCAGTCGACTCTTTTTTTGATACAAAGGAGTAATCAAAATGAATGAAACCATCAAAACACAACTCAATCACCGTACAATTCGTGCGTTTGAAGACAAACCTTTAACAAAAGAGGAAGTGGATTTACTTCTAGAAGTGGCGCAAAGAACAGCTTCAAGTATGTACTTACAAGCCTATTCGATTATTAGTGTGACGGAACCAGAATTAAAAAAAGAATTAGCAGCTGTGAGTGGGCAACCATATGTGGCTAACAACGGACATCTATTTGTATTCGTGGTGGATCAACGTCGTAATACGGAAATTGCTAAAGCCTTAGGACAAGAAGTAGGCGTTCAAGGGAGCGCAGACCGTTTCGTATCAGGATTAACAGATGCGGTGATTGCAGCGCAAAATGTTGTTGTAGCGGCAGAATCTTTAGGGATGGGGACTGTGTATCTAGGAAGTTTCTTTAACGACAAAGCAAAAATCGTCGAGTTACTAAATTTACCTAAATACACTTATCTAGCAATCGGGTTAGCGGTAGGTTGGCCCTCCCAAGAGCCACAATTAAAACCGCGTCTTCCAAAAGAAGTCATTCATATGGAAAATGGATACCGTGAACTGGAGAATCCACTAGAAGAGTTGAAAGAGTATGATGCGATAGTAACAGAATATTACGACCTTCGTGATGCTAACCGACGTGTAGATGCTTTTACAAAACAAGTTTCTACGAAATACCACACGCTTGGGGCTAAACGTGCTGAAATGCTCGATGTATTAAAAGCACAAGGGTTCTTAACTGAAGAATAAAAAAGAAGACAAGAAATAGTGGAATGAACTATTTCTTGTCTTTATTTGTTTTATTGAATGTTTAATGAATCAAGGACTGATTGTTTCATGCCTTCGATAGAAAGAACTTTTGTATGACGGATTGGCGCATCCAATACGCTTGTGACAGCTGTTGGAATGGCAATGCCGCTTTCTTGTTGAATCGCATCCATGAGTTCTGCGTCAGATTGATTCGTATCCACGTCTAGAGCTGAAAGAACGCTTTGCGGGAATTTGTATGGACTAGCTGTCGATACCACCACTGTAGGAGTTTCGTCTCCTGTTTCTTTCTTATATTTCGTATACACAGCGTCTGCGACCGCAGTGTGTGGATCTAATAAGTAGTGCTCGCTCTTGAATACATCATGAATCGTTTGAGCCGTTTCTTCTTGGCTGGCACGGTTTCCGTAAAATTGTTGGAATAGAGCTGTATCTGTATTTGGAACAGAATAGCTTCCGTTTTCTTTTAGAGAAGTCATAAGTATGTTTGTTTCCTTCGAGCTGCGTCCTGTTAATTCGAACACGAAACGTTCAAGGTTACTTGAAACAAGAATATCCATACTTGGAGAACTTGTTAATTTAAATTCACGTAGTCGGTTGTATGTTCCTGTTTGGAAGAAATCAACAAGCACATCATTTTCGTTTGAAGCACAGATGAGTTTATTGATTGGAACACCGATACCTTTTGCGTAGTAGGCTGCTAGAATGTTACCGAAGTTACCAGTCGGAACCACAACGTTCATTGGGGAGCCAATAGTAAGAGTACCATCTTTCACTAATTGTGCATACGCGAATACGTAGTATACGATTTGTGGGCAAAGACGTCCAATGTTGATGGAGTTTGCAGAAGAGAATTGGAATCCTTTTTCTGCAAGAGTTGCGTTTAGTTCTTTATCGGCAAATAACTCTTTCACTTTTGTTTGTGCGTCATCGAAGTTTCCTTCTACACCGTAGACGAATGTATTGTCGCCAGCTTGTGTCACCATTTGGCGTTCTTGAATCGTACTGACACCACCTTTTGGATAAAAGACGATGATGTTTGTATGAGGAACATCCGCAAATCCTGCAAGAGCTGCTTTACCAGTGTCTCCAGAAGTCGCTGTTAAAATGACGATATCTTTATCGGATTGATTTTTCTTTGCTGCAGTTGTAAGGAGGTATGGCAAGATAGATAGCGCCATATCCTTGAAGGCGATGGTTCTTCCGTGGAAAAGTTCCATGAAATGACGGTCGCCAACTTTCTTCACTGGTGCGATTTCTTTTGTATCAAACGTTGTGTCGTATGCAGAATGCACGCAGTTTGTAATTTCTTCTTTTGTAAAATCTGTTAAAAAGGCAGATAAAATTTCGATTGCAATTTCTTGATAACTTTGAGTTTTTAACATTTCCCAGTCCAGAGTCACTTCTGGGAGGGCAGTCGGTACATATAAACCACCGTCTTCAGCAATTCCTTTTAAAATGGCTTGTGAAGCTGTAACGCGGTTGTTTGTGTCTCGTGTACTAATGTATTGAATTGTGGACACTGGAGTCCCTCGCTTTCTAAAATTTCGTTGCGCTCATTGTACCATAAATCGCGCACTGAACACAAAACACAGGCACATTTCGGCTGTGAATTCTGAAGTGTGCGCTTAATTTTTTAGAGAAAAATAGTATACACTAAAGATGAAAATTCAATTAAAATTTGAAGGGCAATCGATTGAAAACTAATAGAAAAGTTGATAAACTGATTATAGTAATTCGTAGCTAATTGCTTGTCTTTGAGAGGTCCTCAAAGGCGGTTTTTTATTATCTAAAATCATTAAAAAGGAGTGAAAAAATGCTAAAACAGATTATTCCGTTTTTTAGTAAGTATAAAAAATATCCTTTCTTAGCTTTTTTTGCCATCTTAATCGAGGTGCTCTGTGAAGTAGCGCAACCGATTATTATGAAGCAAATTATCGACGAAGGGATTCCGAATAAAGACTTAGGCTATGTTGTGCAACAAGGGTTGATTATGGTTGCGGTTGCAATTATATCCCTATCTGCCGGAGTACTAGGTGCAAAATTTGCATCGATTGCTGGAACAGGAGTAGCTGCAGAGTTACGTTCTGCTGAAATGAAGAAAATTCAAGCTTTCTCATTTAAGAATATTGATCACTTTTCAAATGCATCTTTAATTACGCGTATGACAAGTGACGTCAACAATGTTCAAAATACAGCCATTATGACGATGCGTATTTTAGCGCGTGCGCCAATGATGTTTATCTTTGCTATCTTCTTTGCGGTAAGTATCAATGCGCAATTATCTCTTATCTTCATGGTTGCTGTACCAATCTTAGTCCTTTCATTAGCGTTAATCATTTCTACAGCCTTTCCACGCTTTAGAAAATTACAACAAGCAACTGACGGCATTAACCGTACCTTGCAAGAAAACTTTATCGGTATTCGCGTTGTAAAATCATTCGTACGTGAAACATTCGAGAAGAAAAAATTCGGTAAAGAAAACTCTACATTTAGAGAACGTGCCCTACATGCAATGTATGTTGTGATGTGGAATAACCCGATCATGCAATTAACCATTTATGCAGTAACGATTGCAGTAATGTGGTTCGGTGGTGGACTCGTTATTAGCGGAACGATGACAACAGGGGACCTTATCAGTTTCATTTCTTATATTACCCAAATCTTGATGTCACTCATGATGATTTCATTCGTATTCGTCATGTTAACCATGACAAAAGCTTCTATGGACCGTATCTTCGAAGTGTTAGATACAAACATCGATGTCGAAGAACCAGAATATCCAATCACTGTGGACAAAGTCTATGGGGAAGTAGAATTCGACCATGTTCATTTCTCTTATGGAAAACAACAAGATGAAGAAGTGTTAAGCGATATCAGCTTTAAGATTAAACCAGGTGAAGTATTCGGGATTATCGGGCCAACAGGTTCAGGAAAATCTTCTCTTGTGCAGTTGATTCCTCGACTCTATGACACAACTGCTGGTACGGTTCGTGTTGGTGGACATGATGTTCGCGAATATCGTTTTGCAGATTTACGTCAAAACGTATCGATGGTATTACAAAAGAACACGTTATTCTCTGGAACAATTCGTGAGAACCTCTTATGGGGAAATCCAGACGCTACAGAAGAAGAGATGATCCAAGCAGCAAAAAACGCTCAAGCGCATGACTTCATTATGGAAATGCCAGATGGATACGACACTCGTGTAGAACAAGGTGGGTCAAACTTCTCGGGTGGACAAAAACAACGTCTTACAATTGCTCGTGCGATGTTACGTAAGCCAGCCGTGTTAATTCTAGACGATTCAACTTCAGCAGTGGATACAGCGACTGACTCGAAAATCCGTGAAGCGTTCTTTAACCATTTACCAGATACAACGGTGATTATTATTGCTCAACGTATTTCATCTATCCAAGGTGCAGATAATATTCTTGTCTTAGAAGATGGTAAAGTAGGTGGACTTGGAACTCACCAAGAGTTAATGGAAACAAACGACTTGTATCGTGATATTTACGAAACCCAAATGAAAGGAGCCAAAGGAGATGAATAGAAATAAAGGGCCGAAACGTCCAGAAAATATGAAAAAAACTTTGGCAGATTTATGGGGTTATTTATGGAAGAGTAAATGGACTCTTGCAGTTGTAGTGGTCTGCTTAATCGTTTCAAGTGCATCCGGAATTATCGGAACATATGCGATTCGTCCGTTAATCAATGATTTTATTGCTACAGGTGACTTAGCGGGTCTAGCAAAAATGCTTGGGTTTATCGCTATTGTGTATGTACTAGGAGCAGCAGCCAGCTACTTCTCAGCACGCTTAATGATAACCGTTGGACAAAATACCATCGAAAAAATGCGTGCAGATTTATTCAACCACATTCAAAGCCTGCCAATTCGTTTCTTTGATACGAATAAGCACGGGGACTTAATGTCTCGCTTTACAAACGACTTTGAAAATATTCAAAATGCGTTTAACAATAGCATGTTAATGATTATCAGCTCAACACTTCAATTAGTATTGACATTTGTGATGATGATGATTCTTTCACCAATCTTAACAGTGCTTTTAATTGCAATGGTATTCTTGATGTTCCAAATTGTGAAAAAATTGGGTGCGAAATCAGGGAAGCAATTCGCTGCGCAACAAGCAATTCTTGGACAAGTGAATGGATTCGTGGAAGAGCATATTGAAGGACAAAAAGTCGTTAAAGTATTTAACCACGAACATAAAGTGCTTGATGAATTTGATAAACTCAACATTGAACTTCAAGAAGCTGCAAATAACGCACAATTCTATTCGGCTATCATGTTCCCAATCTTAGGAAACATCAGTTACGTGAACTATGCGATTACGGCAGCAGTTGGTGGGTACTTAGTGGTTATTAATTGGATGGATATCGGGGGCCTTGCCTCGTTCTTACAATTCTCAAGAACATTCGCACAACCACTTGCTCAAATGTCTCAACAAATGAATGTACTTCTTAGTGCGATGGCCGGGGCAGAACGGATTTTTGCAATTCTTCGTGAAGAACCAGAAGTGGATGAAGGAACTGTTACTTTGGACCAACGCGATCCAAAACAATGGTACTGGCTGGATGGTGACAAACGTATTCCAGTTGTCGGAAACATCCAACTACACAATGTTGACTTTGGCTATGTGCCAGGTGTGCGTATTTTAAAAGATATCAATGTATGGGCTGAACCAGGATTGAAGGTAGCCTTTGTTGGAGCAACGGGTGCTGGTAAAACAACCATTACAAACTTAATTAACCGTTTCTACGAAATTGATTCTGGGGTCATTACTTTCGATGAGATTCCAGTGACGAGAATTAAGAAAGATGACTTACGTAAGACGATTTCTATCGTGTTGCAAGACACGCATTTATTTACTGGAACGATTGCGGATAATATTCGTTATGGGAACTTGGATGCAACGGATGATGAAGTTATTAAAGCGGCTAAACTTGCCAACGCCCACAGTTTTATTAAACGTCTTCCACAAGGGTATCAAACAGAAATTACAGGGGACGGCGAAGGCTTGTCTCAAGGGCAACGTCAATTACTCGCTATTGCACGTGCTGCCGTTGCAAATCCTAAAGTATTAATTCTAGATGAAGCAACAAGCTCAATCGATAGCCATACAGAAGCGTTGATTTCACGTGGTATGGACCAATTGATGGAAGGTCGTACTTCATTTGTAATTGCCCACCGTTTATCTACGATTCGTAATTCAGATGTGATTATGGTAATGGATCACGGTGAGATTATCGAACGCGGAGACCATGAGAGTCTTATGGAAAAACGCGGAATCTACTACAAACTATACACAGGCCAAATCGAACTCGATTAGTACAAGCAATATTATTAAAGATAATTAAGCTATTGATTGTTCAGAGTTAACTTCTTATAAAATAATGTAATATTTTTATTTAAAACTAATTAATAATGTAGAAATAATGATATCCAAATTTAACATTTGGGCATGAATATAGGCTATCAATTTCTACTTTACTTTTAGAGAATATACTTATAAATAAAAAACAGTCACAAAATTGTGACTGACCCAAGAAGTGAGAAATGTGAAGTGCACCCCAAAAGATAGACAAAAAATCTAATTTTTGGGGTGCGCTTCACATTTTTGATTGTCTTATTTTTTAAGAATGAAGATGAAATTTTTTTGTTAGTAAAATTAATACAGAAAAAATAAGTTGATAATAGTTAATGAGTACATTTAAAAAACGTAAAAGATTTATGAATAGCACTAATAATATGAAAGTATTTTCTACTATAATATATGATGTAGTTGATACAATAGAATTGTATTATAAATTTCATAGTTCGTTAAAAGATAAATATTGTAAAAAAATATTATACTTGGTATAGTTCAAAATTATTCTTAAGAAATTAGCCAAAAGTATTAAGATAATATATCAAAAAAACAATCTAAGTAGTACTGAAATATGAGAGGTAAAATATATATAAATTAAATGATAAATATCTGTAATAATATTTTTTAGTAAAACTGTTGCTTTTTAGGGGAAAAATTGTATAATGTGAATATATCAAAAAAAAATAATGGAAGGATGTTAAAAAAATGAATTTTAAAAGAAATTATTTCAAATATTTTTCATTTTTAATTGTGACTTTAACAATGTTGTTCCTTTTTGGTGGACGTACCGCAAATGCGGAAACGACTAAAACGGTTGACACAATCACAAAGCTAGAAATCAAAAATGATAAAGGCGGAGCGATTGATGGTAAAATCGGTAAATGGGACAAGTTTAGAGTTGCAGGAGAATTTGCTTTAGAAGGGAAAGGAGTTACTGCAGGCGATACAACAGTTATCAAGTTAGAGGATCCGATTATTATTAGTTCTACTGACTTTGAGTTGAAAGACACTGCTAGCGGTCAAACTGTTGCTACTGCACATGTAGACAAAGAAGCAGGCACAATTACGTTGACTTATACTTCATTTGTTGACACACATTCAAATGTAAGTGGAAACTTCTTCTTCTATGCAGCAGTTGATTCAGCAAAGCAAAAAAATAGTGGAGATGTTCCTGTCAAAGTTAATGTTGATGGAAAAACTAAATTCAAAGGAAAAGTTAGCTACGATGGTGTTGGAGACACAAACAACTACGTAGTTAAAAAATCTAGCTGGGTAAGTCCAGATAGTAAAACAATTCACTATATTGTTCCAATTAACAGAACAAGTGAAGCTTTAAAAAATGTTAAAATTCTTGATGAATTAAAATATAAAGCTGCAAAATATGTTAATGGATCATTCGAAATTTGGAAAGGTGAATGGAAATACACTAGCAAAGGTTGGAAATTAGAGAACAAGAAAAATGTAACTGATGAGTATACAAAGAACATTAAAGACGGTTCATTTGAAATCACTTTAGGTAATATGGCAGCTGACGACCACTTTGAAATTAGATACGATGTTCAATTAGATTATGAGCCAGCTGACGGCGAGTTACTTGTTAATACTGTATCACTTCAAAGTAACGATAAAGTGATTAAAGAATCAAACTCAAATACAAAAATCCAAATCGCTGGTGGTTCTGGTGTAGGTTATGTATTTGCAATCCATGTTCATAAGACTGACGGCAAAGGAAAAGCTTTAAAAGGAGCCAAATTCCAAGTTATTCGCGAAGCTACAAAACAAGTCGTTGGTGAATATGTAACTGATGAAAATGGTGATATTACAGTTACCGGGTTATTAAAAACTAAATACATCATTAAAGAAATTGAAGCTCCTGAAGGATATGTTATTGACGTAGCAGAAACTATCGTTGATCCATCAGAATTTGATGGAAGCAGTAATGCTGCTACTAAAGAAGTAGTAAACAATCCTACAACAACTACAACTACAACAGAAGCTCCAACAACAACAACAGAAGCTCCAACAACAACTGAAGCTCCAACAACAACAGAAGCTCCAACAACAACTGAAGCTCCAACAACAACAGAAGCTCC
>CABSQV010000007.1:0-75976 GCA_902479935.1 uncultured Streptococcus sp. | reverse complement strand
AACTAAATCCTTTGCTTAAATTAATTGTCTAACTTTTTGGGGTCAGTACAAATTACCATATATGATAATTGCGCACGAAAAAAAGACGCTGGATGATTTTCCAACGTCTTTCATTTTGTATCTATTTTAAAATAAAAGCCCAATCTTTATTGTAGATTGGGCTAATCCTCTTCAGGATTCCATTGATATTTTTTAAGCGATACATTTGTCGGGCTTTTAAGAAGAATTCCTTCAGCTTCTAATAAAGCTTTTTGTTCAAGCCATCCTGGAACCAGTCTTCCACTTGCATTAACGATTCTGTGGCAAGGATAGTCGCCATAGATTTCTACCTGACTTAAAATCTTTCCAACTAATCTTGCATTTTTCGGTCGACCTATGAGACTCGCAATCTGTCCATAGGTAGCAACTTTTCCGCTTGGAATTTCACCAACTACTTCTAAAACTTCATAGATAAGTCGTTCATCCATTTTTCTCACCCTCAATCACAAAGCGAATTTGTGTTTCACTCGTGAGTTCTGCCGTTAACTGCACGTCGTTAGTCTCGGCAATCTTCTGTGCAATAGAAAGCCCTAGTCCGCTACCGCCTGTCGTACGATTTCTCGAACTATCTACGCGGTAGAAGCGATCAAAAATCTGACTCACCTGTTCCTTCGTCATTGGTTCGGTTTCATTTCCAATGGCTAATTGATTTCGTTTCGCCTCAACGGTAATCACTGGTTCGCCGACCGTATACTTCATTGCGTTATCGAGCAAGATGCGAATCAGTTCTGTCATCGCACTCTTATTCGTTGTAACAATCGTTTGCGCCTCGCCAGTAAATTCTACCTGGAGTCCTTTTTCGTTTAAGACTGGTAAAATCTCTTCAACGATTGTTTTTGTAACAGCCACTAAATCGACTTCCTCTTTTGTCGCAGCCGCTTCTCCTTCATCGTATCTTGAAAGAATTAACATCTGCTCTACGAGAGAGTTTAGACGCTTAATTTGGCGTTTATTACTATCGACAAATTTCGCCTCCGTGCCCATCATGGCAAGTAAATCCGTATTGGCAGAAAGAACCGCTAACGGTGTCTTAATCTCGTGACTCGCATTGGCGATAAATTGTTGCTGACGCTCCACGTTTTCGACAAACGGACGAATCGCGCGTTTCGATACGAGACGAACAAGAACATATACCACTGCTAAACAGAGAACAAAGACTGCTCCCGTTACCATCATCAATCTCGATATTTGTTGTGTCTCCTTGTTAGCATCTACAAGGACAACCATTGTTCCGGCATCCGTCTTAGCAACTTGATAGCGAAGACTTCCTTCCCATCCTTGAGTGGCAGAACCTTGTGCGACACGTAGTCCCAACTCTTTTAACGCTTCTTCATCGAGCGATACTAAGTGAGTTCGGTCGACAGATTGGACCGTGCCATTTGCCACTCTTACGACTGCATAACGTGTTGCCATCTGATCATCTTTACGAAACTCCATTCCTTTTGGCATTCCATGTTCAGGATGTTCTTTAGGGCCTTTTTCATCAGGTGCATCAGGAAAAGTTCCATCATTATTAACAAGCATTGTCCCAAGTCGGTCTACTTGATTGACGGTTTGGCGATAGTTCACAACGTTGACCGCCACTAGCACAACCAGCAGCACTGCCGTAAACGACAGCATCGCACTTTTCACAAAGCTTTTTTGAAGTTGTTTAAACATGCAAACTCCTCTTCTTTTCTAAAATCATCGGGATTACGCTTCGACCATCAATTGATAGCCCAAACCACGTGCAGATTTAATCGTCACGTTCGCATCGATGCTCGCTAATTTTTTACGGAGAGATGAAATATTCACCCACACCACATTAATCTCAGCATCTGAGTCGAGTCCCCAAACTTTTTCCATAATCAAATCGGTTGATAATACTTGATTGCTATTCATCATGAAGTATTCCATCAATTGGAACTCTTTATTATTCAACAACACTTGTCCGCTGGCTGATTCCATTGTGAACTTATCGCGGTTAAGCTCGATATTTCCGATGTTCATCACAGATGCCACAAAGACATTTGGGCGGCGAAGCAATGATTTCACACGCGCTAATAATTCAGGCGCCTCGAACGGCTTCGTTAAATAATCGTCCGCTCCTTCTTCAAGACCTGTCACTTTATCTTCTAATTGGCTTTTTGCCGTTAACATCAACACTGGCGTTGTATTTCCACCCGCACGCAATTCACGGACCACTTCGATTCCTGATTTCTTCGGCATCATGACATCCAGCAAGATTAAATCATACGGTGTTGATTCGGCATAAAATAGCGCATCCGCCCCATCGTGAACAACCTCCACGCTATATTTTTGCATTTCAAGCATCATTTTCAGCGCTTCTGCTAAATCAATTTCATCTTCTGCTACTAAAATTCTCATAGTCGCACCTCTTCTTTTTTCTTAAGTATACGTTTCGTACTTAAAATTTACTTAAACCGACTTACATGTGTTCTCAAATGAGACTAGTAGCTCACGCAATTGTTGCTTTTGGTTGCAGTCCAATCCACGTAAGGTATGTTCCATCATTTGATGTTGCGCTGGAATTAAATCATCCAGCAACTTCTTTCCTTTTTCCGTTAATGAAATATGTTTTGTTTTCCAGTCTTTTTCAATCGAAATCAATTCTAATTTTTCTAAATGACGAATGCAGTGCGTAATATTCCCCTGCGTCAAATTCAACGTTTGCGCAATCGTCTTTTGATCCATCGTTTGATTTCTAAAAATTAGATGTAACACTTCAAAATGAGTTGGATTCAATCCCACCTCTTTTAATGACACCGAAAAAGTTTTCAAGTTCTCATTGTAGATTTTCATAATCATCATCCAAATCTCATGAGACACATTCATTTTTTCGCATTCTGTAACCATACCGACACCTCTTTCACCGTTTACTTTACTATTGAAATGACCTCCTGTCAAACTCTCCCTCAACCCACTAAGGAATTACACTCACTAAAATATGAGCACTCTCTAACTCCCTGCACCCTCTTTTCCTCTCCCATAGCTCCTAGGAAAATTGGATTAATTAAAACCAGGTTTCTTTACTCAAAAAGAGTAAGAAAAACGAGTGGCTTCAAATTCTATAGTAGTCATTGTAGCGATTGTAATCGATGTGAATTACTGACACTTGGAATTTATTCCTAGTGTCAGTTTGAAGCTCGATAGACCTGAGACCCAGGCTCAGGTCGGTACAGCACTAATGACTACTATAGAGTTATTTGAAGACACGAAGTGTCTTACTCTTTTTCTTTTTCCAGAGCACAAAAAAGAGCCCTGGCTTCAGGTTAAACCAGGACTCGGAAAGCACAATTTCCCTAGTGAGCTATCCAAATTTTTTTCTGACGAATCAGCGCCACACACGCAATCACTACCACAATGAAAGTTCCGAGTGCTGCTGTTCCGTTAACAGTGAGAGAATATACCCATGGGCTCATTCCTTCTGGTGCGTATTTACCCCAGAAAATAACCCCAGCAATATAGTGGAAGAAGTAGCGAACGCCTACTCCTACAAAAGCTGCAGTACAAGCTAACGTAATCGCACTTGTATATTTTTCAGCTTTTAACGCTTTTTGGAACGGACTATATAGAAGTCCTGCAAGTCCCATCACTGCAAATGCAATGACATATTCGATGAGTACTTGTTCAACAGACAAGAAGTATACTTTACCTAACGGAAAGTGGAGTAATCCCCATAGCAAACCTGCTGCTAAACCTGGTGTCAATCCGCGGCGTAGTGAAAAAATAACAAGAACAATTGCTCCCCACGACGGTGTAAACCACCCAGCCACTTTCGGAATAAAGGACATCGCCATTGACAACGCTGCAATAATTGCAACTTCTACCCATACTAAAACATTTCTCTTCATGAAAAAAGAGCCTCCTTCGTTTATAGAAAAACACAAAGAGACTCCGTCTAAAACTTCGAAATCAAATACAATTCCTACGCACGTACTAACGTAACAGGTTCAAGGGTTTGTAACAACATCTCAGCCAAAATGGCACCCCTTTGTACTTTTCACATATTTAACTGTTCTCAATATACTACTGTAGTTCTTTTTTTGCAACTCTAAAACTCTAACAATAAACTTGATATTCTAAGTCTATACAAAAAGGCTCCTAGGAATGCCCTAGGAGCCGAAATTCAAATCTCTTTATTTAGCTTTGTCTTTTTTAGAAAGTATCACGTTTAATCATAACTCACCGATAACATCAACGAAAATCCAAATCACAATAAATACTATCGGATGAGCGACTACAAAAGGAATTACTCCTCGTGCACTCTTACAGTTTTGTAACCACTACTTGTGGTAATAATTCTTCGATAAATGATTTTTTGGCAATTCCTACAGAGAAGGCTGTCGCGCTTCCTGTAGCGGCTCCTTGTTTCAAGCTTGCTGCGTAATCTTCTGTTTCGATAAATTTCGCCATAAAGCCTGAAAGCATTGAGTCACCGGCTCCAACTGAGTTCACAAGAGTCCCTTTTGGAACGTTGGATGTATAGACTTCTCCAGTTTCAGTGATGATCATCGCGCCATCTCCTCCGCGAGAAATTAACACATTGCGTGCACCCATTTCTTGGAGTTTTTTCGCATAATCTACAATCTGTTCTTCCGTTTCAATCGTCACGCCAAAAATCTCGCCTAACTCATGATGGTTTGGTTTGATAATGAATGGGTGATATGGAAGACATTTCGTTAATAAATCTTTTGTAGTGTCTAACACTAATTTAACGCCTTTTTCATCGCACAGTTTTGCAATGGTTGTGTACGCAGAATAATCCATTCCATTACCAGCATTTCCGGCTAAGAATACCACGTCGCCGTCTTGTAAGTTTTCTTCGAAATACTGTACTAAACGAGCAAAATCTTCGGCTTTCACCACTGGCCCATTGGCGTTGATTTCCGTTTCTTCGGTACTCTTTAATTTCAAATTAATACGCGTAACACCGTCGATTTCGATGAAGTTCGTATGAATTCCTTCCGCTTGCAACGCTTCTTTAATGAAGTTCCCTGAGAAACCTGCTAGAAAACCTGTTGCTGTATTGTCGAACCCTAAACGCTTCAAGATGACAGACATATTAATGCCCTTTCCACCTGCCACGTAGTTTTCTTCAACAGAACGGTTTAATGTGCCAAGTTCGCAGTCTGGAACTTTAACAACAAGGTCAATCGCTGGATTAAACGTAATCGTGTAAATCATGCTGTCTCTCCTTTATTATGCGTCCATTTCAACAAGACGAATGCTTCCTGCCATACGGTAACGTAAGTCGGCTTGCTCCTTCGTCGTGTTTGTGACCATGGTTACTTGATGAAAATCCGCAACCTTACAGAGACTTACTTTAGCAAATTTGCTCGAATCGGCCAATACATATGCCTGATTACTCTTGCTAATCGCGATTTTTTTAATCGTTGCTTCCTCTTCGTCTGGAGTCGTATAGCCATAGCTTAAATCGACCCCGTTCATTCCAAGGAACGCCTTCTTGAAGAAATACTCACGTAATTGATTTTGCGCAAGTACTCCTATCACAGCACTCGTTTCAGTTTTAACTTGTCCGCCAAGAAGCACTGTTTTAATGCCGTAATCTGCTAAAAGATGTGCTTGTTGCACGCCGTTTGTAATGACAGTGACGTCTTTTCCTTCTAAATGTGGAATCATGCGAAGTGTTGTCGTTCCCGCATCCATGTAGATTGTTTCGCCTTTTGTCACAAGAGATGCTGCGTAACGACCGATGCATTCCTTCTCACGTCGGTTTGAACGTTCCTTTTCTTTTGTGGTTGGTTCATACTCTTTTGAATAGACGCGTTTAGCACCGCCATGCACACGAATCAATGTCCCTTCCTCTTCTAATATAGAAAGGTCCCGACGAACCGTCGATTCAGAAGCACCCAGCGCGTCCATTAAGTCTCTTAGGTGTACTGTATCTTCCTTTTCTAATAAGTCCAAAATGATTCTTCTACGTTTTTCAGTAAGCATAAAGCTCCTCCTACAATCGACAAATATTCGTTGAAAATCCGGCCTTTAAACGGTCAAAAACTTCCATATGTATATAATATAGTTTATATAAATAATTACATTCCTTATATAATATAAAATTATATAGCAACCGGTGCAAGTAATTTACGTACTTTATGAAAGAGGAAATCACACTATTTGAGATATTTTCTGAATACTTCCGGTAGTATTCTTTCTATACTATTCTTTATATATTCGAACTCTCTTTAATCAGGCATAAAAAAGACGCCAGAGATTCCTCTGACGCTCTTATTGTTCGCTAACGTTTTAATTATTTTTCTTCCTTTTTTTCGTGTGGCAAGATTAAGTTTAAGACGATTCCAGCAATCGCACAAAGCGCTGTCCCTGATAAAGTGACAGGCCCTACTTCAAGCACTGCTGCACCAAGTCCAAGGACTAACATTGAGCTTGCGATAATGAGATTTCGTACTTGTCTGAAGTCCACTTGTTTTTCGATTAATACTTTCAACCCGTTGGAAGCAATAACCCCGTATAAAAGAATCGCCATTCCACCAAGTACTGCATTTGGAATCGTACGAATCAGTGCTGTGAATTTACCAAAGAAACTGAATCCAATCGCAATCAGTGCGGCATTACGAATTACCGATACCGATGCGATACGTGTCAACCCTACAACCCCTGTGTTTTCACCGTAAGTTGTATTGGCAGGTCCTCCTAGGAAGGCAGATACGGCTGTTGCGACCCCGTCCCCAATCAGCGTACGGTGTAAGCCTGGGTCCTTCAAGAATTGACGTCCGCAGATTTCACTTAATACGGTGTGGTCCCCGATATGTTCAGCAATCGTGACAACCGCTACTGGCAGAAGCGCCCATGTTTCAGGCCCGAAGTATAAGTTATATTGATGGAATAATCCGTTTGTATTGAATGGTAAGTATAATTCTGGCAAAGCAATCCATTGTGCTTCAATGACTTTTGTGAAATCTACTAGTCCAAAGAAGATGGCCACGATATATCCACCGATAATCCCGAATAGGAATGGAATAATTTTCAAGAACCCTTTTGCTTTTGTATTAATAAATGCTGTGATGAGGAATGTTACGACCGCAACGAACATTGGCTTCCAGTCACCATCTTTTACAAATCCAGCGTTCGTTACCGCACTATTGGCAAGACCTAAACCGATGACGATAATCATTGGTCCAATGACGATTGGAGGTAAGAGTCGGTTAATCCAATTCGTTCCTAAGAATTTAACAAATAAGGCCACAACAACATAGAGTAGTCCGACTAATATAACCCCTGTTTGCGCAGCGTCTGGTTTCCCTTCCATTTGTGCCATCGCAAATTGCATGGCCGTAATAAAAGCAAAAGAGGATCCCAAGTAAACAGGTACTTTAAACTGCGTCGCAACCATATAGATTAGCGTTCCTAATCCTGACGCAAATAAAGCAACCGATACTGGCATCCCCAATATTAACGGCACTAAAACAGTGGCCCCAAACATCGCAAACACGTGCTGCAAACTCAAGAACAGCCCCGGCACGAGCTCCGGTTTTTGATCCACATCTAACAACAGATCGACTTTTGAAGTTTGTAACTCCATTTTACCCTCTTTTCCGGGCGTTTTTGTGCACACAAAAAGCCCTATGTTTTTAAGCGTAGGGCTAGTCTAATAAACTTGATCTTAGCCTTTCTCACCTCTCTGGATGAGTTTAAAAGCCCTTGCTAGCAGATAGTGTATCACACCTAAATTGGATTTGCTATACTTTTTCCTGTTTTTTTGAAATAAAAGTATTGTCCCCATTATCAATCCCAGTTACAATGGTAACAAGCAACCCTTAAAGTTGCCCAGTCTAACTTTATGGAGGGATCATTTATGGTCAAATCAGTAGAAACTATCACAGAATTAATCGGGAACACTCCCCTTGTGAAACTACGTCGTTTAGTTTCAGATGATTCTGCAGATGTATATGTAAAAGTCGAGTCGTTTAACGCCGGTGGATCTGTGAAAGATCGTATCGCTTTAAACATCATCGAAACAGCTGAGAAAGATGGTAGCCTAAAACCTGGCGACACAATCATCGAAGCAACAAGTGGAAATACAGGTGTAGGACTTTCATTAATCGGTGCTGCCAAAGGATACAAGGTCATCACAATTATGCCTGAATCCATGTCTATCGAACGCCGTCAATTAATGAAAGCATACGGTACAGAAGTCTTATTAACACCTGCAGCTGACGGATTCGGCGCTGCCGTTGCTAAAGCTGAAGAATTAGCGGCACAACCTGGCTACTTCTGGGCACGTCAATTCGACAACGAAGCAAACCCAGCTATCCACTATCAAACAACTGGGCAAGAAATCATTAAAGCCTTCGACGGAAAAACACCAGACGCTTACATCAGTGGTATCGGTACAGGTGGTACGATTACAGGTGTTGGTCGTGCGTTAAAAGAAGTGAACAAAGACGTGGAAATTATCGGGGTTGAACCTGAAGAAGCACCATTCATTTCTAAAGGGCAAAAAGGAAAACACCGCATCCAAGGAATCTCTGCTGGTTTTGAACCAAGCATTATCGACCGCGAAGTCATCAACAGCTTTGAACTTGTAACAAGTGACGATGCTATCGAAACTGCGAAAAACTTAGCCGCTAAAGAAGGAATCCTAGCTGGTATTTCTTCTGGAGCTGCTGTCACTGCCGCTTTACGTGTGGCAAAACGCTTAGGAAAAGGCAAATCTGTTGTGGTTCTATTACCTGATACAGGCGAACGCTATCTTTCAACAGGCATTTTCGGTGAAGCGTAATTCATTCTAAAAATTATATAAGAGTCTCAGAAACGAATTTCAATCTTTTGAATTCATTTTTGAGGTTCTTTTTTTGTGCGAGAATTCAGTGGAAAGGTGTTCAGAATCTAGATGTATCATGCGTGATACGTATCATGCATGATACCCTTTACTCCTTTTTGTATCATTTTTGATACAACACAACTTTGCGATGTAACATTTTTGTTACGTAACATTATTGTTACACTCAAGGTAAGACAAAAAACCACCTCGGAATAATTTCCGAGGTGGTTTCCATTTTAAATTCGATTAAGCTTCTTGTGTTTTGGCTTCTTTTTTATTTCCGAATTTCTTAGCAATATAAGCTGTTAAGATTGGAGTTAAAATAGCTGTTACGATTACTGAAGCTGTAATTTGAGTCGTTGCTGTTGCTTCGATTCCTTTGAATGAGGCATCCACTGCTGAAAGTGCAGCTGGTGTAGCGATCGCGCTGGCTGCTGTACTTGAGATGGCAGCACCGGCAACCCCGTTACCACCTGTTAAGCGGTCTGCGGTAATAGATGCAATACCACCGACAGCTGTAGTGATTACACCTAGTAAAATACCAGGTAGACCACCTTCAAGGATTTGGCCAAAGCTCATGTTAGCCCCTAAACAGAAACCAACGACGATAATGATGGCTGTAATCCCGTTTGAAAGAACTTTCTTCATGTATGGGAAGGCATTACCTAACGCAATCCCTAACACAAGTGGCAATACAGTTCCGACTAAGTTCCAAATCGAGATGTTTGCAAGACCTGCACTACTTAATACGGCCATTGTTACCATTGGTCCAACGCTCAGTGTTGTAATCCCAACGGCACCAGCATCGATTTCATCCCCGTATACATCTACAATACCCGCATACATTGCGTTATTGGCTACTGAAATGGCACCGATAACAGCAACGGCGCTAAGTCCGAGGAAGTTGTCATTGAATACTTTCGCAACCAATAACCCTAAGACTACAGATACCGCAATTTTCGCTAAAATAATCGCTGCCCCACGTCCAACGGCTTTTGGTGTGTTTTTAAGAGAAATGGTACCCCCGATAATGAAGAGGAATGCCCCAACAAGTGGTCCAGCACCTTTCACGATTGGAGTGGTAAATCCACCAATTTGTAATATTTGAGGGAAAAACGTATTGATCACACATCCAATAAACATTGGAATAATGATTGTATCCCCAGGAATTTTAATCTTTTTCATACTGTTCACAATCCTTCTCTGATTTGGAATAAGACTCTAGCTAAAATCAGCCATCTAATGTGATACCGCCATCGCAGTCACCGATTTCCCCTGTAACGAAGCTTGCAAGGTCGCTTGCGAAGAAGAGAATCATTTGAGCGATTTCAACTGGTTCTGCACGACGTCCAAGAGGGATCATGCTGATAACTTTTTGGCTCTTTTCTTTATCTTCTGATAAAACTGTTGTCATATCTGTACGAGTGAATGAAGGACATACAGCGTTACATGCGATATTGTATTTACCGCCTTCTTTAGCAACGGCTTTTGTTAAACCATTTAAACCAGCTTTAGAAGAAGCATAAGCAGCAGTACCTAAAAGTCCACCACCAAGTTTAGCGGCAACCGAAGATACGTTTACGATACGTCCACCTTTGTTTTCGATAAAGTGTGGGAAAATTGTGCTAATTGTTGAGAAGCATCCTGAAAGGTTGATGCGGATAGTTCTTTCCCATTCTTCGTATGTTAATTGGTCGAAAGGTTTTGCACTAATAACCCCAGCGCAGTTCACTAAGATGTCTACTTTGCGTTCTGCTAAAATTTCATTCATGCTTTTTACGATAGATTCATGATTTCCTAAATCCATGTATTTGAAGCTTGTATGTTCTGGTCCGAACTCTTCAACTGTTTTGTTTGCTGCAGCTTCATTAATATCTGCAATGACTACAAAACCGCCGCCGTTAACGATACCGCGAACGATTTCTTTACCAATACCATTTGCCCCACCAGTGACAATGGCAACTTTACCTGTGAAATCCATTAGATCACGTCCTTTGATTTGATATGTTCATTGTATCACTAAATAATGAAGTTTCGCCTTGTTTTGTGGTTAACATTTGTTAACTTTTTAATGTGTTTTTTATGAACTATATGTTCCACTGACCTCACAAAAACCGCAGTACCAAAAGGTTTCTGCAAAGAAAAACAGCCTACAAATAAATTGTAGACTGTTTTGTGTACCATAAAAAATATTTATTTTTTTAAAATTGAATATAAACATTATATGAGCAAACTTCTCTCAAATAATGGACTAGATCAACGACATTGTCCTGTAAATCACCAAGAGGGACTTCTTCTTTCTTACGACCCTCATAGAAGAATGTAAAATTGAACTTTGCACCCCATTTTGATTTTTGACGAAAAACGGACGCGCTGACTGCTTCTTCTAAGTCGACGACCTTAAACTCAGTCCCAAAAGAAACTAAAATTCCATCTTTGACAAGCACGCAAAGTTTATCATCAAGATACTCTGCATCATCTAATAACCGTTTCATATTATCTTTATAGTCAGGAAAAATCTCATCAAAACGAGCATAATGTTTTTTGATGCGACGAACGCGAATGATTTGCCAGCCGAATACAATGACAAAAAACACAACAGCTACGATAAACATCGCGATGTCGACAAACCTTGCTGCACTATCCGTAATGGTTAAAAAATGCTTTAGGTCCAATTTATCGAGAGTCGCCTGCACCGAAAGTGGGCTAAGCTTGAATTTCTCTTCAAAGGCTTCCTTCATTTCTGGTGTAATATTCGTTTGAACGCTGGATTTCCCACGTTTCTCCTTCTCATCAACTACACGTATATTCAAGTAGAAGTCTGATGAGGCGAGTGCGTTCGTTTTCTCAGAAAGTGCCTCTTTAAACTCTAGAATTTGTTTAATTTCAGAAGCATCTGTTCTTAGAAACGATACTCCATAATTGTGTTTCACTAAATAATATGTTTCATCGTCTATCTCTAGCGGGCTTGGGTCAATATCTAACACTTTAATCGAAGTGGACGATGCATCAGTTTCCATTTTATAAATGACTTTCTGTTCGTATAATTCACGTCCACTCATAAAACCAAGCGACACTAGAACTCCCACTATTGCCACTGTTAATCCTAACAGGACGGTAAGAATCCACATCCCCCATGTTCGCCTTAAAATCCCTTTATGCAAAACTATTCCACCTTCTTATTCAAAATTCTGTTCCCACTCATCTACTATCTCTATTGGAGCAAGAGTAGCTAAATATTCAAAGAAACGATATTGCGCTTCAATCACATCACTATTGACATCTAATTGCAAAGAAGATCCCGAATGGAAGAACAGCTTCACCTTATAACGAAAATGTCCTTTCCTTCGTGTTCTAAACAATTTAATTTGATCAATACTTTTTACCGAAACAACTTGAAACTCCGAACCGTATAGTACGAGAATATCTTGGTGAACTAACATTCGTAGCGAGGGGGCCCCATAGTCTGCATCTTTCACTAATCGCTCTGGTTGATTCGCATAATCTGGAAATAATGTATTAAAGAGTTTAAACTGTCTACGTAAATAGAAAATCCTTCTGATTGTATTGATGAAGAAAAACAATGCTACAAGCCCCTCCAATACAGGTCCCACGAGAAAATGAGCTACCCCTCTGTCGTCCATCAAATCAAGAAGATGCGTCGTATCGACAGTAGCCCCTCCTTTTGAAAGGTCGCTTTGATTAAATCTCTCTTGAATGATATCCTTAAATTCTTTGCTAATAATGACGATATCTGAGCTTTTCTTTCTCCTGCGAATTTCAGGAAGCACCTGTACATGAAGGTAAAAGTCAGAAGATTCTAAAGGATTTTCTTGAGGAGCAAGTACTTCTTTCACCTCAAGTAGTTTATTTACGCTTTCCTTAATGACGACCTTCATCGCTGTGACACCATATTCATGTTTGACTAAATAATAAGTATTATTCTTTCTTTCAATCGGGTTAGGGTCAATATCCAACACTTTTATCGCTAATACATCATTACTATTCTCTGCCTTATAGACATAGCCTTGCTGATACAATTTTTCAGGGTTCGTATTCATATGAATCGCTGGTTGTATATCAAAATAGCAAACAACCGATAAAACAATAACGATACACCAGTCAAATAGTGTCCTAACAAATATCTTTTTGTTCATCTTACTCTCCGTTAATTATCCTAAGAGTCTAAAATCCACTTTCAATCCTAAGTTGTATTCTTCGTTTAAATATTCCACAAGATCTTTGAGACGTAATAATTGTCTTCTAAAGAGAATCGAGTCGTATTTCTTATTTGCATATTCAAACCGTAAATGAACCCTCATGCCGCCTTTTCGTCTGTTCTCAAATACGAGGTAAGACTTGCTGACTTCTGATAAGTCGATGACAGTAAAGTTAATGTCGTAGCTCACAAGAATCCCTTCCATCACAAGGATTTTGAGTTTCGGATCGACATATTCTGCATCATCCAATAACTGCTTCATATTGTTCGCATAATCAGGGAAGTACGCATCAAAACGTGCATATTGCGCCTTCAAGCGACGCGTTTGATAAATTTGGAACCCAATAAGTCCAAGAACGATTGCAAGCATGACAAACGTTAATGCCAAATCTCCCCATTGATCTTGAGAAGTGGTCAACTTCAAGATTCTGGATTCATCGATTTTCGTCTTAGTATTTTCTGAATACAGCGGGCTCTCTTTATATTTCTTGTAAAAAGCATCTTTCATCTCAGGCGTCACATTCACCTTGACGTTTGACCCTTTCCCTTTTCTTTGCTCTGGCGTTACACGCACACTCAAATAAAGATTAGATGCTTCGAGTGCATTCTCTGCGTTTCCGGCAGCTTTCTTTGCTTCTAAAACATTGCTCAATTCATCTGATTTTGCCTCGAAAACCGCAACACCTCGCTCATGTTTCACCAAATAATAGTTGTGTCCATTTAACACTAGCGGTTCTGGGTCAATATCCATTACCTTAATCGCTACTGACGAACCCTTATCTGTTACGTAGTAAACTTCATTGGCTTTGTATAAGTCTTCTGCGCTCTGAAACGATTTGAACCCAGCACGTGCTATAATCACCATCACTACAGCCATTATCGCTACTACAACCCATATCGGACCTGTTCTTCTTCCATACCCTTTATGCATTTTGACCCCTGCTTTCTATTGAATTTTTTGACTCATCTTCATTAAACCGCATACCCATTACCATTGAAACGGTATCGATATTTTGGTCCCTTCTTTTTCATTCAAATACTCCACTAATTGGCGAACGTTTTCTGGACGATTCTTCAATTGAATGGTGACTTTCTTATTCCCGCCAAATGCAATATCAATGGCATAAGTGACACTGCTTTTTACCTTTTGGCGACGAACTTCAACATTTCGTACTTCCCGCAGTTTAATCACTCTAAAATCGTTATTATAGCAAACGAACTTGTGGTCCTTCACTAGTACTTTTAGCTTAGGATCAATAAAATCCGCATCCATTGGTAAAGCCTTCATATTTTGGGCGTATAGCGGAAACTCTTTATCAAACACCTCGTATTCTTCCCTCGATGTACGCACTCGTCTATACGCAATGTAGAAGGAGACTAACGCTAATAGAAATACAAAAAGTGTAAACCCCGTCTCCAACAATCGATTTATAAATGAAGTCAAAGTTAAATAATGAAGGAAGTCCAGCGGTAGAGAGTCCCCGACCGGTAAGAGAGTTCCCTTCTTATATTGGGTCGCAAAGTCTTCCAGCAATACTGCTGGTATATGAACGGTAGTACTTCCTCTACGTCCTTTTGTCACTGCTGGCGTTACACGAACATTTAAATAAATATTGGCTTCTTTTAAAGGCTCCCAGCCCTCTGGATTCTCTTTCTTCAAGTCGAGTAATTGTTGAATGTCTTTGGCAGATGCTTGAAGCGGCGTAACCCCATTTTCATGCTTCACTAAGTAATATTCTTTTCCATCGTAAGTGAGGGCCTCTGAGTCTATATCCAACACCCGAATCGCAACAGAAGTTCCTGCATCATTCAAATGATAAATATCTCCTGCCTTATAGAGCGACTCTCCTCCTATGTATCCTTTCACGGTTCCAGAGAAAAAGAAAATCCCTAACAGAATCCAAATTAGAGCGGAACCCCAGAGAAAGATTGTTCTTCGCACGTACCCTTTATGCACCTTTATTTCCTACTTTCTATTGCTATTTTTCCAATCGTCCCTAATCTTAACTGGGACGAAGTAATTCACTTTTCGAACGAGACGATACTTTTCTTCTAGCGTCTTTCCATACGTATTTGGAACAAAGGAACGTCTTCTTGTCTTAAACATAAACTTGATTCCATAATACACACGGCGACCTGTACTCGTACGGTATAGATGAATTTCTTTTAATTCTTTTAGCGGAATCACTGTAAAATGACTTCCGTAAAAGATGAGTACTTCTTTTACGATCATCGCTTCGAATTTTTCATCGACATAGTCTGCTTTTTCTTTAAAATCTATTTGTTCCCATTCGTTATTCGGGAAGAGCGCATCTAATTTCTTAAATGCGAAATAATATTTCACCGATAATCCGATGACTTGCCCTAGCATCAGGAGAACGATTGCGACCATCGCTAGTTGGAATAAGAGGATTGGATGTGTCCAAACATCGACATCTTGGTAAAAATTAAATTGTTCAAACGTTTTAAAATCAAGCATTAGAGCTATTGCCAAGAGTACGATGCTCCCTGCAAATAACAATAAATAACCTTTCATTCGAGCAAAAATTCGTTTACACATCTATACACCTCGTCTGTATTATGTATGTATTATACTAAGTTTTTCTTTATTTGTATAGCTTTAACAGCTGAAAACACAAAAAGAGTGAGAAGAAATGGAATCCCCTCTTCTCACTCTCTTACACCTTAATGATTAAGCGTCTGCCTCTTCGCGTTTCGCTTTAATTTCATCGATTAAGCCTTGTAATTCTGCTTCGTCGAAATGATATTTTTCACCACAGAAATGACACACAACTTCTGCGCCGTGGTCTTCGTCAATCAAGTGTTGTAAGTCATCTACGCCAATCGACATTAACCCTGCGCTGAAACGTTCACGCGTGCAGCCACAATGGAATTTCACAGGCATTTCTTCTAACTCACGAATATTTTCCGAACCTAATAATCGATTTAAAATATCGCGTGGTTGTTCTTGTTGGTCAATCAATTTTGAAACCATTGGAATTTCGCTAATACGACGTTCGATTTCTGAAATCGTCGCTTCGCTTGCCCCTGGTAATAATTGAATCATAAATCCACCTGCTGCACGAACAGTTTCGTCTGGATTCACAAGAACCGACACCCCGACAGCCCCATTAATTTGTTCAGAGACTGCTAAGTAATACGTGAAGTCCATTCCGAGTTCTCCATCCACGATTGGTACTTGACCAGAGAATGCTTCTCTCATGTTTAAGTCTTTGATGACCGTAATCGTTCCGTTTGTTCCAACAACACCACGGACATCTAATTTTCCTTTGTCGTTTAACTCAAGGCTTACATGAGGATTTGTGATATAACCACGCATTTCCCCACGACCATTCGCATCGGCCATAATTTTCCCACCAGGGCCATCCCCGTTCACTTGAACCGTGATGCGTTCGTCGCCTTTTAAGCTACTTGCTAATAATTGTGTTCCGATGATTGTACGACCAAGTGCTGCTGTTGCAGAACTCCAAGTGTCGTGTCTGCGTTGCGCTTCGGCGATTGCATCTGTGGCAACCATAGCAACAGCTTTGACCTCATCATTGAACGCTAATACTTTTAATAATGAATCTGCCATTTGTCTCTCCTTTTTTAAAGGAAAAGAGCTGTGACAACAGCCTCAGCTCTCCTACCCTTTGTGTTATTCGTTTTCTGTTGGTCCTTCAAATTCGCTTGGAGCCTCAGTAACATCTGCTACTTCGACTTCTTCATGTTCTTCTGGAACCTCTTTGCCTTCAGCTTGTTCCGCATCGCGTTTTGCTAAGGCTTTTTTCGTTTCTTCAAAACTTGCCGCTTCTGTTTCGCTAGGATATTCATCTTCCGCGATTGGAGCTGGCATTTCACCTGTTTCGAAAAGTGATTTAATTGTACGTTCGTCTAATGTTTCTAATTCTAGAAGTTTTTGAGCAATTAATTCTAATTGGTCTTTATGTTCTTCAAGAATTTGAAGTGCTTTTTCATGCGCTTCTTTCATGATACGACGTACTGCATTGTCGATTTCAAACGCCACTTGATCTGAGTAACCTTTTGTTTGACCGTAGTCACGTCCGATAAATACTTGATGATTTCCTTCGTATTGAACAGTTCCTAATTCGTCCACCATTCCGTACTCTGTAATCATGCTACGAACAATCCCTGTTGCTTGTTCAAAGTCGTTAGATGCTCCTGTTGTCTTCACGCCAAAGATAAATTCTTCAGCAGCACGACCACCAAGAAGTCCAACTACTTGTTCGAACAATTCTTCTTTTGTCATTAAGAAACGATCTTCTTTTGGAAGCATAATCGCATATCCGCCAGCGCGTCCACGAGGGACAATCGTTACTTTATGAACTACACGTGCATCGCTTAAGACCATACCAACAATTGTATGCCCTGCTTCGTGGTAAGCAACCATTTCGCGTTCTTTCTTGCTGATGGCACGGTCTCTCTTAGCTGGACCAGCGATTACACGGTCATGTGCTTCATCCACGTCTAATGCGTCGATAGCATTTTTATCACGACGAGCCGCTACTAAAGCTGCTTCGTTTAATAAGTTTTCAAGCTCTGCCCCAGAGAATCCTGGAGTTTGTTGCGCGATTACTTTTAAGTCCACATCTTTTGCAAGTTTCTTATTGCGTGCGTGTACTTTCAGAATCGCTTCACGGCCCTTCACGTCTGGACGACCTACTAAGATTTGACGGTCAAAACGTCCTGGACGAAGTAAGGCTGGGTCTAATACGTCTGAACGGTTTGTTGCGGCAATCACGATGATTCCCTCTGTTCCTTCGAACCCGTCCATTTCAACTAGTAACTGGTTTAATGTTTGTTCACGTTCGTCGTGTCCGCCACCCATTCCGGCACCACGTTGACGACCAACGGCATCGATTTCATCGATAAAGATAATTGCTGGAGCATTTTTCTTCGCGTTTTCGAATAAGTCACGAACACGGCTTGCTCCAACCCCTACGAACATTTCTACGAATTCAGAACCTGAAATCGAGAAGAATGGTACGTTTGCTTCACCGGCAACGGCTTTGGCAAGAAGGGTTTTACCAGTTCCTGGAGGGCCCTCAAGAAGTACCCCTGCAGGAATACGAGCACCAAGCGCTGTAAATTTACGTGGGTCTTTTAAGAATTCCACTACTTCTACAAGCTCTTGTTTTTCTTCTTCGGCACCTGCTACATCAGAGAAGCGAACTTTCACGTTTTGTTTCTTCTGATTTGTCGCACGGCTCTTACCGAAGTTCATTGGATTGTTACGTCCACCTTGACCACCTTGGCTCATAAACATTGTATAGAGTAAGAACCCTAATACCCCAAGTGGTAATACGACTTGTAATAATACGGAAATCCATACGCCTGTTGAGCTTTCTGGTAAAGTTTCAACTTTTGTATTTTTTGATTGAGCCGCTTCATTGATTTCTTTAATCGTTGAGTCGTTTGGTAAGACTGTTGTTCTGAAGTTTGTACTCTTTGTAGTACGGTTATCAAAAATAGATAATCCATTTTGATTTTTAGCTTCTTGGGTCGTTTGCTCTTTCGGGTTTGTATATTCCCCAGTAATGGTATATACAGAATTCGAATATTGCATCTTGAGATCTTTAATTTCGCCACTTTTCAGGCTTTGCATAAATTCTGTGTATGAAATATCTGCTGTAGGACCTTTTTGATCCCCATTAAACATTCCAACAAAAATGACAATAGCACCGAAAATCAAGATATATAGTAAGCTAGATCTGAATATTGATCGATTGTTATTATTATTCATTTTACCTCCCCATCTTCTTATAAAAGAAGAACGATAGTATTTTCACTACCGTTCTATCATAACATATTTGACTTTTATTGACGAATAGTTTAACTCTTTTTTAATCTTCATAGAACTCAGGTTTTAAAACACCGATACATGGTAAGTTACGATAGAATTGTTTAAAGTCTAAACCGTATCCTACAACGAATTTATTTGGCACTTGAACACCAACATAATCGGCTTCGATGGCTTCTTCGCGACGTTCTGGCTTATCTAATAAAGTCACCACTTTTACGCTTGCTGCTTGGCGGTGTTTTAATAATTCAACCACGTGTTTTAAAGTACGACCTGTATCGATAATATCTTCCACAATAATCACGTGACGATCTTTAACGCTTTGGCCTAAGTCTTTTAAGATACGTACTTCGCCGCTTGATTCGAATTCATTTCCATAACTAGACACATCCATGAAATCAATTTCTAAGTTGCAGTCCATTGCACGGACTAAATCTGCCATAAAGAAAATAGCACCCTTAAGAATACAAATGACTAACGGATCTTTACCACGATAATCTTCCGCTAACGTAGCACCTAATTTCTTAATCGTTTCTTGTAACTGTTCTTCTGATACTAAAATTTCTGACATATCATTTTTTAACATGTGTGCACCTCGTTTTGTTTTCGTAAGATAGAATCATTTTACCAGTTTCCTCTTCAAAGAACAACGGTTGAGCATAGCGATAGCCCAAAATTGCGCGAATTTTTTTCGAGGCGTCTTCCAACACCCAAATCTCCTTGCGTTCTTCGAGTGGAATCTTGGAATTAATAAACCATCTTGAGAGTTTTTGATGTTTGGTTTCACTGGCATCTAGTGCAATCTTGTCTCCCGGTTTTGCATGACGAATCGTGAGCGGGAAGTCCTTTGGATAGACAGGAATTGCAAAATCCGAAGATGTCTTCCCTGTCGTAAGTAAAATTTGCTCGTCTTCATTTGGACGAATTAAGGTATCTTCCGGCTTTTCCAACACATATTCGATATTTGGAACCACTTTTTGACGTCCTTTTTCAAATGAACATTCTTCATAGCGCTTTTTAAACCTCCAGCCATTTGAAAGATCCAGAGTAAGTTGCGCCTTGTCGGAACCCACCTTTTCTAAGATTTGCTCCATCTGCACGACTGAAATCGTCGTATCCATTTGCATCAGCACTTGTTGCAAGAGCAGTCGTTGCATTTCTATCGGTTCTTTCAGAAAGGCTTCGCGATGGAATGTGACTTTTTTCTTTCCTCTTTGGAAGAGCTGTTCTTGTTTTTCTTCTAGGATAGGCATCAAACACGCCACAGCATCTGCAATCATCTGCGCACTCTTTTGGAAGTGACTTCCAGCATTTGGATTTTCCTCTTTTAAAAATGGAATAACATGATGACGATATCTATTTCTTGTATAGTCATCCGATTCATTCGATTCATCTTCTAAATAAGGAACGTCATACTTTTCAGCCTCTTCGTAGAGCTCTTTTTTCTCATAGGATAGGAACGGACGTAAAATCGACAAGTTTTTCACGTGACGTTTTTCCTTCATCCCAGAAAGACCTTCCAGCGTACTTCCACGCGACCATTTCATTAAAACGGTCTCCAATTGATCATCTTGGTGATGTGCCAATACTAAGTAGTCCGCCTCATGCTTTTTCGTCACTTCGCGGAAGAAATCATATCTAAAATCACGTAAGGATTTTTCAGAAGCTGTTACGTCCTCTGCTTCTTGCCAATGCTTTGTCTCGATTGGAATTTGATGCAGCTTGCAAAAACGATGAACGAGTTGCTCCTCATCCACGGCTTGAGCTCTCAAACCATAATTCACATGGGCCACTACGAGTCGATCTTTTGCATCGTCTCCAAATAGAGTGATCATCGCATTCAAAAGAACCATCGAATCGACGCCACCGGATACGGCAAGCACATATTTTTTCTCAGTATAGTTTTCTACATTTCTTCTAAAAAACGCTGTTAGTTGATGTTGCATTGGCCTCTCCTTTCTGTCAAAAAAATCTCCTCCAGTTTTCACCAGAAGAGATTGATGGTTTCATTATGAACGGCGACCGCCACGGCCCCCACGTTTCCCTTCAGTGTTACGTTTCAATGAAGTTAAACGGTCTTCAGAGTCTTTCAAGAAGGAACTCATTAGAGAATCGAAATCTGTTGCTTTTGCTTGCGAAGGAGATTTCTTTTCGTATGGAGCTGAAGTTCTGCTAGCAGAGCGGTTTTTCTTAAAGTCTTGAGAGTCATTACGCGGTGTGAAAGGTTTCTTAGTACGTGGTTTGTCCGAAGAATCTTCTTTTGGTTTATCAACGGCACGACGAATTGAAAGGCTAATTTTGCCATCGTCCGCAATCGTCATGACTTTTACTTTAACCTCGTCTCCAACTTTTAAAACTTCTTTGATATCTTGAATGTATGAATCAGACACCTCGCTAATGTGAACAAGACCTGTCTTACGATCTCCTAAATCCACAAAAACTCCAAAATTTGTAATTCCAGTAACTTTACCAGGGATTACGTTTCCTACTTCGATTGACATATAAAAAGCGTTCCTCCTTCATTATTCCCTTTTCGATACACGCTTGACGTATCAAAAAGATTCATTGCCTAACGGTTTTGAGTCGTCACCTTAACAACAGTTTCCCCTTGTTCGACTTCTTCTTTTGCTTGTTGTGCTTTATGCTCTGCAGTGTCATTTGGCGTGCTGAAGATGATTTCTCCAGTTTTGCTTAAATAATATTCACTACGTGCTAACTTCGCGATATATTCATCGCTTTGAAGAAGTTCCACTTGCTGTGTTAACGATTCTTTTTGCTTTTCAGCAACTTCTTTTTCAGCCTTTGCTTGTTCAATTTTTTGATCTAATTGACTCGCTTGGCTAAATTGGTTCCCAATCCCGACAATCATTGATCCCGAAATGGCAATCACACCGACTAAAATCAGTTTAGTCATTAGTGAGTGACTCTTGAAAACGGGAGTAGAAGGTTTTTTCTGATTTAACTTGTTGTTCATTGAAATTACATTCGAATTTCTTTGTTGTGTTTCTTTCGTCACCTTAATTGTCTCCTTTTTTACTTATACAAACTGAGTATAACAAGAATGACGCTCATCGTCCATGGTTACACTAAGATTTTTTATAAATTTTTGTAAACTTATTTCGAACTCGCTTTTTGAGAGCAAAAATGATCCCGCTCTCCTAACGGATGTCTTCATAATAACTGTAATGTTGCACCGGTTCGAGCCTTCCGTCTCTCACCTTCGAAGATTCAAACGCGGAGTAAGGTACAAGCCCTACTCCGCGTAATTCACATTCGATGCGTATCACATTACTGTTATTGTAGAATCCGTTAGTCTTTGCGGGATCATTTTTTGCGCATTTTATAAATTTTATATTTTTTAGTGTTACCATGAACAGCCACAGAAAAGTGACGTTTCCTGGTTATCTTCCTAGTTAACATCTTCGGTACGGAGTTTTACGCGTTTAATGACCACTTGATTTTCCGTTTCGCGAATGTAGTTTTTCAAGTTTTCGATAATGATTTCTTCGTCATTATGAATGCGAATCACGAGCTCATATTTTTCGCCATCGAGTTCGCGCGCTTCGACTTGAATCGATTGATAGTCTTCGAAGTGGCAGTAATTATATATCGACTGTACAATCGTTGGGTCTGGAATTTCACAGTAAATATTTACCTGACGTTGTTTCCCTTGTAAGATTGGTTGATAAGCTAATTTTTGCACGATAACGATTATCGCTGCACAAAGGGAACCGAAGAACCAGAATCCTCCGCCAATCGCAAGTCCAATTCCGGCTGTGGCCCAAATCCCTGAAGCGGTGGTCAGTCCACTCACGCGTTTTTCACGCATGAAGATGATCCCCCCACCGATAAAGCTGATACCGCTGACTACTTGAGCCGCCACACGCGCTGTATCGTAATGCGGTGTATCAATGAAGGCTTCTTTTGAAATAATCATCATTAAGCAAGAAGTGAGCGCCACAATCATGTGCGTCTTAACCCCTGCTTGTTTATTTCTGGAGGTACGTTCGTAACCGATGGCGAGTCCACAAATACATGAAATTAAAATCGCCAAAAAGTGACGTAATTCCATCATTGCATTAAATGGTTGAAAAAAATTAATTGCATTTAAATCCACGGTTTCCCCTCCTTATTTCTTTTAAAAAAGTACTATTAATATTACTCTTTTTTTATTTTTTTGTCAACAGAAAACGCATTCAAAATGGATAGGTTTCTACATTAAAAAAAGAATACGACAAACTTGCCGTATTCTCCCATTCATTATAATTCTAAATGCTCTTCTTTAATCAGCTTCTCTTCAAGAATTGTAAACATTTCCTTAGCGTCTTCTTTTCTCGTTGAATCTAGCAATGCTTCAACCTGTACTAAGACATGTTTGTTCCCGAATTGAATCGCGATTTTATCTCCGACTTTGACGTCTGTTGAAGATTTCGCCACTTTATCATTGATAAACACACGTCCCTTGTCGGCTACTTCTTTAGCAACCGTACGGCGTTTGATTAATCGTGATACTTTTAAAAATTTATCGAGTCTCATCGTTTTCCTCTTTTCTACTAAATTTACGTAATAAAGTCTTTCCTTTTGGAATTAGTACCCATTCGCGTTTGGTGAATAAATTCCATTTCATCGTTCCAGCCAGGAAAATTACAATTCCTATAAAGGCAAAGACGATCGAAAAGACAAAGGCCGTCGTTCTTGAATCTTGCATCCCTGCAAAATGCCATGCTCCGTATGATAATACCGAAACAATGACTGTCATGCCAAGTGCAATGCCTGTAAGTAACTGCATAAAATTCCCATCACGTAAGACACTTGTCATAATCTCTTTTGCAAAAGCCATCATCACACCCATCATTACGCAAAGGCCCAAAGCTGTCGCAAGGCTGGCTCCAAGCGTTCCAAACATCGCAACGAATAAGTAGTTCGTACTTGCCTTCACTACGAGCCCAGCTGTGAGTGCCAGTAGCGTTTTGGGATATTGATGTTGACTTTGGAAAATGCCGTGCAGCGACATAATGACAGATGCAAAGAAAATACTTGTGACATAGACAAGGAGCACTGCCTGCCCCTTCGCATCTCCAAAGAGTGCGGTATTTAGCCATGGCAAGATCGCAATCATCCCCATCGTTGCGACTACCGAGAACGTCATCGTCATTCGAAGAAGCGACGCGGATAGTCTCTTAAATTCTAAGTCGTGTCCTTTCTTAAAGGCGCGCGATAACATCGGCATATAACTGGATGAAAATCCGACCCCGACCACCATTCCTAATTGCACAAGTGGCTGCCCCCGGTCGTAAATTCCCTTGAGGTCTTTTGCCACTTCTGGAAGCATTCCTTGGTCTGTTAACACATTATACACAGAGAACGAATCCACCAATTGGAACAAGACTAAAATTGAACTGAGTAGGCAAATCGTTCCCCCTTCAAAGGCAAAGCGTTTAAAGAGATGCCCAAATGTTGGCACTTCTATTTCCACTGGTGTAATCGTCAAGCCGTCGAGCGGATCTTTCGTTTCTTTAACTACATAATACAGCATCACGAGAATGGCAAACACTGCCGCAATCGTCGCACTCGACATCGCCCATGTGCCCATCGTGTAATAGTCTGAAATGGCACTGCCAAATAGACTCGCCACGAAGAGAATCACCGCAACACGAACGACCTGCTCCACTACTTGGGAGATGGCAGTCGGCATCATCCGGAAACTTCCTTGGAAATAACCCCTTGTGATAACCAAAAACGGCATCAATAGAAACATCCACGAAACGCTTTGGACGACTGGCAAGAGTTCTACGTCCCCCATCCAGTGTGCAATCATTCCAGCCCCCAAATGGAGAAAGGCAAAAATCCCTACTCCAACGAGACTCGCGATAACGAATAGCTGCTTCAATAATTTCTTTAAATGTGTCGACTCCAAGTATTCCGCGACTACATTGGACACGAATACCGGGAATCCCGTTAATGCAAAGGTCATGCCGATTCCATAGATAGGATACACCTGTTGGTATACATAAAACCCGGTGTTGCCTACCATGTTTTGGAAAGGAACTCGGTACACTGCGCTTAAAATCTTAGCGATAAAAGCGGCAATCGAGAGCGCAATCGCCCCTTGCATCATCCCTTTACTATTTATCTTCTTCATGTTTTTCCTCATCGCGGGCTAAAATTTCCCCGCATGTTTTTACAAACAGTTTAACTTGCTCGAGCCATAAGTCAACAGGCTTTTGCGTGATATTTAATAAAATCTGAAGACTTTCGCCCTTGTTGGCCACTTGCGCTGGCAATTTCACTGGACCAAGCGCTTCGAAGACTGGCACTCCTTGTAAGCGAGTCGCACTTGGCGGTGCAATCGTAATCGTTACCGAGTTGTCTTTACGTTTAATCGATACGACATCAATCTCGTTAGCATAATGCTTAATCAATCCAACTTCTGCTAACGCGCTCACTTCGTCTGGGAAGTCCCCGAAGCGGTCGATAAAGTCATCGAGCAATTCTTCATAAGCTTCTACGCTGTCAATCGAGCGAATCCGTTTATACATCTCGATTTTTTGACGTTCGTCTTGAATATAGCTTGAAGGTATATACGCATCAATTTGTAAGTCGATTTCGACGGTTTCTTCGTCCGACTTGACTTCTTTCCCTTGTTTCTTCAACACGGCTTCGCTTAATAATTGAGAATATAAATCGAATCCGACCGAATCGATAAATCCGTGCTGTTGTTTTCCAAGTAAATTCCCTGCCCCACGAATCGAGAGGTCACGCATGGCAATCTTGAATCCGGAGCCGAGTTCTGTAAAGTCGCGCATTGCTTGCAGGCGCTTCTCGCTGACTTCGGTTAAGACTTTATCTGGTTGATACATGAGGTATGCATAGGCAATACGATTTGTACGGCCAACACGTCCACGCAATTGATACAACTGCGAAAGCCCCATATGATCCGCATTTTCAATAAAGAGGGTGTTCACGTTTGGAATGTCCACCCCAGTTTCGATAATCGTGGTCGTCACTAAGACATCGTATTCCCCTTCAATAAATTGGAAGAGAATATTTTCGAGCGTCGTCTCACTCATTTGACCATGAATTACACCGACACGACATCCTGGAACGAGCGCTCTCAGTTCATCCGCCTTCTTCTCAATCGTTTCGACACGATTATATAAATAGAAGACTTGTCCGCCACGAGCCATCTCGCGTTCGATTCCGTCACGAATCGTCATCGGGTTTTGTTCCATCACGAAGGTTTGAACCGGATAACGGTTTGCTGGCGGCGTTTCGATTACAGATAAATCGCGTACCCCAAGCATTGACATGTGGAGCGTTCTTGGAATTGGCGTTGCCGTTAGCGTCAATACATCCACTTGTGATTTCAATTGTTTCAAACGTTCCTTATGCTTCACTCCAAAGCGTTGTTCTTCGTCGACAACGAGAAGTCCTAAGTCTAAAAACTGCACGTCTTTTGAAAGTAGACGGTGCGTCCCGATAACGATATCGACTGCTCCCTTACGAAGCTTCTCAATCGTTTCTTCTTGTTCTTTTTTACTACGGAAACGGCTTAATAATCCGATGGTAAATGGATAGTCCGAGAAGCGTTGTACGAAATTCTCGTAATGTTGCTCGGCAAGAATCGTTGTTGGTACCAAGACAGCCGCTTGTTTTCCATCCATGACCGCCTTGAAGACCGCACGCATGGCTACTTCAGTTTTCCCGTATCCAACGTCCCCGACAAGTAGACGGTCCATCGGCTTATCCTTTTGCATGTCTCCCTTAATTTCCGCAACACTTCTTAGTTGGTCTTGCGTTTCTGTGTATGGGAAGGCTTGTTCGAATTCTTGTTGCTCCACCGTATCGCGGCTAAACGCATACCCTTTTTCGGCGTCACGTTTGGCATATAATTCGATAAGTTCATCGGCGATATCTTCAATCTTGGCTGTTACTTTACGTTTCGTCTTCGCCCATTCCGTACCACCCAATTTATTGAGTTTTGGCACTTTGGCATCAGACGACACATATTTTTGAACGAGCTTAATTTGAGAAACAGGAACGAATAAATTCCCGCCATCTTGATAGTGAATCGACATGTAGTCTTGGTGGATACCACCAATTTCGAGCGTCTCCATCCCTTGGTACACACCGACCCCGTGATTCACGTGAACCACATAGTCTCCAACGGCTAACTCAGTGTAGCTCTTCAAACGTTCCGCGTTCGAGATTTTTTGATTTCGTGGTGCACGTTTCGTGAGTTTATTGAATAATTCGCGTTCCGTTAAAACGGCAAATTTATCTTCCGGCAGCTCAAATCCATTATGCATCTTGCCGACCATGATTTGAAGTTGCCCTTCTAGCACGGCCCCGTTTGAAATCACACTCTTAATGTCAAAATCCGCAAAGGTTTGTTCGACCTTTTGAGCGCGTTTAGCATCATCGACTAAGACGATAACTGTTGCGCCTTGTTTCTTCCAGCGGTCTGCTTCGACTTTCACCATCGGCATTTGCGAGAAGAACTGTGTCATCGTGCGCGTCGTAATTGGATGAATCGCATCGAGTGCGAGTCTTCCAAGCCCTTTTTGAAAAATGGCTAAATACGTTCTCGAGAGCGGACTTTCTTTTAATACTTTTCGTCCATCTTGAACAAGCGACAATCCAGAAGCAATCGCACCCGTTTCGATATGGTGCGTCTTCCAATAGCCTGCCTCTTCTTCTAAGGTTTTGCTTTTTTCGATAAAACGAGCGTAGTCATCAATAATGAGGTACGCATCTTTAGAAACGTAATCTAATAAGCTAGTCTTCTCTGGATAAATACATTCCAAGAAGTACGTTAAGTTCGAGGGGATTTCCCCATTTTCTAATTGTGCATCGATAGCTTGTTGAATATTTTTAACTTGATCTTTTCGCTCTGGACTTTGAGCCGCCTTCACATCCTTTTCATAGAGCGCATGAATCTTGGTTTGTGCCTTCCATACTGCTTCCTTTTGAAGCGGCAAGTCTGTGGCTGGTAAGATGCGCACCTCTTGAATCACATCCATCGAACGTTGCGTCTCCGCATTAAACGTACGAATCGAATCCACTTCAGTATCAAAGAAATCCAGACGTAGTGGATACTCTTGGTCTAATGGGTAAATATCAACGATACTTCCACGAAGGGCAAATTCACCAGGAGTCGCCACCATATTTTCACGACGATATCCTAATTCCACTAACTGCTCTACAAAGGCGTCCATCGATTCGATTTCAGACCCCATTGCGAGTTCAATCGAGCTCTTCTTCCATACCGCTGCTGGCACTAAGAGCTTTTGAATCCCAGAGAGCGGTACGATGACGATACCCTTTTGCCCACGACTTAAGAAATCAAGCGTGCGAATGCGTTGGCTCACCACATCCGGCGACACTACTGAGAAATCCGCCGCAAGCGACTCTTCTACCGGGAAAAGGTGTACAACCTCATCGTCATACCACTCCGATAACTCTTCGTAGGTTTGCGTTGCTTGTAAGAGCGTTGGCGTCACAATCACTAATTGCTTGTCTAATTTCTCAAATGCGCATGACTCGGCCAAATGCTTTACAGATCCACTGAGACCTAGCACGAGTTGACTCTCATGTAAATCAAGAGTATCGAACCACTCTTTAAATCCTTTCAGTTTACTAATGGTTTGGTGCAATAATTGCATAATATTCTCCTTTTTCCAACGACAAAAAGAGACCGCAAAAAAATTTGCAGCATCTCTTTCCCTCTATTTGTTAATTAAATTGATTCATTGTTTTAACGAAATCGCTCGTTTCAATCCACGAACGAATCGCATCGACACTCTTTTGCACAGCAAAAATAATGTCCTCTTCTTCCTCTTTTTCAAAGCGGTTGAGTACATGTCCTACGACCGTACGTCCATCTTTTGGACGCCCAACCCCCACTTTTATACGGTTAAACTCGCTCGTACCGAGGCACGAAATAATACTCTTAATTCCGTTATGTCCTCCGGCGCTGCCTTTTTGACGAAGACGAATCTTTCCAACCGGCAGATCCATATCATCATAAACGACAAGCAAGTCTTCAATTCCAATTTTAAAATAATTCATCAGCGGACGAATCGCTTCCCCCGATAAGTTCATAAATGTCAATGGCTTCATGAAGATGACTTTTTCGCCACCGATTTGTACCTGCGCAAATACTGCATCAAAGAGTGCCTTATCAAAATCAAACTTCTCTTGATAGGCCACTTCATCCATTGTCATGAACCCGACATTATGTCTTGTCCCTTTATACTTTGCTCCAGGATTCCCTAGACCAACGACTAATTTCATACTTTCACCTATTCTTTTTTCTTCTATTTTGCTATTATACCATACCCCTACATTTTCCCGTTATTAATTCACATTTTCACGAAATTGTGTTTTTTATGTATTATTTGTCATAAAAGGGGACTTATGAAAATCAATTTTAAAAAAATCGTGCTATACTTGTTTATGGATATTCCATCACTAATTTTTTAGGAGGTATGAATATGGAAAAATCTCAAAAACATGGTAATAAAGTAATTTTAGTCGGTGACGGTGCCGTTGGTTCTAGTTATGCATACGCACTTGTATTACAAGGGATCGCTGAAGAACTAGGAATTATCGACATCAATTTCGAGAAAACAGAAGGCGATGCGTTAGACTTATCACATGCCTTAGCTTTCAATGCCCCTAAAAAGATTTACGCAGCAACATATGAAGACTGCCACGACGCAGATATCGTATGTATCACAGCAGGAGCTCCTCAAAAACCTGGCGAAACTCGCTTGGACTTAGTATCTAAAAACTTAAAAATCTTGAAAAACATCGTAGACTCTATTATGGCGAGCGGATTCAACGGAATCTTCTTAATGGCGTCTAACCCAGTAGATATCTTAACTTACGCAACTTGGAAATTCTCAGGACTTCCAAAAGAACGCGTTATCGGATCTGGTACTTCTTTAGACAGTGCTCGTTTCCGTCAAACAATCGCTGAATTAGTTGGCGTTGACGCACGTAACGTTCACGGATATATCATGGGTGAACACGGGGATACTGAATTCCCAGTTTGGTCACATACAAACGTCGGCGGTTTACAAATCTATGAATGGGTTCGTCAAAATCCACACGTTGATGAAGAAAAATTAGTTGAAGTATTCTTCCAAGTACGTGACGCGGCTTATGAAATCATCGCTAAAAAAGGTGCGACTTACTACGGTATCGGTGCTACTTTAGCGCGTATTACAAAAGCCATCTTAAACAATGAACAAGCCATCTTCCCATTATCGGTATACCTTGAAGGTCAATACGGTCAAGATGATATTTTTATCGGAGCTCCAGCCGTTATCGGACGTGAAGGAATTCGTCAAATCATCGAAATCCCTCTAGCTGACTCTGAACAAGAGAAAATGGACTTATCTGCAAAAACATTGAAATCTATCTTAAACGATGCTTTCGAAAAATTAGAAGCAGAAAACAACTAAATAAAACAACAAAACACCGTACCAAGAAAATTTCTTGGTACGGTGTTTTTCATTGTCTTAAAATAACGCAAATAGCGGTACAAGTAAAATCGGCATAAAGATGGCTGGCAAGAAGTTTAACACTTTAATCTTCGTAATGCCAAGTAAGTTCATTGCTAAGCCGACTAAAAGAACCGACCCCACTGCGGACATCGATACGGTTACCACATCATTTAAATGCGGAGCCACTAGTTGAGATAATCCCACTAAAATTAACTCATATGCAATTACCGCCACTGCTGAAAGTCCAACTCCAATTCCTTCCGTCGCCGCAAGGAAGATAGAAGTAATCCCATCTAATACGGACTTCGTTTGAAGCAACGTTGTATCTCCAGTAATTCCTAACTGGATAGATCCCATTGTAGCAAGTGCCCCCACGCAGAAAATCATCACTGCAGCAACGAATCCTTCACCGATATTTAAATTGTTTTCTTTGCCTTTTGAAGCCTTCTCCTGAAGCCAGTCTGAGAACTTACGTACTCGCTCCTCCATTTGAAGCCCTTCTCCGACAACCCCACCGCATACTAGCGATAAAATCATAAGCAAGCTGTTCGGGATTTGAATTGCGCCTTTAATTCCGACTAAGAATACACAAAGCGCTAACCCTTGCATGATATGTTGTGCGAAGCGCTCTGAAATAATATGGCGTAAAAATACACCCGCAAGCGCACCAACGACAATGGCTATCCCGTTAATAAATATAATCACTCGAAAAACTCCTTCATTTAAACTGTCACGTGAAGGAATTTCTCTCCTTTCACTATTCCACAAACAAACTTTGCGGATCTTCAAAAGGACTCGCTCCGTCCTCTTCTGTTTCGTGTTTCCGTTCTAAGAAGTACACTTCCTCAATCACCACTTCGGTCACATACACTTCTTGATGATTCTTGTTAGTGTAGCGACGCGTGTTAAGTCGTCCTTCCACGCCAATGCGGTCCCCTTTTTTGACAAACTTACCGATACGCTCTGCAATTTTGCCCCAAGCGACCACTTGGATAAAGTGTGAATGATAAGAATCATCGCTATTTCGGTATACATTTTGCACCGCGATGGTATTATTAAACACACTCTTTCCGGAAGGTTGAAGCTGTTGCACCTCTACCTCTTTGACAACACGACCAATTAAAGATACTAAGTTCATAAGACGAACCTCCTATAGTTTTTTCTATAGTAAGCTACGCCGCACTTCCTCTAATTGGCTTTTCCTTCTTCTCTCAATTTTTGAGAAAATTCAGAAATCTTACGCAGTCTGTGGTTTACCCCTGATTTTGAGATAGGCCCAGAAGGTAACATTTCGCCTAACTCTTTCAAACTAATTTCTGGATTCTCTAAACGGATTTTTGCAATATCCGATAATTTATCCGGCAAGGCGTCGAGTCCTACCGTATCTTCAATGTATTGAATCTCTTCGATTTGACGAGTGGCTGCATTCACCACTTTATTAATATTAGCGTTCTCGCAGTTTACTAAACGATTCGCCGTATTTCGCATATCTCGAATAATTCGGATATCTTCAAAATGTAGCATCGCCTTGGAAGCATGAATCACGGCAAGGAAGTCTGCAATTTTCTCGGCTTCTTTCAAGTACGTGATATACCCCTTACGACGCTCAATCGTTCTGGCATTCAACCCAAACGCATTCATCATCTGACAAATATCGTCGTTATGCTCTTCATAAATCGAATAAATCTCTAAGTGATAACGGCTCGTTTTCGGGTCATTAATCGAACCTCCAGCCAGAAACGCCCCACGAAGGTAGGCACGCATCTTCTCTTCGTCTTCACGAACATTTTCTGGAACGCGCATATTAAATAAGCCGCTCGACTTGATATTCAAGTCTTCCAAAATCTCTTCTGTTCCATGTTTCAAACGTACGATATACACATTGTTCTTCTTCAGTTTCATCTTACGGCGAACCAAGAGTTCACTTTCCACTTGATAATACTTCTTCAAGAGTACATAAATTCGTCTGGCAATCGTCGCGTTTTCCGTTTGGATATTTAAAATCAATTGACGATTCAAAATCCCAACCGCCCCATTCATTCGAATGAGCGCCGCAAGTTCATATTTTGAATAGTCATATTGCACTTCTAGTTGCGTTAGTTCTTGTTTTGTTTCTGCAGCAAATGATAGTAAGGACACAGGCCTCCTCCTTTCTCTTCTAGTCATGTTGAAGGAGCCAAGAGGAAGTCTTGGCTCCTATTTTATTCGGTATTATTCAATTCGTGCACTTTGTAGAAGACGGAATAATTCGTCGATGACCTTTTCACCATCATGGTATACGCCTTTTTCGCGTAATTTAATAAAGTCAGACGACACTACTCGGCATCCCTCGTCGCGCAATCCTTGGAAGTCGTACTTCACTTGGTAAAGATACTCTTCGTTCTTTTGTTGGTTTAAGTACTCTTCTGGCACTGCCTCTGTATTCACGAGGACGGTGTCGATGAACTGAGTTCCTAAATGGTCATGTAACACGCGTACATGATCTGCATCGGTAAAGTGTTCCGTTTCACCAAGTTGCGTCATGATGTTACAGATGTACACTACTTCCGCTTTCGTTTCACAAACGGCTTGACCAATATCACTAATCATTAAGTTCGGCAAGATACTAGTATAAAGACTACCCGGCCCTAATACAACCATATCGGCTTCCATAATCGCATTGATGACTTCACGTGCCGCCATTGGAGTTCGGCTTTCATCGAGCTCACGATTCTCGTCGTAACAATGCACGGAAACTCGCTTAATCTTCTTGCGATATTTTACGAGCTTAGACTCACCGTCTACAATCGTTCCATCTTGGAATTCTGCGCGCAGTAATAGTGGTTCTTCAGCGGCAGGGTACACATGCCCTTCCACTACCATCATACGGCTTAGGAGACGGATCGCGTCGAAAATATTTCCACGCATCTCTGTTAAGGCCGCAATGATTAAGTTTCCAATCGCATGTCCAGCGAAGAATTGGTCGTCGGAATTAAAACGATATTGGAAGATTTCTTTTTGTAAAGCGTTCATCGGAGAAAGAGCAATCATACAGTTCCGAATATCTCCTGGTGGTACAACGTTCATATAATCTCGAATGATTCCTGAACTTCCACCATCATCGGCAACCGTTACAACCGCAGTTACATCCGCATCTCTCTTCCGAAGATTTCTCAGTAGAACTGGAAGCCCTGTCCCTCCACCAATAACGGTGATTTTCGGGCCTTTCTTCCTCGGAGGGTTCGGTGTTACCTCAAACATCATGAGCGTCCATTCCCTTCTTTACGACGATCTTTGTCGCGGTGAGAGATTGTCACGTTGTAAGAGTCTGATAATAATTCACGTCCGATACGTTCCGCAAAGGCTACAGAACGGTGTTGACCACCTGTACATCCGATGGCAATTGTCACGCTCGATTTTCCTTCTTTTTTGTAGCCTGGAATTGAGAAGTCGAGTAAGTCCATCAATTTATGATAGAACGTCTTCGCTTCAGGTTGACTCATCACGTAATCATACACTGGCTCATCTAGTCCCGTTAATGGACGTAACTCAGGGATATAGTGTGGATTTGGTAAGAAACGTACATCCATCACGACATCCGCATCGATTGGAATCCCGTATTTAAATCCAAATGACATGACTTGAATCGTGAAGACTCCTTCCGTACCTGTTGAGAAAGCTTGCATGATTTCTTCACGTAACTTACGAGGAGATAGATTTGTTGTATCAATCACTTTTTGTGCACGTGTCTTAATATCTTGTAATAAACGACGTTCCGCAATAATGCCATCGTAAATACGCCCTTCTCCAGCAAGAGGGTGTGTTCTTCTTGTTTCTTTGTAACGTGAAACAAGCGCATCATCGCTCGCTTCTAAGAATAAAATTTTCGTTGTAATAAATGATGTGTTATCAAGGCCTGCAATAGCGGACATGATTTCATCAAAGAACGCGCGTGAACGTAAGTCAATTACGAGCGCAATTTTTGTAATTTTTCCTGATTCTTTTACTAATTCCCAAAATTTTGGTAGAAGACTTGGTGGCATATTATCGACACAGAAATATCCCATGTCTTCGAAACTTTGCATTGCAACAGTTTTCCCTGCCCCACTCATACCTGTAATGACGACTAATTCTAATTGATCTACTGCCATTGTCATTCTCCTATCTCAAACGATATTGTTATCATTACAATTATAACACATCCGGGCGTGTCATCGTTAACTTTTTTAGCAAAAAACACGATTGTTTGCACAAAAAAACGAGGGGTTGCCCTCGTTTTCCATTAATCTTTCACTTGTATCACTTCAGACGGAATCTGAATATGAACCGTTGTCCCTTCTCCAACTGTCGAGTCTACACTAAGCGTAACGCCTAAACGTTTGGCAATCTCTGAAGATAAATAGAGCCCTAGCCCTGTCGATTGGTGGTTCACACGACCATTGTAGCCACTAAATCCACGTTCAAAAATCCGTTTAATATCGTAAGGAGCAATCCCGATTCCCGTATCTTCAATCTTTAACGTATCTCCTTCAAAAAGAATACGAATCGTTCCATCTTCAGGCGTATATTTCACTGCATTCGATAACACTTGCTCGACGATAACGCCTAACCACTTCGAATCCGTGACCACCTTTTTCTCAGTTGGAACATAGTCCAAATGCAATTTCTTCGAAATAAAGAAAGTCGCATATTTCTTCAAGAGCGGACGAATCACTTCATCGATAGAAATCGTTGAAATCGATAAGTCTTGATGGAAACTTTCCATTCGAACGTAATGCAGTGCTAATTCTGTATAAGTCGTAATCCGAACGAGTTCTTGACTCAATAAAGATTTCTCAGACGTTTGCGGCAACTCACGAATCAACAACTGGCTCGCGGCGATACTCGTTTTAATTTGGTGCGCCCATAAAGTATAGTAGTCCACATCTTCCTTGCGAAGTTGCTTCATCTTCGTACTTAACCCTCGCATATCCGACTTTTCTTGTTGGATGGCCTCATATAAATGACTCACAACAGGCGAAAACCCTTCGTCTAATGTCGTCACTTCCTGCTGCAAACTTCGAACGACTTCTCTGTACTTTTTCCAATCGTGCCACAAAAGTGCACCAGCGACTACCAAAAGGAAAAAGGCTAGCAAAAATAAATAATAGCCGACTTCTGAATTTAGCCAATTAAAGACGAAGAAGAACCCAATCGAAAACACTTCGATGAAGGCCAACGCTCCGAGTAAGAAGGCATGCGATTTGAACCAAGCCATACTAAATTCCACTTTTGTCTTCATTCAATCACTTCCGCCAATCCATACCCGACGCCTTTTTTCGTCGTGATTAATTTTTCCAACCCGATTTCGCCAAGGCGCTTCCGCAAACGAGCAACCGTCACGGACAAGGTATTATCATCGACAAACACATCGCTATTCCACAATGCATTCATTAAATCTTCCCTCGGCGCAATATCGCCTTGTTTTTCAAACAGTACACGCAAAATAATAAATTCATTCTTCGACAATTCAATAACATTACCCTCATATGAAACTTTTCCGCTTCCAAGTTGCAAGGCAATCCCCTTATATTCCAGCCAATCTTTCTGTTGCACAAACTCATAACTACGACGCATCATCCCTTGGATTTTTGCGACCAATACACTCGGCTCAAATGGTTTTGTCATATAATCATCCGCGCCCATATTGATCGACATCACAATATCCATCGCTTGATCCCTGGACGACAAGAACATAATCGGCACCTGAGACACCTTACGAATCTCTTGGCACCAATAATAGCCATTATAGAATGGCAATGTAATATCCAAAATCACCAACTGCGGATTAACTGCTAAAAATTGAGTGTACACTTGCGAAAAGTCTTCCACCACAACCACTTCATAATTCCATTTTTCCAATTCTTGTACAATTGCATCACGAATGACTTTTTCATCTTCGACAATCAATATTGTTTGCATACACTCACCTCGTTTTCATTGTAACATCTTTCCAATTTACAGAAAACCATCTATTTCCTAATTTCTCGTATCATTTCCCATAAAGTCGTTTGATGATCTTGCTCCGTTCCAATTTCATATACGAAGCCATCGGACTCGTCACGACCAAAGATAAAGAGCTCTACCGGCTGCGACTCGTCTATCCCCAAAATCCGACTGACCACTGGAAGTTGAATACTATATTTCAGATAAAATGTATTATCCCCAGTAGGACTTTCTTCTTTCTTCGTATAAATATTCTCTCGCAATTTTGCCTTTGCCAAAATATCTTTATTCAATTGCAATTCCTGGAATAAGAACTTTCCTTGTGGCCAGAGTTTTTTTGCCTCTTCTTCATTTTCAAAAACAAACTTCCCATCCACATATTGCAACGTCAGGCTTTTTTCCTCTTCCTTAGTTTTAGAATTGAGCTGCTTAATCGTTCCAACTAGCGGCTTCCCTTTTTCCCTAGCCTCAAGATAAACAAATACATTCGAGTCACCGACTACACGCATCTGACTTACGGTAAATCCATTCGGAAACTGCTCAAATAAATCTTCAATATTTTTTGTCGGATAAACACGGCTCAATTCTTTCCCAGCCAGCTCTTCAAGATACCCACGACTCGTGTGATCCGCACACCCTACTAACATCGCTACGCATAACATCAATAGCCCAATCCACGACCATTTCTTTAACTTCACACACAAAACCTCACTTTGCAATACAGTGCCTTCATCATACCATATCCCGCCTATACCGTAACATTCCCTAACAAAATCCTAAACTTTTCGCAATCTCAACATAAGAATCTCCAATCCATTTTAAGCACATTCCTCTTTCGAATGAAGGAATACTTGCACTCACTTCATCGAAGCAACACAACAACATTAAGAGGCAAATATAAAAAGCTACGCGTTTTCGGATAACATAGTAGCCATTATAGCGATGAGTAATCGATGCGAATTACGGATGGTTGGAAATTCATTTCCTACCATCCGTTTGAGGCTCGATAGGATTGAGACCTTGGCTCAATCCGGTACAGCTATATTGGCTACTATGGGTTTATCCGAAAATAAAGCGTAGCTTTTTTCATATTTTATTATCCCACCACAGTCTTAAAGTTGTTGTTGACTGTTGCTTCGATGACTGGATGTTTGCGCAAGTATTCCGCAATGAGCTCCGTCATGTCGATCTGCACCTCACGCACAATCTTCTCCGGCTTAAACATACTATAGTTTCCGCCACCAACAGCACGATATTGGTTTGTTACTACTTCTAATTCATCCGTATCTTGAACAGGTTTGCCATGATACTCTAAACGAGTCACACGGTCGCCGAATGGTCTAGTGAAGTCTAATGTGTACTCAATTCCTTCGTACATATCGTAGTTATAGAATTGAGGTTTTGGTTCCACATATTTAGGATTGAAGACTGCTTGTCCGTTTTCGACGATGAAATAAGTCGCCACACGTTCAAGAGCTTTTCTTAAGTCTTCACCGCTCACTTTTAGAACGGCTAAAGTATTTGGATAAATGTAGTTTGTAATCACGTCACGCATACGGATTTCTGAGTTAAATCCACGACCGTCATTGTTGAATAACGCAGTTCCTGAGATATCTGCACCGCTAGCTTCCATTTGAACCTTATTGATAAATTCAATATATGGATGCTCGCTTAAACGCGCGGCATGTGGATCTTTAATGGTCATATCTCCAACCACTTTTCCTACTGGAGTATCTAACCAATCTTCCACTTCTGCTTGCAAGTCGCTAAACATTTCTAATACGGCTGGATCTGCTGGAACGTCTTCTGTTGGGTGAAGTTTCGCTTCGCTTGAGATGACTGTGTACTTACCGTCCACTTTTTCCACTTCTAAGCTAATCTCACCTACATAAGCGCCGCGGTATCCTGGTTGAATCACTGGCACGCCATTCACTTTTTGTGCAATCACACGGTGTTGGTGTCCTGTCACTAACGCATCGATTCCTTCTACTTGCGTCGCAATCGCATACCCTTCGTTTTCTCCTGTTAAAAGTTCCGTTGGGTCCCCACATGAAAGGTCGCACTCGAATCCTCCGTGGTAAGTTACAACGACAACATCCGCCACTTTACGCATTTCTGGAACGTATTTCTTCGCTGTTTCTAATGCGCTTACGAATACTAAATCTTTCACCGTTGCAGGTTGTTCCCAGTTTGGAATATATGGCGTTGTAATCCCTAAAACTGCGATTTTCACGCCGTCTTTCTCAAACACTTTATAAGGTTCGCCAAACGCTGGCTTTCCATCTTTTGTTAAAATGTTTGAGCAAAGAATTGGGTGGTTATAAGACGCAATCGCTTCTCTTAAGTAGTCCAACCCATAGTTAAACTCGTGATTTCCTAGAATTCCTAAGTCATAGTTTAAATAGTTCAATACTTTTGTTAAATCACTTGCTACTTTTGAATCTTGTTTACGAACATAGTAGCTTAATGGTGATCCTTGAATGAAGTCCCCATTTTCGATTTGAATCACAGGCCCGTTCGCTTCTTCTTTTAATCGACGAATCACAGTCGCAGCCTTCGCCGTACTGAATCCTAAGTCCATGTTTCTTTCTGTATAGTTTGTCGGTAACACGTACCCATGCATATCACTAGTTTCAATAATTTTAATTTCCATAATGCGCCTCACTTTCTACAAATTCACACACTATTGTACCATAAAAAAGCCCTATCACAAAGGTTTCTCTGTCTGCAATATTTCTGCGATTTTATCAAATGTCTTCCCATTTCTAATCGTAATCGTCTTATAAAATGGTTGCTTCAAAATCTTTTTATGGTAAGTCGTTTTTTGATACTCTGCCTCATCGATTTTCGCCCAGAAGACTGCACATTTCCCGATATAGACTCTTTCATTATAAAACTCCGATTCTTCTACAAATCGGATAACTTCACTCGCATCTGTCTCACGTGAGAAAAACAAAATATCTTTTCTGGCAAACTCATCCTTCCACCATTCCGCAAGCCCCGCCATTTCTTCTAAGTACTCCTCTTTTGAAAGCAGCACAAACGGAATCGAAAACTCATAATTCTCTTCTAATATCTTTTCAACTTTCAAAACGATATTTTCTACACTCTCATCGCTTGCAAAAAACAAGTTCCCGCTATTAATGTACGAATCCACATCGATGAACCCTTCACGTTTGAGCAATTCCTTCAGTTCACTCATCACGACTTTATTTTTGCCACCAACATTGACTCCTCTTAATAAAAGGACATACCGCATCCGACTCACCTCTCTTGTCGCCCCATTATAGCACACTCTCCATGAAACGCGTTCACCCCATCCACCGTACCGGTCCTTCGTGAATGAGGAACACAATCTAAAGAAAGCCTCTCAACTTCCCTCAGCTTTGTTGTGTGGAAATCTCTTCAGGAGGCTTTTAGGTGTACGCCTTGTACATCGATTGCGACAGAAACAGCGGTTTTGTTGAAAGATTAGTGAGTGGTTCCATTGAATGCGAATTAGTGACACTTACGAATCCATTCGTTAGTGTCTCTTTGAGGCTTCAAAGACGAGAGACCCTAGGCTCGAGTCGGTGGCTCACTAATATTCTTTCAACAATAAAAACCGCTTGTTTCTAAAGCAATCCACCACCACACCCCATACACCTAAAAGCCTCCCCCGAAGGGGCCTTACAGCACTTACTCACTATACAGCACATACACTCATTCCACACAAAAAGCCTGAGGAAAATTCCCCAGGCTTTCGTTGTGATTGTGTTGTGAATGAACTTATATGTGATTATTGATTCCACGCAGCATCAAATTGTGCTTTAGAATCTGTAACTAATTGATCTACATTTCCATTTTCAGTCTTGAAGATTTTTTCTAAAATCGTACGAACTTCTGAGTATGCAGGATCAGAGTTTTCAACTACAGGAATTGAGAATAAATTCTTAGTAGCATCTGCTAAGATTTTAGGAACTTTAGAACCTGAATTCTTGTATGCATCTTGTTCTAACACTGAAGCAATTGTTGGCATGTAACCAGTTTGTTGTGCCCAGTATAATTGAGATTCAGCTGAAGATAAGAATTTCAAGTATAAGAATGCTGCTGTACGTTGTTCTTCAGTTGTAGAACCTTCGAACATGTAAATATCAGTACCTTGTTGTAGGTCGTATTTTTCAGGACGAACAGCTACTCCGTATTCGAAACCAGCTTCTTTAGCACCTTTAGCTACGAATGATTCACCAGCTGTTGAACCAACATACATAGCTACTTTTTTGTTTTGGAATGGTGCTGATAAGTATTTATCTGAACCAGCAGTACGGAAGTATCCATCACGGATTCCGTCTGCATAGTATTTAACAACTTCTTTTGAAGCGTCACTTGCGAAGTCTAATTCTTTAGTGAAGTCAATGCCTTTGTTCTTCATACCAATTGCATAGTAGTTGTTTAATGAGTCGAAACCAGCACCAACAACTTCGTGGTTAGATTTTTCGTAAATTGTTTTAGCTGCTTCTTTTAATTCATCTAAAGTAGTTGGAACTTTAACACCGTATTGTTTCAATAAATCTGCATTGTAGAATAATACTTCTGTAGATTTGTTGAATGGAATACCGTATTGTACTCCTTTGATTTTAGCACCTTCCATTAATTCTGGACGGATTTCTTCACCTTTCTTGAATCCGATTGTTTCGTTTTCAATATATGGTTTGAAGTCTACCAATGTACCTTGCTCAGCAGCATTGTATAACCAGTTTGGATATGCTTGAGTGATTGTTGGTAAGTCTTTTGGTGAAGTTAAAGTTGCGTTAATTTTTGCTTGTAAATCTTTGTATTGAGATTGGTTTTGTAACTCTACTTTGATATTTGGGTTAGCTTTCATGAAGTCTTCTGTTAATTTTTGAAGAGCTTTTTCCTGCTGACCGTTCATAGCATGCCAGAAAGTGATTGTAGTTTCTGATTTAACCTCTGTTACGATGTCTTTTTTAGTTTCAGCTTGTTGTGAAGAGCCGTTGTTTGATGAGTTAGCTCCACACGCTGTTAACGCCACAACTGATGCTGTTGCTAGTGTCGCTTTTACTAAAGATTTGAATTTCATTTTTCTTCTCCTTTTGTTATATAGTTTTTACAACACAATTTTTTCGCCGCGGTACGGCAATATTCTGTCACCATACGGATTCACCAGAAGTTCTGGTTTTAACGTATGAATTGGAACCAAACATTTAGGCTCAATCATCGCAATAATGCGGTCTAAGTCGTCCGGTTTTGCGTGACCTGAGCAAGATAGGCGTACAAACTCAATGTGTTTTTCCGCCAATAAATCTAGAAACGGTTGATAGTTCGGATCAAAGTCCCCCAAAGGCTGCGCATCGCTGTGGATGTATAAGCTTCCCTCTTGCAAACGTTCGAAATGGTCGACTGCTTGCCATAGGTACTTCGAAGTATCCTCTAACAACGTTTGATATGAAATTTCTAAAGTAGGATCAAGTTCGTCGAGTTTTGGAGCCCCGTCTCTATAGTAGTAATGAGCATCCTTTTGGAATACTTCTTTAAGAAGTGCGGCCATCGTTGCTTCAAGAACAACGGTACGGCTTGTTCCTTCGACGATTTTTTCAAAACGACGCACATTCGCTGGATAGCCATTAAATGTGATTTGTCGATTTGGATTTTCTTGTTCGAGGCGAGCGATATGACGAATCACATCTTCCTCGTTTTCAGGTTTAATTTCGTCTTCAACCTCTTTACGGTCCCCGAAGCTAATCGATACACCTTCCATCATTAAGATGTCCGTATGTTTTGCCTTCTTACAAAACTCAATTGTATCTTCAGCGTTATGCCCGTGAAGTCGTAAGTCCCCTGTATACGTAATATGATGTCCAGGTGTTTTAATGATTAAAGCAGCAGCCCCATACGCATCATGGTCGACACGCACGATTTCTACTTCGATTTCTCCAACTTTAATCACATCGCCTGCATCTAACCCAATCATCTCTCTTGTAAATGTATCGTCTTCAAACGGCGATGGTAGTAAGAATACACCATTGCGGTTGAGCGAATTTACAATCATTTTTGTTTCCTTCAATGTATATAAAGGAATACTTGGGTCTAAATAATTCAACATTCTTGTATGATCCAAATGCGCATGTGAGATAAAGACCGCCGTATTGGCATAGTCTTTATCTTCATCCCCTTCGTATTTGTAAGGGATACGTGCATCGTACATATTTTTTAAATGTGGAATCACTTTATGATCTGTGAGTGTTTGCACCGATTCATCGGGCAATTCTAATTCTGGTAAAAACTCAGTCCCGAAGTCGAAAAAGATATGACTATCTTTATAGGCTACTTCGATGACCGTTCCACCAATCGTTAAAATACCGCTATAAAAGGTAATCGATGTTTTATCCTTTGATACCATTCTTCGCAACCCCTCTAATAATTTCTTTTCTGAATACAAAGTAAATTAACAGAATTGGGATAACCGTTAGAGTTGCTGCGGCCATTTGTAAGTGAACATCACTTCCGGATTCTGTCGTGAAGGCAGAAAGTCCGTTGTTTAATAGACGGAATTCTTTCGTGTTTGTAACCAATAATGGCCATAGGAATGAATTCCAGCTTTGGATGAATGTTAAAATCCCTACTGTTACCAATGCTGGTTTACACATTGGCACTAAAATACGGCGGATGTATTCTAAATCACTCGCACCATCAATTTTAGCGGCTTTGTAGAATGTACTTGGGATTCCTTTTAAGTATCCGTTCAAGTAGTAAATATAGAAGATACTTGTTAAGAACGGAATGATTAACGCTACATAAGTGTTTAATAACCCTAATTGAGCGATTGTTTGGTAGTTTGTAAAGATGATTGATTCGTAAGGAACCATTAATAGTGAAACTAAAATCATCATGACAATGTTTTTCCCTTTGAACTGTAAACTTGTTACGGCAAAGGCTGCTAGTAATGAAGTAATCACTGTTGCCACTGTTGTAAATAGAGACACGAATAATGTGTTTCCGAAGTAACGTAGGAATGGCGCACGGCTAAATACTTCTAAGTAGTTACTAAATTTGAATTCGCTTGGGATGAATGACGGTGGAATACTTGTCGCTTCTGCGTATGTCATTAACCCGGTCAACACCATGTAAATGAATGGGAATACTGTAATCAACGCTAAGAAAATTAAAAGCGTGATTGAAAATACGTTAAAAACTTTTTTCATCTTCTTATCCCTCCGCCTTTCTCAAGAATTTGTTTTGGAGGAATGTTGCAAAAAGAATGATTGCAAACAAGATTACAGTTGCTGCCATGGCAACCCCTGGTCTTCCTGCCACATGGAACTTGTCGTAAATATAGTACACAGCTGTTGTTGCTGAGTTTGCTGGACCAGCAGTTCCGCCAAATAATGCATACACTTGTGTATACACTTTGAATGCCCCGATTAAGTTAACCGTTGAAAGGAAGGCAATTGTTGGAACTAATTGCGGGAATGTAATACGCCAGAAGATTTCTCGGTCTGTCGCACCAAACATTTTCGCAATTTTGAAATGCTCAGGATCAATATTACGTAATCCTGCTAAGAGGATGATGATATTGAACGCTAAACTTGTCCAAACCCCGAAGATAATCAGTGTTGGCATACTCATGTTTACGTTATCCAACCAGTTCACGGCTGGAATCCCAATCAAGCCAAGGAAGAAGTTGATAATTCCGTAGTCTCCATTGAAGAAGTAACGGAACACAATCCCGATAGCGATTGTACTTGTAACGTAAGGCATGAAGAAGATTGTTTCGAAGAAGCTTTTACGTTTAATCTTCTCGAAAATAATCCATGCAATGATGACTGAGATTAATAACGCTACTGGCACTACTGCGAATGCATACAGTGCTGTGTTGAGTAACGCTTTATGGAATACAGGGTCCGCAATTACTTTTTGGTAGTTGTCTAAACCAGTGTATTGTAATTTTAATAGTGACCCTTTTTGGAAACTCATCCAGAACGAACGAAGTAATGGATAAATGTTAAAGAGAAGAATCACTCCTAAAGATGGGAGAAGGAATAACCAAGCTTTAGGTTGGTTCTCTGGATTATATTTTCTCATTAGTAAACACGCGCTCCATCTTTATCGAATAAGAAGATTTTGTGTTTTAGTAATTGGAATGAAAGTGTGTCTCCTTCTTCAATCTTATGTTCCACACTTACAATTGATTTCAAGAATTGTTCGCCTAATGGGAAGTGAAGAATACGTTCACGTCCGATTAATTCTACGCCGCTAATAGTTGTAGAGAAGTGCCCTTGTTCACCTTCAGAAGAAGGAACTACGTCTTCAGGACGCATTCCTAAGTAATAGTGACCATCTGCTAATTCTTGGCGTTTGCGGTCTTGTGATAATTCAGAAGTTGGAATGTTAAATGAAGGGTGAGTAATCACGCCGTCTTTAATTTCTACTTCTGTAATGTTGATAATTGGGTTACCGATGAATTTCGCAACGAATAAGTTACTTGGTTCTAGGTATAAGTTTTGTGGGTCATCATGTTGTTGAATGTACCCTTCGTTTAAAAGAATGATTTTATCTGAGATAGATAAAGCTTCTTCTTGGTCGTGCGTTACGAAGATTGTTGTGATTCCTACCTCTTTTACAAGACGACGGATTTCTTCACGGATTTTCAAACGTAAACGAGCATCCAAGTTACTTAATGGCTCATCTAGTAAGAGCACTTCAGGTTTTTGAACAAGCGCACGAGTGATAGCCACACGTTGTTGTTGCCCCCCTGATAAAGTACCAGGTTTTTTACCTGCTAACTCTTCAATATTTGTTAATTGCATATATTCTTCTGCAATTTTTTGAGCTTCTTCTTTAGAAATTTTGTTTTTACCAACTGTTAGTGGGAACATGATGTTCTCTAACACTGTCATATGTGGATATAACGCATAGTTTTGGAATACGAATCCGATATTACGGTCTTTAGGTTCAGTTGTAACAACTGATTGTCCTTTAAATTGGATGTCTCCTCCTGTTGGTGTTAATAATCCTGCGATTAAGTTTAAAATTGTTGATTTCCCGCAACCACTAGGTCCTAGTAAACATACTAAGTCTCCTTGTTCAATTGAGAAATTTACTGACTTTAATGCTTCAAAGCCGTTATCGAATACTTTGTTTAAGTCAATAACATCGATCATGACGAATCCTCCAGTTTTTCTTTTACTTCAATACATTCTATTCTACCATGTTTTTTAGAAACTGAAAACTGAAAAAGTAAAATTTATGAAAGCTTTTTATTGTGGACAGTTATCCCGTTTTTGAGCACAAAAAAAGGACGAGAAAACCTCGCCCTTTTTACGAATTTTCGAACTTATACAAACCTTTTTAAAGTAGGGTTTCCTACTAAAACCCTTCATGGTTTGTGAACAAAATCTATTAACGTTTAATAATTTTATAGTAACTACGTGAAGTGATTTGGTACACGATGAGATACACCACAACGAATATAGCTCCAATCACAATTGTCGCGTTTAGCGTTACGTTACCGTCAACCCCAAAGAGCTGAATGATTTTACGATACATCTTGAAGGCAAACGCTGTATGGATAAACGCTGTGACAAGCGGTAAGAAGAAGACAATTAGCACTTGACGGTTGATGGATTTCTTGATGGTCTTTTGATCGATACCGAGTTTTTGTAAGATAACGAAACGGTCACGGTCTTCGTATCCTTCAGAAATTTGTTTGTAGTAAATGACAAGGACTGCACCGATGAAGAACGCAACTGACAGAAGTGCCCCTACAAAGAGTAAACTTCCCATAAATCCGTAGATGTCTTTGGCCGCATCCTCTCTACTTCCAACCGTGATGGAGTCGTCATTGCTTGCTTCAAGCACGTTGGCGTAGGCCTCAAACTCTTCTGTTTTAGCCTGAATGTCTGTCGATGTATTCCACAATGCGTAATAGAATCCACGGCCAAGTTTACTGTCTATCATCTTTGTTGGATCCTTTACAACGGCTACATAAACGTTATCTGCAACATATGGCAATTGTGGCAATTTTTCTTTAAAGTCGCTAGTAGCCATCATCTCTTTGACTTGAAGTGTCAATTGTCCGTTCACGCGGATAGTCGAAACATTTTTGTCGTCTCCTTTAACCAGTCCTAAAACGGCTTCGTTGTCACCAAGCTGAAAATTCGTCCCAAAGATACGATTGTAATCATCCGCAGAAAGGAAAGTAATAAATGCAGCTGGGCTATCTCCTGGATATACCCCCTCGATGTCCACACCGCCCTCCATACTCTTTGCAGCACGAAGCACGCTGAGATAATTCATTTCATTCGAAACAGTCCCTTTCGATTGCGCCTTCATCTTGCTGATTTGTTCTGAAAGTCGGCGAATCGTAGAAGCATCTTCGACGAATGCCGTTGCCGAATAATCTGTTGGATAGCTTTTCTTTAATAAATCGGCTGTCCCTGTTTGCAAAGCGACCGTTGTAGCTAATGTGACAAGTACCATCGTTGATAAAATACAAATACTTGCAAGTCCCGCAGCATTTTTACGCATACGGAATTTTAAATTAGAAATCGAAATAAAATTCGTTGGTTGGTAAAAGAGACGTTTGTTCTTTTGTAAAAGCGAAAGAAGCGCAATCGAACCTGCGTCGAATAAAATATACGTTGCTAAAACAACTAATAGAACCGCTACGAAGAAGGAATATAGCGCTGCAACAGGTGCTTCAATCGTTTGCGACATATAATACGCGCCCCCGAGAAGCCCTGCACCAATGAGTGCGCGAAGAAGGATAAAGCGTCCCTTCGTTTCTCCTTTTTTCTTCTCAGAAAGCATTTCTAACGGGCGGCTCATGTACATCTTTGTCGCATTTAAGAAGAAGACAACCCCGAAAATAAACGCCATCGAAATCAGTACAAAACCGACGCTACCGAGTTGCATCGAATACTCGATGCCGATTGGAATTCGAATGAGCTTCAATAAAACGGCAAACGAGAAGCGATGGAACACGATTCCAAGCACAACCCCTAGCCCCACGCTGACCACTGAGAATAGAAGCAATTCAATGAAACTTAATAACTGAATGTTTTTTCGGTCGAGTCCAAGGATGCTATATAGGCCGTATTCTTTTAATCGATTTTTCGTCACGAAGGCATTCGCATAAAGAATCGTCAAGAGTGCCACGAGCTGAACCACGATGACTCCAAAGCCCAATGTTTGCGCAATGGCTCCCCCTCCGCGAAGAGTAGAAAGCTCTGGCATCGCTGATAAGGCGTGCGTGATATAGAGAATCATCGTTACCATAATGGTCGTCAGTGCATACGGCAAATATAATGAATGATTCTTTTTTAGATTCGATGTTGCCATCGAAAAAATGAGTTTAAACATGGATTTCACCTCTGTTTGCCATCGCAGTTAATGTTTCTGAGATCAACTCGAACATTTGTTGATCACTTCTTCCTTCACGGTACAATTGATTATAAATCAAGCCGTCTTTAATGAAAAGAACTCGTTTGGCACGACTTGCAGCAACCGTACTGTGCGTTACCATTAAAATCGTTTGTCCGTTTTGATTAATTTTATCAAATAAATCTAATGTGTTGCTAGCTGATTTTGAGTCAAGCGCTCCAGTTGGTTCATCGGCTAATAACAAACTTGGGTCTGTGATCATCGCACGGCCAATCGCCACACGTTGTTGTTGCCCACCTGAGAGTTCATAAGGATATTTCTTGAGTAAATCTTTAATTCCTAGCATTTGCGCAATCGGTTCGACCTTTTGCTTCATTTCTGAAACCGGACGACGAGCGAGTACCAGCGGCAACACCATATTATCATAGACCGAAAGTGTTTCTAATAAGTTGAAATCTTGGAAGACGAACCCTAAGTGGTCGCGGCGGAATTCTGTCAGAACTTTAGCGGAGATATTTTGAATATTTTCTCCGTTTAAAAAGACGGAACCGGCAGTTGGACGGTCGAGAGTCGCTAAGATATTTAGAAGCGTTGTTTTCCCCGAACCCGATTCCCCCATCACGGCTACGTATTCGCCTTCTTCAACCGAGAAGCTGATGTCTTTCAAAGCCGTCACTTCAGCAGCTCCAAAGCGCGTTTGATATTTCTTTTGTAAATGTTGTACATCTAATAATGTCATTGTTTTCACCCTTTACTTTCATTTGTTGACCTTAGTATAGTCCACTCATAAAGGGAAATCATGACACTATCCTATCATTTTATCCCCATTTCTTACATTTTTGTCACTTTGGAAAAAGCACAAAAAAAGAGGTTTCGCAATGAAACCTCTTTTGGAGTTGGAATTGATTAACGTTTAATAATTCGATAGTAACTACGTGAAGTGATTTGGTACACGATGAGGTATACCACAACGAAAATCGCACCAATCACAATTGTCGCGTTTAATGTCACGCTGCCGTCAACCCCGAAGAGTTCGATAATCTTACGATACATCTTGAAGGCAAATGCGGTATGGATAAACGCTGTGACAAGCGGTAAGAAGAATACAATCAACACTTGACGGTTGATAGACTTCTTGATCGTCTTTTGGTCGATACCGAGTTTTTGTAAGATAACGAAACGATCACGGTCTTCGTATCCTTCAGAAATTTGTTTGTAGTAAATGACAAGTACTGCACCAATGAAGAATGCGATTGAAAGAAGTGCCCCTACTAAGAGCAAGCTACCCATGAAGGCATAGAGCGTTTTAGCCTCTTCATTCTTACTGCTTAAGGCCATCGCATCTGCCTTGTATTGACTCTTCACATTCTTATACGCAGCCCATTCAGCGTCACGTAACTCAAATGGTGTATTGGTATTCCAAGTAAAGTAATACATCGCTTGACCTGCCACTGGGTTTAAATATTGCATTGGATCCTTTACAATCCCTACATACTGATTATCTGCCACATATGGTAATTGCGGCATTACTTTCGCGTATGGAGTCCCATCAATCATCTCTTTGACAGTAATCGTCGCGTTATACACCACCGAATACGTCTTTACTTCTGAAATTTGTTTAACGTCTCCTTTAATATGGCCGACAATCATTTCCTTCTCGCCAACCGTGTAGTTCGTCCCAAACATCTTATTATATTGGTCCACTGAAACAAGGGTGAACATCGCTGCAGGACTATCTCCTGAGTTCACATTCGCAAAGTCGAATCCATTCTCCGTACGTTGCCCGAAACGAAGCACGTTTAAAAATGTCTTCTCGTCTTTCAATTGACCTTTCGTTTGTTCCTTAATTTTTTGAACGATTGGAGGATATTGATCCATATCCTTTTCTAGAACAAAGTAAGCAACTGCAGAGTAATCTGTTGGATAGTTGCTATCGAGTCTGGCTGTTGTCCCACGTTGAAGCGCTACGGTTGTCGCCATTGTAACAAGTACCATTGTGGAAAGGATACACACGCTGGCAAGTCCTGCCGCATTTTTACGCATACGGAATTGTAAGTTTGAAATCGAAATAAAGTTCGTTGGTTGATAGAACAACTTCTTATTCTTTTGCAAGATGGATAGAAGCGCAATCGAACCAGCATCGAATAAAATGTAAGTCGCAATGACTACCAATAATACTGCTAAGAAGAAGTATAAGAGAGCTTTAACAGGCGACTCGATGGATTGTGACATATAGTATGCACTACCAAGAATCCCAAGACCGATGATGGCACGAACGGCAACAGCGCGGCCTTTCTTCTCCCCTTTTTTCTTTTCTTTTAATAATTCAAGCGGACGGCTCATGTAAATCTTCGTTGCATTTAAAAAGAACACAAGAACGAAGATAGCAGCCATCGTTAACAGCACAGCAATAATACTTCCGAATTGGAAGGAATATTTAATACCGATATCGTATTGAATGAGTTTCAATAGAATCGCAAATGATGCCGCATGGAAAATCACACCGAGGATTAACCCAACACCAATGCTTAAAACGGCAAAGACAAATAACTCAATAAAGCTGAGCAATTGAATATTCTTTCGGTCCAAACCGAGAATACCGTATAAACCGAATTCTTTGGCACGGTTTTTCATTACGAAGGCATTCGCATACAAAATAACGACGAGTGATACGATTTGAACGATGACGAAACCAAAGCCAAGAGTTTTGGCCATCGCTGACCCACCTTCTAGATGAGCGAATTCCGGTGTTGCAGCCAGTGCGTTCGTTACATATAGAACTACCGTCACCATCACCGTTGCAAGTGCAAATGGTACATAGAGGGCACGGTTCTTACGTAAGTTCGTAATCGCCATGGAACGCAGTAAATTAAACATGTTCCTCACCTCTGTTTGCCATCGCAGTTAATGTTTCTGAGATTAATTCAAACATTTGTTGATCCGTTCTTCCTTCACGGTACAATTGGTTGTAAATTAAACCGTCTTTAATGAAAAGAACGCGTTTGGCACGACTTGCGGCAACAGTACTGTGCGTTACCATTAAAATCGTTTGTCCGTTTTGATTGATTTTATCGAATAAATCTAAGGTATTGCTTGCTGATTTTGAGTCCAACGCCCCTGTTGGTTCATCGGCTAACAGTAAGCTTGGGTCTGTAATCATCGCACGGCCGATTGCCACACGTTGTTGTTGACCTCCAGATAATTCATATGGATATTTTTTCAATAAGTCCTCAATGCCTAACATTTCAGCGATTGGTTGAACTTTCTTTTCCATTTCGTCGATTGGACGACGTGCTAACACAAGTGGCAATACCATATTGTCATACACGGATAATGTTTCTAATAAGTTGAAGTCTTGGAAGACGAATCCTAAGTGGTCACGACGGAATTCTGTTAACACTTTATCAGAAATCTTTTGAATGTCTTCCCCGTTTAGAAGCACCGTTCCATCAGTTGGACGGTCTAGTGTCGCTAAAATGTTTAATAGCGTTGTTTTACCAGAACCAGATTCCCCCATGACTGCCACATATTCGCCTTCTTCTACTGAGAAGTTGATATCTTTTAACGCAGTCACTTCAGCGGCTCCAAAACGTGTTTGATAAACTTTTTGTACGTGTTGTACATCTAATAATGTCATTGTTGTCACCCTTCATTGTTTAATAGATAGTTCTATTATACTGTAAAGCGTGAAACTTTTCACTCTATTCTATAATCTTTCCAATCTAGATACCTTTTTGCCTAAGAACAGTCCAAATGATTCGTTTGGAAGTTGAGTTAAAGCGAAATCCGAACAATATATTGTTTTACATCTGTTTTCAGTTATAAAAACCATGAATAACGAACTATAAATAAAGATTATAACTAAAAGTATGTTTTTAAGATTGACTTTTCACAAACTATCCAGTATCCTATCTATATAACATATTGAAACGCAATGAAAAGAAGAGTAAAAAATAAAACTTCATAGAGAGCTTACGGTTGGTGCGAGTAAGCAAGTCGTTATTTTTGAACATGATCTTTGAGCAGATTGTCCGAAACCTTAAGACAATCCGGGTACTCCCGTTATCAATCATCCGTCTAGACGGAAAAGGTCTTCTCCCCCGAAGACAAACAAAGGTGGTACCACGACTGCAACTCGTCCTTTTAGCAAGCGCTAGAAGTGCGGGCTTTTTTATTTTCGTTTCATCAAAACAACTTAGGAGGAAATCAACATGGCTGAAGTAGAAAGCTTTACACTAGACCATAACAAGGTGATTGCACCTTACGTTCGCTTAATCGCTAACGAACATGGTAAGAAAGGAGACGTCATTTCAAACTTTGACATCCGCTTCTTACAACCAAACAAACAAGAAATGCCAACAGGTGTCGTTCATACATTCGAGCACTTATTAGCAGACCTATTACGTGACCGCTTGGAAGGAATCATCGACATCTCTCCATTTGGATGCCGTACTGGTTTCCACTTAATCCTTTGGGAAGAACGTTCTCCTGAAGATATCGCACACGCATTGAAATCAACACTAGAAGAAATCGTCGAAAAAATTCAATTCGAAGATATTCAAGGCGTCTCTGCCGTACAATGCGGAAACTACCGCGACCATTCATTATTTGGCGCGAAAGAATACGCCAAACAAGTTTTAGAACAAGGCATCAGCATCGACCCGTTCGAGCGTAAAGTCATTTAACGACACGCTATTTCAGTAAGAAACATTAGACACCTAGACTGGAGGAACCCCCTATATGAAATTAAAAACTATCGCTAAATCTCTTATCGCCCTTTCTGCTGTATTCGTCTTAGGCGCTTGTGGCAATAACGCTTCAAGTACTGCTAGCTCATCAAACGCTCAATCTTCAGCATCAGAACTGAAAACAGTGAAAATCGCTTCTGTCGGCTCTGACGCAGACATCTGGAGACACATCGCTGAGTCTGAACAAGCGAAAAAAGCAGGCCTAAAAATCGAAGTCCAAGAAATTAACGGCGGTGTGCCATTGAACGAAAGCGTGGCAGACGGAACAGTCGATGCCAACGCCTTCCAATCAATCGGATACTTACAAGGATTTAACGAAGCCAACTCAAACAAACTCGTTCCAGTTGGCACTACGTATATTGAACCAATGGGGCTTTACTCTAAAAAGGTAAAATCACTAAACGACCTACCAAACGGTGCAAAAGTCGCTTTACCTGATAACCCATATAACACTACTCGTGCGCTCCGCTTATTAGAAAGCGCTGGTTTAATTAAATTATCAAGCGACTTCAAAGATGGAACTGGCACTCCTAGCGACATCGTAGAAAACAAGAAAAATCTTGAATTTTTACTGATCGATGATACTACAAGCGTACGTGTATTAGACGACACTGATTTAATCGCTATCGGAAACACAATCGCCCTTGAAGGTGGTTTAAACGTATTGAAAGACTCCCTTTTCTATGAAAAAGCAGACGCTTCTACAATCACAAGCATCAACGTGATTGCCGTGAAAGCAGAAAATGCCGATAAAGAAGAATACAAAAAATTAGTGGACCTCTACCACGACCCAGAAATCCAAAAATACATTTCTGAACAATTCGCAGGAACAAAAGTTGAAGTGAAGAAACCTGTTTCTGAAGTGTGGGGTAAATAATTCATGAAGATTGCTATCGTTGCAGCGATGAAAGAAGAGTTGCATCCATTTGAAGAGCATTTCGCACCCGGAAAAGTAGTCTTTGAAAAAGGTCCTATCCGACTCCTAGAAGTACATGAGAACTTATATCTTGTACAGTCAGGTATCGGAAAAGCCAATGCCGCTGCCGCTGCTGCATGGTTATGCGACAAAATTCATCCTGACCTCATTATTAATACCGGGACAACAGGAAGCTTTAATCCCGCATTCGACTTGGCCGATGTCATTGTTTCTACAAAATTCGCCTATAGCGACGTGGATGCGACTGGCTTCGACTACGCCTGGGGACAAGTCCCTCAGATGCCAGCCGACTATCCTGTAGATAAAGACTTACACGAAAAAGTGGTCGGACTACTCCGTGAAAAAGTGAGTGGATTTAACATCCAAAGCGGATTTATCGCAACAAGTGACTCGTTTATGAGTTCGGTAGATGCCGTTACTATCATTCGCGAAAAATTACCAGACATCGTCGCAAGCGATATGGAAGCTGCTCCGATTGCACAAGTGGCTAGCTTCTATGACATCCCCGTACTAAACGTACGTGGTGTGAGCGACCATGTGGGCGGGGATGCCCCTGACACCTTCGAGGAAACACTCGAAAAAGCATCTCAAAACGCATTCGAAGCAGTGCGTATTATCGTTGAAAACTTCCTATAAATCTCCCTAGATTTACCGCAAACGCTAAACACAAAAAGGAGCGCAGGCATACTTCGCCTCGCTCCTTTTTCTGTGTTTTATTACCTAACTGTTAGTTGATGCAAAAGAGATAATTAGAACTACTATCCACGTAAAAGAACAATGAAAAAGAATCAGTTTATTGAAAGAATAGTGGGGAATCGCATCGGATGCGAATTAGTAGGAGCTAAAACTGCAAGTTTTTGCTTCTACTTTGAGGCTCCGAAGGCGAGAGACTACAGGCTCTCGCCGCTGCCCCACTATTAATCTTTCAATTTTAAACTGATTCTTAGAGTTGTTCTTTTATATCGCTATACTATTTAACTTTCAAAATATCTTCTTTCGCGTGGATAAGCTCTGTAATCAATTGACAGTAAGGTGTTGGAATACCATATTCCTTCCCTTTTCTAGCCACAAATCCGTTCAAGAAGTCCACTTCAGTAAAGCGGTGGTTTTGAATTAAGTCTTGGTGCATTGAAGGATAGTGTCCGCGAACTTTATTAGAAGCTGTATACACATAATCTTTCATTGCAGCTGGATCCAAATGCACGCCTTCTTTTTCAGCAACGGCAACGAATTCACTGATGATTTGCGTTACGATAGCTTCGGCAGTTGAAGTATCGAACACTTCGCCGATGTTTGCATCTAAGATGGCACATGTTGCGTTCATCGTACCATTCACGCACGCTTTACGCCATGTTGAGAAATGAACATCTTCGCTGTAGCTTGCGTTCAAGCCCGCTTTGTCCATCACTTCTACTAATTCTTTAGCAATCGCTACACCACTTGGGTCCGCCGCTTGCATTTCTACAGTACCAGTTCCGCCTAGACGCGCTACCCCTGGTTCGATTAGACCCGCAGTCCAAATCGTTACCCCCATAATAATATTTTTACGAGGAACATAATTCGCCATTGTGTCTTCGTGTCCTAGACCATTTAAAAGACAAAGCACTTTTGTATCTTCGTGGATAATCGCTTTAATCTTTTCAAGCATTTCGCCTAATTTCATTGATTTTGTAAATGCGATAACCACATCGACTTCTTCTGTTGCTTCTTCTGGACGAATAATCTTGATATCGATCGTATCTGTGTTATCTCCATCAACGACTTTCAATCCATTCTTTTGGATAGCTTCGATGTGCGCTGGCCATTCATCGATCAACGTCACCTCTTGCCCTGTTTTTGTTAACATGTACCCGAAACGGCACCCCATTGCTCCTGCACCCGCAATTGCGATTTTCATTTTAACTCCCCTTTTCTATTAAACGGTTAATTTGTAATCTTCTGGCTGAATCCATTTTAACACTTTTTCGAATAAATGAACGAATACGATGTTTAACGCGATTGGCGCAACGACGAAAATAAGCGTCACAATAACGATATTCATCACACTCCATCCGCCCTCAGCTAAGTTCAACGCATTGATTGGTCCTACTAATCCGCTGAAACCGAACCCTGCACTTTGAGGTGTTCCTTGGATGTTAAATAAAGCTGCTAACACACCAAGTACGGCAGATGTACACATCATTGGTAATAAGATTTTTGGTTTTGCCAACACATTCGCCATTGACATTTTTGGTGAACCGATGAAATGCGCAATCGCAGTTCCTTTTGGATTCACTTTCCATCCCGCAATCGCAAGACCGAAACCAGCCGCACAGATTCCAAGGTTTGCTGCCCCTGAACCTACACCGCTAAGACTAATCGCCACGGCAATCCCTACTGTTGTAAACGGAGAAACGATTAACATACAGAAAATAACGGCTAATAATAAACACATGATAACTGGTTGTAATGATAATAGATTTCCGATCCCTTGTCCTAATAATGTTGTTAAAGTTTTGATATATGGTAATGCAAGGCGTCCCGCCCCACCAACGACTACTAATAACACCGTTGGAATCACGATAATAGAGTATGCTTTGGCTTTATTGCCAATCCATAAAATAACTGCTGCTCCTAATGCTGCAGTAAGTCCCATCGTAATGATGTCCCCTGTACCGCTAAAGATAATTCCTTTCACGTCAGGATTGAAAGTTGCTACACCGCCTGCAAATAACACGGCTAATGCAAGTGCTCCTGTTTGAATTGGAGTGAATTTGAAGAATTGGCCGACCATCAATCCGATGATTGCCCCCATTAATGTATTGGCCACTTGTGTTGCTTGGATGATTAATTGGCCTTGTGGGAATACTGGTAATAACGCCTTCACTAATTCACCAAGTAATGCTCCTGGGATAAGTGTAACGACCACGCCTAATGCAAGTGCGTTAAGGACGTTCATCGTGAACTCTTTCCCGCTGTATTTCTTTTGTTCCATAAACCTTCCACCTTTCATAAGATTGGCTTTATTATACCATACCACCTCGCTTTTATTGTGATATTTTTAGCTAAAAAGCAAAGAAATTAAAAGATAAAAGCCGTAGGCTTATTGTAAATGATTATAAAAGTCAATTTAACTCCTCAGACACAAACTGATTACTACGAATCATTACGGATGTTTCCATAATCGCTGTAGTGGGGTACCGGTTCGAGCCTTAGGTCTCTCACCTTCAAAGCCTCAAAAAGGGAGTAAGGAATAAATTCCTAACTCCCTTTAGTTCGCATTTGATACGATTCCCCACCACTGCGATTATAGAATCCGTAAGATTCTTCGTAATCTCTGTTTAGTGAATTTATATTTGCAGAACGCCTACGGTCTTTTATCTTGGTTCTTCTGAAAATATCACTGTGCTACGAAGGATACTAAAGCCAATCTTATAAATGCTTCGTTATGATGGGAAGAATTCCAAGGGAAAGTGTGCTTTCTAACGGCTTAATGATTTGGCGGGGTTACATTTCGGAACATTACGTGGGTGAATTTATCATATATGGTAATTATCATATATGATAATTTTCAGAATTTGGACAAAAGAAAAAGGCCGGACAAATTGTCCAGCCATGGAGTTTTTAGAATTATAATCCTGGTACTTCGTTGATTGTTGCTGTAAGCATCCAAACTAATTTTTCTAATGCGCCTTTTGCACCGATGAAGATATCTTGTGTTACATCGTCGCCTTCTTCACCTGTTACGTCGATACCTTTTTGGTAAAGGTCGATTAAGTAACGGTACCCTACTAATAAATGACGGATGCGGTCTTCCATGCTGTCGCTGTAGTTTCCTTTAGCATCGGCAATCTTAGTGTTGTCGGCAAATTCACGTAATGTTGAATAAGGAGCTCCACCTAATGTGATAAGACGTTCTGAAACTTCATCTAATTGAGCGTCTAACATTCCCATGTGTTCATCCATTAATGGGTGCATTGTCATGAAAGTAGCTCCGCGCATGTACCAGTGAGCTTGGTGTACGATTACTGATTGTTGGCTTAAATCAGCCACTAATTGATTTAATACTTGTTTTGTTTGTTCTTTTGACATATTTATTACCTCCTGTTTCTAATTTAGAATTATTCTAAACTATGAATATAGTATACTCCCGTTTTGGAACGTTGTCAATAGAAATACATGAAAAAGTACAGGAAATTTTCCCTGCACTTTCATCATTATTTTTTCGCTAAGTCGGTGATGTAGTCGAAGAAGGCATCGCGGTCGACGTGGTAGACAAGGTCGACTGGGCGGCCATTTTCGGCTTTAACGGTACGGCCACGGCTTGCACCAGCAACGATAACGTCACTGTTCACTACAGAACGTTTTACTAGGTCTTCTTTACCGAATGAAGCGGTTGTTAAAACGTCCCATAGGAAATAAGTTGAGTTCGTTACGTAGTGAGTGAGCGGAGGAACGATGGCGTAACATTGACCTAAGAAGTCAACGCCTTCGATGGCACGTTCTTTTGCCCAGCGGTCGCGAACATCAAGAGATAATGGCACCATGTTTGTACTCTCAAGCGCTACAAGTTCGATTTGGATGCCTGATTCCCAAACGCGTTTTGCCGCAAATGGATCCCAGTACACGTTCCACTCTGCAGTTCCGTCGTGTTCAGGTTCTTCCACGTTCCCCATATCAAGGAAAGTTCCACCCATCCAGTAAAGTTTACCGATGTTTTCTTCGATGGTTGGATCTTGGTCCAACGCACGCGCTAAGTCTGTTAATGGTCCTACGAAAACAAGGTCCACTTTCTCGTCGGATTCTTTTAAGGCACGAATTAAATCTTCGTGGGCTTTTAATGGTGAATCTTGCACCGTAATTGGTTTATGTTCGTTTAAGATTGGAAGTGCGTCTACTGTGAAGGCATGCATTCTCCACTCTTTCGGAAATGGATTCACAGGGCGTGAGTCTGAAGAAGCAACTTTCAATTGTTTGTCTTTTTCAGAACCGAACTTATGAATAATCTTCTTGCTGGCTTCCACCGCTGGTAATAAATAGCAGTCTGCTTCGATTACGCCGACCCCTACTAATTCCACGTCTTCCATTTTTAATAGTAAATATAATGATACTAAATCATCCACGCCACCATCGTGGTTTAAATAAACTTTACGCATTTATGAGTTACGCTCCTTTAAAATGGTTTTCTTGCACGCTTTATTATACCTAAAAACGAACGATAAAGAAACTATTTTATTTAACGTTTGGTTTTGTTTTTAGATGCAAACTCTAAACGATTATGGTACACTGTTTCTAATCATTTTTTAATGTAAGGTTGTGATTCAATGAAAAAGAAAATATTAGATATTATCATTATCGGTTTTGCCTTGTTTGCCATCTTCTTCGGCGCGGGTAACCTGATCTTCCCACCTTACCTTGGCGTAACGGCTGGGGAAAACTGGGGAATTGCAACACTTGCATTCTTAATCAGCGACCCACTGTTATCGGTTGTTGCCGTAATGGTCGTTGCCACACTTGGCGGTAGCGCACTCGCGGTTGGGCGACGGATTCACCCTGTCTTTGCAGGCGTCTTGAATGCCATCTGCGTCCTTTTAATCGGACCAATTTTTGCCGTTCCACGTACCGGAGCGTCCACACATGAGATTTTCGTGCAATCGTATGTCCCAGATGCACCACAATGGATCACATCTCTCGTATTCTTCGGGATTGTCCTCTGGATCACGTATCAGGAAAACTCCGTCATGGATGCCATCGGAAAATACTTAACACCGATTCTACTGGTGATTCTCTTCTGTATTTTCGTGGCCGCTATCATCCAACCAGATGCAACATTTGCCCAAACAGACGGAACTGGACTTTTCGCACAAGGATTTAAAGAAGGGTACCAAACCATGGACGTGCTCGGAGCGCCCCTCTTAGCCGGAGTCGTGATGAAAGATATTACGCGCCGTGGGTATTTAAATAAAAAAGACCAATTCAGAATGATGTTCGGCGTCGGAATCGTCGCGTTCGTCCTGCTCGCGGTCGTGTACTCAACACTCGCTTACAGTGGTGCCAGCATGAGCACGGTCATCGACACAACTGCGCAACGTGCCGCAATGCTGACAACAATCGTGAAGAACTTACTCGGTTCTTGGGGACAACTCGCGATGGGACTCGCTGTCTGCTTCGCCTGCCTCACAACCGCGATTGGACTGACAACCACTTGTGGTCAGTATTTCGAAGAAGTGTCTAAAGGAAAAATCTCTTACAAGAAAACGATTCTTGTCACTGTAGCAGTGGAATTCATCATCTCACTCGTCGGGGTGGATTCACTCATCAACTTAGCCGTTCCAGTGTTGACATTTATCTTCCCGATTATGATCGCACTCATTCTCTTCTCTGCCTTCGACCAATACATCCCATACGATTGGACGTATCTTGGAGCAGTAGTTGGAGCCGGAATCGTCGGCCTCGTACAAGGAATCAACACCCTTTCACAACTTTTAGGCGGAACCCTACTCGAAGACGCAGTCACATGGATTGGCACCTTCCCACTAGCCACATACGGCCTCGAGTGGATTGTCCCAACCTTTGCAGGCGCCCTTACCTTTACAATTCTAGCCGCCATCCTAAAACCAAAACAACTTGAATTCGAATAAAAAAACGGAGCCTCTCAGCTCCGTTTTTTTTACTATTTGTATAGAATTTTCAAAAAAAATAATGCTCCCACTACAAACTGTAGTATTTTTTCATAAAAAAAGTTTATAATAGTTTCTATGAAGATTATTAAATGACTAAAGGAACTAGGAAAAATATTATTAACGCATTTTTGAGACTGGCTTTTAAATTTCCAAATCAATCGCTTTTTTCGTTTCCTGAGATTGCAACTGAGGCATGTATCGCAAGATAAACAATTTATAAAAAGCATTTTAATAACCCAGAAGAATTAAAATCATATCATTTAACATTACCTAAAGAAATGTTAAATGATATATTTGTGACCATGATTTTAGCAACTATACAAGAACTACTATCTACATATTTTGAATTTTATCTAATATTCTTTCAAAAATCCCCCTAAAGGAGAGGTATCTAAAATGTTCATTCAATATCTTATTAATCAATCTAAAAAACCTAGTGGTATTGTAGGCCAGGTGATTGCGAAAATTTGGACTTCCTATTTTAAAAAGCTTAGCCTTTGGACAATAAAACAAACTACAATTATAGATAATAGTCGAGTTTTAGAAATCGGTTATGGAGGTGGCAGCACCATCAAAAATCTCCTTGCTTTGAATAAGCATCTTGAAATTCATGGCATTGACATTTCTAAGGAATCTTATCAAGTTGCAAAACGAATTAATTCAGATGCTATACAAAATGGTGATGTTCATCTTAGGATTGGAAATGTAGACGCGCTACCTTATCAAAATGACTACTTTGACCTTGTATTTGCCATTCAAACACATATTTTCTGGGATGATTTAAAAAAAGGCTTTCTGGAGATCTATCGGGTCATGTCTAGCCACTCCACTTTAATTATTGCTTGCGAAAAAGAAAAAATAAATTATCATATGCCAGAATATACTGCAACTCATGCGTTGGATAATATTTTAAAAAATGTTGGCTTTGCAAAAATTGAAGTGAGGCAGAATCAAAATTGGGTTTTATACATTGTGTATAAAGCTATCAGCGTTGATGCTGATTAATTTATAGTTATTTAATAGAGTTATTTTCTTCCATTTGTCAAGTCTATCAAGGCTTTAAGTAAAGAAAGAGATAAGACAGTAACTATTCTGGCTCTCTGTCAACTGTAGCGGGTGACGAAAAGCTAACATCTAGATAGGTACTGATAGGGAGCCCACTGAGAAAGTCATCAATCGATGGCTTCTTTTATTATACTAAACTCGAGGTGATTATACGCTTGATAATCTGTCAGCTTGATTGGGATATGGGAATTATCATACGCAACACCTTCAAGTCTGTGGAAGCTTTGCGGTGACGAACGGAATCCACAGCCGCCCCTCTCTTTAAAAAGGACGGTTTGTATATCGTTGCCTTGCAGTATATGCGAACCCTGCTCCAAATGCAGAACCCCAAGTCTGTGGCATAAAAAGAAGCAAAGAAAAAAATCTACAGCTCTCCTCTTAAAAAAAGGAGGATTTGTATCTGTCAACTTGATTGGGATGTGGGAATTATCATACGCTGTGCCTTCAAGTCTGTGGAAGCTTTGCAGTGACGAACGGAAAAACTTGCGGATCAATCATAGTAGTTGTACGGAAAAGCAACCAATGCGAAATAGAGCCACAAGGCAATTGATTGCCCTGTGGCTCTTTGAGACTTGGTAGGATTGAGACCTAGGCTCAATCCGGTGCCCGACTAACTACTATAATTGAAATATCCGCAAGGATTTTTGACGTTCGTCACAAAAGCAAAGCTTCCCTAGTCCACAGACTTAAGGGCTTCTAGCATATCGATGCGTTGGAGGAGATGGTTCACCATATACCCTAGCGCAACCAAGATGACAATCACAATCACACATGGCAACACATATACAAACCATCCGACAGCGGGATTGAACATGACAAACCCCGGTGCCACCGTCTCAATAATCACCCTATGCAGCACTTGCCCAAACAACAATCCCACACCAATCCCGATGATGGATAATAAAATCGTTTCGCGGTAAATATACATCGTCACCTCTTTGTTCAAGAACCCGAGCACCTTAATCGTCGAGAGCTCGCGGATTCGTTCAGCAACGTTGATGTTGGTTAAGTTATAGAGGATAACAACCGCTAGTAAAATCGAAACGACTGTTAAAATCATCATGACACGACTCAACGAACCAACAGTCGTATCGATACGACTCACCATGGACGTATTTTGCACGACGGCTTTCACACCGCCTAGGGCCATTAAGTCAGCGGCCGCTTTTTGTACGCTAGCAGCGTCTTTGTCTTTAAACTGTACGAAAATCGCGTTGTCTTGCGGCACTGCTCCATAAGCCTTGGCGTACACTTCTGGCGTCATGACAACGAAGTGCCCAGCGTACATTTCCACGACACCCCCGACCGTTAACGTCACATCTACACCGTCCTTATTCGGAAGCGTAAAGGTGTCGCCTACTTTCACGTTTAAGAGTTTGGCTAATTTCTCGGAAATCAACACGCCCTCTGCAGGAAGCGTCACGGCTTTCTTTGTCTTCGTATCATTCAAATGAAGGTACGGAGAAATGCTGGCTTCTTTGCCAACGAGTACCGTCACGGACTGCTCATCGTCCACGCCTGGCACTTCACGCGTAACCGTCTCGCTATACACGTCGCTATAAGAAGTCACACTTGAAGAGGTTAAGTAGTTGTGGAGCGCCTGTTCTTCTGATGCCGTTAGCACAGTATCTTTTGAAACAATCGCATCATACGTAGCAATTTCCTTGAACTGACGATCGGCAATCCCATCAAGAGACCCGAGAATTCCACGCCCTGCAAAGAGAAGTGCCACGGAGCCTGCCACCCCGAAAATCGTCATGAGCATGCGTTGTTTATAACGGAAAATATTACGTGCCGTTACCTTATGCGTGAAGCTGAGACGATTCCAAATGAACGGAATGCGCTCAAGGAGAATATTCGACCCAGCCACGGGAGCTTTCGGCAAGAGAAGGGCCGAAGCTTGCTCATGAAGCTCACGGCGGGCAATCCATAATGGAGGCACCACGCTACAGACGAGCGAGCAAACAATCGCAATCACGGCAATGATTGGATGGAAATTCAACTGGATACTTGGCAATACCGTATCCTTCATCAAGGTTGCACCTAAGGCACTTGGCAACGCGTACGTTCCCAGTAAGATTCCAAGGACTGTCCCACTAACTCCTGCTGTAAAACCATACACGGCGAATTTCTTCATCACGTCTTTGGTTTCATAACCGAGCGCCTTCAACACCCCAGCGTTGATCCGTTCTTCGTTTACAAAACGCGTCATCGTCGTTACCGTTACGAGTGCCGCCACGGCATAAAGCACAATCGGGAAGAGGTTCCCAACCGACGTAATCCCTTCCGCCGTCTCCTTCATATTGAAGAATCCTTCGCTTCCAAGCATCGTCGAACGCGTGTAGACAGAGTACTTCGGCTTCGAGAGTTTTGACACGTCCACTTCTGCCTTTTCGAGTTCAGATTCCGCCTTCTGGATATCTTTATCGGCGGTTTCTTTCTTCTCGTTATAAGTTTCTTCGCTTTCTTTTAGCTGCGTTTTGGCGTCCGCGAGTTTGGCTTCACCATCCGCCAACGTTTTCTTGGCTTCGGCTAGTTTTGCCTTCCCTTCTGCAACCATTCCGGCGTTGGCTTCAAAGGCCGCCACCCCTTCGCGGTATTGGTCGAGGCCATCCACGTACTGGCTGTAGCTAGCGTAATACTTCGCTAAACCTTGTCGATACGCTTCTTGCCCTGCGAGCAATTGTTGCTTCTTCGTTGCGAGTTCCACTTCAGCGTTTGAAATCGCCGTTTGCCCCGCAGTACGCTCTTGTTCTTTTTGAGTGAGCACTTGTTCTTTGGCATTCAGTGCCTGTTCTGTTTGAGTGAGCTTGGCTTCGGCTTGCGTTAAAGCCGTCTCCATCGCTTGAAGGCTTGCTTCGGTAATACCCTGTGCCGCAGCCGCATCAGGATCACTGGCTAGTAGTGCCTTCCCTTGCGCTAAGGCTGTCTTCTTCGCTTCAAGGTCTGCCTTCCCCGTTTCTAGTTGCGCTTTTGCCTGCGCTAATTGCGTCTTACCAGCTTCAAGCTGCTTCTGGCCACTAGCAAGTTCATCTTTCTTTGCAGCAAGTTGCGTCTCTGCTTCTGTTAATTTGGCACTAGCATCTGCTAACTGCTCTTTGGTTTCGGCTAAAGTCGCCACGGCTTGTTCGATTTGCACACGAGCACTCTCGAGTTGGCCACGGCTTGCTTCCAACTGATTCCACGCCGCGTCTAGTTTTGCATCTCCTGAAGCAATCGTTGCTTCGTTGTTGCGGACTTCTTTTTGCCCGTCTGCGAGCGTCTTTTCGTTCTTTTCGATTTCGCTCTTGCCGTCTGCCAATTTCTTCTCGGCATCTGAGAGTTGCACTTTGGCATCGGTAATCTTTTCTTTCCCTTCTGAAATCTTCTCGTCGGCCTTCGTCTTCAACGTATCTAAGCGCGCCGTTCCATTGTCGGCCAACTTTTCTTCAAGCGCCTGTTGCAACTCCGTCACCTTATCTGCGTACTCACGGCTCGTTGTTTTCCATTTGCGTAAATCCGGATAACGAAGTCTGGCTATCGTATAAACTTCAGAATCGAACGCCTCTTTTGGCACTACAGCAAATCCACTAAGGTCCCCGCTCCCCGCACTCGATACCCCTTTAGTCGTCTTAGACAGGAGCTCGCTGGAGTTCACAAACCCAGTTATGGTAAATTCATGCTCTTTGAGTAGAGTGTTACTTCCAGATTCAGTCAATCGAATGGTATCGCCAACCTTATACTGATCGGCCATCGTTGAGGCAAGCGCCACTTCGTTGGATTTTGTAGGAAACGCGCCACTTACCAACTCGAATGTTGAAATATCGGTCGTCTGTGAGAACACACGAATCGCACTAGGCGTATCGCTAATCACCGTATCGACAAAATAGCCAAACTCCACTTCGGCGTTCTCTTCTTGAATCTCGGCTTGGTCTTCCAAACTCAACCCATAGCCCGCCACCACGAATAAATCCGCAGCATTGGCCTGCTCCATATAGCTGTTCAAGGTGTCTTCAATATCTGGGCCAGACACTTTTAGCCCGACCAAACTGAACGCACCCAGCATCATGAGGAGCATGATTGAAAGGAAGCGCCCTTTCGATTGACGAAGGGAGTTTCTTATATCCTTATTTAATGTTTTCTTAGTCACGATCTTCACCCCTTTTAATATTCAAGCGTTTGAATATCTTGTGGATTTGGATTGAGTTCAATAGATTTCACGCGCGCGTCATGCATATGAATCACACGGTCGGCAATCGGCGCTAAGGCTGAGTTATGCGTTACGATAATAACGGTTGCCCCTTGATTACGTGACATATCTTGTAAAATCTGAAGCACTTGTTTTCCGGTATGGTAGTCGAGCGCTCCTGTTGGCTCATCACAAAGCAATAACTTTGGATTCTTCGCAACCGCACGTGCAATCGATACCCGCTGTTGTTCCCCACCGGATAATTGAGAAGGGAAATTATTCATGCGATGTCCAAGTCCAACTGCCTTCAAGGCTTCCTCTGCATCTTGGGCGTCTTTTACAATCTCAGCCGCGAGTTCCACATTTTCCTTTGCCGTTAAGTTCGGCACTAGATTATAAAATTGGAAGACGAAGCCGACATCATCTCTTCTATAGTAAGTGAGTTGTTTTTCATCAAAAGCGGAAATGTCCACGCCGTCTACAAACACATGCCCGTCGTCGTTAGTGTCCATGCCTCCTAAAATATTAAGGACCGTCGATTTCCCTGCACCGCTGGCTCCTAAAATAATGACTAACTCCCCTTTTTCAATTTCAAAATTCACATCATTATTCGCGATAATCTCTGTATCACCAACTTGATAACGTTTATAGCTATTCTTCATTTCGATATATGTCATGTCTATCCCTCATTTCTACCAACACTGTTAAATGAACAACGTGTTGATTATTTTTCGTATTTACTTTATACTAGAATTAGTAAAAAAACAATACACAATAATCAACAATGTGTTGATTTAAGAAAAGAGTGTAAACAATGACGACCCAAAAACGCAAAACCACAACGAAAAGCGATTTAAAAGGTGCCCTCACCCGGTTGCTTAAGGAAAAAGACTTTGAAGCCATCAGCGTAAGCGATATCACTAGAGAAGCCGGCGTGAACCGCGGAACCTTCTATCTCCATTACGTCGATAAATTCGATATGATGGACCAGCTCATCGACGAGATTTTACAAAACATTTTAATCATCTTAAAAGAAGGAAATCCAAAAAATAAGGAAGAGGCCTGTCCAGGAATCGTGAAAATCTTCGAGTATTTAAAAGAAGACTTCGACTTTATTCACGCGATGACCTTGAACCGCTTCAACTACACAACAAAACTCATTCATGACTTCCTCTATGAATTAACGAAGCAAATCCCTCCGATTCAAGAAACGATTCAGAGTGTCTATCCGCTTCCGGCAGATTATGCTACCGAAGTGTTTATCTATAGTAACAGCGCGATTTTCATCCACTGGATTCAAAAAGGAGCCGTAGAAAGTCCTGAAGAAATCGCAAGAATCTTTTTCAGAATGACCGTATAAAGGAGAAAACTCATGCAAAAGACGATTATGAAAGACCCACTCTTCCTAAGCCAAAAATCAACGGCTGCCGATCCGAAAATAGACGCGCAAGTGGTCCGCGACCTGCAAGATACGCTTCGTGCGAACCGCGAGCGCTGTGTAGGAATGGCGGCGAATATGATTGGCGTGAAGAAGAACATTATTATTGTAGCGATTGGACCGATGGATTTGGTGATGCTGAATCCGCGTATTACAACGAAGCAGGGCCCATATGAAACGGAAGAAGGATGCCTGAGCCATACGGGCACGAAGAAGACGACGCGCTATCAAACGATTGAAGTAGCCTACACGGACCCGAGCGGCAAGAAGCATACGGGGACATTCACCGACTTCACGGCGCAAGTCATCCAACATGAGATCGACCATTTAGATGGGATTCTTATATAAATACGATTACTCCAATCCTTGCGGATTGTTTCTTCATAGCTGTAATGGGGCATCGGATCGAGCCTTACGTCTCAATTCCTACCAAGCTTCAAACTGACTCTACGGGTTTCACCCTAGAGTCAGTAATTCACATTGGTTGCTATCCCCCATTACTGCTACGATGAATCCGCAAGATTTCCGTAATCGTATTTTAGTGCGCTTCTAAAGGAACGAGGATGTTGGCTTGTGCCGGGAAGGCGGGGACTGCTCCTTGCGACGGCGGGGTAGTCATCTTCTTCGTTTCATATAGTAAGAAAAAGAAAAAAAAGAGATAGAAAAGGGTTGACTCTGACGTAACGTAATAGGTTACACTGTCTAGTGTTAGGAGTTGAGGTTATGTATTTAATCAAGCAAGTGAGTGAAATCAGTGGTGTATCGGTGCGCACTTTACATCATTATGACGAAATTGGATTGCTTTCCCCGAAAAAACAGGAAAATGGATATCGCTATTACAGTGACGAGGAGCTTTCCCAATTGCAGACAATTCTCTACTATAAATATTTGGGATTTTCGCTGAAAGAGATTAAGTCCCTGATGACACAGAACGAGGATGATCTGTTGCCACACTTAAAACATCAGCTGAAGTTAATGCAGAAAGAAAAAGACCGTCTTCTAACATTAATCGACACATTAGAAAAGACGATTGCGTCTACGGAAAGGAAAATGACAATGACAACCGAAGAAAAATTCAAAGGGTTCACCTTCAAGGATAACGAGAAATATAAACAGGCCGCGACTGAAAAATACGGCGAAAACGTGATGAACGAGGCCGAAGAGAGACAAAAAGGCAAAGAAGAAATCGTTGCGGACGGCTTCAACAAAATCTTCTTCGCATTCGCAGACAATATCGAAAAAGGCCTGCCTGCAACGGCTGCCGAAAACGTGGACTTAGCCAAACAACTGCACCAACATATGTGCACCTACGCCTTCGACTGCTCAATCGATGTCTTCTCAAGCATCGGATTCGGCTACGCACAAAACGAAGAGTTCAGAACGAACTTGGATAAATACGGCAAAGGCGTTGGTCAATACGCTTGCGACGCGATTCAAGCCTATGTCGCACAGGAGAGAAAATAAGCAAAAGAGGAGTAAGACACTTGTCCTACTCCTCTATTTTTATCTTACAAATACTAATTTTTCTGGTGTTGATAGTTCCTCGTCAAACGTAAATCCGTCTTCTCTAAAAGCCTCCAACCGCTTCACGTCTGTTACTTGTTCGCGCATGGCAAACCCCACTAGCAACCCACGCCCTTTTTTCGACGTCGTTGAGTGTTGTTTCAACGTTCCGTCTTTGCGTTCGTAAAATTCCACGTCTATCCAGTTGTAACGCGAGCGGTCTAGTAATATGCTGAACTCATCACTGGCACAATTCACCACCGTTTCACCTTCTTCGAACAACTCGGCCCATTCCTCTTTCCAGTAAGCCTTCAAGCTCTTCCCATCCACGCGCAATGGTCTCAACATATCCAAGCGATACGGCTTCACAAAAGTATCCGGCGCCACGGCCCCATATAACGCAGACAAGATGCGCACATGCTTGCTTCCATAGCCTAAGCCTTCCCTCCATCCCTCTACTTGCTTCAACCAGCGAAAGGCCAGTCCGTTGTAGAGTTCGATGGCAGGCGCAGCTTCGGCCACCTTCCATCCTTCGATGAACGCTTTGTTTTCGTCGAGCAACTTCCCTTTGACCCCTAGCACACGAGAAAGGTCCTCTTCGGGCACTTCTCTCACAGCTTCCACCACTTTTTCGGCTGCCGGGCTCACTTCCCAGTCGCGTTCCTCTAATGCGTCACAATTCATTTCCTTTGCAGGCGATAGTATTAATTTCATCTCGGCACTCCTTTTCATTGTCTCCCTTAGTGTACCGCACCCGCCGTATTTTGACAAAACACAAGGAGCAATTTATACTGAATACTATCAACTCAAAGGAGAATTCTATGCCAGGACCATTTCCTATATCCATCAATTCCATCGCCTTATTTTACCTATTACCATTCATTAGCGTTGGAGTCTATACGATTGGAACGCAGAAATTTTCACTCGCAAACTTCCTACTATTCTTTGGAGGAGTCACTGCTCTTCATTCCGTCCGTCTAATCTATCAAAAATCAGTTGGCGGATATATTATCTGGATTATAGCCTGGGCAGTCATTCTGTACGCATCATACTGGAATAACCAGCACGAAAAACCGTATAAAACAGAAAATCAAATGCTCGAATTTGTCGTTTGCTTTGTAAACAGAAATCCATTTCCAGATAAAATTCAAGATCCAAACAAAGCACGTGCCATCGTTGCACTCGTTATTACATTTTTAATGATTATCGCTTAACAAGGAGGTCCTCATATGGACTTTGTATTCATCATCTTTTTTATTCTTAGCTTCTTTATCGTCACATTCGCGCTCTTGCATCTACTCGCAGGTGGCGCCGCTCTTCTAAAAGGAGACAAAACAACAGGAAACATCCTCGTTTTTGCAGGAGGACTCATCGCACTTCCTACAATCCCATTACTAGCCGTGATACCTGGGATTCCATTCCTTACATGGATCCTTGGGGCCACACTTTGCTGCGTGGGAGCGTACATGAACGGAAAAGAAAAAGGCAACATCAACAAATCACATCACGCCATCCGCATCACCATCGCAGTTCTTCTCACGCTTGGATTGGCGTTTGTTTAATCAACATCAAAAATAGCGTACGGAAAATTCCGTACGCTATTTCTCTTTCTACCACACCATAATGATTGTCCCAGTCGCAATCAGTGCACACCCAATCAAGGACTTCACCGTAAATGTATCATGCAAGAAGAAAAAGGCTAATATCAACGTGAAGACGATACTTAACTTATCGACCGCCGCTACTTCTGTTGCACTCCCCATCTGAAGCGCCTTGTAGTAACAAAGCCACGAAGCCCCTGTAGCAATCCCTGATAAAATCAAAAAGATCCAACTCTTCCTGCTAATCTCGGACAACCCGTTTTGATTATTCGTCACGAATACCATCAGCCACGACATCACAACGACCACAACCGTGCGTACCGCCGTCGCCAAATTCGAGTTCACACCATCAATCCCAATCTTCGCCAAAATCGACGTCAACGCCGCGAACACCGCTGACAACAATGCAAATACAATCCACATAACCCAGGACTCCTCTTTCATCAATTCTTCCTCTAGTATACCCCTACTTCCTCCTCGTTCCAAGCAGCAGTTCATTCAAACGTGTCTTATCCAACCATTTCCACTATAATAAAGACGAAGGTGTACTACTCCTTCGCATTATTTTACGTAATTGGAGATATGATTATGGCTGAAATATTCTTTGCCGTATTATTTATAGGTTTTAATGTTTACTTCTTTCCTATCTACCATATACTGGTCGGACTGAGAGCTGTTTTTATTCTCAAAAATCTTAAGGCTGGCTTATGCCTCATTATTGGCGGTGCTATTCTTGCAGTGCTGGTTTATTACGGCTTTTATAGTTCTATCACTATCCCTTGGCTTAAACAATGGATTATCCTTCTCTGGCTTATCGGAGGCCTTCCATGCTATATCGGCATTTATATGATCGACAAAGAAAAAAACAAACTAAATCCCGTCGCCTTTTTCATCCGTACCGTATGCTTCTTCATCGCACTCTACGCTGTTGCCAACTAAATTTAAATCAACAAAGACTCGCTTGCGAGTCTTTTCCTATTTCTAAAACCTTTTTATTCGTCTCACTAAGCGGTTTACAGTTAGCAACGAAGCACCACCTCCGTGAACAGCACCCTCTGTCGCGGATGGTCCGGTTAGCGACGAAGCAAATTAAAATCGTTCAAAAGCCAGACCCTCTCGTTTTTTGTAAATTTACATTGAATAGATTTATAACCCATTAACGTATTTATTTCTTTGGATTCTGCGAGAACTAGTTTGGAGGATAAACGAAAAGAATCAGTTTATTGAAAGAATAGTGGGACTAAGCATTAAAACGAATTAGGGGACGTAGGAATTTATTCCGTACGTCCCCTTTGAGGCTTTAAAGGTGCAAGACCAAGGCTTGCACCGGTGCCCCACTATAACTCTTTCAATAATAAAACTGATTCTGAACTCGTTTATCCGCCAATGCACTCATTTCATCTTATCCAAAGAAATAAAGCTTCGCTTTATCCTCTTATTCATAAATCTATTCAATGTACACTAAGCACATACTAAATTTTTGCACACAAAAAGCCGAGAGGGTTCTCGGCTTTCTCAACGATTATTTGTTTGCTAATAAGTCGCGGATTTCTTTTAAGTAATCTTCTGCAGTTGGTGCAGCTGGAGCAGCTTCTTCAGCTTGGTCTTTCTTAGCTAATTCAGCAGCTTTGTTCATACCTTTAACGATTAAGAACAATACAGCACCTACGATTACGAAGTTGATAATAGCAGCGATGAAAGCACCGATACCGATTTGAGCAGAACCTAAACGGAATGAAACTGCTGCGATATTTCCAGTGTTTGCTACCATAGCGATGATTGGTGAAATAATATCATTTACTAATGAATCAATGATTGCTTTGAAAGCACCACCGATGATAACCGCTACTGCTAATTCAACGATATTCCCGCGCATTAAAAACTCTTTAAACTCTTTTAACATAAATGTTTTCCTCCTTTGTTTTTTAGGTTAAATAATTACCTTCAATAGAATACTAAAATTAAAAGTAAAACTCAACTAAAAACATTCAGAAATTTACACTTTTCGTACATAATTTTGCGGAGTGTATTTTTCTACTGAAAATCCGACTTCTTCCCCTGCTGCCATGCGGGCCAATAATTCGCCAATCCAGACGCCGCTTGTGAGCCCTGAAGAGCCTAAACCACTTGCTACAAAGGCATTTGTCGTATTTGGAACTTCGCCAAAGAACGGTAGAAAATCGGAAGTATACGCACGCGTTCCGACACGCACGCCACTGCGTTTGGCATTTTTTAGACTTGGAAGACTCGCACACGCTTCCTCGTACATGCCGTTTAAGAGCTCTTCATCTGGAACCAAATCGAAACCTTGCGTGTTTTCGTGAGTCGCTCCGACTAAAATATTGCCATCTGGGAATGGCAGAATATCAATCTCACCGTGCAACATGCACACTGGCCATTTCGACGTATCTTCGGTCGTCTCCAAGGTTAATTCAATCAACTGACCCTTTTGAGGACGCACATCCACGTAGTAGCCAAGCGGTTCGAGGAGTTCTTTCACCCACGCGCCACTAGAAAGGACCACCGCATCGAAGGTGTGCAGCTCTTCGCCAAGACGCACACGGACCTCTTCACCGACAGCTTCAAGCGTTACTTTTTCACGGATTACACGAGCCCCGTTCTTCTCTGCTTGTTCTAATAGAAGCGTCACGAGCATCTCCCCGTCCACACGACCGCCACCGCTACAATAAAGCGCGCCGTCTGGATTCGACCAGCCCGGAATTACACGCGCTACATCTTCTGGAGTTAAGGCATGCACCTCGCCAATCATCGGCGCATCCACGCGTCGCTCCACGGCCATCTTTTCGACCTTCGCCAATTGTTTCTCGGTATGTTTGAAAATATACGCCCCGACTTGTTCATACGGTAATTCACTGACGCCGTCTGCGCGCAGCTGATCCATTAAAAGCGGATAGTACGCCGCCCCGTGTGACACGAGTTGGTACCAGTCTTTATTGCGACGTTGCGACAACCATGGGCAAATAATCCCGGCAGCCGCCTTTGTTGCTTGACCCACGCCCGCGTCAAATACCGTTACTTCGATTCCTTTTTTGCTGAGCTGATACGCCGCAGTCGCCCCGACGATGCCAGCCCCTACGATTGCTACTTTCTTCGTCATCTTCTTCACTCCTAGCTGAAGTCTCTTGTTTCAAATTGTCCTTCGCGTTCAAACCATTCCGCCACCGTTAAAAGCAGTGCCTCTTGTCCACGCGCTGCCATCAACTGTACGCCGATTGGAAGTCCTTTTTCGGTTAAAAAGACCGGCAAACTAATCGCTGGTGCGCCTGTAATATTGGATAATTGCGTAAATGGTGTCAGCGCAAGCGTTCTGTCAAACATGCGCCAAATCACGCTTTGTTGTTCCGGAACACTGAGTTCGTCCATATGCTCCAACGCGTATCTCACCGATTCTTCCATCGGGAATTGCGTATGAAGCGGAGCCACATCGCTCACACTCGGCGTTACAATCAAATCGTACTGCTCATGCACTTTTTCCATCGCATGCGCATACGTGTCCCATTTCGACAAAGCCGCGCTATAATCTTTTGCTAAAATGCGTTCCCCAGACTGGTAAATCCCCCAAGTCATAAGTTCCATATCGTCTTTCGTGAACTTACGGCCAAAGCTTGCCTCTATGCCTTGGAACATCGCCGCCGTCTCCACACTATTCATCACATAGTAGTTCTTCATCACTTCTACGCCGTCAACGGGCCAGCCAATCGGTTCGACCACACAGCCAAGTCCCTCAAGGAAATTCACGGCCTTACGAAGCGCCGCCTTAGCTTCCGGAGCGACAAAGCTTTCAATAGGAGACTTCTCAATCATACCTACTCGAAGCGGACGGTTAGGAAGAGTGTCCCAGTCTTTAATAAGCGGTGTTAAAAATGGACTATCCTTTTGCTCGACTTGCATCCACTTCAACAACTCGCGGGTATCACGGACCGTCTTCGTCATCGCAAAATTCACCGAAGCGCCTTGCCAGCCACGATAGCTACCAGGACCGACCGGAATGCGACCACGACTCGGCTTCAACCCAATGAGACCCGTAAAGCTCGCCGGAATCCGAATCGATCCACCACCGTCACTCGCCCCCGCAATCGGAACGATGCCACCAGCCACAGCAGCAGCCGCACCACCGCTAGACCCACCGGCATTGCGATTCAGGTCATACGGATTATTCGCAGGACCCCAGAGTTGCGGCTCTGTCATATTCTTAAAGCCGAATTCCGGCGTATTCGTACGTCCCACGACGATAAAACCAGCTGCTTCCAAACGCTTCACGAAGTTATCCGTGCGGCTCACTGGAATTCCCTTCAAGAGCTTACTTCCCGCGCTCGACGGTTCCCCTGCTTGATTTTGCCCGAGGTCCTTCAAGAGAAACGGTACCCCACCAAACGGCAGCCCTTCAAACGAACGCGACTCAGCTTCTTCTAGCGCGCGCTCCGCCTGCAAGTGCACAACCGCATTTAGGCTTGGATTTCGTTGTTCAATTTTCTCTAATGTCTCTTGGACTAATTCCTTTGGAGATACCTCGCCACTAGCGACGGCCTCTCTCATCTCGATGGCGTCTTTCCACATAGTTTCACGTCCCTTCATGTCTTCCTTATTGTACAGTGAAACGGAAAGTCGGTAAAGGCTCACGCAGCAGGGACCTCATCGCGTACGACAGAAAGCACTAGAATTTTTTGGAAATAAATTCGGGAAAACAACCTTTGTTGCCGTTTACTCCTGAGTTTTTCATCGCATTTTTGGGAATTGAATAAAATATGAAAAAATTATTGAGAAATATATAAAAATTGGTAGTAAAAATTTATATTTGTGATATAATGATACATATAAAATATACCGAGAACAGTAACTAGACGGCTTTTAGCAAGGGTTGCTCTATTTTTTTGGAGATTTTAGTTACTTTTTTCATAAATTAATACCTTTAGGAGGAAAAATAATGAAAGATTTCATCAAAGCAAGACTCTCGAAGTTACTCTTCGTATTGTTCATCCCAATGTTATTATTCATGCTGGCCCCTCAATCAGTGGTGAACGCAGCAGACGTTAGTAATAACATCAGTTCATTGACGGTCTCTTCAAGCGAAATTACAGACGGCGGACAAACGACCGTTAAATTTACGTTTGACGAACACGCTCAAAAAATCAAAGCTGGGGACACTCTTGAAGTGACTTGGCCAAGTTCGGGCACTCTTCATGGGACTGGATTTAAGAAAACCATCAAACTAACGATTGAAGGGAAATACGTTGGAGACATGGTCATCACAGACGGTTCTGCAAAAGTAACGTTCAACGACGGCATCACCGGTCTTGAGAATGTTCGCGGTTGGGGTGAATTCGAAATCGAAGGTCACAATAACACAGCAACGGACAAAGAACACGTTGGTAAATTCACCATCGTGAGTGGAGACAAATCTGTCGACTTGAACGTGAAGAAAATGGCGACTGGCGAAAACCACGCTCCATTCTACTTAAAAGCTGGGGACATGCACGCTGACGACCCTGAACACATTCTTTGGACATTAACGATTAACGCGATGAACTTAGAAGTGGACGGCGATGTTCGTGTCGAAGACGAAGTGCAAGGCGGACACAAATTGGTGACAGACAGCTTTAGCATTACAACAACAGGAATGAAACCTGGCTACTATGGTGGCGATACGGCGATTGAAGACTTCAAAGCCGCTTTCCCTGGATCAACATTTACAGTGGATGCTTCTGGAAAAATCACGATTACGATTCCAAAAGACCAAATCAATAAGACTGGCGTTCTTATTTTCTATCGTACAAAAGTAGAAAATGATACTCAAAAAGAATTCAAGAATAACACGAAAGTTTGGTACCAAGTCAAAGGTGAAACTGCGGTTGTGGCCAAAGAAGTAAATGCATCCGTGGCAAACATCAATGCAAACGGTGGTGTTGACGGAGACCAAACAACAACAACGGAAGCTCCTACAACTACAGAAGCTCCTACAACTACAGAAGCTCCTACTACAACAGAAGCTCCTACTACTACAGAAGCTCCTACTACTACAGAAGCTCCTACTACAACAGAAGCTCCTACTACAACAGAAGCTCCTACTACAACAGAAGCTCCTACTACAA
>CABSQV010000006.1:0-100106 GCA_902479935.1 uncultured Streptococcus sp. | reverse complement strand
TTGGCCTTTTTGTATACACTAAAATAGGGTTGGTGGAAAATTTCCATCAACCCTAGAAATTATAGAACCGAGAAATCTAGGTGCTCTTTAATTTTGTACTCTTAAATAACTGCGCTTTGATTTATACGCAGTGGTTTATTGACGTTCTTTTCATCACTCATGATTCAAGAACGTCTAATAAACTTTGCGGGCGAAAGACGACGAAGCAGAATATTCTTGCACTGTAAAAATATTCTTTACTTCTGTCTTTCTGCCATTCTGTATAGTTGAACTCGGGCCCACAGGACTGCAAAACTTCGCACTGTGAAGGATTTTCCAACGTTCCATTTCTAAGCGCGATGTCTCACATCCAGTTAAGTTGAGTTCGAAAAGGCATAGGCTCAAGCCTTTCGAGGTTAGTCCGCACGACTGTAAACAGTCCTTTGCGGCTAACCTGCGAACCGTCATCGCCTATGAACGCCTTTTCTCACATCCTGTTTATTAAATTTGTATTAATTGTCGTAATAATTTTGACAATTCGGTTGTAAGAAAGTGCTTTCTGTGATAAAGTTAACGATAGGAGGAAGACGATGAAGAACGAAATGCAAGATTTTTTAACGTATTTAAAAGTTGAACGACGTTATTCGCCAGAGACGATTCATGCGTATGACCGTGATATTCAACATTTTTATGACTATTTGACAGAAGTTCCAATTCATTCTTGGAATGATGTCACAGTCGTTGATGTTCGAATTTATCTTGGTGTATTGCACCGCGAAAACTATAACCGTTCGAGTATTTCTCGTTTTCTTTCGAGTTTACGTTCGTTTTATCATTTTCTTGTCGAAAGAAGCATCGTAGAAACAAATCCTTTTGCGTCTATCAGTTACAAGAAGGGTAAAATGCGTCTGCCTGAATTCTTTTATGAGGATGAAATCGAAAAATTTATTGATTCAATCGATGGAAATCAGTCTTTAGACCAACGTAATAAAGCTCTAGTAGAAGTATTATATGCTACAGGTATGCGTGTCAGTGAGTTAACGAATTTAACTCTTGAGCAATTAGACCTTGAAAATAGCATTATTCTCGTCATTGGTAAAGGTTCTAAAGAACGCTATGTTCCGATTGGTGACTTTGCAAGGACGGCCTTAGAAACGTATCTTGAAGAAGGACGCAAAGACTTGATGGCGAAAGAACGTAAGGACCATTCCTACGTGTTTGTAAATCATTTAGGCGATCCACTGACGACTAATGGGGTTCGTTATATTTTAGAAAAACTCATCCAAGAAAGTGGTCTGACACTTAAAATTCATCCGCATATGCTTAGACACACGTTTGCGACTCATTTGTTAAATAACGGTGCGGATATGAGAACAGTGCAAGAACTTCTAGGACACGTAAGTCTTAGTTCGACTCAAATTTATACACATGTGACAAAAGAAGCTCTTCAACAAAATTACCAATTATATTTTCCAAGGTCTAAAGCTGGGAAGAGTGAATTTGATGCAAGTGCCTTTAATAAGAACAATGGAGGAAAATCATGACTACAATTTGTGCAGTAAAAAAAGATAACCAAGTTGCGATGGCTGGTGACGGCCAAGTAACAATGGGTGAAAAAGTGATTATGAAAGGAACCGCTCGTAAAATCCGTCGTATTTTCGACAATCAAGTACTTGTTGGATTTGCGGGTGGCGTTGCAGATGCAATCACTTTAGAAGAAATGTTTGAAGATAAACTCAAACAATTTAAAGGGAACTTACAACGTGCTGCTATTGAAATGGCAAAACAATGGAGAAGTGACCGTGGTTTACAAAAATTAGAAGCGATGTTAATCGTGATGAATAAAGAACAAGTTCTACTTGTTTCAGGAACGGGTGAAGTCATTGAACCAGACGATGGAATTCTAACAATTGGTTCTGGTGGAAACTTTGCTTTAGCAGCTGCTAGAGGGCTCCTAAGATTTGGAGATTCGAGTTTAACAGCAGAAGATATCGCTCGTGAAAGTTTAAAAATCGCTTCAGAAATTGATATTTTTACAAACGATAATATCATTACTGAAACGTTAGCGTAAGGAAGTGGTTGTATGCAAGCAAATATTAGTAAAACACCAAGAGAAGTGGTGTCCGAATTAGATCAATTTATCGTTGGTCAACACGATGCTAAACGTGCTTTAGCGGTGGCTCTTCGAAATCGTTACCGTCGTTTATTATTAGACGAAGAAATGAAAAAAGAAGTGACACCAAAGAATTTATTGATGATTGGACCTACTGGGGTAGGTAAAACTGAATTAGCTCGTCGTCTTGCTAAATTAGTCGATGCGCCATTCGCAAAAGTGGAAGCCACTAAATTTACGGAAGTTGGTTATGTTGGACGTGATGTAGAATCGATGGTTCGTGACTTAGTCGAAAATGCGATTCAAATCGTTACTAAATTAAAACAAGAAGAAGTTAAACCTCAAGCGTTTGATAAAGCCGTTAAGAAATTAGCGAAGATTTTAAAACCAGGAATCATGAAGAAAGTATCAAATCCGCAACAAGATTCACTTTTTAGTATGTTCCAACAAATGGGAATCCAAAATCCTGGATTAGAACCTGAGATGAAAGAAGAAGTCACTGAAGAGATTGCTCAAAAACGACGCGATATTGAGCAACAATTAAGAAACGGCCTCCTTGATTCTAAAGAAGTGACGATTGAGTTAACAGAGAAACCAATGCGTATGGCTGGCTCTGGAAACCAAATGGAACAGATGATGCAAATTCAATCTGTTCTTGACCAAATGACTCCTAAAAAGAAAATTAGCCGTACTGTTACGGTGAAAGAGGCGTTAGAATTATTAACGGAGGAAGAAGCTAACAACTTAATCAATCAAGAAGATATGCATGCAGAAGCATTAAAACTAGCTGAAACTTCTGGGATCATCTTTATCGATGAGATTGATAAGATTGCAGCTAAAGGCCATAACGGTGGTGAGGTTTCTCGCGAAGGGGTTCAACGTGACATCTTACCAATTGTTGAAGGAAGCCAAGTGAATACGAAGTACGGTGTGATTAATACAGACCATATCTTATTTATCGCATCTGGTGCCTTCCATGTGGCTAAACCAAGTGATTTAATGCCGGAATTACAAGGTCGTTTCCCAATTCGTGTTGAATTACAAGATTTATCTAAAGAAGACTTCGAACGTATCCTAACGGAACCTAAGAATGCATTATTGAAACAATACAAAGCATTGCTAGCAACTGAAAATGTAGAAGTCATCTTTACAAAAGAAGCCGTCTCTAAACTGGCTGAAATTGCTTTTGAAGTGAACAGCACAATGGAAAATATCGGTGCTCGTCGTCTTCATACGATTTTAGAAACGGTTCTCGAAGAATTGTTATTTGAAGCGCCATCTATGCAAATGGGAAGCATTCAAATTACAGAACAATATGTTGAAAGTAAACTAAATGCGATTCGTGAGGATCAAGATTTAACGAAATACATTTTATAAAAAAGGAGAATACACTTGTGCGTACAATATTAGCTGATTTACGAAAAATAAACGAGATTGTGCAATACGACAACGTGTGGAGAGACTCAGAAACTGCTGACTTACCCTTTAATAAGTTGACTGAAATCTTAGGATCTTTATTAAAAGTCGATTTATATATTGCTTCAATCGATGGGAGAATGCTTGGGATTCATGATGAGTTCCAAGTGAATAACGATCGTATGAAAGAATATAAGGATAATCGTCAATTTCCAGACTTCTATATGAAAGAATTGACGACCTTAAAATTCACAAAGGAAAATATTCCGGTGACCGATAATTTAACGATTTTCCCGGTTGAATTACACGATAACTTCCAAGAAGCAATGACAACGGTAATTCCAATCTACGCTTCTGGTAGGCAACTGGGATTTGTTGTGATGGGGAAAGAGGGGCAACCTTTCTCTACAGATGATTTAATCTTGGCTGAACATGCAGCCACAGTAATCGGGACTGAAATGCTTCATTGGTATACACGTAAGATTGAACAAGAAAAACGTGAACAACAAAATGTCCACCTTGCTCTTAACTCTTTATCTTATAGTGAATTAGAGGCTATTAAAGTGATTGTAGGTTTGTTTGATGGAATGGACTTACGTTTCACAGCTCTTAAAATCGCTCAAGAATACCATATCACTCGTACAGTAATTGTGAATGCAATCCGTAAGCTTGAATCAGCTGGTATTATCGAAAGCAGAAGTTTAGGTACAAAAGGGACATATATTAAAATTAAGAATGAAAATATTAAGTCTTCACTATTGTCAGAATTAAAACACGCGTAAATCGAGGCGATGATTATGGAAAAAATCTTTATTGAAAATGAGTATTTAAAAGTAGGAATCAAGCTGTTTGGAGCAGAACTCACTTCTGTTGTTTCAAAGGAATCAGATGCTGAATACATGTATCAACCCGATGGAATTCATTGGAATAAGCAATCACCGATTCTTTTCCCAAATATTGGAGCGATAAGAGAGAATTCGTTTGTGTATGAAGGAAAGTCATATCCCGCTAGAAAGCATGGGTTTGCTAGAGATTATGCTTTTCAATTAGAAGAACAAGGAGAAAGCTTTGCGACATTCTTGTTAACAGACAAAATGATTGAAGAGGAATATCCATTTAAGTTTGAATTAAGACTTCAATATTCATTAGAGAATAATGCATTACAGATGACTTATAGCGTATCAACGACAAGTCCAGAGTTGTATTTTGCCATTGGTGGTCATCCCGCATTTGCAGTTCCTCTTGAGGAAGGTCTTACTTTTGAAGATTATCATATTCAATTAGAGAGTGAAGCTCCAGTTTCGAAATTGGAGCTAGAAATTCCTTATCTAGCATCTTTAGAGGGTGTTCCTTTTACCGAAGGAGACTTTACATTGCATCATGATTTATTTACAAATGATGTATTGTTATTTAAATCAAAAGACCCTAAGTTTAAAGGGAAATTGTATTCTCCTAAAGGACAAAGAAGTGTAACGGTTCATTTAAACGGAATCGAAGCAGTTGGTGTTTGGACAATGGCAGACGATTCACCGTTTATTTGTTTTGAACCATGGGATGGTTATCCAGATTTAGCAGGTGATACTACCTTGAATCTGAAAGAAAAGAAAAATATTCTCCGAATCACGAAAGATACACCGTATCAATCATGTGCGACATTTGTATTTGAATAAAAAGAAAAGACACTAAGTATTACTTAGTGTCTTTATTTTTCTTATCCCAAGGCATTGGGACTTTGTTTTCAGTACCATTTAAAATTCGTTGAATGTTGGCTCTATGACGATAAATGATGAAGATATCAATTGCAAGCGCGAATGCTGTTAGCACCCAATCGTTAAAGAGTAGTGATAATAAAACACCTATAGAGATGGTCACCATAGCAGTCAAACTAACCATACGAGTGATTGCAAGCAACACTAGGAAAATGATCAATCCATATAATAATAAGAGTGGTTGGTAGGCTAAAATCATTCCAGCAAAAGTTGCTACGGCTTTACCACCTTTGAATGATGCAAAGAGTGGGAAAGTGTGACCAATCACAGCAAAAGATGCAATCCAAAGCGGTGAAATACTTGGTTGTTTGAAGATAGTCATTGCAAGAATTGTTGCTAGAGATCCTTTGAACACATCACAAAATAACACAACAGAACCTGCTTTTGGACCAAGAACTCGGAACGCATTTGTAGATCCTAAATTCCCGCTACCAAATTCGCGGATATCTTTTTGAAAGAATGTTTGTCCAATCCATAATCCAGATGGAATAGACCCGAGTAGGTACGCTACAAGAGCGCCTATTATAAAAGTAAATGACATAAGTCTATTTCTCCTTAAAACAGTCTAGTGACAGTTTAACATAAAAGTTGGTGTCTATACAACGGATGAGAAAGGTTAATTTAGCGCCATTTCTAAGGAGAAATCTTGCGAAAATCGCGAAAAACAAGTATTATAGATAAGATGACAAAAAAAGGAGCGTATTAAATGAGCAAAGTAACGAATCAATATAATGATGATGCGATTCAGGTTTTAGAAGGCCTTGAAGCTGTTCGTAAACGTCCAGGGATGTATATTGGATCAACGGATCACCGTGGACTTCATCATTTAGCTTATGAGATTGTGGATAACGCAGTCGATGAAGCTTTATCAGGTTATGCAACAAAAATTGAAGTTACAATTCATAAGGACCAATCGCTTACTGTAAAAGATAATGGTCGTGGAATGCCTACTGGGAAACACGCTTCTGGAATTCCAACGATTCAAGTTATTTTTACGGTACTGCATGCCGGTGGTAAATTCGGTCAAGGTGGATATAAGACATCAGGTGGTCTTCACGGTGTTGGTGCTTCTGTTGTTAACGCGTTATCAGATTGGTTAACAGTAGAAGTGTTACGAGACGGCACTTTATACAAACAATCGTTCAAAAACGGTGGTGAACCTGTTGGAACGGTTAAGAAAGAGAAAACAAGCCGACGTGGTTCTGGAACTTCAGTAACTTTCTTACCAAGTGATAAAACTTTTTCTACAACAAATTGGTCGTATGAAACATTAGCAGAACGTTTAAGAGAATCTGCATTCTTATTAAAAGGTCTTACAATTGTATTGACTGATGAACGTACTGGCGAATCAGAAACCTTCCATTATGAAGAAGGGATTCGCGATTTCATCCAATACTTAAATGAAGAAAAAGATACATTATCACCTGTTGTGGATTTCGATAGCACAGTTGATGGTGTTGAAACTGAATTCGCGTTCCAATATAACGATGGCTATTCAGAAACGATTTTATCTTTCGTTAACAACGTTCGTACAAAAGACGGTGGTACTCATGAAGTGGGAATGAAGAGTGCCTTAACGAAAGCATTTAACGAATATGCACGTAAAGTGGGACTATTAAAAGATAAAGATAAAAACCTTGAAGGTAGCGATGTCCGTGAGGGGTTAACTGCGATTATTTCGCTGCGTATTCCTGAAGAAATTCTTCAATTTGAAGGCCAAACAAAAGATAAATTAGGAACACCTGCTGCACGTGGGATTGTGGAAAATACGATTTCTGAGCAATTAGGATTCTTCTTAACGGAGAATGGTGAAATTGCACAGGAATTAATTCGCAAAGCCATTAAAGCACGTGAAGCGCGTGAGGCGAGTCGTAAAGCCCGTGAAGAAAGCCGCAATGGTAAGAAGGGCAAGAAGAAGGAAACACTTCTTTCTGGTAAATTAACACCTGCGCAAAGCAAAAACCCTAAGAAGAACGAACTTTACTTAGTAGAGGGGGACTCTGCCGGGGGATCTGCTAAACAAGGTCGTGACCGTAAGTTCCAAGCGATTCTTCCATTACGTGGTAAAGTAATCAATACTGAAAAAGCATCGATTTCAGATATTCTGAAGAATGAAGAAATTAATACAATTATTTATACGATTGGTGCCGGTGTAGGTAGTGACTTCAAGATTGAAGATTGTAACTATGACAAGATTGTCATTATGACCGATGCGGATACCGATGGTGCCCACATTCAAGTCTTGCTGTTAACATTCTTCTATCGCTACATGAAACCATTGATTGAAGCAGGAAAAGTATATCTTGCATTACCACCTTTATATAAGATTTCTAAAGGGACAGGTAAGAAACAAGTGGTTGAGTATGCTTGGACAGAAAAAGAACTTGAAGAGAAGACTAAATTAGTCGGAAAAGGCTACTTATTACAACGTTATAAAGGTCTTGGGGAAATGAACGCTGACCAATTATGGGATACGACCATGAACCCAGATACAAGAACGTTAATACGTGTTGTGATCGACGATAAAGCACAAGCAGAACGTCGTGTCAGCACATTGATGGGGAATAAAGTTGAACCTCGTCGTAAGTGGATTGAGCGCCATGTTGAGTTTGGTCTAGAAGAAGATAAGAGCATTTTAGAATCAGACGTAAATGCTATTAGCACAACAGCTAGTCCGAAAAAAGAAGAAAAGAAACCATCAGTTAAGAAAAAAGAAGCAACAATCGATCATGTAGAACAATTGTCGTTACTAGGAGAGGAGGAATAGTATGAGTCAAATTCAAGATATTCAAGAATTGAATCTGGAAGATGTAATGGGTGACCGATTTGGACGTTATTCAAAATACATTATCCAAGACCGTGCTCTTCCTGATATCCGTGATGGTTTAAAACCAGTACAACGTCGTATTTTATATGCGATGTCTATCGATGGAAATACTAGCGATAAACAATTCCGTAAATCGGCTAAAACAGTTGGTAACGTAATCGGTAATTTCCACCCACATGGCGACTTTTCAGTGTATGAAGCAATGGTTCGTATGAGTCAAGATTGGAAGCTTCGTGATGTGTTAATTGAAATGCACGGGAATAACGGTAGTATGGACGGAGACCCTGCTGCTGCGATGCGTTATACGGAAGCTCGTCTTTCTAAAATTTCAGAAGAATTACTCCGTGATTTAGATAAACAGACCGTTGAATTCGTATTAAACTTCGATGATACAGAAGAAGAACCAACTGTCCTTCCTGCACGTTATCCGAATCTTCTTGTTAATGGATCAACAGGGATTTCGGCTGGTTATGCTACAGAAATTCCTACTCATAACTTAGGCGAAGTGATTGACGCGACCATTCATGCGATTGATCATCCTAAGGCAACTGTGAAAGAGTTAATGCAATTTGTTAAAGGCCCTGATTTCCCTACAGGAGGAATTATCCAAGGGATCGAAGAATTGGAACAAGCGTATGAAACTGGACGAGGTAAAGTGGTTATTCGTTCAAAAACGAAAATCGAACCGATTAAAGGTGGAAAATCGCAAATCATCATTTCTGAAATTCCGTACGAAGTCAACAAAGCTTTATTAGTGAAGAAGATTGATGAAATTCGCTTGAATAAGAAGATTGACGGTATTGCTGAAGTAAGGGACGAATCTGACCGTACTGGGCTTCAAATTGTTGTTGAATTGAAGAAAGAGGCCAATGCTGAAGGTATTCTAAACTACTTATTGAAGAACACAGACTTACAAGTCAACTATAACTTCAATATGGTTGCTATCGATGAGCGCCGTCCAGTACAAGTAGGATTAAAAACAATTCTAACTTCGTATATCAACTTCCAAAAAGAAGTGATTACAAGACGTACACAGTATGATTTGAAGAAGGCTCAAGATCGTTTACATATCGTAGACGGTTTGATGAAAGCTTTATCGATTCTTGATGAAGTGATTGCATTGATCCGTAATAGTAAAGATAAGAAACATGCTAAAGAACGTTTAGTAGAGACATACGATTTCACAATGATTCAAGCAGAAGCGATTGTAAGCTTACAATTATATCGTTTAACGAATACGGATATAACAATCCTTCAAAATGAGAAGCTTGATTTAAATGAGCAAATTGCGACATTCTTAAGTATCTTAAAATCTGAAAAGACACTTCTTCAAGTGATGAAGAGTGAACTGCGAGATTTGAAAAAGAAATATGCAACTCCTCGTTTAACGCAAATTCAAGCAGAAATCGAAGAGATTAAGATTGAAACTGAAGTATTAGTTACTGAAGAAGAAGTGTATGTTGTTGCTACTAAACAAGGGTACTACAAACGTGTTAGCCCACGTTCGTTTGCTTCAAGCGCTCCAGAAGAAAACGGAATGCGTGAAGGGGATGAAGTAATCCTTTGCCAAAAAGCTTCGACACTAGATAACCTCATTCTATTTACTTCGAAAGGAAATTATTTACACTTACCAGTGCATGAAATTCCAGAAGCGAAATGGAAAGATGTTGGAAACCACTTAAGTCAATCGATTTCGCTAGCAAGTAATGAAGTGATTATTTCAGGATTTGTGAAAGCAAAAGATAGCGACGAGACTTATAAAGATTGGACGGTTGTCTTCTTTACAAAAGAGGGCTTAGTGAAACAAACACTATTCAATGAGTTTACAACGTACCGAGGATACAAGACTCGTACAAGTAACGCGATGAAACTTAAGACAACGACTGACGAAGTAGTGAAAGTGGTTGTCACAAATCCAGAAGGACTTGAAGTATTTATCGTAACGCACTGCGGATTTGGCTTACGCTATGAATTAAGCGAAATCCCAGTAGTTGGTACAGTAGCCAGCGGTGTGAAAGCAATCAACCTTCGTAAAGAAGATTTTGTTGCTGGAGCGATGGTTTACTCATTAGAACATAAAGTTGTTTCTGCATTCCTTACAACACAGCGTGGTGCTGTGAAACGATTCAATGTATTAGAAATCTCAATGCTCACACGTGCAAAACGTGGACTCATGGTTTTACGTGAATTGAAGACAAAACCACATCGTGTCGTATTCTTAGATGGAGAAATCACTTCAACTAGCGAATACACGATTGTTGCTGGAAACGGCGAAACAAAAGTTGTTAGACCAATGGACTTAACGCTTGTGGATCGCACAAGTAATGGTTCGGCGCTTTTAGGAGATACTGACCAAGAAGTGAAAGCTGTTTTAGCAAACTTTGATTACAGTTCATTAACACAACAATAAAAAGAGATAGAAAAGGACTTCCAAATGATTTTGGAAGTCCTTTTTGATTAGAAATTAATTTCAGTTGAATATTGAGAAGCTGCGTTCCAGAGAAGATACTCGGTTACACCGGCTTCTTTTAGAGCTTGAATCTCTTCACTAATGACATCAGCAGTATAAAGCTGATAATTTCCTTCGCCAAGGAAGTCTGCCGTGAAGGCCTGAATCCAAGGTCTTGAGATAGGAGAAGGGTTTAATGTCTTCACATATCCTTTTTCAATCACCATATAACGTTTCACGATTTCGTAAGGATCTTTATCAGGGTCTTTTACATCAAGCGCGTAATTAACCCAGTGACTTGGGAAAATCATCGGAGAGATCACATCTACTTTATCCGCGATGTTAACAAATTTTTGCCCAATACCACCGATTTTTGATTCAGTAATCGCATGCGCTAAAATATCCGCTGATAGATGAACACCATATGGTTGTAATTTTTCACGAATGAACGCTACAAAGTCTGTGATAGCAGCGATTCGAGCTTCATCATCGTTTTTAATATGAGCGTAATCACCTTTATCAAATACTAAGTCATCAGATACTGTCTCGAATCCAAGAGGGAAACGAACGTAGTCTAACTGAATATCTTTAAATCCTGCCTTAGCAGCACCAATAGCGATTTCAGCAATATATTCCCAGTTTTCTTTTAGGAATGGATTTAAGAATGTTTCACCGTCATCCGTATACCACAATTGGCCTAATGCGTTTCTGAATGAACGCTCAGGGTTTTCCTTTGGAACATAACGGTCTCCAAAACATACAATACGAGCAATTGGATAGATTTGTTCTTGCTCGAGTCGTTTCAGAAGAGCAGTTGTGTCAGGCACTTCATTAACGGTATGTTTTTTTACTAATGGATTATCTGTATCAAGAGGCATGGTAATTTGTCCATAACCATCACGAACATCGATAACTAATGAGTTAATTGGAGTAGACTTCACGAATTGAATCATATTTTCCAAGTCTTGTCCTTTTGCACGGAACGCTTGTAAATAAACTCCTTTAACTCCGTCTGCAGGGTATGAAATCGAAATTCCTGAATCATAAATATGCTCCTGCGGAATATTTGAAGGCATCCGTAATAAACTATTGGTTCTTAAATTCAACTTACTATCAGCAGCATCTTGTGCGTTTGCAATCGGATAGAAAGCGAGTAGAGAACTAACTGAAGCTACAGCGAGCGCGCTTGTTAATAAAGTCTTTTTCTTCATAATGATTACTCACCCTTTCCGTTGTTCGCCAAACGAGCTTTTAGAATTCGAATTGGACGATCTAACTCACTGATAGGAGAATTAATCTCTTCGATAATTTGTTGACGCTCGTTAGCAGAGTTGTTCACTTCAATGATGAGTGATCTCAATTCATCGTTTGTTTGTTTTCCGCCAGAGATGCTAACGAAGAACTCAGCTTCTTTTTCTAATTGTTTTTGAGACATTTCAGAGTAGTTCTTTAAATGATTAACAATCGATTGAAGATTTGATACTACAATTTGAATTTCTGCTGAAGGGAGGTTCTTATCCTTCAAGTTACTTAGTCTAGTCGCATCATCTGATAAAACTTTGAGCGATTTTTGCATAGACTTCAACAATTGCTGACGTTCTTGAATATTGGTGAATACTTTACCCGTTTTCTTAGCGTAAGTAGTCATCGTGTAATCTTCTTGGATATCCGCTTCCCAATCTGATTGTAACGAATTTTCTAACGCTTGAATGTCATTTAATTGTTGAACGACAACAGGTAAGGTATCTTGTACTTCTTGAACAGTAGATTCGGCACTTTTCTTTGTATTACCGCAAGCTCCTAAAAATAAGAACCCAGCGCTAATCAAGAATACCTTGGCTGCGATTTTTTTCATAATACACTCCTTTTACAGTAATGCGTTTTCTTGTTGATATTATACGTGTATTTTGATGATTTTTCAATCTTTTGGTTGATTTTTAGGACTTTCTCCCCATTTTCAGTTAAATTTTACCCGTTTTTACCCCTTGAGTGGAAAAAAGTGTTTCATTTTAACCAGATTTTCAGTTCGTTGACTATAAGTTGACTTCTTTGTACAATACTATTATTGAAAAGAAATGGAGAAGTGACATGTTTTTATATTTAATTTTAAGTGCTGTATTAATTATTGCAGATCAATTAGTGAAATTATGGATTGTAAATAATTTTAACTTACATGATGAGATGGAATTCATTAATGGGTTAGTCAGTATTTTATACGTTCGAAACACTGGGGCAGCATGGGGGATGTTTGAAGGGAAGATGTTTTTCTTCTACGCAATCACCGCTGTAGCTGTGGGGACACTTTTATACTTAATGTTTAAAGAAAAAGGGAAATCTAAATTATTATTAACAGCTTATGCTTTTATTCTTGCAGGTGCTGTAGGAAACTTTATTGATCGCATTCGTTTGGGTTATGTAGTGGATATGTTTAAATTTGAATTTATCGACTTCCCAATTTTTAACGTTGCTGATATTTGTTTAACTTTCGGGGTAATTATCTTATTCTATTATGTTATTTTTAAAGAACAATCAAAATAGGAGAGCGTTATGACATCAGTATTTAAAGAATTAACACTTGATTTAGAAAAAACTGAACGATTAGATAAAGTCTTAACTGCCACGCTTGGTATTAGTAGAAGTACAATTCAAAGCTGGTTAAAAGCTGGACTTGTATCTGTTAATGGTGAAGTGGTGAAATCCAATTATAAAGCTCAAAATGGAGACGTAGTGACAATTCTTCAAAAAGAGGAAGAAGCTATTACCATTCAGCCTGAAGATATTCCGCTAGATATCGTTTATGAAGATGATTCATTAATTGTAGTGAATAAACCAAGTGGAATGGTTGTTCATCCGTCAAAAGGACACTATAGCGGAACTCTCGTAAACGCTTTGTTATATCATTCAAATAGTTTATCAGATAGCACGAGTGAAGAAATTTATCGTCCAGGTCTTGTTCACCGAATTGATAAGGATACAAGTGGTCTATTAGTGATCGCAAAGAATAATGACGTTCATCAAAAGTTAGCACAGCAGATTAGTGAGAATAAAATGAACCGTGAGTACATCGCTATTGTTGATGGTCATTTTTCCCACGAAACAGGTGTAATTGATGCTCCATTATCTCGTCATCAAACGAACCGTTTAAAACGAGTAGTAGAAAAGGGCGGAAAGAATGCTGTTACGCATTTTGAAGTGCTAGATGCATTTTCTGATTATTCGCTAGTGTCTTGTCGTTTAGAAACAGGTCGTACTCATCAAATTAGAGCGCATATGGAGTTTATTAAACATCCGATTGTAAATGATCCTTTGTATCATCCGAAAGGTAAACACGCAACTGAATTTGGTCAATTTTTACACGCGAGAACACTTAGCTTTACACATCCAGTGACTGGAGAAACGTTAAACTTCCACGTGGAACCGCCAAAAGAGTTTGAGGATTTTATCCAATTGCATAAAGGACGTTTTTCATAGTAGAGGAGACGACAATGAAAGAAGTTAGAATTATGGACGAAGGCGCCATCAGCAGAGCATTAACTAGAATCTCATATGAAATTATCGAGCAACAAAAAGATGTTTCGAACTTAGTTATCATTGGAATTAAAACTAGAGGAATTACTTTAGCAAAACGCATTGCTGAAAAGATTTCGGCTCTTGAAAAGATAAAAGTTCCAGTTGGTGAAGTGGATATCACATTATATCGTGACGACAGACATGATAGTGAAGAGACTGACGCCCCGGTTTTAAATGGAACGCATATTCAATTCGACATTAAAGGGAAGCAAGTCATTCTTGTAGATGATGTATTATTTACGGGAAGGACTGTAAGAGCTGCTTTAGATGCGATTATGGATGTTGATAGACCAAAAAGAATTAGTTTAGCGATTCTAATCGATAGAGGACACCGAGAGTTACCAATCCGTCCTGATTTTATTGGTAAGAATGTACCAACTTCTTTAGATGAAGTGATTCATGTTCGATTAACAGAAGATGATCATATAGAAGAAGTGATTATTGAAAAATAGTTTATACGATACCTTCTCATTCAATGAGAGGGTATTTTTATTTTAGGAAATAAAATGATCAAAACACATATTTTAGTCGTTTTAAAAACGTAAAAATACGAATTCTTCCTATATAAATAACTATATTGCCAATTTCCAAACGTTCGTAAAGTAAACGCAAACAATCATAAAAATGATTATTCGATTACTTGTTTGTAAACGGTTGTAACCTAAAATTCTATATACTATACTAATAGCATGAATTGGTACCGTAACTAATTAAATGATCATTTTCGTAAGACGTTATGATTTTATGATTGTTTAAGGCAAGACAGAAAAGGAGAATGATATAATGGCAATTCCAAATTTACAAGTTGCTTTAGACCACAACCGTATCGAAGATGCATTAAAAGATGCTCTTGCGGTTGGTAACGAAGTTGACATTATTGAAGCAGGAACAATTTTACTTTTAAACGAAGGAGACAAAGCGATTAAATGCTTACGCAGCGCTTTCCCTGATAAAGTAATCATTGCTGATACAAAATGTGCTGACGCTGGTACAACTGTTGCTAAAAACGTTGCACTTGCAGGAGCTGACTGGATGACAGTTATTTGCTGCGCAACTATTCCAACAATGGAAGCAGCTAACAAAGAAGTGAAATCTCTTCAAGTTGAATTATATGGAGATTGGACATTCGAACAAGCACAACAATGGAGAGATGCTGGTATCGATCAAGCAATCTTCCATCAAAGCCGCGACGCTCTATTTGCAGGAGCTACTTGGACTGAATCTGATTTAAACAAAATCCGTCGTTTAATCGACATGGGATTCAAAGTTTCAGCAACAGGCGGATTAACAAAAGACACATTAAAAGTGTTTGAAGGAATTCCAATTTACACATTCATCGCAGGACGCGGAATTTACGCTACTGAAAATCCAGCGCAATCTGCTCGTGAATTCAAAGAAGAAATCAAACGTATCTGGGGTTAATCCCAAGGAGGAAAAAAATGGCAAATATCAAAGATGTAACAAAAGAATCTTGGATCTTATCAACTTTCCCAGAATGGGGAACTTGGTTAAACGAAGAAATCGAACGCGAAGAAGTTAAACCAGGAACATTCGCTATGTGGTGGTTAGGATGTACTGGTATCTGGTTAAAATCAGAAAAAGGTACTAACATCCTATGTGACTTATGGTGTGGAACTGGTAAACGTAGCCACGGTAACGGAAAAATGAAAACTGGTCACCAAATGCAACGTATGAGTGGTTGCCAAAACTTACAACCAAACTTACGTACACAACCATTCGTAATCGATCCATTTGAAGTGAAAAACGTTGATGCTTTAGTAGTAACACACATTCACTCAGACCACTTAGACATTAACACAGCTGCTGCAGTTGCTAATAACTGTCCAGAAGCTAAATTCGTAGGACCACAAGAAGTAGTAAACACTTGGTTAGGTTGGGGAGTTCCTGCTGAACGTACTATCGTAGTACACCCAGGAGACTCAGTTAAAATCAAAGACATCGAAATCGTTGCTTTAGAAGCATTTGACCGTACTGCTTTAGTAACAGCTAAAGACGGTGAAGTTCTTAAAGGCAAAATGCCTCAAGATATGGACGAAATCGCTGTTAACTACTTATTCAAAACAAGTGGTGGTAACTTATATCACGCAGGAGATTCTCACTACTCAAACATGTTTGCAAAACATGGTAACGAACATGAAATCGATGTGTGCTTAGGTGCTTACGGAGAAAACCCTCGTGGTATCACGGACAAAGTGACTTCAGTTGATATGTTACGTATGGCTGAATCATTAAACGCTAAAGTTGTTATCCCAGTTCACTATGACATTTGGGCTAACTTCCAAGCAGATCCAAAAGAAATTACAGAAATCTGGAAATTCAAGAAAGATCGTCTAGAATACAAATTCAAACCATTCATTTGGCAAGTAGGTGGTAAATATACTTACCCAACTGACAAAGATAAATTAGAATTCAACTTCTACCGTGGATTTGACGATGTATTCTCAATTGAGAATGACGTACCATTCCCATCATTCTTATAATATTGTCATTAAATAAATTTGGAGAGCCTAGAGCTTAACCCACTCTAGGCTTTACCAAAGTGTAATAATGAATACGATTTCTTAATAACACAAGGAGGAACATATGTTAAAAGAGATTATCGAAAATGGTCGATTTTCGTTCCAAAAAGGTTCTCTATCATGGGAAGAAGCCATTAAAAAAGCTTGCCAACCTTTATTAGAACAAAAGATCATTGAACCTGAATACCCAGGTTACATTATTAGTAATGTTCATGAATTTGGACCTTACATCGTAATTGCTCCAGAGATTTGTATCCCTCATGCTCAAGAAGGAAAAGGGGTAAATGATACTGCTGTAGCATTTATGAACGTCGAAGAAGCTGTGGACTTTGGACCAGGTGCTGACTACCAACCACATTTATTCTTCGTTTTAGCATCAACTGATAATGAAAAACACTTAAACAACTTATCAGAGTTAGTTACATTATTAGATGATGAAACAATTATCAATGCGTTTGTTGAAGCGCGCTCAAAAGAGGACTTAGAAAAAATTTTAAAAGGAATAGGTGAATAATAATGGACTTTTTATTCGGTTTTTGGCAATTCTTCTATGCTAACATTTTTACTAAACCACAATATTTCGTTGGTTTAATCGTTTTAGTTGGTTACTTACTATTAGGTCGTAAATGGTACGATGCATTAGCAGGTTTTATTAAAGCAGTTGTAGGTTACATGATCTTAAACGTAGCTGCTGGTGGATTAGTTTCAAACTTCCGTCCAGTTTTAGCAGCTTTAGGGGATCGTTTCGGATTACAAGCTGCTGTTATTGACCCATACTTTGGTCAAGCTGCTGCTGAAGCTGCTTTAAAATCAGCTGGTCATGCAACAGGTTTAACAGTACAAGTATTATTAGTTGCGTTCTTAACTAACTTAGTATTAGTTATCTTCCGTAAATTAACTAAAGTTCGTACAGTATTCATCACTGGTCACATCATGGTGCAACAATCTGCTACAGCAACTTGGTTAATGGCTTTAGCTTTAGGTGATAACGTAAACCAATTACAATTTGTAATCTTATTAGGTATTGTATTAGGTGTATATTGGGCAGTAGCTGCAAACTTAACAGTAGAAGCTACACAAGAATTAACAGAAGGCGGCGGATTTGCAATTGGTCACCAACAAATGTTTGGGGTTTGGTTAGTTGACAAATTAGCTCCTAAATTCTCAGGCAAAAGCGACAAGAAGATTGAAGATCTTGAATTGCCAGGTTTCTTATCAATCTTTAAAGAATCAATCGTTGCAACATCAATCTTAATGATCGTGTTCTTCGGTGCAATCTTATTAGTATTAGGTAAAGACTACTTAGTAGGCGTAAATGGACAAGAATTAACAGTTGCTGCTTCTAAATTCAAAATGACTACATTAAAAGCATCAGATGACTTCTTCTTCTACATTTTACAAACAGCATTAACATTCACTGTTTATGTTCAAATCTTACAATTAGGGGTTCGTTTATTCGTTGCTGAGTTATCAGAAGCGTTCCAAGGTATCTCTAACAAATTATTACCAGGTTCTATGCCAGCGGTTGACTGTGCTGCAGTTTACGGATTCGGTTCTCCAAACGCTGTAACAGTTGGTTTCTTATTCGGGGTATTAGGACAAATCGTAGCAATCTTAGGATTAATCGTATTCAAATCTCCAGTATTAATCATCACTGGATTCGTACCAGTATTCTTCGACAACGCTACATTCGCAGTATACGCTAACCATAAAGGTGGTTTACGTGCTGCTTCAGTCTTGACATTCTTATCAGGTGTGATCCAAGTACTAGGTGGAGCAATTGCCGCAGGTGCATTTGGTTTAGCTGCATACGGTGGATGGCATGGTAACTTTGACTGGGATACAATCTGGGTTGGATTCGGATTCTTAATGCAAAACTTCCAATACATTGGTTTAGGTATCGTATTATTAATCTTGTTAGTAATCCCTCAATTACAATACAGCAAAAACAAAGAACATTACTTCACTATTGCTGAAGACTATGAAACATACTTAGAGTCTAAGCAAAACTAATTTTAATAAGTAAAAGAATATAGTAAAATTAGGGTATCGGGTAGTGTTCTATCCGATACTCTAACAATATAAGGAGATGTAAAATATGAAAGTATTAGCAGCATGCGGAAGCGGAATGGGCTCAAGCCAAATTATCAAAATGAAATTAACTAACGTGTTCAGAAAATTGAATATTCCTTTAGAAGTTCACCACTGTGCAGTTTCTGAAGCAAAATCTTCAGCTAAAAACTATGATTTAGTAGTTATCTCATCAGCTTTATTAGAAGTATTCGATGGTTTAGATTTACCAAACACTAAAATTGTAGGTTTACAAAACTTATTATCTGAAAAAGAAATGACTGAAAAAATTTCTGAAGCTTTAGGACTATAAGAAGGGGTTCTACAATGGCATACGAACAATTAAAAGAACGTGTATTTAAAGCAAACTTAGAGTTACCAAAACATGGATTAGTTATTTTTACATGGGGTAACGTTTCAGAGTACGACCGTGAAGCAGGGGTTATTGCGATTAAACCTTCAGGCGTTGACTATGATAAACTAACTGCTGATGATATCGTAATTGTGGATATCGACGGAAATAAAGTAGAAGGAGCTCTAAAACCTTCTTCAGACTTAGATACTCACTTAGAAATTTATCGTAATTTCAAAGATGTAAATGGGGTAGTGCATACGCACTCTCTATGGGCAACTACAATGGCTCAACAAGGACAAGAAATTCCAGCATTTGGTACAACACAAGGGGACTACTTCTACGGAACAATCCCTTGCACTCGTGAAATGACTGAAGCTGAAATTAAAGGTGCTTATGAGTTAGAAACAGGTAAAGTAATCGTTGAGACTTTCAAAGATAAAGATCCAAATGCGATTCCTGGAGTTTTAGTATTTAACCATGGACCATTTGCATGGGGTAAAGACGCAATGGATGCAGTACACAACATTACTGTATTAGAATACGTTGCAAACATGGCATGGCATAACTTTGCTTTAAATCCAAATATGAAGCCAATGTCACAAACAATTTTAGATAAACACTATTTAAGAAAACATGGAGCGAATGCTTACTATGGACAATAAAAAGTTTTATGAACTTGGTTTGTATGAAAAATCAATGCCAAACACACTTAGTTTTAGAGAAAAGTTAGAAACAGTTAAAGCAACTGGATTTGACTTTTTAGAGATCAGTATTGATGAAACTGATGAAAAATTAAGTCGTCTAGAATGGACAAAAGAAGAACGCCAACAATTAGTAAACGATATGTTTGAAACAGGTGTTCCGATTCGTTCAATGTGCTTAAGTGGCCACCGTAAATATCCATTTGGATCTCACGACGAAGCTACTCGCGCACGTAGTCTAGAAATCATGGAAAAAGCGATTCAATTAGCAGATGATTTAGGTGTTCGTGTAATCCAATTAGCTGGATACGATGTTTACTACGAAGAAGGAGATGCAGTAACATTAGATTACTTCATTCAAAACCTTAAGAAAGCTACTGAAATGGCTTCTCAAAAAGGAATTCTTCTTGGGTTCGAAACAATGGAAACTCCATTTATGAATACTGTAGAAAAATCTATGCGTTTTGTTGAATTAGTGAAATCACCATACTTACAAGTATATCCAGATTCAGGTAACTTAATGAACGCATCATTAGAACCTGGTGCAAAAAATGTCTACGAAGATATCGAATTAGGAAGAGGGCACATTGTTGCTGCTCACCTAAAAGAAACAATTCCCGGACATTATCGTGAAATTCCATTTGGTACTGGCCAAATCGATTTCAAACGCATGGTTGATACATTCTTATCAATCGGCGTAAATCGTTTCACTGGTGAATTCTGGTATGTAGGTCAAGAAAACTGGTTAGAAGACATTAAGTTTGCAAACCAATTCTTAAGATCTCATTTTCCAAATAAATAATAAGATTGAAACCTTCCTACAGTATGGAGGTTTCTTTTTTTTGGTCTTAAATACCGAACATTCGTTTTTTATAGTTCGTGTTTCATACGCTTACATTATTTTTTCGGTATTTGAAATATGTAAAATGTATGAAAATACTCATATTTACATTGTTATGGGTTGTAATTTTCGTGTATGTCTTGTAAGATTATAAAAGGGGTTAAGAATATCTTAATTTCTAACTATATAACCGTATCTTAGGAGGATATTTTTTTATGAAAAAGTCTTTTTGGTCTAAATTAGCAATTGGTTTATCATCATTGGCGCTTTTAGCGGGGTGCTCAAGTAATTCAGGTTCTGAATCATCTCAAACTCAAAGTGGTTCAAAAACAATCGATACTTTAAAAGTTGCTTTTGTTCCTTCACGTGACCCTGAAACAATTGTTACAACAACAGAACCATTAAAAGAATTATTGAAAAAAGAGTTAGCTAAAGAAGGCTACGATGTTAAAAACGTGGACATCACTGTCGGAACAAGTTTTGACGCAGTAGGGGAAGCATTAGCATCTGGTAGTGCGGATGTAGGTTTCTTACCTGGTGGTACTTATGTTTTATACGACAAAGAAGTTGACGTATTATTAACAGCTACTCGTGATAACTTATTAAAAGATTCTTCTAATCCTAAAGACTGGAATGATGGAAAAGCAACAGAACGTGGTAAAGAGCAAGCCACTTCATATAAAGGTTTAATCATTGCTGGTCCTACTGAGAAAGGGAAAGAATTAGCAGCTAAAATCAATAGCGGTCAAGAATTAACTTGGGATGACTTAAACTCTGCTAAATGGGGAGTGTTAGGAACTTCATCTTCTTCAGGTTATATCTACCCAACATTATGGTTACAAGATAAATACGGTAAGGGTATTTCTGACTTACAAAATGTTGTACAATCTGACTCATACGCAAGTTCTGCAGCTCGTTTAGCTTCTGGACAAATCGATATCATGGTTGGGTACGCTGACGTTCGTAATGACTACGCTAAGAAATGGACTAGCGATTACGGTCGTTCAGAAGATATCTTCAAAGAAACAAACGTTATCGGTGTTACTCCAGATATTTACAATGACACAATTTCAGTAAGTAAAGCTTCTCCAATTGTAGACGATGCATTTAAAGAAGCATTTGCAAACGCAATGATGAATATCGCTAAGACAGATGAAGGTAAAGAAATCATCAAGATTTACTCTCATAAAGGATATAAAAAAGCAAATGCTAGCGACTACGATAAAGAACGTGAAGCACAAAAATTACTTAAAAAACTAAAATCAGGTAACTAATAAATTTGTAATGAATATCAAATGAGGGTTAGGATATTTCTCCTGACCCTTTTTTGAGAGAGAGGCAATAAAATGATTAAATTTGAAAACGTATCTAAGACTTATCCAAACGGGGTTAAAGGTCTTAAAAATATTAATTTAGAAATTGAACAAGGAGAATTCGTATCAATCATCGGTTTATCCGGTGCCGGTAAATCAACATTAATTCGTACGATTAACCGTATGCTTGATATCAGCGAAGGGAAATTAACTGTTGATGGAATTGACGTTACGAAATTAAAAGGAAAATCTTTACGTAAATTCCGTAGAAATAAGGTAGGGATGATCTTCCAATCATTTAACTTGGTAACAAGAACAACCGTTATTAAAAACGTATTGACTTCAATCGTTCCTGATATTCCGTTCTTCCGTTCATTATTCGGCATTTATACAAAACAAGAGAAATTACATGCATTAGAAGCATTAGATAAGGTAGGAATTGTTGATAAAGCATTCATTCGTGCGGATCAATTATCAGGTGGACAACAACAACGTGTGGCCTTAGCTCGTACATTGGCTCAAAATCCAGAAATTATTCTTGCCGACGAACCAGTTGCGGCTCTTGACCCAGTAACAGCTAAACGCGTTATGGAAGACTTTAAGCGTATTAACAAGGATATGAATATTTCAATCCTTTTAAATATTCACCACGTTGAATTAGCGCTTGAATACGCAGATCGCATCCTTGGAATTAGAGATGGTGAAATCGTATATGATGGTCCTAGTTCAGAAGTTACACCAGAAGTCTTGGATCTAATTTATAAAGGAAAGGCGGAGGAGTTACATGAAGCTTAAAGAACTCTTCGCACCAAAAGAATATACATTAGAAAACGGGACAACGGTTAAAGAACCACGCTCTAAAGTGATTTTTATTACCATCTTACTATTAATTGCAATGTACTTTGCAGGTAAGATTACTGGTTTTAACTTAAAAACATTGATGACTCGCGGAGGCCAATTCTTCGTTATTATCGGTAAAATGTTCCCACCAAATTGGGAATACTCAAGTTCTATCTGGGATCCATTAATTGATACGATTAAGATGTCATTACTTGGATCGTTACTAGGTTCGATTCTAGTAATTCCTTTTGCAATTATTGCATCAAGCAACATTGTTAAAAACAAATTTATCATTAGTTTAAGCCGTTTATTCTTAAGTGTGGTACGTACATTACCTACATTAGTAACAGCCTTAATTGCGACTTATATTTTCGGTTTAGGTACAATTGCTGGTACATTTGCGATTGCTACATATACATTTGCGTATTGCGGTAAACAACTATATGAACAAATTGAAACAGTTGATATGGGCGCTTTCGAAGCTGCAGAAGCACTAGGAGCAACAAAAGGAAAAGCATTCTCTAATGCCATTATTCCTCAGATTTTACCAGGATACATCGCATCTTCTTTATACTGTTTTGAAGGGAACGTTCGTTACGCTTCAATTCTTGGGTATGTTGGTGCCGGTGGTATCGGGATTATCTTAAACGAAAACTTAGGATGGCGTGAATATAGCAATGTCGGTATGATTTTAGTAATTTTATTCTTTACTGTAGTTATTATCGAAAGTATTAGTTATTATTTACGTACTAAATTAGCGTAGGAGGGGACAACTATGAATGAAGCAGTATTAAATCAATATCAAAAAGCCCCTCGTACTTGGATCGTAAAATTAATTGTTGTTTTAATTCTTGTAACACTTGTTGCTTGGTCTGGAACAACGATTGAATTAAGTAAAATTCCTGAAAATGGGGCAGAAATCTCTAAAAATATTATTAAAGGGATTTTCACACCAGATACAACTTTGTTATTCGATATGTCGAATAAAGGTGTCGCTTATCTTTTATTAGAAACAATCTGTATTGCGTTTCTAGGAACATTAGTTGGTTCGATTTTAGCAATCCCATTTGCGTTCTTATCTGCAACGAATATCGTTCCAAAGCCAGTAGCATTAATCTTCCGTACAGTAATCATGGCCATTCGTACGGTACCAACTCTGATTTACGGATTAATGTTTATCCGTGTAACTGGACCAGGTCCGTTCACAGGATTATTAACGATGTCTGTAGCATCAATCGGGATGATTTCTAAGCTTTATATTGAAGCCATCGAAGACTTAGATTACAAGATTTTAGAGTCATTAGACGCTAGTGGCTGTAATTTATATCAAAAGATTCGTTTTGGGATCTTACCGCAGTTAATCCCTTCATTTATCTCAACAGTGATTTATCGTTTTGATATGAACTTAAGAGATGCAACGGTTCTAGGGATGGTTGGTGCCGGTGGTATCGGTTCACCATTAATGTTTGCCATGAGTGCTTATAAATGGAATGAAGTAGGGGCAATTCTATGTGGATTAATCATTCTAGTATTATTCATTGAGTTTGTATCTACTAAGATTCGCACACGTTTAGCACGTGGTTAATAAATCTATTAAATAACAAAAAAACGACTTACAGAGCATTTCTGTAGGTCGTTTTCGTTTATAAAATTGATTATTTCACCTTTGTAAAAATTTCACGAATTAACGGTGCAAAACTATATGCAACGGCTGCAAAGCCAATCACTAAAAAGAATGATAATACAGGCACTGTCTGATAAATAGCGAATAAAATTGCAGCAATAAGAACTGCAGCCATAATCAGTGATTGCACAGGCATTACGATGATAAGTAAATAACTATTTTTAACGAGACGTTTTATAGGACTAAAATACTGAGTCGTCATCGCAAGACCAATAATTGAAGCTACGATAGTGACGATTAAAATTAACGCTGATAACATAAATAACATAAAACCAATGATTCTAAATATATCAGCATTATTATTAGCAAAATTCCAGTAAAATTGAGCCATATAAACCATAGCAGCAATTAGAACTAAATATACGATCCATAGAAGCATCTTTTTAGTAATATCACGTTTAAATTCATTCCAAAACGGCTTAACGAGTGTGCGATTTTCATCCTCAGAAAGCTTAAGTGTCGTATGCATTAATGCAGCTAATGCAGGACCAATAGTTATAATAGGTATACATAGAAAGATAAATAAAAGATTTAATAAAATAAAATCAGCAACTAATGTAGCGAAATGCCAGAACTTGCTGTCTTGATTATATTGCATGTGAGACCATCCTTATTAATTAATTACTTTAATAAGTATACGTTGAGGGGCTTTAAAATGCAATGATGTTTCTTTATTCTTTTTCAGATACATATATAGGTTTACATAATATATATTATACTAAGTTATATATTGAAAACTTTCTATATTCTCTATCGTAAATGAATACGCCCAGCGTTTATAAATAACACTGAGCGCATAATCATTTATATAACTTTTAATGTATCAATATCTATATTCTTATTAATCGATAATAAACATAGAACTTTTCTTGTAACTTTTTTGTTACAACTAATGCTTAATGCATCGGCGTATATATTTAATTGATCTTTATATTTCCGTACAATGCTTTGAATTCCTTCTGTAGAATTCACGACATAATCCGTCTTATAGTCAAACACGACAATTTCATCGTCTAATTCGATATAACCATCGATAATCCCGTGAATCATCATCAAATCATCTGTCTGAATCGATTTAAAGAACTCATTAGCTTCTAGTACATATGAGAATGCTTGTTCACGTACTAACGCATGTGAATTTTGCACAATCCATTGACCAAATGTTGATTGGAAGAATTCATATGCTTGTGTCACTGGAACTTTTGCAGCAACTTCTGGTGTAATTTCATTGGATTCCACTAAACTTCGAAGTAATTGTTCTAATGAATCTAATGTAATGTCACTTGTAAAGTCTACTTTCTGCATTAATAAGTGAAGAGCGCTACCTCTTTGTGCGCCAGAAACCGATGCTGAAGCAGTTTCCATAAAGCGAGGTTTCTCCAATGTAGGAGAGAGGTAAATGGCTCTTCTCCCCTCTTCTATCAAGCTATTTTGCGATAATTCTTCGATAATTGGATCTTCAAGTACCCGTTTCAATTCAGAAACACTTTGATAGCTTGTTGTTTTACTTTCAGCGTCAAATTGATACTCTTGCTGAATTGTTTGGAGCATTTGTTGTAATCGAGACTTCAATTCACGTGGAGAATCGGCTTCACTGTAATATTCGTGCCAATCTTCTTGGAAGACTTCCTTGCCACTGATTTCGTGAATATATTGTTGACTCTTAGTTACAATATCCGGTTTTGCAACAATTTCAGGAGTAATCTTGTATTGTTCACGAATAGCACTCAGTAGCATCCAGTTAAGGAATGTACCACTCTTGAAACGTGCTTGATATGGTAGAATTTCGCTAGATTCGTTTGTTAAAAAGGCATATTTCTTCTTAAATGACTCGTAGTTTTTAAGCGTACCTACAATAATTAGCTTTTCACGTGCACGCGTCATTGCTACATACAATTTACGCATTTCTTCGGATAACAATTTCTTTTTCTCGAAGTTTCTTGTGGCTACAGATTGTACAGTTGGATACGTAATACGAGTATTTAAGTCAAAGTAATTCGTACCTACACCAATCTCATCAGAACACATAATAGATGCTTTTAAGTCTTGCATATTGAATTTACGGTTTGTATCAATTAAGAATACGACTGGGAATTCTAACCCTTTACTTGCGTGAATCGTCATCACTTGAACAGCGTTTGAATCTGTTGAAATCGGCGCTTCATCTAAGTCTTTTTCTTTCTTTTGAAGAGCTTCAATAAAGCGGATAAAGTTACGAACACCTTTAAAACTACTTGATTCATATTGATGCGCATGTTCATATAAAGCATGCAAGTTTACCGCTCTTTGCGCACCATTAGATTGTCCATGCACATATTCTAAGTAATGCGTATCCATATAAATTTCCCAGATTAACTGAGCAATCGATTCGTTATTCGCACTGTCTCTCCATTTATTTAATAGTGTTAAAAAGCCTTTTAGAAGCTCTTTAAGCGCTAATTGTTGCTTAGAATCGTAATAATCGACTTCTTGAAGCTCAAAATTTGAAACAAACTGGCAAACTGCTTCGTAGTAACTTGTATTTTTCGATGACTTGCGAATGTGTGCCAATGCAATCTCGTCTAATCCCACAAGTCCTGAGCGCAATACAGCTACTAGCGGAATATCTTGTAGTGGATTATCAATCACTTTTAGTAAAGAAACCATTGTGGTAATCTCTGTACGTTTAAAGTACGATTGCGCCTTTTGAACGTTTACTGGAATTCCGTAAGCAGCAAAAATTGATTCAATCTTATCATTGTTACTCTTTGTTGATGAAAGAATAGCAAAGTCTCCATAAGTTACTGGACGTTTTGCATCTGCTTTATCATTCATCACTTCAAAAGGTGTCTTTATCATCTCTTGAATGCGTTGCGCTACATAATGAATCTCATTTTCTACCTTTTCGAATCCTTCAGCATCTTCAATGTCTTCAGAGTCTTCTTTTAAATCAACATCCTCAATAAGAATAATTTCACTGGATTTGTCATCATCTTGTGAATAAGAGCGATTTCCTGTTTTAAGCGCAGCGACATCGTCATATTCCACTTGTCCCAACTCTTTATTCATAATTTGTTGGAATACTTTATTCGTAAAGGAAAGAACTTCATCTCTAGAACGGAAATTCTCTGCTAGTACGATTCTCTCCCCACTCTTTCCTTCGGCATACGCTTCGTATTTTTCACGGAATAGAGACGGATCTGCTAGTCGAAAACCGTAGATAGATTGTTTCACGTCGCCTACCATAAAACGGTTATCGGGCTTACTTACGAGTTCTAAAATCGCTTCTTGGACACGGTTAACGTCTTGATACTCATCTACCATGACTTCTTTAAAGTGATTTTGATAGTATTCTGAAGCAATCTTTAGCCCATTTGAATCTAATTTTGTCAGAATTCTCAAAGTATCATGTTCTAAGTCTGAGAAATCAAGCTTATTTAACTGATGTTTTTCATCTTGGAATCGGTCATAGAACATCACTGCAATATCTGAAAGTTTCGATAGAATTCGATTTACTTTTGTCATTTGCTGCAGCTGAACTTCTGGAGAAATCGCAAAGTAATCCTCTTTGATTTTTTGGAAGTCTTTTTTCAACCCTTCACGAATTGCTTTAATCTCATCTAGGGTTTCTTTAAAGGTCTCATCCACTTTAGCTGTAGACCAGTTCTTGAATTTTCTGTCTTCAAATGCTTGATACGCAAAAACGTATGACTCCTCTTGGATATGTACCAAAATCGTTTTTACGAAGTCTAAATCATCTTCTAAAACAGCTTGATGCTTCGGAGCTCCAAGAAGTTCGATATCTTTAAGAAGTTGATCGTATTGAGTAACAAGGTAACTTAACTCTTCGATTAATGCTGGTTTTACGTACGTTTTAACGAAAGGTGTTGAAGCATAATCACTTCCAACTGAATAGTTCTCTGTTAAATTGGATAGCCATGTTTTAGGCTCTCTTTTCGAACGAGAATATTGGTATAGACGGTAAACAGTATTCGTAATACCATCGTCCGAACGGTCATTTGAGAACGTTGAAAATACTTCTTCGTATTCATGATGTTCGAGAAGTTCTTCTTCTAGGGCCCTCCATACCTTTTCTTGTAGTAGTTGACCTTCGATTTCATCCATCATCGTGAATACTGGATCAATTCCCGCTAAGTAGAAATAACGACGAATCACTTTCATACAGAAACTATGGATTGTTGAAATCATAGCTGATGGAATGAGTTGCAATTGTTTCGCGAAACGTTGCTGAAGAATTTCATCCGTCGACTTCTCAATCGCTTCTTCTAATTTAGCGCGAAGACGCTCCTTCATTTCCTTTGCTGCAAGTTCCGTAAAGGTCACAACTAGCAATTCATTAATGTCGATCCCCTCTTGAATATGCATCAAAATACGTTCTACAAGAACTTTTGTTTTCCCTGAACCAGCTGAGGCAGAAACAAGAAGATTGTTCCCACGAGTAGCAATTGCCTTCCATTGATCAGGTGTTGCTTGTAATCCTTTTGGTTTCTCTGGAATCATTCTTCTGTCTCTCCTTTCTTCTCTTGTAATTCCTCTTGAATAAATGTAATCCCCTCTTCTTTTTCAAATTTTGGAAGAGTACGATAACTATTTTCTGGGTTTGTAGCATCGAACTGGGCAATACTACTAAATTTACCGGTTACAGAATCCGCATATTGTTTAAAGTCCTCGTAAGGAGCTAGTGTGATATCCCCAGATAGGATACCTTTACCTGCTTCTTGAATCTTTTCCCATACGAAATCTTTGAATAACTTCAATTCTTCAGTTGTATAAACGCCATTTTTATAAGTAGCACTGATACCACCATCTTTTTTCAGTGCAACGTTCAAGACATTCGATTTACTTGTCTCAACTAATTCCGGATTTAGTCTAGCAATCTCATCAGAGTTTACTAAACCACGATGTTTAAAGGCTTTTGTCCATTCTTGCATAAACTTATCTTCCGTTGGCACTGCTTTAATGCTGAATTTTGGATTATGCACATGGATATAGCTTGCCTCGAGTGGCGTTGGAATTACGCCTTTTTCATTGCGAATAATTTCTTCAGATACTTTCAAATACGTTAATAGTTGGATTTGAACCCCAGCAATGAGTTTTGCAATTTCGAATCTTTGTTCAGAAGATTTATAGTCAATAATCCCGTTATAAATTCCGTTATCTGACTGTAGTAAGTCAATACGGTCAATCTTCCCACGCAGATGAATTGATTGATTTTTACCAATTGGGATATGAATTGGATAGTTACCAGAAGTCCCGAATACCACTTCGGTCATCCACGGTTTTGTCTCAAGCGCTAAGGCTTGTTTTTGGAGCGCATTCGTCGTTTGCATTAGAGTTTGGTGCAACAATCCTTGGACGAAGTTTAAACGTCTAGAAGAGACTAAAATCGCAAATTTCGGATTATCTTTCATTCGATTGAAGATGTCTTTTTCAATAGCCAACTTTTGCTCTAACGTTAAGTCTCTTAAAGATAATCCAAGAGCATTCAATTCTTTAATAAATTGATCGAAGAATTCATGGAAGTATTCCCCAGTATTTGCTGGTGATAGCTCGAATTCTTGACGTTCTTTTAGTCTTAATCCGTATTGTAAGAAATGACTAAATGGATCCTTATAGTAAGTTTCAATTTGAGACGTTGATAAATTCAATTGATTTCCATAAAGCTCTTGCGCGAGAGAAAGTGGCAATTTACTTGCTACATTTAATCTAAAGACAGATGCCAGTAACGAATGATAGTTAGAGCTGAATGTAGCGTCACCTTTTAGTAAATGCGGAATTAATTTCCATAAGAAATCAATCTCGTCTTTTTCTTTGAACTTGTTTTCTCTCATCTTCAATAGAAGCGTTGTAAAGAGTTCAAATGGAACGACAAAATCTCCTTGTTCAAAACGTTTTTGTTGGTTTAGTGACCCATCGAATTCTTCAATTTCAAACTGTTTTAGCAATCGTTGAACAAAATTCGAAACGAGTTGTTCCTTACCATCTTTAGAAACCGCACATGATAGATAAAGATGCTCTGTTGCGCTCATGAGTAACTGATAGAACACGAATGGTTCAACGGATTGTAATTGGCCTGTTGTAGGTGCTAAGAAACGTCCACTATCAAGTTGGTTTGAGAATAGTTCACGTTCATCGTCCGTTAGTAGTCCCGTTTCATCAATATTACGTGGCATTACCCCTTGCGTAAGTCCCACTGCAAAAGTAATTTTCTTAGGTGAATAACGAACAGAATCCATTCCAGTAATCGTTAATTCATCTAATGTAGATGGTGCTAAATTATAGTGAGTTTGTTCAAATCCTGTATGAAGTAACATCATAAAGGTTTCCCAATCAAAGGATTTTTCTCCAAAAATATAGATATATTCATCTAACAAACGGATAAATTCAGACCACACTTGCTCTTGACGTCTTGCTGTTTCGACGTCTCCTTCTTCAGCAGCAACATCTCTCCAGTAAATGACCGATTGATCTAATCCTAGAGTCATCAATAATTGATACAGTACAGTAACTGCTTCAGTCGTTGTAGCTGCTTTTTCTAGTTTCTTGAATGCAGGTAGTAATACACTTGTTAATTCATCTCTAAGTTCTTGCGCCTTTAAAAGAATTTGTGTATTTTTATCCGTCACCTCAACTGTAGAATCTTCATCAATAGAGTCTTCCACATAGACCCAAGATTTTCCATTCGTCCATTGATAGCCTTCGTAACCATTAACAAGAATAACTGTTTCGGTTTCATCTAATTGTTGTCTAAAGGCTTGTAATTGGTCCTTAAGAGGCGTTTCTTCATCCTTATGCCACAAGACATATTCGCTACGAAGCAAACTCATAATATCGGCATAACGCCAATCATATTGCCAAATTGCATAGAGTGCGTCCAGAACTTGAATAATTGGATGATGCTCCATTGAGTCTGATAAATCGATAAAACCAGGAATATCGTATTGTTTCAAAAGAGATTCTATGAATAAATGATTTTCTTCTAGATTACGTCCCAAAATTTGAATGTCTTTGTAACGAACTTTACCCTCTTGTACCATTCTCTTAATTTGGGCAAATGTCTCTTGATACTCTTCTCTTTCATCTGTGTATTTAGTAAAAGTGATTTTTTGCAATGGGAGCTTATCTTTGGCTGTTGTCTTCACTTTTGGAAGTCCACCATTCGTTTCAAGCCAGAACTTTTCAACCTCTTTAAATTCATCATCAAAAAGAGAATCACTTTCTTCCCATTCGATGATGCGAGCTAAGTCCTCTCCTCTATTCACCCATCTTGAGAGTCTTTCTAAGAGGAGTCTGTTTGAAGTAAATAAAGAATCCCCTGTTTCGTTTTTAGCGGTATGGACTCCATATGTCGTTAATGTTGCATGAAATTCAACGGTTGCCCCACTTCCTACTAAGGCTTCAATCACTTCCATTTCAGCCTTCGTTAATGTCACCATTTCATCGATTGCAATAAAGGTATTGGACAAATCCTTAGTAGCAATTACGCTGCATAATTGCGCATAGCTTTCTTCTTGATGAACGAAATCTTCTTTTAGTGCTTCTATATAGTAACGATAAATAATCCCAAATTCTTTTAATCGTTGCTCGTTTTCTGAAGGAGTGGACGCTTCAAAAAAGCTAGAGAAATCCTCAACTTCAATCCCTCCAGATTGAAATTCATTCATTACCTTGCTTAATTGTTCAAGAAAACCTTTATGACGAGCTTCATTTTTAAAGAGAACAAGATCCTCTGAATGTTCCTCTAGAATTGATTTCAAAAGCATTGTAATTCCGACTTTTGAAATCGATGTTTTCTCAGTAATAGCTTCATTTCTTAGTAAATACCATAATAAACGTTTGAAACTGTATACTTGTAGTCTTGTTGAAGCGTAGCTACGAGAAGATGAATCCGTTAATAACTCTCCGACTTGTCGAATCATCTCCATTTCGGCAGTAAACTTAATGTGATCAGGAACAATGTAGTAAACCTGATGTGCTTCGTCTTGTTTAAGCCACTTCGTAAAACGTTCGGCAATCTTCTTTGATTTATTAACGGATTTCTTTGAAATAACAGCATTAAATCCCATTGATGCGTCCTCCTTTTTAAGTCTTCTCTAGTATATCATGAAATCCGGAAAAAGCGCTTTAAAAATTGAAATAAAAAAACACTTTTAGCAGTTTCCTACTAAAAGTGCAAATTTCTTAATAGTTAAAATTATCCCACTAATTTTTCTAAAAGATCAGGACGGAATCCGAAGAATGGTTCTACGCCATCAGCTACGATAACAGGTAATGATTGGAAGCCTAATTCCTTCACTTCTGCTAAAGCTTCTTCTGACTCGAAAACATCTTTTACTGTGAATTCCACGTTGTTATTTTCGAAAAATTGTTTTGTAAAATTGCATTGCATGCAATTTGGTTTTGAATAAAGAATAATATTGCGATTTGACATATTACTTCTCCCCTTTTTATTTTTTCTGACAGAAGATATCATACATCATTTTGAATAAAAATACAATATATAGTTCTTATGAAAATGCATTTTCATTTTAAAACACAATATATAGTTTAGATAGATTACTTATAAACGCTGGTATCAAAGCCTTTGTTAGTCACGTAACCGTCTTTTTCCCAAATATTTTTCTTACGTTTTTTTGCTTTCTTTTCAATTTCTTGGAATTGTTTTAACAGGCTCGTGTTTGGTTCGTAGGCATACCCTACTCTGGCAAGTCCTTCTTCAATTAAAATATCTTGAAGTAATTTTCCATCGACATACACATACATTAATGCACGATCATACTTATCCGCATGGTCACCAACATCGAAACTTCCTTCGATTTTCTTCGCGTTTGTTAATAGTTCTTCAGTACGTTTCTTCGCTTCATCTGCAAAAGGTTGAGCTTCTTTTTCCTCTTTAGCGGTTTCTGGAGCATCTACAATGAGTAGGCGGACTTTAAATTCTTTCCCTTCATAACTGAGGTGGAATGTATCTCCGTCTGCTCCGTATACATATTTAAAAGGATATTTTTTCATGCTCTCAAAGTAATCAAAATTTGTTCCTGTAAATGAGGAATTAGAAGCATTTTGAGACGTTTTCGATGAAGAATGAGTATTGGATTTATTCGTTGTCTTTTGCTCCCCAAAAGCCTTGTAAAGAGCAAATACAACCACAATAATAATTGAAATAATGGTACTAATCATTTTCCATTGTTTTTGGGTCATTTTAATCCTCCCTAATAAATAAAAAAGAGGCAAGAGCCCCTTTTCTATTCAAATTAAACTTCTAAAAGTTCTTTTTCTTTGTTTGCTGCTAATTTGTCGATGTTTTTAACACTGTCATCCGTAACTTTTTGGATGTCTTTTTCAAGTGTGTGTAATTCATCTTCAGTAATTTCTTTAGCTTTTTCAGCTTTTTTCGCTTGGTCAATTGCATCACGACGAATATTACGTACGCTTACTTTTGCACTCTCAGCTTCTTTACCTACTTGTTTAGCTAATTCTTTACGACGTTCTTCAGTTAATTGTGGAATAATTAAACGAATAACAGAACCATCACTTGTTGGAGTGATTCCGATATCGCTCATTAAAATCGCACGTTCGATGTCGTTTAATGAAGATTTGTCATAAGGTGTAATTAAAAGCATACGTGCTTCTGGAACTGTAATAGAAGCTAATTGGTTTACTGGAGTTAATGCTCCGTAGTATTCCACTTCTAGACGGTCTAAAAGACTTGCGTTTGCACGTCCAGCACGGATTGAGCCTAATTCACGTAGAAGCGCATCTTCAGATTTTTTCATACGTTCTTTAGCATGAGCTAAAATTTCGCTAGTTGACATTACCTATTTCCCCCTAACTGTTGTACCAATGTTCTCCCCTAATACAACGCGTCTAATATTTCCTGGTTCGTTTAAATTAAACACTACTAAAGGAATATCGTTATCCATAGAAAGTGAGCTTGCTGTTGTATCCATAACCTTCAAGCCTTTTTGGATAACATCTAAGTGTGTTAATTCATTATATTTCTTCGCATTAACGTCTACACGTGGGTCGGCACTATAAACGCCATCCACGTTGTTTTTCGCCATTAAGATTGCGTCTGCTTCGATTTCAGCAGCACGTAAAGCAGCGGCTGTATCTGTTGAGAAGTAAGGGTTCCCTGTACCACCCGCAAAGATCACAACACGTTCTTTTTCTAAGTGACGGACCGCTCTACGACGGATATAAGGTTCAGCGATTTGACGCATATCAATGGAAGTTTGAACACGAGTTGGAACTCCTACGTTTTCTAAAGCGTCTTGAAGTGCTAATGCATTCATAACTGTCGCTAACATCCCCATGTAGTCTGCTTGCGCGCGTTCCATACCAACTTCTTCACCAGTAATTCCGCGCCAAATGTTTCCACCGCCGACAACAATGGCAATTTCAACACCTAAATCATGAACCTCTTTTAATTCTTTAACAACTTCTTTAATCGTTGGTGGGTTAATACCAAAGCCTGCTTGGCCTGCTAATGCCTCACCACTTAATTTTAAAACAACACGTTTGTATTTTGGTTCAACCATTGCTTTATCTCCTTAATCTTTATAAAAAAAGGGAATAGCGGGTAGCTATCTACCATATTCCCTCACATGAACAGTGATTATTTTTTAACTTGTCCCATAACTTCTTCTACAAAGTTATCAACACGTTTTTCTAAACCTTCACCAACTTCGTAACGGTGGAATAATTTAACTTTTCCGCCTTTAGAAGCAACGAATTTAGATACAGTTTGATCTGGATCTTTAACGAATGGTTGGTCGTTTAAGCTGATTTCAGCTAAGAATTTGTTTAAACGTCCAGCAATCATTTTTTCAACGATGTTAGCTGGTTTACCTTCGTTTAATGCTTGTTCAGTAAGAACTTTCTTTTCATGTTCTAATTCTTCTTCAGAAACTTGTGAACGGTCAATATATTTAGGGTTGATTGCAGCGATGTGCATTGAAACATCTTTAGCTGCTGAATCGTCTGTAGAACCTTCAACAACAGTTAACACACCGATACGTCCGCCCATGTGTAAGTATGCACCGAAAGCATCTGCATCAGATTTTTCAACGATTTCGAAACGACGTAAAGTAATTTTTTCACCGATAACTGTAGTTGCTTCTGCAATAACGTCAGAAACTTTACCGTTTGGAGTTTCAACTTCAAGTGCTTCTTCTAATGTTGATGGGTTTGCTTTTAAGATTGCTTCTGAGATTTCTTTAACTAATGCTTGGAATTTGTCGTTTTTAGCAACGAAGTCAGTTTCAGCATTTACTTCTAAGATAACTGCGCGGTTTCCTTCAACTAATACATTAGTGATACCTTCTGCAGCGATACGGTCTGCTTTTTTAGCAGCTTTTGCTAAACCAGCTTCACGTAAGTAGTCAACCGCTTTGTCGATATCTCCTTCAACTTTAACTAATGCTTTTTTAGCATCCATCATACCTACGCCAGTCATATCGCGTAATTGTTTTACTAATTGAGCTGTAACTTGAGCCATTCTCAATTCCTCCTATAATTTGCTTTTAAATTTTTTACAAACTTTTTAAAAAAAGCTGTTTGAATTGAAAAGTCTATTTCGCCTCTTTCTGATTCAAACAGCTTAACAGTTAGTGATTATTCAGCGTTGTCGCCTTCAACTAATTTTTCGATATCTTCTAATGAAGTATCTTTATCTAAGTCTTCAACGTCTACTGCTACGTCTTCACCTTGGTTACCTTCGATGAATGCATCAGCCATTTTAGCAACGATTAATTTAACCGCGCGGATAGCATCATCATTTGATGGAATAACAACATCGATTTCATCTGGGTCACAGTTTGTGTCAACCATAGCAACGATTGGAATGTTTAATTTGTGAGCTTCTTGAACTGCAATGCGTTCTTTACGAGGGTCAACGATAAACATTACATCAGGAATGCGTGGCATATCTTTAATACCACCTAAGTATTTTTCAAGTTTGTCTAATTCTTTTAATAGAATACCAACTTCTTTTTTAGGTAATACTTCGAAAGTGCCGTCTTCTTGCATTTCTTTGATTTTTTTCAAACGTTTGATACGTGTTTGGATTGTATCCCAGTTAGTTAAAGTACCACCTAACCAACGATGGTTAACGTAGTATTGACCTGAACGGATTGCTTCGTCTTTAACAGCATCTTGTGCTTGTTTTTTAGTACCAACGAATAATGCAATACCACCGTTTTCAGCAACTTCATGCATGTAGTTGTATGCATCGTCCACTAATTTAACAGTTTTTTGTAGGTCGATGATATAGATACCATTTCTTTCTGTGAAGATGTATCTCTTCATCTTAGGGTTCCAGCGACGTGTTTGGTGACCGAAATGTACACCAGCTTCTAACAATTGTTTCATTGAAATAACTGCCATTTTTGTTTTCCTCCAATTTGGTTTATATTTTCCTCCCCAATTTTCAGCGATAAGACCTCTTCTAAAAGAAGCACCAATCTTAACATCCAATTAGGTGTGAATTTTTTTGGTTTTTACACCATCAATGATTGTACATGAAAGTAATTTAAAATGCAAGAAAATTCTATTGTTTTCACGATGAAACAATAGAATTTTCAGCAAAGTCTTTTTCGTTTTAATATAATACAGCGACATTAAAGCTAATAATAAGTAACACTGTTAGAATAACACTTATCCATGGGAAGCTTTCTTTACTCTTTTCCTGCGTAACATACGCTACCAAACCAGCAATTTCGATTAAATTGATTCCAATAAGATAGAAGATAATTGGTATAGTCAATACGTCCATCTGAGGACCTATTAATAATTCAAAATTCATTGCGATAGATATAACGAATAGTCCAGCTCCGATAAGTTGTAAAGCGAGGCTAACAAGAAACAGAATATTTTCATGCTTGCGCTTATAGAACACGAGCAGATTCTTAAATAAACTAATAAAAATAATATAGTTAAAAATAATTAAAATGCCGCCAACAACAAAGAAAGTTGTAATAATACCTGCTTCTTTTGATTTCAAAACGAGAATTGATAATAGCGTTATAAAATAAAATATATTATAATCTCTTAGTTTAATTTTTTCTTTCATGACTATTCCTTCCATTTTAGATTACTTTCTGTTTTTCCAATATACATGAACTATTCCGTTTTTGACTTTAACAGCAAGGAATTGTTGATCGTTTTTGATGTTATCTTTTTCCGGAACTAATACATAGGCATCGAATAAATACATTCCATCAGGAAGTGCTCCCTTACTTAACCTATTAAATTTTGAAGTTACAAACGATAGAAGTTCTTCTAGTGAAGAAGCCTCCCGGTAATCCACTCGTAAATAACCAGTAATGACCTCAGTTTCACTTAAAAGGAGTTCTTCTAATGTTAAATTGTAAATAACTTCTGTTACTGAGTTATCTTTCAAATGATTCGCTGCAATATGAGCTAATCTTTTTAACCGTTCCTCCCCTGAGATTAAGGGATTTACATCTATTTTAATATTTGTAATTTCTACATCTTCAACTTTATCATCCATTACTCTTTTCACTTTATCAACGGATTTTTCTAAATCAGAATTGAATAGAAATGCTCCTCTAAGAAATGTAAAGTTTTGATTGAATAGAAGCTGAAGAATCTTTGCTTCATCTGTTGAAACATTGGACGTATCCACCGCCTCCTGCATGTCACGAATGCTAGTTCCTTTCTCTAAGAACACATTGTTTTGGAATGTTACTTCACTTCCTGAACTCAGTTTTTCAGTAAATTTGATATTCGCCATATCATTATTAACTGGTGGGATTACTTTTACAGTTGCATTGAATCCGTGTTCTTTATAGTACTCCTCTATTTTTACAGTAAGATCGTCTGACCTGTTTTGTTCCACTTGTTGGATATTAATAGCTAGTACCATTAATGCATACGTCGTAATGAGGACGTACAAAAGTGGTGCTTTTACAAGATTTTGTTTTCCTTCAACAAACCCGTACACCATTAAACACAAAACATTAAATACTAATAATAGTACAAACGTTAATACTGCTCCGCTTTTTGCGTTAACAATGGACTCAAATGGCATAATCACCGTAAAAGGATATTTTAATTCGTTAAATGTAAAATATAAGAATAGAACAAACGCCATAGTCCCTGGGATTCGGACCTTTGCATTGTCTTTAGCTAACACAAAGTTAATAATATAGAGTTCACGTAATACTGCAAATAGAATTACAAAAAACAAAATGATAAAAACAATAAAATAAACTGAAAATAATGCTTTCGTGATTCCATGTCCCATAATGACTTCTAGCATAAACAGGAGAAAATAAAGAATAGTTGGAAGTAATAAGTTAATATACTGTATCTTCTTATTATTCATAAATACCTCCTCTTCTATTTCAAATCATCTTCTTCAAAATAACCTAACCCATTTTCCACAACAAAAGTACTAATCACATCTCTGGTTTTTCCATTCACCTCAGCACTACCCTTGAATTGATAGACTCCGTCCCAGAAGGTGCCTCTTGGTAATGCTTCTAGTACTTCTTTAAAGTATTCTAGGTTAGATAACCCTGCTTTCTGCGCTTTAGAAGTTAATTCAGAATAGAAAATGAGATCAATATTTGCGTAAATTTGATCGTTCTTCATCGCTTGCTTTACATCAATATTGTAAAACCCAGCAGCGTCTTGATCCCCTTTTTCGACATTTCGAAGCGATTCAGCAATTAAAAATGCCGTAAATTCATACCCGTCTGTTGGATAAAAATCAACTCTAGACTCTTTTACCAGCTCAACTTTAAAAGCTGTATTAATGGTATCAGCAATTGTATGAGGCACTTTTAATATATTTAATTTTTCTTTATAAAGGTTGAGTAAGAAGTTGAATTCCTCATATTTTACTTTATCAAGACGTTCGTGCTCTTTATCAGTTGTTAATAGTTCTTTGATTTTTTGAACATTCTCATTTGAAATCGCTAATTCATATTGATCTCCAGCCTCTTCAGAAATCGTATAATTTTTTGAATAAGAATATCCGTCCGAAAACTGCTCTGTATATTCCAAACTCACTTCATATCCTCGTAATTCAAATGCGTGCTTTTTATTTTTTACTTTTACAGTACCATTTAGTCCGAAGTCTTTAAACTCCTGAGGATAGTTTTTCCCAGAATTGAAAAGTGATGGCGCTGAAATCGATGAAAATGCAGTTGATACTAACAAAATATTCGTAATAATAATTAAAAACAATCCAAATACAAAATGGTATTTTGCGTCATTATTGTCCTCTCTATGGAGCCATAGTTTTTGATAAACAGCAATGATAAAAATTAATGTAAGAATTAAACTTAAAGCGAATGTTTCAGAAAAATGACTCATAAAATTAATGAACTTTAGTTTTCCTCTCATTAAATCAGCGCTCTGAATAAAGTAACTTACAATTACAAGAACCACTTGAATAATACTTGAGTTTCTAATATTTCTGTCCTCTTTAAAGCCCAGCATTAATCGGATTGGATCAATGAGTAAAAAGAGATTTCCAAAAGCAATCAGTGCCCACGATAAAATAACAAAAAACCATGCAAAAGAAGGAACCTCTCTGGATGGATATAAATAGAAAAGAACATTATAGATTAAATATCCAATGATGACTAAAATCAGCCGGAAAAAACTGACTGTATCTCGTTTCATCAAAGCTCCTCCTCACTTATCATAGATTACGGATTTCTCATTTCGTCTGCTTCAAAATGACTACTTCCATTTTCAATCACCATCGTAACCGTCACCCATTGATCTTTCCCATCAACTTTTGTGGTGCCACCAAACTTATAGGTTCCATCCTCAAGCGTTCCTGACGGAATCTCGGATAGGATTTTTTTAAGATAATCTACACGACTTGCGTTTTTATCTTTTAGGATTTGATCGAACTCAAGGTAATTCACATAACCAAAGTTGGCAATCATCGCCTTATTAAAGACATCAATATTATAAAAACCAGCGACTTCAGTATCCCCGTTTGCTCTATTTTTCAGAGCGTTTTTAATAATCAAGCTATAAAACTCAGGAGGATTTTTTGGATAAAGACTTAAACCGTATTTTTCTACTAGTTTAAACCCTACTGCATTATTAACTTTATCGATTAGTTCTGTATCAATGTTACGTTTTCTGATTAAATCCTTATAAAGGAATAGCACAAATTGAAATTCTTGTTTCTTTACTTTATCGAACAACTGTTTTTCCTCATCGGTCTCAAGATACTTACTAATTTCTTCAGCAAGCTGATTGTCCAGTTGCGTCACGTGAGTCCCACTTCGAACTTCTGCAACATAAATTAACTCCCAGAAATAAGTACCGTCAGATAATCTCTCATCATAATGCAAAGTAGTACGAGAACCAACATACGGTTCAATTAATTGCGTTTTTTCTTGAACCTCTACTTTTCCAGTGAAGCCGAAATCTTTAAACTCCTCTACATATTGTTTATTTGAATCAAAAATTGACGCTTTGCTGTTCGTGAATAGTAAGAAGTTACAAAGTAAGACCACTACAGCACCGAATACCAATCCGAGCAGTGAGGATGCCTTTTCTTGCTGTTCTACTGCTCTTTTTTGAAAGACGCCTATTATGAAAATAACCGAATAAATGATGCTTGTACCAACTAAAATCGGATAATGTTCCACATAATTAATTGGCCACCATTTCCCAACAGTTAGATTCGTCAGTTGCAAACATAAACCAATACAAGCTGCGATGATTTGAATCATGCACGTAATTTGAATCGTTTTATTCTTTTCATAGGTATCTTTCAGTTTGACAACATCTTTAAAAAGTAAAACGTTCCCTAAAATAATCATTGCCAAAGATAAAAAGAAAACTGGCCAAACAATAAAGAACGCATAGCCTCCGGAATAATCAAGCATATAATAGACAAGATTATAAATTAAATACCCTAATAAAACTAAACTTAGTCGAAAATAACTGATTTTATATTCTTTCATAGGAAATCCCCCGTAAAATTCTTACCATTATTATACCATATATAACAAAAAAAGAGAGGGTTTCCATGAGTGTTTTGAACTTGCAAAAAACGTTGAATTCACGCATACTACAATTACAGATGAAATAAAGGAGAATGTTATGATTTACAAAATCACTATTTGGGTGGTTCGCGGACTGCTTGTTCTATTAAATGGATTTGGCGATTACCAAGGTCGAGAAAAAGTACCAAAAGATACAGGTTATGTTCTTGTTGCTCCTCACCGTTCTTGGTTAGATCCTGTGATGATGGCGATTGCTGTTTATCCGCAACCTCTTGTCTTAATGGCAAAACAAGAATTATTCAAACCAAAACCATTCGCTTGGTTTATTAAGAAACTGGGGGCTTTCCCAGTGAACCGTGAAAAACCAGGACCGAGCGCGATTAAATATCCTGTCCAACAAATTAAGGAAAATCAAAAAGCCCTTGTTATCTTCCCTACTGGAACACGTTACTCTAACGAGATGAAAGGTGGCGCTGTGATGATTGCTCGTCTAGCAAAAGCCCCTATCGTTCCAATGGTGTATCAAGGACCATTAACTTTCAAGGATATTATTAAACGTAAGAAAATGCATGTACGTATTGGTGACCCAATCTATATTGCAGATCAAAAGCTAACAAAAGAAGAAATTGCCAATTACGATCAAGTTCTGATTCAAAAGTTCGATGAACTCGATAAAGAAATCGATCCAAATTATGTATATGAATTACCTGTAAAAAAATAACGTTATACCGTATACGGTATAACGAAAAAAACCATCGGAATATTCCGATGGTTTTTACTTTACTTTTTAGCTCTTTTTTTAGCTTGTGCTTTCATTGAAGCAGCAATTTGACGAACTTTTTGTTCAGATGGTTTTTGACCCATTTGAGTCATCATACTACGAATCATATCTTCATCAAATGGTGGGTTTTCTACAAAGTAATTCATCATTGTACGACGTGCGATAAAGAAACCACCGATCGCACCTGCGACTGCAGCAAGAATCACGATTAAAATCCATGCTCCTGTTGACATTTGGCTTTCTCTCCCTTCAATATGTGTATCCTTGTCTATTGTACTAAATTATTAAAGAAATGAAAAGCCTTGCGGTAAAGTTTTCATTTGTTAATTTTACAAAGCAATAACACATCGGAAAATTATTTAACTAAACTTTTCGCTAACACATAGTTTCCTAAAGTAGCTGAACCATTATTTTCCACAGCAGGAGTAACAATAAAGTCCTTCACTGGCGGAGTTGGTACATATCCATTTAATAATTCTTCAAACATACGATGAACGCGTTCTAACATATGATTTTGAGCCATTACTCCTCCGCCAAAAACAATTTTTTCAGGACGGAAAGTTAGTGTTGCTTGGATTGCAGCTTGAGCAATGTAGCTAGCTTGAATATCCCAAACATCACTAGCGATATCGATATGTTCCCCACGCACTCCAGTACGTGCTTCTAAACTTGGTCCAGCAGCTAAACCTTCAAGACAGCCTTTGTGGAAAGGACAAACGCCATCAAAGTTATTTGCCACATCAATCGGATGCTTACATACATAAACATGTCCCATTTCAGGATGACTAGTGCCTCCAATAAATTCACCACGTTGAATCACACCTGCACCAATTCCAGTACCAATTGTGTAATAGACAAGCGTTTCGATATTTTCTCCACGATTGTTACGCGCATAAACTTCTCCGTAAGCAGAACTATTTACATCTGTCGTAAAGTAAATTGGAACATCTACTCTCTTCTTCAACGCTCCTACAACATCCACATTTGCCCAATTTGGTTTTGGTGTTGTTGTGATATATCCATATGTTTTAGATTTAGGATCCACATCAATCGGTCCAAAAGAACCAATCCCGATGGCTGCTAGATTTTTGAATTTAGCAAAAAAATCAGCTGTTTTCTTTAAAGTCTCTTGTGGAGTCGTTGTTGGAAATTGTAGTTCCTCAACCGTGTTGAATTCTTCGTCTGCTACCGCACAAATAAACTTTGTGCCGCCAGCTTCTAAACTTCCATATAAGTTTGTCATAGGCCTAAAGCTCCCTTGGTTATTTTTTATTATTGTATCATATTTTTACCTAAAAAAAGAAGACGAATCCTGTAATAGAATTCGTCTTCTAAAAAATTATACATGTAATTCTAATACTCGAGTTTTATTCGTAACAGATCCAGTTGCGATTGGAGTCACTTCTGCATAATCCATTGTGTTAGTGATAATGACCATTGTTGTGTCATCTAACCCATTTGCAGCAATCACTTCAGAATCAAATGTTCCGATGATATCTCCTGCTCTTACTCTGTCTCCTTGAGATACTTTTGCTTCAAATCCTTCACCATTCAATGAAACAGTATCGATTCCGACGTGAATAAGAATTTCAGCCCCATTATCTGTTTTTAATCCATAAGCATGGCCTGTTGGGAACGCAATCGCGATTTCGGCATCTGCTGGAGCGTATACAACTCCTTTAGATGGCTTCACTGCGATACCTCGACCCATAACTCCGCTAGAGAATACTGGATCATTTACTTCGCTTAAAGCCACAACTTCGCCAACGATTGGTGAACGTAATTTTTCATCAGCACGTTCAGACGTTGCTACAACAGGTTCTTCCTCTTGAGTTTCTTGTGAAGAAGGTCCTTCTGCTTCAACAGGTGTATCTAACATAGAATCGTCGTAACCGAATAAATAAGTAAACGTAAATCCTAATGCAAATGATACTGCAACCATGAATAAGTATTGTGGTAATTGCCCGTTTCCGACATAAAGCATTGAACCAGGAATGATTGTAATTCCGTTACTTGTACCCGCTAATCCTAGTAAAGCTGAAAGAGCTCCACCTAACGCACCTGCTAACAATGAAAGAACGAATGGTTTACGGAATCGTAAGTTTACCCCGAAGATAACAGGTTCAGTAATTCCTAGGAATGCTGATAAAGCCGCTGGGAATGTTAATGCTTTTAATTTTGGACTCTTCGTTTTAACACCAATCGCAACCGCTGCAGCCCCTTGAGCCGTCATCGCAGCCGTAATAATAGCATTAAATGGGTTTTGTCCAGTCGCTGATAATAAGTTAATTTCTAATAAATTGAAGATATGGTGAACACCAGACACAACGATTAATTGGTGTGTACCACCGATGATTAATCCACCAAGACCAAATGGTAAATACAATACAGTTGTTGTAAGTGAAAGAATCACTTTTTCTACCTGATGGAAGATTGGTCCTAATACAAATAGTCCTAAAATTGACATTACAAATAATGTAATAAATGGTGTTACTAATAAGTCCAATACTTCTGGTACATATTTTCTAACCCATTTTTCAAAATTAGCACCTACAACCCCGATAATAAACGCTGGTAAAACAGAACCTTGTAATCCAACGACATCCACAAGACCGAAGAATTTAATTGGAACAATTTCCCCACCTTGAGCAACCTCCCAAGCGTTAGGAAGAGAACCAGAAATTAACATCAGACCAAGTACAATCCCGATTGTTTGATTTCCACCAAACACTTTAAACGTAGACCAAACTACTAAGGCTGGTAATGCGATAAAGGCTGTATCTGTTAAGATTTTAGAATAGATTAAAAAGTCAGATGGTAATACAACACCAAAAGCCTCTAATAATCCACGAAGACCCATGAAAAGACCTGTTGCAACAATCGCTGGAATGATTGGAACGAATACATCCCCGAATGTACGAACAGCACGTTGGAACCAGTTTCCTTGTTTTGCTGCTTCAGCTTTCATTTCGCTTGTTGTTGAAGTTGGTAAACCAAGAGATACCACTTCATCATAAATACGATTTACAGTTCCTGTACCAAAAATAATTTGGAATTGCCCTGCGTTGAAGAATGCCCCTTGAACTTTCTCAATATTCTCGACTCTATTTGTATCGATTTTTTCTTTATCTTTTACCATGATACGAAGACGCGTTGCACAGTGCGCTACACTACTCACGTTGTCTTTGCCACCAATGGCTTCGATAACACTTTTTGCAATTTCAGTATTATTCATCCATTACACTCTCCTTTATAAAAATTGTTACTAATAATAGCACATTTATTTCATTTCGAATTGTATCATTATACCGTTATAAGTCAAGTTACATCTGATAATGAATCACAAAAAGAACACTTCATCCAAAAAAGCTTGCATTTATGCGAAAAAACACGTATTGTAAAGATACAATTTTAGAGGAGGAATCCATCATGAAATGGACAACAGAACTGAGATATAAACGCTATGATGATTGGTCAGAGGCTGAAAAAAATCAATTAAACTCTACAATGGAAAAGTCCCCTTGGAGAGCGAAATACCACGTAGAACCATCTAGCGGTTTATTAAATGACCCAAACGGATTTTCTTATTTTGATGGTAAATGGATTTTATTCTACCAAAACTTTCCTTTTGGCGCTGTTCATGGATTAAAATCATGGGTTCAACTAGAAAGTGATAATCTTGTGACCTTTAAAGAAACTGGAGTCAAGGTACTACCAGATACTCCACTCGATAGTCATGGTGCGTATTCAGGAAGCGCAATGCAATTTGGTGATAGATTGTTTTTATTTTATACAGGAAATGTGAGAGATGAAAATTGGGTTCGCCACCCTTACCAATTAGGGGCACTGATGGATAAAGACGGCCATATTGAAAAACTTGGAAAAGATTTGATCCCTCAGCCTAGTGATGCTACTGGTCACTTTAGAGACCCTCAAATTTTCCAATATAAAGATCATTATTATGCGATTGTAGGTGGTCAAAATCTAGATAAAAAAGGGTTCGTTCGACTCTACCGAGCTGTTAATAACGACTATACAAATTGGGAAGAAATTGGAAATCTAGATTTTAAGAATGACAATACCGCTTATATGATGGAATGTCCGAATTTAGTATTCGTAGATGACAAACCCGTACTCATTTACTGCCCTCAAGGATTAGATAAAGACGTATTCCACTACGATAATATTTATCCAAACTTATATAAAATCGGTGAAACATTCAACCCAGAAAATGCGACAATCACACCCGTTTCTGAGCTCCATCAATTAGATTACGGTTTTGACGTCTATGCTACTCAAGCATTTAACGCACCGGACGGTCGTGCGCTTTGCATTAGCTGGCTTGGATTACCTGATGTTTCTTATCCTAGCGATGTATACGAACACCAAGGGATCTTATCATTAGTGAAAGAACTTTCCATTAAAGATGGTAAGTTATATCAAACTCCAGTAAAAGGAATCGAAAAACTTCGTCAATCTTCACTTCCGTTTAATAAGTATATTAAAAACACATCAAATTGCTATGAGTTAAATCTTAAATTAGAAGGCGATATGATTCATGAACTTGTTCTATTCTCAGACAAGGATGGCAATGGACTATCCCTCATCTTTAATCTTGTAGATGGTGAGGTTGTAGTTGATCGTAGTAAAGTTGGAGAAGCCTTTGCTACAGAATATAGTAGTGTTCGTACAGCACCAATTGCTCCAGCAGACACTACTGCGCGTATCTTTATTGATAATTCTGTCTTTGAAATCTTTATTAATGATGGAGAAATGGTCTTTTCTGGTCGTGTCTTCCCTCGCGCGGATCAAACACATATTTCGATCTTGCAAGGTGATCCAACAGGGGTCTATTACCCACTGCTTTCATTTACAAAACCAAACTAAAAAAAGAAGATCCGATAGGATCTTCTTTTTTATGCTTCAACTAATCGGTGAATCCATTTTCCAGAAAAGACTCTTCGTAATCCAATAAAGGCTTTAGATAACTCTTCAACACCAGCGCAGATAACAACTAATTGTACTGGGAAGTGCCATACTGCAGCAGCAAGTAACGCTAAAGGTACTCCTATCAGCCAAACACAAGCCATTTCGAGTTTCATACCGTACTGCGTATCTCCACCACCTCGAAGAATCCCTACCAAGATAATTGAGTTTAATGTTTTAAATACGAAAATCACACCCATGATTTGAAGCAATTGTTGTCCGATAAGGAACACTTCAGGACTTAGATGTGCAAACATTAATAGTGTCCAATGTGGTGTTAGGCTTTGAATACCACCAATGACCACTCCAACAACAAGGGAAATCGTAACAAAGCGTTTCGCCTCTTTTTGAGCTTGTTCGACTTCGTTACGTCCTACTCGGTTTCCAAGCATAATACTGCAGCTACTACCAATTCCTCGAACAAGAATAAAGGAAAGGTTTTGCACGGCAACCGCCACTTGAATCGCTGCGGTCGCCTGTGTTCCAACCATTGCGTACGCTGCATTATAAAACACTTGTCCAAGTGCCCAGAATGTTTCATTAATAATAACTGGATACGTTGTAATCCAATAATTCATCCATAGGCCCTTTGATATATGATGCCAGTATCGACCGATTGGTAGTCTAATTGGTCCACTGTATGAAAATACCACACCAAAAAGAACACTCACTTCTACAACACGAGCGATTAATGTCGCTACTGCAGCCCCGACAACGCCAAGAGCAGGTGCACCGAATTTCCCAAAAATAAATACATAGTTAAAGACGGCATTCGTCACAAAGCTACAAATTGTTGCAATAAGAGGAACCTTAGGACTTCCAGTCGTGCGAAGAGCGTTTGTCATCGCAAAACTCCACGCTGTAAATACATAACTTAAAGCAGCCACACGTAAGTAATCCCCGCCAGCTTGAATAACCAGCGGATCTTTTGTGAAAATATGTAGAATTTCATAAGGGAATAATACCCCAAGAAGCATGAAAACAACGCTGACAACTGTTGATAAAATCAGTGACATTTGATTGACTTCTTGAACCTTGTGCGTATTTTTAATTCCCCAATATTGTGAGAAAAGCACTGCAGAACCAGTGTGAATCCCAAAGCAAATTAACGTAAATAAGAAAAATACTTGGTTTGCAAGTCCGACCCCCGCGATACTAGCATCTCCAAGAGAGGAAATCATAATTGTATCTAACGTATTCAAAAATGAAGTTAATAAGCTTTGGAGCGATACCGGAATTGCGATTGCAAGCATTTGTCTATAAAAATGTTTGTTTTCTTTCTCCATTACTATCCCCTTTCTATCTAAAATAAAAGGGCGCTACATACGCCCTTTCACTACACATTATTTTTCTTCTTCGTTAAGGTTTAGAACAGACATGAAGGCTTCTTGTGGAACTTCAACAGAACCCACTTGCTTCATACGTTTCTTCCCTTCTTTTTGTTTCTCTAACAGTTTACGTTTACGAGAAATATCCCCACCGTAACATTTTGCAAGTACGTTTTTACGCAACGCTTTAATGTTCGTACGAGATAAAATCTTATTCCCAATCGCTGCTTGAATTGGAACTTCGAATTGTTGACGAGGAATAAGTTTTCTAAGCTTCTCAGTAATCGCCTTACCACGATTATAAGCAAATTCCTTATGCACGATAATACTTAAGGCATCGACTACTTCACCATTTAACATGATATCCATCTTCACAAGGTTGCTAGCACGGTATCCGATTAAATCATAGTCAAGAGAAGCATACCCTTTTGTGCTTGATTTTAATGAATCAAAGAAATCAAAGATGATTTCTGAAAGTGGCATCTCGTAAATCACGTTTACACGATATTCATCTAAGTAATCCATTGTAACAAACGTTCCACGTTTACGTTGGCAAATATCCATAACACTACCTACGTACTCGTTTGGCACCATAATAGATGCTTTTACGTAAGGCTCTTCAATCGATTGAACGCTTGATTGGTCTGGCATTTCTGCAGGGTTTGAAACCACTACTTCTGTACCGTCAGTCTTTTGCACATGATAAATTACAGACGGAGCTGTTGTAATCAAATCTAAGTCGAATTCACGCTCTAAACGTTCTTGAATAACGTCCATATGAAGTAATCCTAAGAAACCACAACGGAAACCAAATCCAAGCGCTTGTGATGTTTCTGCTTCAAATTGAAGCGCCGCATCATTTAACTGTAATTTTTCTAACGCATCACGTAAGTCATTATATTTCGATGAATCGATTGGATATAAACCACAGTATACCATCGGATTCATTTTACGATATCCATCTAACGGTTCAGCTGCAGGATTGTTGGCTAAAGTAACAGTATCTCCTACACGAGTATCTTGGATAGTCTTGATGGAAGCCGTAATATAACCTACATCCCCAACCATTAAGTAATCGCGACTGATTGGTTTTGGAGAGAAAATACCAACATCCACTACATCAAAAGTCTTTCCATTACTCATTAATTGAATCTTATCGCCAGGTTTGACAATTCCGTTTTGAATCCGGACATTTAAGACAACCCCACGATACGCATCATAGACTGAGTCAAAAATCAACGCTTGTAATGGCGCTTCAAGGTCCCCAGTTGGCGCTGGGACTTTTTCGACAATTTGTTCTAAGATTTCTGGAATCCCAATTCCAACTTTAGCACTGGCAAGAACCGCTTCACTTGCATCAATCCCAATGACATCTTCTATTTCCGTACGAACACGTTCAGGGTCTGCTGCAGGAAGATCGATTTTATTAATAACTGGTAAGATTTCCAAATCGTTATCAATCGCTAAATAAACATTCGCTAATGTTTGTGCTTCAATCCCTTGAGCCGCATCCACTACAAGAATCGCACCTTCACAGGCTGCTAAACTTCGTGATACTTCATAAGAGAAGTCCACGTGCCCTGGAGTGTCGATTAAGTGGAAAATATACTCCGTACCGTCTTTTGCATCATATGTTAATTCGACGGCATTTAATTTAATCGTAATCCCACGTTCTCTTTCAAGATCCATTGAGTCTAATAGTTGGTCTTGCATTTCACGGTCAGCAACAGTATCAGTCGCTTGCAAAATACGATCGGCCAACGTTGACTTCCCGTGGTCTATATGCGCAATAATCGAGAAGTTTCGAATGCGCTTCTGTCTTTCTTTCATTTCTTCTAAATTCATGAATAACTCCTTAATACACTACTACAATAAAATTCAAATCATTCTATCAAACTACAATAATAATGGCAAGAACAATTCAGCTAAGTATAAGAAAATAAAGAATCCTAATACGTCTGTAGCTGTTGTTACAAAAATCGTTGATGAAATGGCTGGGTCTAGATTTAGTTTCTTCAAAAGTAAAGGTACGAAGAATCCGAAGAACGCCCCTACCATTAAGTTCATCGCCATCGCTAAAATGACGATAATCGATAAGAAAAAGTTTTGATATGGGATGTAGAGCGCAATCGCTGCAAAAATCCCTGTGATAATTCCGTTGACTAGTCCAAGCCAAATTTCATTTAATACATACTTCTTGTCTTTTTCCCACGTTAATTGTCCAATCGCTACCTCTTGGATAACGAGTGCTAATGTTTGAGAGGCTGAGTTTCCACCCATCCCAGTAATAATTGGCATTGCGACCGCAAGAACTACCACTTGTTCGATGGTATCTTGGAATAAACCGACAACTGCACTCGCCATAAAGGCAGTTATCAAGTTAATCAATAGCCAAGGTGTCCGTTTTCGAATCGATTCATTAAAAGGTCCACCGATTCGTTCTGTTCCTTCAACCCCGCTGATTAATAACATATCTTCGTGGTGCTCTTCTTGCAAGACGTGAACGATATCATCGATGGTGATGATCCCAAGTAACACATTTTGCTTATTGACTACAGGTACAACAGATAAGTCGTACTTCGTTGAAATACGAGCCACTTCTTCTTGGTCTTCTTCTGGTAAAACAGAGATGATATTCGTATGCATCACGTCATGTAAACTCTCGTCTAAATCGTGTGTAAATAGATCGCGAATATCAATCCAACCGATTAATTTCCGTTGTAAACTCGTCACAAAAATAATGTTAATGACTTCTGAGTTTGGAGAAATCTCTCTTAATTTAGATAATGTTTCTTCAACGGTTAAGTGTTCTTTTACCGTAATGTACTCAGTGGTCATAATCCCTCCGGCAGTATCCGGAGCGTAATTTAACATCGTTTGGATATCATCTTGAGAACTTTGTTTCATCATATTGATGTAACGTTTACGGATTCCAACAGGTAAATTTCCTAAAATATCCACGACATCATCGTTTGACATTTGTTGGAATAGTAAAGCTACCCGTCTAAATGGGAGTTTCTCAAGCATTCGTAATTGGAATTCAGGTTCAGCAACTTCTAAGATTGAAGCTAATCTGGTATTTGAGATAGAGAACATGAAATTCTTTAAAACATCATCATCGACTTCTTCTAACGCCAAGGCGATATCAATTGGATAATTCTCATTAAAAAGCTCTCTAATTTTCTTAACGTCTTTATTAGAAACAATTAAAGCGATATTATCTTTCATGACTCTTCTCCTTTCTTTTCCAATAGTACTAGTATAGCATAATTACCGTTCTATCAACAATTCACAAGTAGAAAAAGTTACGCTATAATAATAGAAAATAATGACTGGAGGTCTCCTATGAAAACGAAAGAAGAATGGATTAAAGAATTAGACTTAGAACCACATGTGGAAGGTGGTTATTTCCGTCAGACTTATAAAGCGATTGAAACAGTAGAATTACCAGATAATCGTATCCGTGCACTCTCCACCTCTATTCTGTTTTTATTAACGAATCAAAACCCATCTCATTTCCATTTACTTTCTTCTGATGAGATTTGGTACTATCACTTCGGTCATGCGCTTACCGTGCATATGATTCATCCAGATGGTACATATGTAGCGGTTGAGATTGGACCTGGAAACGGACAAAAGCTCCAATTTACAGTTCCTGCTGGAGTCATCTTTGGATCTACTATTGAATCGGACAACGAAGAAGACTTTGCGATTGTGAGTTGTAGCGTTACTCCTGGTTTTGAATACGAAGACTTCAAACTCTATACACAAGACGAATTATTAGAGAAATATCCTGAGCACGAAGGAATTATTCGTCGCCTTGCTGTTACTTCTAAATAAAGTAAAAAAGAACTTAGCAACCAAATGCTAAGTTCTTTTTCTATTTATTCAAATGTATCTTTAAAGGCATTCTTCATTTTGTCGAAGAAGTTCTCTTCTCCATTATGAAGGTCCGTTCCTGCCTCACTCGCAAATACTTGTAACGCTTGTTTTTGCTTATCTGTCAGTTTCTTAGGAGTGTCTACGATGACTTCTACATGTTGGTCACCGTTTCCTGTTCCGCGAAGTTTTGGAGCACCTTTTCCACGTAAACGTAAAATTGTTCCTGATTGTGTTCCAGCAGGGACTTTTAATTTCACTTTACCGTGAACAGTTGGAACATCCACTTCGTCACCAAGAGCCGCTTGAGCAAAGTTTACATGAAGTTGATAGTAAATATCTGCTCCTTGACGCTTAAATGTCTTACTTTGTCCAACACGGAAGATGACATAGAGGTCACCATAAGGGCCACCATTGAAACCAACTTCCCCTTGGCCTTGAAGACGCATTTGATTTCCATCTTCAACCCCAGCAGGGACTTTTACTTTCACTTTATGAGTTTCATCTACTTGACCATGACCGTGACAGGTTGGACATTTTTCTTTAATTTCTTGTCCCGTACCATGACACACATCACAGGTTGTTTGGCTCATCATACGACCGAATGGTGTATTTCTTTCAACGTTAATCACACCTGCACCATGACATTTTGAACATGTTGTAGGATGCGTACCAGGTTTTGCACCAGTACCATGACAGGTTTGACATTCGTCGCTGCGGTGATAATGAATGGTTTCTTCTTTACCAAAGATGGCTTCTTCAAATGTTAAATCCATGACATATTGAAGATCGGCCCCTTGACGTGGCATATTCGCACGATCTGCACGACTACCTCCACCACCGAAGAAACTACTAAAGATATCTTCGAATCCGCCAGTAAAGTTTCCACTACCGCCAAAACCGTCGAACCCGCCGAACCCTTCAAATCCACCACCGAATCCGCCTCCACTGAATCCAGAATTTGGATCGTAAGAAGCATGTCCGTATTGGTCATACGCTGCACGCTTTTGTGCATCTCCTAAAATTTCATAAGCTTCAGCGATTTCTTTAAACTTTTCGTCTGCTCCAGGTTCTTTATTAATATCTGGATGGTATTTCTTTGATAATTTACGATAAGCTTTCTTAATATCTGCTTCAGAGGCATCTTTGGATACGCCTAAAATTTCATATAAATCTCTTTTGGCCACTGAATTGCCCCTCCTTTTCTTTCATAGTTTACAAAGGATATGGGCGTAAGGCCACTAAGTAGTCTTACACCCTATCATTTTAGCAAATATTAGTCTACTTCTTCGAAGTCAGCGTCTACAACGCCATCGTTATTTGAAGATGCTTGTTCTGTTGGGCCTTCTTGTGAAGCGCCTGCTGCTTGTTGAGCTGCAGCTGCTTGTTCATAAAGTTTTACAGTTAAGTTTTGTACCACTTCATTTAAAGCATCACGTTTTACTTTCATTGCTTCTAAGTCATTTGCTTCAACAGCTGCTTTTAATTCATCACGAGCTGCTTCTGCTTTTTGAACGTCGCTAGCATCTACTTTACCTTCTAAATCTTTCAATGTTTTATCAACAGTGAAGATTAATTGGTCAACTTCGTTACGTAAATCTACTTCTTCTTTACGTTTTTTATCTGCTTCAGCATTTGCTTCTGCATCTTTCACCATACGTTCGATTTCTTCATCAGATAAACCAGAAGAAGATTTGATTGTAATAGCTTGTTCTTTACCAGTTCCTAAATCTTTAGCACGAACATTTACAATACCGTTTTTATCGATATCGAATGTTACTTCGATTTGAGGCACACCACGAGGAGCAGCTGGAATATCTGTTAATTGGAAGCGACCTAAAGTCTTGTTGTCCGCTGCCATTGGACGTTCACCTTGTAATACGTGTACGTCTACTGCTGGTTGGTTATCCGCTGCAGTTGAGAATACTTGTGATTTGCTTGTTGGGATTGTAGTGTTACGATCGATTAATTTAGTGAACACACCACCCATTGTTTCAATACCAAGTGATAATGGTGTTACGTCTAATAATACGATATCTTTAACGTCACCAGAGATAACCCCACCTTGGATTGCAGCACCCATCGCTACTACTTCGTCTGGGTTTACTGATTTGTTAGGTTCTTTACCAGTTTCATTACGAACAGCTTCAACAACTGCTGGAATACGAGTTGATCCACCAACTAATAATACTTGGTCGATATCTGAAGCTGTTAAACCTGCATCAGCTAACGCACGACGAACTGGTTCTTTTGTACGTTCTACTAAATCATGAGTTAATTGATCAAATTTAGCACGAGTTAATGTTACTTCTAAGTGTAATGGGCCAGCTGCACCAGCAGAAATGAATGGTAAGCTGATTTGTGTTTGAGATACACCTGATAAGTCTTTCTTAGCTTTTTCAGCAGCATCTTTCAAACGTTGCATTGCCATTTTATCGCTTGATAAATCAATACCGTTATCACGTTGGAATTCTTCTACTAAGAAATCAATGATTTTTTGGTCGAAGTCATCCCCACCAAGATGGTTATCACCAGCTGTTGATAATACGTCGAATACGCCATCTCCTAATTCAAGGATAGATACGTCGAATGTACCACCACCAAGGTCGAATACTAAGATTTTTTCTTCGTGGTCTACTTTGTCTAAACCATATGCAAGAGCTGCTGCAGTTGGTTCGTTAACGATACGTTCTACTTCTAAACCAGCGATACGACCAGCATCTTTAGTTGCTTGACGTTGTGCGTCGTTGAAGTATGCAGGAACTGTAATAACTGCTTTATCTACTTTTTCTCCAAGATATTCTTCAGCATAACCTTTTAAGTATTGTAGAATCATTGCTGAAATTTCTTGAGGTGTATAAGATTTACCTTCGATTTCTACTTTATATCCTGTTTCGCCCATGTGACGTTTGATAGATGCAATTGTATTTGGGTTTGTTACAGCTTGACGTTTTGCAACTTCTCCTACTTGAATTTCTCCATTTTTGAACGCTACAACAGATGGTGTTGTACGGTTTCCTTCTGGGTTTGCAATAATTTTTGCTTCGTTACCTTCTAAAACAGCTACTGCTGAGTTTGTTGTTCCTAAGTCAATACCAATAATTTTACTCATATTTAATTCACTCCTATTATTTATAATATTGTTTTAAGTTTCGTCTTTTTATTGTGATACGATGACCATTGCTGGTCGTAATACTCGATCTTTTAATTTGTATCCTTTTTGATACACTTGTACCACGCGGTCTGCTTCTTGCCCTTCCTCAACAGGAACGGTTTGAACAGCGTGATGTAAAGTTGGATCGAATGGTTGATTTAAGGCTTCAATTTCTTCGATGCCTTCTTCTTTTAGTGAATAAAGGAAACCTTCATACACCATCTCAATCCCTTTTTTAAGGTTTTGAGCTTCTTCTGATTCACTTGGAGAAGCGATTGCTCTCTCAAGGTTATCAATCACATTTAATAAGTTTTGCGCAAGACTTTGACTGCGATATTTTGCAGCATCTTGTCTTTCTTTTGCGTTTCTCTTTTGGATATTCGAGATTTCAGCAGAGAGTCGATATACTTGATCGTTCAACTTCTCTACTTCTTGTTGTAATTTCTCTTCATTCGTAAGTTCTGTTTTGGTTTCTTCAGTAACTTCTTCTTGAGGAGCTTCATCTGCAACAATTTTTTCTTCTTTTAATTCTTCTTTATTGTTTTGTTCATTTGTTTCCAAGATTTCATCTCCTTACTCTATAAGTTACGATAATAATCTTCTATCGTGGTTGCTAACTCTTCCCTGAGTCCTTTTACAATTGATAATACATTCGAATACGGCATATTCTTTGGTCCAAGAAGTGCAATCATTCCTGTATCTTGGTTTGGAGTTTCGTAACTAGCTGTTACCAAACTAAAGTCACCAAGTAACGGATGATCCATTTCTGAGCCGAGCCTAATTTGAATATCTTGATGATCATTCGTTACAAGTTGATGTAACTTCGATTGATCATCCATCAATTGATAAATACCTTTGAGTTGATCCACATTAGCGTGATGATCAAAGTAATTTAACAAATACCTTCTTCCAGCAACATGCATCCGATCATTTTCGAAACGATTCATCATTTCTTGAATCACTTTGACGATTTGAATTTGTGAATTCATATAGCGATTCATAAGAATTGGAAGGTCTGTCTTTAATCGTTTTGCAACGATATCCAGCGGTACTCCAATTAATTCATCATTGATGATGCGAACCACTTTCTCTAAATCACTATCGTCAATACCTCCCGGAACTGTATAGACTTTATTTTCAACCAAACCATTACTGATGACTATGATTGCCATCAGTTGATTTGGATTTAAACGAACAAGTCTAAATCCCGATAATGTCGCAGTTTTCACTTCTGGTCCAAAAGAAATTGCGGTGTAGTTCGTTAATGTTGCTAGTATGTCAGCAGATAAACGAAATACATCTTGAATCTCCAATGTTGACTGTTGGAAAACTTCTCGAATTTGATTTCGAACGCTTAAAGAAACAGGTTGCTTTTGTCTAGGTAGAATGTTGTCGATGTAGTAACGATATCCTTTATTAGAAGGAACTCGCCCAGAAGAAGTATGGTTCTTTTCAAGATAGCCCATTTCTTCCAGCTTCATCATCTCGTTACGAATCGTCGCTGAACTAAATGGTAATTCTGCAACTTCCATCAACTTCTTTGACCCGACCGGCTCCAAAGTTTCCGTATATAATTGTATGATTAATTGTAAGATTAGCAATTGTCTATTGGTTAACATCATAGTCACCTCTCTTTAGCACTTGACTAAGACGAGTGCTAACCACATTTATAATTTAACACATTGGTCAAATTAAGTCAATATAAAAATACTAGGACTTTAGACTGATTTTTTGAAGGTTTTGTACTACAACTATTTCCGTAGATAAGGCATTTCTACTATATATTGAATGTCTTTTGGTTTTCCTTTATAATTTTTTTATAGAATAATCTATAAGTTTATAGAAAGGAACATCAAAATGAAGCTTAAACATTTCACACTTGCTTTTCTTTCAGTTTTCCTATTTGGCTTCTTTTTCTATAACAGCTCTATAAAAGCTGCTGAAAGTCAAACTGTTAATGTAACTACGGTGGATATAGATACATTAACCCCAACTGAATTAAGCAATATGATAAATGGTACTCCTTCAGGATCGGTTTCTTCGAACGCTACTGTAAAACTAGTTTATAAGAAGAAAGCATGTCTTGTTGAAAAGCCAACATTACCAAATACTGGGGTTACAAGTAACTTAGCAGCAATCATTTTCGGTTCACTGCTATTAGTTTCTAGCTTACTTTTTGTTAAGTCTTCTAAAGGAAGAAAAATAATCATACTCTTCGTATTAGGTGGCACAAGTATTGCGCTAGCAACTCCTGCAATTGCTTCGACAATTGAAGTAATTGGTGAAACTAAAGTGTTTTCTATTTCAGCTTTGAATGATATTACTATTCCAGAAATTGACTGCTACGAGTATGTTGGTTACATTATACCTACTGTAGAAACGACAACTATTGAGTCAACAACTTCAGAAACTGTAGCAACTGAGACTACTGAAACAACTGAAGCTACAACAATTGTAACAACAACTACCGAAGCGGAAACGACAACCGCTCAAACAGAGACAGAGGTAACTGTTCTCCCGGGAACACCATCTCCACCTTAATCAAAAGACAACGGACAGCTGTTCTAGCTGTCCGTTTTTATTTCGATATTTTCCTTTGAAAGGAAAAATAATGATTTCACATTCCTTTGCATATTTTCATTATTTCCATTATAATTTCATAAATAAAAAGAATAAAAAGGAAAGGATTTATTATGAAATCATTCAAAAAATTAGTAGCCATAATTTCTTTAGTATTTTTAACAGCAATTTTCGCTTCAAATTTCACTACTGCATACGCAGATGGTACGACTCAAGTGAATATCACGAATGTTGATATTGCTTCACTTTCTAATTCTGAAAAAGAATTAATTATTACTGGGAAACCTTCGGGAGCAGCAAACTCTGCCACTTCTGTAAAATTAGTTTACAAAAAAGTGGGATGTCCAGTTGATAAACCGTCTCTTCCTAACACTGGAACATCAACAAGTTTAGTGACACTTGGAGCTGGTATTCTTGTATTAGGTGCAGCCTATGCTCTATTAAAATCAAATAAAGGTAAAAAGTTAATTACTATTTTATTTGTGGTTGGAGCTGGTAGTATTCTTGTCGGATCTGTAGACGCTTCGCAAGTAACCTTAAACGGTGAAACTAAAGTAGTCTCTCTTTCGCAATTAGAGGAAATTACTGTAGATGAAATTGACTGTTATGAATATGTTGGATATATCATTGTAAAAGGTGATGAAACAACAACGGTTACTACTGAAAGTGGAACTACTAAAGTAACAACAACTGAAACACCTACAACAGAGACACCTACTACTGAAGGTCCAACAACTGGTGAAACAACCACAAAGGAAACAACAGAAGAAACAACTACAGAGCAAACTGAATCTGAAGAAGAAGTAACTATAAAGCCAGGTACTCCTGCTCCAGCTTAAAGAAGTCTATAAATACAATAAGAGGTAGATTTTAGATCTACCTCTTTTAATTTACTTCATTCATATAAATAGTTTCATAAAACGGAATTAATTCCTTCAATGCGTCTGCAAGTTCTTCCTCAATTCCACCTTTGGTACTTTCAAGATATACTGGCCTTCTTAAAATGACTTTACGGACCTTTCCTTCTTTGACAGCTCTTATTAGTTCATCTCTATTAGATACGTTTCCTTCATAAGACGTTGCGTTCTTTTGAAAATCGGATGCTACATATAGAACGTTACGATTAGGTTCACATTCCAACACTTTATTTTGTAACCTCAGAGAGCGTTCGTTCATTTTACGTTCAATAAAACTCAATTCTACATATACGCCTAGTTTATTGTCGTTATAAAACAAGCGTAATGCAAAAGATGGATTTCCTTCATCTTGCCCCTCTTCGATAAAGTATCTCCAAAAAGCGGGTCTTGCCACTTGGGCTTGATTCATCCATTGACTAACTCGGTCCATGCGAAATGACTTAAAGTTCTTCTGAAACGCTTCTGTTAACTTCGTGAATTCCCCTCTTGCATCTTGGCCAGCTTTCTTCAACTGTTCCATTTCTTCTGTAATTTCAGGAAACTTTACGGGAATTTTATATTTCACTTTGTCATAACGAAAGAAATAACTCATCTTTTCGATTGAAATCATGATTTTTCCTCCTTAACGTGGCTCTTCAATCGGTCAATCATATAGACACCCACATCAATAATTGGAATCCTTGAAAGTTGCTCCAACTCTTTTTTTACATATGGGAAATGCGTACATCCTAGTACGACAGCTTCAATCTCTGTACTTTCGAAATAATGGAATAAACTATGGAAGTCGAATTGCTTAATAATCTCTTCTTGTGGTTTACCAGTTTCAATCGCTTTAACCAATTCTAACATCGTCACACCAAACACTTTCAAATTTGGGTTTGCGATATATAAATTATTTTCTACTCCTGTTAATCCATGAGAATTCGCGGCCATTACTGCTAAATAATTATGTTCGACGCCTAGTGTGCGATACATTTGCATCGGAGTAATCATAGGAAGTCTATATTCTTCTTGCAAGGAATCAAAATTCACAACTGAACTGAGTGAGTTACAATACACAAATACAGCGTCAATATCGTTTTTCAGCCCGTCAATCACACTTCTAATATAATGTTCTCTTTCTTCGTCTTCTAACGCTTGAAAAGTCGTTTGTTCGACCGGATTTTTAGAAATCGGAACAGAAATGGTTTGATTGAAGCCATTTTTATTTAATAAATCAACGCCTAACTTCGTGTCCATAGGTGTTCCTGCCATCACAGCAATCCGCATACACATTTCTCCTTTATAAAAAAACAAGGATGAACGCTTGGCTCATCCTTGTTTCAATAAATCATTATTTAGTTGCACGACGTACGTATGTACCTTCTGCAGTGTTAACTTCTAAGTATTCTCCTGCTTCGATGAAGTCTGGAACGTTAACTACTAAACCTGTTTCCATTGTTGCTGGTTTACCAGAACCTGTAACTGTAGCACCTTTGATTGATGGTTGAGTTTCAGTAACTTGTAATACTACTGTTGATGGTAATGAAACCCCGATTACTTCTGAACCGTAGAATTGGATTTTAACTTCCATGTTTTCTAGGATGTATTTTAATTCTTGTTCAATTGTTTCTTCAGGAATTTCGTATTGTTCGTATGTTTCTAAGTCCATGAATACTCCAACGCCATCTTGGCTGTATAAGTATTGAACATCTTTTGTATCGATGTGTGCACGTTCTACTTTTTCATCAGGACGCATTGTTGTATCAACTGTTGAACCGTTACGAACGTCACGGATTTTCATACGCATTACAGTGTTCCCTTTACCTGGTTTGTGGTGGCTGATTTCCAACACTTTAATTAATTTTCCATCAAGAATGAATGTCATTCCAGCTTTTAAATCACTTACGTTAATCATTTTCTGACTCCTTTTGTTAAATTTTACTTTCTATTTATACCATATTTTTATTGAAAATGCACTCTTTTCAGCATGTTTTTCAAAATTATAAGATTCCAACGCGTTTAAAAATTAAATCTACATTCTTAATATGATAGTGATAATCAAACGCATCATCTAAATCTTCTTTACTTAAAGTAGCTGTAATTTCTGGTTGCTCTTCTAAAACAGCGCGGAATGGAAGTTTTTCGTCCCATGCTTTAGCCGTACATGGTTGTACTAAATCATAAGCTTTTTCACGACTCATACCTTTGTCGATCAGTTTTAATAACACACGTTGGCTATAGATAAGTCCAAATGTGGCATCCATATTGCGTAACATATTTTCTGGGAACACCGTCAAGTTTTTAACGATATTACCGAAACGACGTAGCATATAGTTGAGTAGAATCGTGCTATCTGGAATAATAATACGTTCAGCTGAAGAATGTGAAATATCACGTTCATGCCAAAGGTTCACGTTCTCATACGCTGTGACCATATGCCCTCTGATGACACGAGCAAGACCCGCCATGTTTTCAGAACCGATTGGATTGCGCTTATGAGGCATTGCTGAAGATCCCTTTTGGCCTTTTGCAAAGAACTCTTCTACTTCACGTGTTTCAGATTTTTGTAATCCACGGATTTCTGTCGCAAATTTCTCAATACTTGTCGCAATTAATGCAATTGTAGAAATATAATCCGCATGCAAGTCACGAGACAAGATCTGTGTAGAGATTTCTTGAGGACGAATCCCTAATTTGCGACATACATATGCTTCCACTTCTGGAGAAATATTCGCAAATGTTCCAACGGCTCCACTAATCTTACCAGCTTCAACACCTTGTGCTGCGCGTTCGAAACGTTCGATATTCCGTTTCATTTCTGAATACCATAAGGCTAACTTCAATCCGAAAGTGGTTGGTTCAGCATGAACTCCATGCGTTCTTCCCATACAAACTGTATCTTTATAGGCTAGTGCTTTTTCTTTAATAATTTCTAAGAAGTCTGCTAAGTCTTTACGTAAAATGTCATTAGCTTGTTTTAATTGATAACCGTACGCTGTATCTACTACGTCCGTACTTGTTAGGCCATAGTGAACCCATTTCTTTTCTTCTCCTAGACTTTCAGAAACACATCTTGTAAAAGCAACGACATCATGTCTTGTTTCTTCTTCGATTTCTAAAATACGTTCAACTGTGAATTTCGCATTTTTACGAATCTTCTCTACGTCTTTTTTAGGAATTTCTCCTAATTCTGCCCAAGCTTCATCGGCTAAGATTTCGACTTCGAGCCAACAATTATAACGATTTTCATCAGACCAAATTTTCGCCATCTCTGGACGTGTGTAACGTGTAATCATGATTTCCTCCTAATACAATTCCATCGTAATATGTGAAATGCCAACAATGTCATACGGTTCTGAAACAACCTCAAATCCAAGTGATTCATATAATTTTACTAAATGCGCTTGTGCATGGACTTCAATGACAGTATCCACAAACCACTCTTTGCATACTTCTTTAGCGCGTTCTAACAATGCACGACCTTTTCCTTTGCCTCGGTATCGATTGTCTATTAGGACTCTACCAAGAAGGACTTTATCTTTTTCAGGAATAATGCGTAAATAAGAAATGACTTCTCCATCATCATTCATCTCAAAAAGATGCCAAGATTTTTTATCCGTATCGTCAATTTCTTGATAATTCAAATCCTGGCCGACAATAAAGGTTTCGATTCTGGCTTTGTAAATCGCAACAATCTCTTCCTTCGTTAGTTCATCATAGTTCTTTAAATACCACATCGAGAATCAACCTCTCTTTGTTTTGAAATAATCTCTTGTATCTTGTTCGTCTTGTTTTAATTGAGTGATTAACGCATCGATTCCGTCAAATTTCAATTCTGGTCTTAAGTATTTTAACCATTTCACACGAACCGGAAGATGATAAATATCTTTGTCAAAATCGAGTAAGTTCACTTCAATCGTTACTTTATGAACGTCATCAAAAGTTGGGTTAATTCCTATAGACGCCATACCAGGAATCCATTTACCTTCCACATACATTTCAACAACATATACTCCATTTTTAAGGAGGAAAGAATCGTTTGAAACTTCGATATTGGCAGTTGGGAATCCAAGCATTTTACTGCCGCGCCCAAAACCGTGAACAACAACCCCATCCATGATGTAGTCGTATCCTAATAATTCGTTTGCTTGTTCGATATCACCTTGTAGCAATAAATCTCGAACTGCTGTTGAACTTATCTTTCCGCTATCGTTCTTTTGCTCATCAATTGTGATAATCTCAAAGCGATTCGAAGCATATTTCGGTAACAATTCCATATTCGCTATGTCCCGTTTTCCGTATGTGTAGTCAAATCCAGCTACAACCACTTTCGCATTTAAACCCACGATGTATTGATCAACAAATTCTTGTGGTGAAAGTGCTCCAAACTCTTTTGTAAAATCCACTAAATAGAAGATATCTACACCAAGTGATTCTAATAATTCCTTCTTACGTTCTAGCGGCGAGACATATTGAATGCTTTCAGGATCAACGTTTTGGAAAATAACAGATGGATGTTGATTAAAAGACATCACTGCTGCTTTAAAGCCGCGTTCCTGGGCAACCTTTTTCGCTGTAGTAATTACTTCTTGGTGTCCTAAATGAATCCCATCAAAGAACCCTAAAGCAAGGACAATTGGCTCTTGAACAATACACTCTTCTTTATAAGGGTGTGTTAACTCAATCGTTTGCATTCTTCTCTCCTTTCTAAAACATTTTAATAGGTTTTAATAAGCCTTTTTTACTTGGATGCGGACCATAAATCGAAATAAGTTCCTCTTCAAAATAACATGCTGTCGGTGCGAAAATCTGAGGAAATTCGGCTTGAGATAAAATTGCACCATTTTTAAATCGAATATATTCATCTTCAGTTAAGTCGATTCGAGGATAGTCTTCAAATACTAAATCAACTGGTTTTAAGGCTACTTGAGCTTTATCATTTACTACAAGCTCGTTTAGTTGTTCTAATGTAATGCAGTCATCTGAGTGGAAAGGGCCACTTTTCACACGGGTTAATTGTGACATATGCGCTTCAACACCTAACGCTTTTCCTAAATCAACAGATAAAGTTCTCACATAAGTCCCTTTGCTGCAACTCACTTCAAACATCCATGATTGGGTCTTCGTTTCCTCATTATAAACAGGTTCTGAAATACGTCTGAAATTATAAATCGTTGCTTTTCTGACAGGACGTTCTACCTCTTCACCAGCTCTTGCATACTCATAGAGACGTTTCCCGTTCACTTTAACCGCAGAATACATCGGTGGAATCTGAGTAATCTCTCCAATAAAATTTTGCATCTTTTCATCAATCTCTTGAATAGAGAAAGGAATTTCAATTGGTGATGAAGAAACTATTTCCCCATGAGCATCTTCAGTTTCAGTTGAAAACCCTAATGTGATTTCTCCTTGATACACTTTATTAGATTCATGAAGGTATTCAACAACTTTAGTCGCTTTTCCAATACAAATTGGTAACACTCCATCTACTTCAGGATCGAGCGTTCCAGAATGGCCGACTTTTTTTGTTTTTAATAATTTTCTGACCTTATAGACACAGTCAAATGACGTCATGCCTTTTTCTTTCCATAACGGAAGGATTCCGTCCATCCCATTCATCACCTCAGACTTTACATTTGCTAACCTATTGTATCATAATTCACCCTTTTCCACATAGATTATGAATATAGCTTTTTATGCGAAAAATATGGTATTATAAATAAGTAAACTTATTTGATAGGAGTGACTTTAATGTCTAAAGTATATATTGTAACGGACTCAACAGCAGATTTAACTGAAGAAGAAGTAAAACAATTTGAAATCTCTATCGTTCCAATGAACATCTCAATCGATGATGAAAATTATATCGATGGCGTAACAATTACTAAAGAAGAATTTAAAGAAAAAATGATTGCAAGTGCTGAGCTTCCAAAAACAGCTCAACCTTCTATTGGACGTTTTGTAGAAGTATATGATGAACTTGGCAAAAACGGAGATTCTGTGATTTCAATTCAGATGATGCGTTCAATAAGCGGTACTGTCGACGCTGCTCGCCAAGCAGCTGACATCACAGAAACAAATGTCACTGTTGTTGATTCGGACTTCACTTCCAGATCCATGGGGATGATTGTTAAAGAGGCCGCTAAAGCAGCTCAGGATGGAAAAACAGTTGAAGAAATTCTTGAGATTATTGAAGATGCTAAGAAACGCACTACTCTTTATTTAACAGTTGTTAACTTAGACAATTTAATTAAAGGTGGCCGTATTAGCCAACTAATGGGAATGTTCTCTAACTTACTGAATATCAAATTATTCCTTCAAGTCATTAACGGGAAAATTGAAATCATCCAAAAAGGACGAGGCTTAAAATCGCTTCAAAAGAAATATGATGAAATCTTTGAACAGATGAAATCAGCTCCAAAGGGGATTCAAGAAATCGGAATTATGCATGCAGGCTTAAGTGACTTTAACGAAGGAAATATCGCTCGTGTACGTGAGTTATTCCCTGATGTACCACTAACAATTGTAACAACTTCACCAATCATCATGAGCCATACAGGCGTAGATGCAATGGCCATTACTTACTTAGAAAATAAATAAAAAAATAAGCAACTAACTCTCAAAGCGAGAATTAGTTGCTTTTTTGTTAGTTTAATATTTGTCCAATAAAGATACCAACATAAGTACCAATAATGTATCCAAGCGTCCCTACAAGCATTGTAGGAGCTACGAAACGATGCCATCCTTTAGAGATAGCCATCGCTGCAGCTGTTGTTGGTCCACCGATATTTGCGTTTGAAGCAAGAATGGCTTCTTCCACTGTGAATCCGAAAATTTTTGCACCAGCAAATGTCACTGCCATGTTCACAAAAACCATGATAGCACAGAACACTAATAACAATGGAGACTTTTCAATGATTGCTCCGATTGAAGCAGGAATTCCGATTACTACGAAGAATAAGTAAATCAAGAATGTTCCAATTTCGTTTGCCCCACTAATCTTCTTGAAGTATTTCGCAAAAATCGTTGAGCACGCTACTGTTAATGTTGTTAGAATTAAATATTTATTCGAAACTAATTGAATAAGACTGTTATCACCTAGACCTGAAATAATTTCAGATAATGTAAAGCTAATAGTTACGATAACAACAGAAATAGCAAAAACAAAAGCTACATCTTGAACAGTTATGACAGTGTCTTTGCCATAAGCTTTTTCTTCTTCCTCTTTTACACCTTCTGTATACGCGAATTTGAAATGCTTCTTGAAGAATCCAATCGAAGGAATCATCAGTAAAATTAAGAAGTAGAATACCATTAACAAGTTATCCGCCACTGTTGCAGCTGAAATGAGTTCTTTTGGAATTTCAAAAGCGGATGAAACAGCTACAAAGTTAACTCCTCCACCAATATAACTTCCAACCATCATTCCAGCGATATGGTTTAGTACTAGGATAGCTTTAGACAAGGCTAAATATCCTAATACTGCGCCAAGAACAGTCCCCACAGAACTAATTAAGAAGATAGCTAATAATCTTCCGCTTTCTTTCCAAATTTGTTTTAAATCACATTGGAATAAAAGCATCGGAATGGCTAAAGGTACAACAACTCCCCAAACTTGATCATATACAGGTGAATCTGTTGGAATAACGCCTAAATTACTTAATGTTGCTGCCATTAATAGACCGATAATCGCTCCACTGATTTTTGCAGCCCATTTATATCGATTTTCTAAAAAGATACTGATAGTCGCAATCCCAACGATAATCGACCACAATACCCAAGTATTATTTGCATCAATCATAAAACACCTCTTCTGGCTTTATTAATACACACGAAAATTACCATATATGGTAATTTTTTACTAAAAAGGCAAAAGAGTTGTTTCTGTTTGATGTACTTTTGCCTTGAAAAATATTATCTTTGTTCATCTTGTTCTTGAATAGATTTTAAAAGCTCATCAATATGATTACCATAATCTACTGATTCATCGCGTTTAAAGATTAATTCTGGAGTTTTGTACAATGATAGACGTTTTCCTAATTCACGACGGATTAGACCTTTTGATTTTTCTAAGCCACGTTCAGTCGCTTGACGTTCACTAGCTAGTTTCTGAAGTGTCGTGTAATAAATAGTAGCAATTTGCAAATCACCAGTCACTTCTACTTCAGTAATTGTAATTTCTTGTACACGTGGGTCACGCACTTTTTTAGATAAAATATCATTTACTTCACGTAAGATTTCTTGTGACACACGTCCAACTCTAAAGTTTGCCATTTTGTCTCCTTTCCAACGAAAGAGGCACTGCAATCAGTCCCTCTTCGTTCTAGTTAAATCATAAATTTCTTCTTTAATTTGGTCGATTCAACCCGTATTTTCGCGCACTATTTGGATAACGGCTTGAAAATTCTGAATCGACGTGCGTTTCCCGAAACATCCGCACGACTATCCTAGTCGTTTACGGTGTTCCGGTCCAACGGTTCGATTCATAACGAATTTTCTCGCACTATTTTATATAACGGCTTGACCTTCTAGCTTTGGCGTCCACTTCGTTAAGCTTCGTAAAATCTTTTCGATTTTCCTCTCCTTAACTCCAGTGTTCCAAGGCTGAGCAGTCGGTCTCGCACTATTTTCTTTTAATCTCAACCATTTCGTATGCTTCAATGATATCGTCTACTTTAATGTCGTTGTAGCCTTCAATCATGATACCGCACTCGAATCCAAGTTTAACTTCTTTAGCATCGTCTTTGAATCGTTTCAAGCTTGCTAATTCACCTTCGTAAATAACAATGTTATCACGGATTAAACGAACTGAGCTTGAGCGTTTAACAACACCTTCTAATACGTATGAACCAGCAATTGTTCCAAGTTTAGATACAGTGTATGTTTCACGAACGATAGCTTGACCAGTGATTTTCTCTTCGAATTCTGGATCTAACATACCTTTCATCGCTGTTTCGATTTCGTCGATAACGTTATAGATGATACGGTGTAAGCGAATATCTACTTGATCAGATTCCGCTTGAATTTTCGCTTGTGGCGTAGGACGTACGTTAAATCCAATGATGATTGCGTTACTTGCTGTTGCAAGAGTAATATCACTCTCGTTGATTGCCCCTACAGCTGTATGGATAATCTTCACGCGTACGCCTTCAACTTCAATCTTTTGTAAGCTTGATGCTAATGCTTCTACAGAACCTTGTACGTCAGCCTTGATAATAACGTTAACTTCTTTCAATTCTCCTTCTTTTAATGTAGAGAATAAGTTGTCTAAAGTAATACGGCTTGAAGAGTTACGTTGTTCGATTAAGGCACGTTTTGCACGTTCTTCACCGGCTGCACGAGCAGTTTTCTCGTCTTCGAATACTACGAAGCGGTCACCGGCTTGAGGTGAAGCGTTAAGACCAGTAATCTCAACTGGAGTCGCTGGTAAAGCAGTTTTAACACGACGTCCTTGGTCATTCACCATTACACGGACACGTCCAAATGTATTCCCCACAACGATTGGGTCCCCAACTTTAAGAGTTCCTTCTTGAACTAATAATGTTGCGATAGGTCCTTTTGTTTTATCTAAACGAGCTTCGATAACTGTACCTAATGCTAGACGGTTAGGATTTGCTTTCAACTCTTGAACTTCAGCTACTAAAAGAATCATTTCTAATAATTCTTCAATATTTTGGTTGAATTTCGCTGAAATCTCAACGAAGATTGTGTCCCCACCCCATGCTTCTGGAACGAGTCCTAAATCTGAAAGTTCTTGCATGACACGTCCAGGGTTGGCTGCTGGTTTATCAATTTTGTTTACAGCAACAATAATTGGAACATCTGCAGCTTTCGCGTGGTTAATCGCTTCGATTGTTTGTGGCATTACACCGTCATCGGCTGCTACTACGATAACTGTAATATCAGTGATGTCCGCACCACGCGCACGCATCGTTGTAAAGGCCGCGTGACCTGGAGTATCTAAGAATGTAATTGGTTTGCCATCGATTTTGATTTGGTACGCACCAATATGTTGAGTGATACCACCTGCTTCACCTGCTACAACTGAAGAGTTACGTAATTGGTCAAGCAATGTTGTTTTACCGTGGTCAACGTGTCCCATGATTGTTACAACTGGAGGACGTACTGTGCTTTCTTCGCTTTCAGCAGCTGCTTCTTCAAAGTATACATCTAAATCAGAAATATCTTTTTCGATTTTTTCTTCTGCATCCATACCGTAGTCTGCTGCTAATAATTCAATCGCGTCTTTAGATAGACCTTGGTTTAATGTTGCCATTACTCCTAATAGGAATAATTTTTTGATAATTTCTGCTGGTTCACGTTTAATTTTCTTCGCTAATTCAGCAACTGTCATACCATCTGTATACACTAATACTTCTGGTAATTCGTGGAATTTACGTGCTGGAACAGCTGGTTTCGCTTTTTGTTCTTCACGACGGTTTCCTTTTTTACCTTTTTGGTTACGGTTCTTCTTACCAAAACCATCATTGTTAAAATCGTTATAACGTTGTTGGTTTCTTCTGTCATTATTGCGATTGTTTCTTGGTGATTCGAAACGATCGTTGTTATTGTTTTGTTTTTGATTATTACGTGGACGTTCTACTTGTCCTTGTTGATTTGAACGAGCTTCAGTGCGTGCTGGTTCTTTCTTAAATGAAGGACGGTTTCCATTCGCATTTTGTTGCTTTTGGTTTGGACGTTCTTGATTTCTCTTATCGTTTTGTTCATGACGTCTTTGATTTTGAGAATGGTTACGTTCTTGATTTTGTTTGTGTTGTCCTTGTTTTGGACTTTGGTCTTCTCTCTTTGCAAATTCTTTCTTAGGAGCGTGACCTTTTTCTACTTCTTTTTTAGGTTCAGCTTTTTTCACTTCTTGTTTTGGAGCAGGTTTTGCTTCTTTCTTTTCAGCTTTTGGTGCTGGTTTAGCAGCTGGCTTAGAATTCCAAGCTCCTTTAATTTTTGAGATTTCAGCTTCTTCCATAGTAGACATATGGCTATTGTATGAAATACCTACTTCTTTTGCTCTTTCAATAATTTCTTTACTAGCCACGTTTAATTCTTTCGCTAATTCGTATACGCGAGTTTTCGACATAGTCTCACCTTCCTATTCGTTCATATCGTTAAATCCCTTCATCTTCAGTAGACTCTTTGTAAACCCTCGATCATCAACTAAAACGATGGAACGTCTTTTGCCAATTGCTAAAGACAATTCATCCGTTTCAAATTGCTGAACAAAAGGAATTTCATAATATTCACATTTGTTTTTGATTTTTTTAACCGTGTTTGCACTACAATCTTTGGTACAAATCACTAAATTTCCTTTTTGTCTTTGAATACTTTGGATAACTTGCTCCTCACCACTAATCAGTTTACGAGCAGCTGTTGCCATTCCAAGTAAATTCAAAGCTCTTTGTTTAACGAGCTCTTCCATCACTAAACAACTCTTTTCTTGCTTTTTGATGTTCTACATAAGCGAGAAGTTCTTCGTAAAATGCATCTGGAATTTCAATTTCTAATTGTTTTTCAAATAGACGGTTTTTCCAAGCTTTCTCAACTAATGTAGGTTCAAGAGTAATATAAGCGCCACGGCCGTTTACTTTACCAGTTGGGTCAATTTGTGCAACGCCTTCAGCATTACGAACAATACGAACCAACTCTTTCTTCGGCATCATTTCACCAGAAGCGATACAACGGCGCATCGGAATCTTTTTCTTTTTCATCGTGCACCTCCTGTATTTTATTCTTCTTCAGAAGAAGTTTCTTCTGTTTCTTCAACAACTGGATTTGCTAAATTTTCTAAATACTCTTCATAAGCAGTTTCAGATTTAATATCAATACGGTATCCTGTTAATTTCGCAGCTAGACGTGCGTTTTGACCACGTTTACCAATTGCAAGAGATAATTGGTGATCTGGTACAACAACGATACAACCATTGCTATCATCATTAAATTCAACTTTAAGTACTTGAGCTGGGTTTAATGCGTTTTTGATGTAAATTGCTGGATCTTCGTTCCATTCCACGATATCCATGTTTTCACCGTTTAATTCTTCAACAATGTTATGAACACGTTGTCCGCGAGGTCCTACGCATGTTCCAACTGGGTCTAAGTTAGCATCATTTGAACGAACAGCTACTTTAGCACGGTCCCCTGCTTCACGAGCGATAGATACGATTTCTACAACACCGTCATAAATTTCAGGAACTTCTTGTTCAAATAAACGTTTTAATAAATCTGGATGAGTACGGCTTACGAAAATTTGAGGGCCTTTAGTAGTGTTATCTACTTTAGAAACTAAAACTTTGATACGTTGATCAGGTAAGTACTCTTCTGTTGGAATTTGGTCTTGTTTTGCCATACAAGCAACGATACGACCAAGGTTTACGTATACATAACGGAAATCTTGACGATCAACAACACCTGTCATGATTTCATTTTCGTATTGGATGAATTCATTGTAGATGTTTGTACGTTCAGCATCACGAAGACGTTGCATAATCACTTGTTTCGCTGTTTGAGCAGCAATACGTCCGAAGTCTTTAGGTGTTACTTCAAAACGAATTTTATCGCCAACTTCATATGCTTTGTTTTTCGCATGTGCTTCTTCTAGGCTAACTTCAAGAGTTGAATCAAATACATATTCAACAACTTCTTTAACTGCATATACATGCATATTGCCTTTCTTTTGGTCAAACTCCACTTCTACGTTTTGAGCTTGTCCGTAGTTTTTCTTATATGCAGACACTAACGCTGCTTCTAAAGCTGTAATCACGACATCTTTAGAGATTCCTTTTTCTTCTTCGAGAACAGTTAATGCTCGTAGCATTTCTTTACTCATGTGTTTACTCCTTTACTCCTTAGAATTTGATTGCAAGACGTGCTTTTGCAATATTCTTACGATCAATTGTAAATTCTTTTGTTCTTGTTTTGATTTGTACGTTTAATGTTACCGTTTCTTCATCGACTGAAAGAAGAGTTCCTTCAAGGAATTTCTCACCTTCAACGTTTTGATAAAACGATAAGTGTACATATGAACCAATCGCAGCTTTTAATTCTTCCTCGTTTCTTAACGGGCGCTCTGCACCTGGTGAAGAAACTTCTAAGAAGTAAGCTTGTGGAATTGGATCTGGGTCTTGTGCATCAAGAATTTCACTAAATTTTTCACTCATAAACGCACAGTCATCTAAATCGATACCGCCCGGTTTATCTAAGTAAAAACGTAGAAACCAATTCTTTCCTTCTTTTACAAATTCTAAGTCGAATAACTCAAAGCCTTCTTTTTCAATAACTTCTTTAGTAAGCTCTGTTACCGTCTCAGTTACTTTACTCATAGCCTCAACCTCCTTGCTACTTGAGTCCATGTCGATAAAAAGAGTGAGCGTTTCCGCTCACTCTCCTCTCAACTACTATTCTACTTCATTAGTATATCATATACTTTGTTAAAATACCAACTATTGTGATATTAGAACAAATCATCGAATAACGATAATTGGTTTTCATCTGGTAAATGGTCTAAGACTTTATTTTCTGTCATATAGTCAATAAGCGTCTTCGATACTTTACCACGTGTCGCCAAATCTTTCTTCGATAGGAATGGTTGTTCTTGTCTTGCTTCAACGATTTTGTTTGCAACGTTTAAGCCTAACCCTTGAATCGCTCTAAATGGAGCAATTAGTGAATCTCCTTCAATCACAAAGTTACTTGCTTCAGATTTATCCACATCGACCATCTTGAAGTGGAAACCACGTTCTACCATTTCGTTTGCTAATTCAAGAACTGTTAGCAAGTTTTGTTCTTTCGTACTTGCTTCCATTCCTTTTTCGCGAATTTCTTTAATACGTTTCTTAATCATCTCTTTCCCTTGAGACATGGCAACGATATCGAAATCTTGCGCACGCACTGAGAAATAAGCACAGTAGTATAACAATGGTTTATGAACCTTAAACCAAGCAACACGCAACGCCATTAAAACGTACGCTGCCGCATGGGCTTTCGGGAACATATATTTAATCTTCAAGCAAGATTGAATATACCATTCTGGTACATTGTTTTCTCTCATAATCGCTTGGAAGTCGTCAGGAATTCCTTTCCCTTTACGCACACCTTCCATGATTTTGAAGGCAATCCCTTCTTCAACGCCTTTATGGATTAAATACACCATGATGTCGTCACGACAACCGATAACGTCGGCAAGCGGGATATTATGAAGACGAATCAACTCTTCGGCATTTCCAAGGTATACGTCCGTACCGTGTGACAAACCAGAAATTTGAAGTAATTCCGTGAATGTTGAAGGTTTTGTTTGTTCTAACATACCACGAACGAATTTCGTACCAAATTCTGGAATCCCAAGTGTACCTGTATTCGAATCAATTTGTTCAGGAGTGACTCCTAACACTTCAGTACCACCAAAGATTTTCATCACTTCTGGATCATCAGGTGGAATCGATTTTGGATCCATTCCTGATAAGTCTTGTAACATACGAATTACGGTCGGATCATCGTGCCCAAGAATATCGAGTTTTAATACATTATCGTGAATTGAGTGGAAGTCAAAGTGTGTTGTTCTCCACTCAGCACTCAAATCATCTGCCGGGTATTGAATTGGCGTAAAGTCGTACACATCCATATAGTCTGGAATTACAATAATCCCACCCGGGTGCTGACCAGTACTACGTTTAACCCCTGTACATCCACTAGCTAGACGTTCAATTTCTGCTTGACGAAGTTCGAGTCCTAAATCACGTTCATACCCTTTTACATAACCAAAAGCAGTCTTTTCAGCAACCGTACTGATTGTTCCTGCACGATATACATAATCTTCCCCGAACAATACTTTTGTATAGTTATGCGCTTGTGGTTGATATTCCCCACTAAAGTTCAAATCGATATCGGGAACTTTATCTCCGTAGAATCCAAGGAAGGTTTCAAACGGAATGTCATGTCCATCTTTAACCATTCTCGTATTACATCTTGGACAGTTTTTTTCAGGTAAATCAAAACCTGAACCAACAGAACCATCATCAAAGAATTCTGATAATTGACATTGAGGACAACGATAGTGTGGCGCTAATGGATTCACTTCGGTAATTCCTGTCAATGTCGCAACTAGAGACGAACCAACAGACCCACGTGATCCGACTAAATACCCGTCCTGATTACTCTTTAATACAAGTTTTTGAGCAATTAAATAAATTACCGAAAAACCATTACCAATAATACTTTTCAGCTCTTTTTTAATACGATCTTCAACAATTTTAGGTAGAGGGTTTCCATACCATTCATGTGCTTTATCGTAACTTAATTTTGTAATTTCTTCTGCGGCACCTTCGATTTTAGGTGTATATAATTCATCTTTCACAGGAGTAATTTCTTCTAATTGATCGCTAACCCAATTCGAGTTAGTCACAACCACTTCATAAGCTTTTTCTTCACCAAGAAACGCGAATTCTTTTAACATCTCATCAGTTGTTCTTAAATGTGCATCAGGATATTCTTGGGGAACACCATTGTTCAATGATGTCAGAAGAATCTCACGATAAATCTTATCTTCTGGATTTAAGTAGTGAACATTCCCAGTCGCTACAACTGGTTTCCCTAACTCTTCTCCCAGGCGGACTAAGTTTTGAATAATCTCTTCTAAATGATGTTCGTTTCGAATCAATTCTTTTTTGATTAAAGGTCGATAGATGGCTTTCGGCATAATTTCAATATAGTCATAGAATTTAGCCTTTTCTTTTGCCTCGTTGTACCCTTTTTGCATCATCGCTTCGAATACTTCCCCTTCAGCACATCCTGAACCTAATAGGAACGAATCACGACGGCTTGAAAGCATACTTCTTAAAATACGAGGTACGCGGTAGTAATACTCAATATTGGATTGAGATACAACCTTGAACAACTCTTTTAATCCAGCTTGGTCTTTTGCAAAAATCGTCGCATGGAATGGACGCCCGTTTTTAAAGACTTCCTCTGGATGAATATTGGTATTTAATTCATCGTGATATAAGAGATTATGCTCTGTAGCTGCTTCTTTTAAGAAAATATGGCATAAATAACCCGTTGTCTCAGAGTCATACACGGCACGGTGGTGTTGTTCAAGTGCAACATTATACCGTTTCGCTAAAGTATTTAAACGGTGAGACTTCAGTTGTGGATGCAACATACGAGACAATTCCAAAGTATCGATCACTGGTTGATTTGTTTTTGGAATTCCCACATTTTCGTATCCTGTGTTTAAGAAGCCCATATCAAAGCTTGCGTTATGCGCAACAAGAATACAATCTTTAGAAAACTCGTGGAATTCTTTCAACACTTGTTCTGCTGCTTTCGACCCTTTTACCATCTCATCAGTAATCCCAGTTAATTGAATGGTTGTTGCTGATAATGGATGACCAGGATCGATAAATTCTTCAAACTTATCAACCACAACACCATTCTTCATTTTCACGGCAGCTAGCTCGATGATGCTGTCATAAATCGCAGAAAGACCGGTTGTTTCCACGTCGAAGACCACATAAGTCGCATCTTCTAATAAAATATGCTGTGGATTATAGGCAACGTTCACATGATCATCTACGATATTTCCTTCTAATCCGTATAAAATCTTAATGCCGTTTTTCTTACCAGCTCCATGTGCTTCTGGGTAGGCCTGTAAGTTGGCATGGTCTGTAATCGCAATCGCCTTATGTCCCCATTTAGCAGCCTGACTGATCAAATCGCTTGGCGCATTCGTTGCATCCATCACTGACATATTCGTGTGCATATGCAACTCAACGCGTTTTTCTCCCTCTGCCTTATCTTTTCTACCTTCACGATTTACAGCGTTCATATCACGGATAATCATGCCTAATTCTTGAGAAAATTTATTCACTTCAATTGTACCGAACGCTCTGACCCATGTTCCTTTTTTCAACCCTTCAAGCGCTTGTTCATCTTCAGGAGTTGATGGGAATAAAGTAGCACTGATGGAAGAAGTATAGTCCGTCAATTTAATATTTCCGAACAACTTTCCTTTGGCTTTTCCGCGTCGAAGTTCGATATCAAAAATCTTCCCTTCGATTACAACATTGCGCTCTTCTTCGAAAATATCAGCAATAGCACGAACTTCACTATTGGATTTAATCGATTTACCGTAAATAATACCTTCTGGTTTAGAAGAAGCTGGAGCACCTGATTTTTTTTGAGGCGCTTGGGAAGCAGCAAGTTGAGCCGCTTTTTGAGCTTCGTTAAACTCCTGTTCGATTTGTTGTTCTTTTTGAACAAACTCTTCTGCCATGCGGTCCTGCAACTCATCATCCACATGAATTTGAACGCCAAGCTTAGGGAAGCCAGCTTCCATATAAGCTTGTTGGATTCTTGGAACGCAATTATTCGTTAAGTGCGTCTTTGTTAATTCATTTGGGCAATGAAGTTTTAGTTGATTTTTCTCATATTTTGGAGTTTGATCCGCTAAAATTTGATGAGAAACTGCAGATTCATCCTTTAATGTTTCTAGCACATATTCCCAATAAGACTGAACGAGTTCCTCCGTCACTTCTGCCCCATCATCTGTTGTAATCACAGCTTTTCCACCGAATTGACGGTAAGTATCGTTCAGCGCATCAGTGAATAGTTTGAATTTCTCATACATAAAGATTACTGGATTATGAATATGGAACGTCCACGTTTTATCCAATTTCGAAATGTCGATTCGAACTAATTTCGCTTCATCAAATTCTGGAGAAAAAATACTAGTGTCAGCAAGATTAAATTGCTCGATCACTTTTTTCATTAAATCCTTTTGTGATTGACTCATGGTTTCCTCCTTTTTTATTACATAAGAAGAGTGCTCCACCATCGTAGAGACACTCTCTTGTCTAATTAAATAATTTCATAATATCGTTCCATGTTACAAGAAGCATTAATGCAAATAGGAAAATTGCCCCTGCAATTGTTAAATAGCCTTCTTTTTCTGGATCGAGTGGTTTTTTACGAATCCCTTCAATGACATTCAGAACGAGTTTTCCACCATCTAGTGCTGGAATTGGTAAAAGGTTCATTACGCCAAGGTTGGCACTAATCATTCCCATGAAAGCAAGTAAATCAATGAATCCATTTTTAGCCACTTGTGAAGTCATCGAGTAAATCGCAACTGGTCCACCTAATTGATTTAAATTAAACCCTCTCGTAAAGAGTGAGCCCAATGCTGAGAGCACTAATACGACTACTGAAACAGTTTGAGTAAACCCATAAGCAAGGATGGAAAGAATATCATTTTTAAGAATTCTTGTCACACCAAATTGTCCCACTTTTGAACCGTCAGACGCTTCCACCGCTTTTGGTGTTACTTGAACGTCTTCTGTTTTTCCATTTCGTTCAATCGAAACAGATAAAGCTTTATCTGCACTCGAACGAACAATTTTTGTCATTTCATCCCATGAATGAATCTCAACACCGTCAATTGAAAGAACTTTATCGCCTTCTTTTAGCCCTGCTACTTGCGCTGCAGAATCATCTGTTACTTGTCCGATAATCGCATCATTAGATGGAACTCCACCTTGCATAAATCCAACAATAATAAATACTAAAATCGATAAAATAAAGTTGTTCATTGGCCCAGCAGCATTTGTTTTAATTCTGTTCCATAATGTTGCTGAATTGAACTGACGCTCCACTGGCGCAACGACTACTTCTGTTCCATCAGATTCAACAATTGTTGCAGTCTTAGAAACGGTTAGTGTTACTTTTTCTTCTGAATTAATGAAGTATCCAGTTAATGTCATATCCCTATGTAAGTCTGCATCTTCGATTTGGAAAGGTACAGAATTTTCGATAATAAGCTTGTTGTCGAAGTTTAATTTTTGAACAACATTATCATTATCTAGGACGATGGTAATCATCATCCCTGGTTTGATTTCTTGTTCATCTTCATCATGACCCGCCATACGAACATATCCACCAATTGGTAATAAGCGAAGCGTATATACTGTTTCACCTTTACGAACTTGGAAGATTTTCGGTCCCATCCCTATCGCAAATTCGCGAACTAAAATACCCGCTTTTTTTGCAAAATAATAATGACCAAACTCATGAATAATCACGATGATGCTAAATACGAATAAAAATGCAATTAATCCTTGCAATTATTTCACCTCTTTTAAAGATCCCCAAAGAATTTAAATACAATCTGGAACATTAACATAGCAAAGAATGTTGAATCGAAACGATCCAATACTCCTCCATGCCCTGGGAATAAGTTTCCAGAATCTTTTACGTTAAATTGTCGCTTGTATGCCGACTCTACTAAATCACCTAATTGTCCAAAAATGGATAAGAAAACCATTAAGAGGACAAATTCAAATACTGAGAATTGAACTGGGTTATAAAACGGAACAACGAGTAATCCTAATAGTACTGAGCCAAGAACGCCACCAATAGAACCCTCGATTGTTTTATTTGGGCTGATATCTGGAGCTAACTTGTGTTTTCCAAACTGACGTCCTGCTAAATAGGCAAATGAGTCAGTTCCCCAAATAACAATAAAGACAAAAATAGCCATCCCGAAACTAATACTTCTAACAAATAGAATTCCAGAGAATCCACCACCGACGTATAAAGAAATCAGCGAACAAAACGCTGCATCTTCAAACGAAAATCGGTCGCTCTTATAAACCGTTAACGTCATCAGTAACATCACCATTAAGAAATAAAAGAAGAAATAGTCAATTCCTCGTGGCAGGGCTACTAATGGTTTTTGTGAAAATAAAAATGACAATGTGGCAAGTAATGTGAGCGCTCCTTCTACTGAAAAAATATTCATTTTTTTCATTTGGAAGAATTCATAAATCCCAACAATCGCTAAAAGAGCTAGTAGAGTACGTAACCAAATATCACCGACATAAAGTATTGGTAAAAATATACCAACCGCAATGAGTGCAGTAATAACTCGTTGTTTCATCTATGCAAGACCTCCATAACGGCGATGTCTTCCTTGGTACGTCAGAATCGCTTTATGTAAATCTTCTTCAGAGAAGTCTGGCCACAAAATATCTGTAAAGTAATATTCACTATATGCTAATTGCCATAATAAGAAATTACTTAATCGCACTTCTCCACTTGTACGAATCATTAAATCTGGATCTTGTAAATCTCCTAGGAAGCTTGTTTGTAACTTACTCGCAAAAGCTTCATCGTTAATATCTTCCACTGAGATTTCTCCAGATTGAACCTCGTTAGCTAGAGCTTTCGTCGCTTCGATAATTTCAGCACGTGAGCCATAATTAAGAGCAAACGTTAAGACCATTCCTATATTATTCTTTGTATCTTCAACGGCTTTTAGCACTACTTGTTTAGTTGATTCTGGTAATTCATCAATAAAACCAATCAGTTGGATTTTCATATTTCTTTCTTGAAGTTCCGGCATAAACGTACCAAAGAAATCTCCAGGTAATTTCATTAAGAAGCTTACCTCTTCTGTCGGACGTTTCCAGTTTTCAGTACTAAACGCATATAAGGTCATCGCTTTTACCCCTAATTCATCGGCAGCAATTGCGATTCGTTTAACTGTACTCATGCCTTCTTTATGTCCCGCAATTCTCGGAAGATTGCGTTTCTTTGCCCAACGACCATTACCGTCCATAATCACAGCGATATGTTGTGGGATATTTACTCGATCAATTGAAACAGATTCTGTTGTTTCTTGTGGTTTTGATTTTTTCTTCCAAAAAAGCATTTTATCCATTCCTTTACACGTATTTCTTTTCTATTGTAACAGAAGTTTAAGGTCATTTATAGTATTCTCTTTTTCCTTATGAAAAAATTACAAAAACAAAGGCCCTGATTGGTTTCTAAGGCGAAAAATGGTATACTTAGAAACAGATTTATGAACCAATAAAGGAGTTAACCATGATTACAATGAAAGATATCGTGTTAGAGGGACACCCAGCACTTAGAAAACGTGCTGAGAAGCTTACTTTCCCACTAACAGAAGAACAACAAGAACTAGCTAAAGAAATGCTAGAATTCTTACATAACAGTCAAGATCCAGAAATCGCAGAAAAATATGAATTGCGCGCTGGTGTTGGTCTTGCAGCACCTCAACTTGGGAAATCTATTCAAATGATTGCTCTTCTCGTTCCAGGTTTTGAAGATGAAGAACCAATCTTAAACGAAGTATGGATTAATCCTCGCGTCATGCGTGAATCAGTGAAAAAAGCCTGCCTAAAAGAAGGTGAAGGTTGCCTTTCAGTTGAACGTGACGTTCCTGGGATTGTTCTTCGTTCTGAACGTGTAACTGTCAAATATCAAGATGTGAACGGAGACGAATTCGTACGTACATTAACAGACTACGAAGCCATCGTTGTTCAACATGAAATCGACCATTTAAACGGTGTGATGTTCTATGACCACATCAATAAAACACAACCAATGTATATCCCTAAAGGGGCGGTTGTCATTGGCGAATAAGACACCCATTTTGGTATTCGATTTAGATGATACACTCTACTCAAAACAGCAAGTCTTTTTAACCGCTTTAAAGAAATGCTATCCAACATATACAACAGATATCAATGTGTATCAGGTTTATCAAGAAAATAGTGAGATTGCTTTTGAGCTATTTACAAAAGGACAAATCACATTAGAAGAAAACCACCTATCCCGAGTTGAAGGCACACTTTCGGCTCTTGGACTGGATTCATCAAGAGAATCCGTTATTCGTTTTAAAGAAACCTATCAATATGTGATGGATCATATCGAATTAGATAAAGACTGGTATCACTTTTTTGACAAAGTATCAAACCACTCTACTCTTATTCTTCTTACAAATGGTCCAACAAGTCATCAGTCAAAGAAAATTACATCTCTTAGATTAGCAAAGTGGTTTGACGATTCAAGAATCTTCATTTCTGAGACGACTGGTGTTCCTAAACCACAAGCTGAGGCATTTGTAAATGTAGAACGACTCTTCCCAGATGTGAGCAGAAATGACTTCTGGATGATTGGAGACGACCTTACAAATGATATTGAAGGTGCAAAACACAGAAATTGGAACACCATTTATTTCAAATTTGGCGAAGAAGATTCTACTTTGACTCCAAAACCACTCTCAAGTCCAAAAGATTTGCTTGAAAAATTGGAAAAAGAGGCTCTCTTCAGCCTTTAAGATTATGAAAAAATAAGCATTCTATGATAAAATATGATAGAAACATTATGAAAAAAATTTAAAGGAGTACATACATGATTTTTAAGATTACTTACCAACCAACTAAAACGGAAGCTCCACGTCGTGAGAATACAGAAGCTTTATATATCGAAGCTAGTGACAAGGTAGAAGCCCGCCGCCTTGTAGATGAAAACACTGAATACAACGTTGAGTTTATCCAAGAGCTAGATGAAAAACACTTAGCTTACGAAAAACAAAACCCTGAATTTAAATTAACGGTGTTCAAATAATATGAAACCAAATATTAAAAATAACGAAACGGGCGTATTTGCTTTTGGCGGTTTAGGTGAAATCGGTAAAAACACATATGGCGTTCAATTCCAAGATGAGCTCATCATTTTAGATGCCGGTATTAAATTCCCTGAGGATGATTTACTAGGAATCGATTATGTGATTCCCGATTACAGTTATATCGTTCAAAATATCAACAAAGTAAAAGGTCTATTTATTTCACATGGACACGAAGACCATATTGGTGGGATTCCTTTCTTAATTAAACAAGCGAACATCCCTATTTATGCAACAAAACTTGCGATGTCATTGATTCGAAATAAATTAGAAGAACATGGCCTTTTAAGAGATGCGATTCTTCACGAAATTGATGAAGACAGCGTCATTAAATTCCGTAAAACACAAGTGAGTTTCTATCGCACAACCCACTCTATTCCAGATGCATTCGGGATTGTGATTAAGACTCCTCCAGGAAATATCGTGTTTACAGGTGACTATAAGTTTGACTTTACTCCAGTTGGAGAACCTGCAAACCTTCACCGTATGGCACAAATTGGTTCAGAAGGCGTTCTTGTTCTTTTAGGAGACAGTACGAACTCTGAAGTCCCTGGATTTACTCAATCAGAACAAGTTGTTGGAAAATCGATTAAAGAAATTATCCAACGCGTGGATGGACGTATCATTTTTGCGACATTCGCATCAAACGTTTCTCGTCTAAAACAAGTAACGGATGTGGCTGTAGCAACTGGTCGTAAATTAGCTGTATTTGGACGTAGTATGGAAGCCAGCTTCCGCACTGCTCGTGAATTAGGATATATCAAGGCTCCAGATGATACTTTTATCGATGGACGTGAAATCAACCAATACCCTTCTGAGAAAGTCATTATTTTATGTACAGGTTCTCAAGGGGAACCAATGGCGGCATTAAGTCGTATTGCAAATGGGACTCACCGCCAAATCTCAATTCAACCTGGTGATACAGTTATCTTCTCTAGTTCACCAATTCCAGGAAACACTTCAAGCGTTAACCGCGTTATCAACCTTCTTTCAGAAGCTGGTGCTGAAGTTATCCATGGTAAAGTCAACAATATTCACACTTCTGGACACGGTTCTCAAGAAGAACAAAAATTAATGCTTCGCTTAATGAAGCCTAAATACTTCGTCCCAGTTCACGGTGAATATCGTATGCAGAAGATTCAAGCAAACCTTGCAACTCAAGTGGGTATTCCAAAAGAAAACTCATTTATCTTGAGCAATGGAGATGTTCTTGCTGTGACTGCTGACTCTGCACGTAGAGCTGGTCACTTCTTTGCAGGTGACGTCTATGTCGATGGAAATGGTATCGGCGATATTGGAAACATCGTTCTTCGTGATCGTAAGACTCTCTCACAAGATGGTTTAGTCATCTGTGTTGCTACTGTCGATTACGAAAGCCGTGAGTTGGTTGCAGGGCCAGATATGCTCTCGCGTGGATTTATCTACATGAAAGAATCCGGACAACTTCTAAACGAAGCTCAAGCTATCCTTCGTGATGAACTCGAAGAACTTTTAGCGGATTCTGAAGAAGTCTTAAATGAGCGCGTATTACGTAACAAGATTACGGATGTCTTAGGACCGTTCCTATTCAAGAAAACAGAACGTCATCCAATGATTCTTCCAGTAATCTTAGGCGTTACTGAAGCAGATACTTTAGAATAAATAAATTAAGAGGTGTACCGCAATGAGGTACACCTCTTTTCTTTGGAACTAAACATAGCTGTTAAAGTTTAGTTTCATTATTTGAGTACTTTTTGAACGTCTTCAATCATTAGTTTAGTAGATTGTAATCCTCCACCACTTAAATACCATAAGTCAGAAGTTAATTGGATGACGCGGTTATTCTTAACTGCTTTTGTTTCTTTGAATAATGCATTGTTTAAAACTGTATCTGCATTTGAATTGTCTCCACCAATTGCTAAAGTTCTGTTTAGCAAAATGATTGTATCTGGGTTGATTTCTTTAATCCCTTCGAAACTCATTTCTTGTCCGTGTTTACTGTCTTCAATTTTAGCATCAGTCGCTTTGAATTTAAGTGATTGGTAAAGGAATGCAAAACGTGAATCAGCACCAAACGCTGACATCTTTCCTTCGTTGAGCATTAGAGTTAATGCTTTGTTATTTGATTTTTCATTCATATCAGCCACTTTTTTAATCGAAGCTTCTAGTGTTTTAATTTCTTCTTCAGCTTTCGCCTCAGCTTCTTTACCAAATAGTGATGCTACCGAGCGGATGTTTTTAGAAACCGAGTTCCAGTAATCTTTTTGATCCACTGAGAAAATAACAGTTGGAGCAATCTCTTTTAGTTGATCTAGGAATTTAATTGTACGACCTGAAGCAATAATAAGGTCTGGCTCTAACGCAGCGATTGCTTCGATATCAGGCTCCACCATTGATCCAGTTGGTTGAATACTTGATGGTAAATCTTTTAAGTAAGTAGGTAAAGTCTTCAATGGCATCCCTACAATATTATCGACAAAACCAAGTTCGCGAATTGTATCAGCAACGCCTAAATCAAATACAACAATTTTCTTTGGATTTGTCTTAACAGTCACATCTTCTTTCCCATTTGTAAGAGTCACTTCATTCTTTTCTTCTGTAGCAGCTACTTGTGTTGTTGCTGATTCTGTTTTTGCTGTTTGGCCGCAAGCTGCGAGAATAAATACAGCTAATAAACTGAATAATGCTAATAATTTTTTCATTCTTTTTCTCCGTTCTTGATAATACATATTTTTTTACCATGAAATTCAAATACTTCTAAGGGAATCTCATACAGATTCGAAAGAATCTCCTCTTTCATCACTTTATCGACTGTATCATGGATGATACATTTTCCATTTTTAAAACAAGCTATTTCATCTGAAAAATTACTTGCCATATTTAAGTCGTGCATCACAATCACTATTGATTTTCCTTTTTTATCGACTAAAAATCGAAGTAGGTTCATCACTTCATACGCTTGTTTCATATCGAGATGGTTTAATGGTTCATCGAGTAAAATCCATTCGGTATCCTGAGCTAAAACCATCGCAATAAGCGCTCGTTGATACTGTCCGCCAGATAATGTACCAATATCTTGAGTTCTAAACTCTACTAAATTCGTATTTTTAAGTGCTTCTTCAACAATCTGTTCGTCTGATTTTGTAATCTTCCCTTTTGTATATGGAAAACGACCAAATCGAACAAACTCTTCTACTTGCATGCTGACATGCACTAGCTGGTTTTGTTTTAAAACAGCGAGTTCTTTTGCCAATTCTGTTGAGTTCCACGCTTCAACTTCTTGACCGTTGATAAATATAAATCCTTCATCTTTAGGAAGAAGCCGACTCATCATCCCAAGAAGAGTTGATTTTCCAGCACCGTTTGGGCCAATAAAGGAAGTCAGTCGATGTTTTGAGACTTCTAAATCTACATGATCAACAACTGGATGTCGATATTTTTTTGTAACACCTTTAAGCTGCACCAGGCTTCTCTCCTTTAACTAATAAGACTAAATACAATACTCCGCCAATCCCTTCGATAAACACGCTAATCGGGATTGTAAGAAGGAATATACGTTCAACGATTAACTGTGCCGCGAGCACTATCACAAGGCCTAGAACGGCTGAAAATAGCCATAAAACGCCATGTTTATATTCTTTCGTTAACTGGTAAGTTAAGTTGGCAATCATAAAGCCTAAAAACTGAAGCGGCCCAACCAGAATCGTTGATAAACTTGTCATAATAATAACAACGACAATCAATACATTACTGAGTCGTTTTGTATTGATGCCCAACATTTTTGCACCGTCAACGCCTAAATGAAGCGCATCTAGCTGATGTCTTAATCTATAGAACACCATCATTAAAAGAACGAAAAGACCAATTGCTACACCAATCATCATTGGTTGTGCATTCATCTTTTGAAAAGATGGATAAAGCGAACTTTGCAATTTATCAAACTCGTTTGGATCCATTAACACTTGTAAAAATGTACTTGCATTTCGAAGTAGCATTGAAAACGCCATTGTCAGTAACAATAGTACTTTGAAGTTCGATAGCATCATCCCTTTAGACGCATTCATTAATAACAGTAGTAAACCGATTTGAATGGCAATCGTGACAGCATAAATAATCACTGATTGTTCTACTTTTACCCCTACTAAACTTTCAAAGTAATACAGTCCACTTTGAATAAAGACAAATAAGCTCTCAATTCCTAACACACCTGGCGTTAAAAATCGATTTTGCACAACGGTTTGAAAGCTAATCGTCGAAATCGGGATTGCACAAGATACAATCACCATGACCAGCAATTTCAATAATCGACGTTGCAAAATAAAATTTGAAACAGTTGTACTATTTTTTGTTGGTATCAGTAGATACGCTGCTACTAGTAATACGACCATCACAGAAAGGAAGCCTAACAAGATTCTTGTTTTCTTTTTCATTAGTCTCCTTCTTTCTTTTCCAGGCGAATCACTTGGAAAATAAAGAGTGCAGCCCCAAGAATACTTAAGATGATACTTACGGAAATCTCATAAGGCGCAATGACCATTCGTGCGATAATGTCACAACTTAATACAAGACACGCCCCGACTAGCATTGTTAGTGGTACTAATACTTTCATCTGAGACCCAAATCGCATGCGGACGATATTTGGAACAATCACCCCAATAAACGGTAAGCTTCCAACTGTAATCATCGTGACACTCGTCGTTAGCGCAATAAGCACTAATGTTAAAGACTCCATCCGTTTCACCGGAACGCCGAGATTTCGACTAATATCTTCCCCCATGCTGACTACCGTATAGTAATGGGCAAAAATAATACTAAGTACTAAAACAAATAAGCATAAATACAGCCATTCATACTGATTGGTTTGAATCATCGAAAATGATCCTTGCATCCAGGAGGATAAACTTTGTACGAGTTGAAATTGATATGCAACAAACTGAGTACACGCACTAATAACTCCCCCGAAAATCAACCCGATCAAAGGAATCATCCATTTTTGATTAAGAGATAGATGATGTTGCAACGCAATAAAAAGCGCCGAGAAGCCAATTGCAAACACAAATGACGTCGCCATCTTTTCTAACAGTCCAGGAGATGGGAAAAATAATAAACTCATCATCAATCCTAATTTTGCAGCGTCCACCGTACCGATTGTACTTGGCGAAGCAAACTCATTTTGCGTAATCATCTGCATCAATAATCCAGATACACTCATTGCGGAAGCTGACAACAAAATACTCAACAGTCTAGGAAACCTTGATTGCCAAAACAGTTGTGTTGCGCTCTCTCCTCCATTAAAAAATTCCATCCAAGAGAAACTGGATGCTCCAACAGAGAGTGAAATAATGCTTAAAATAAGTAATAATAAAATCAAATAACTAATTCTTTTCATGTTCTCTCATTTCTAATTGATAATCATTCTCAATTACCACATTTGTTAGTTTACCAAACTCTTCACTAGATTGAAACCCTTTTTCATGAAAATAATAGAGATTTCACAAATTTTGCATACAAAAAAGAAGCAATCCCTAAGGACTGCTTCTCTAACTTATTTCTTAATCTAAGAAGTCTTTTAATTGTTTAGAACGACTTGGATGTCGTAATTTACGTAATGCTTTCGCTTCAATTTGACGAATACGTTCACGAGTAACCCCAAATACTTGCCCTACTTGTTCTAACGTACGAATTTCACCGTTTTTATCAAGACCAAAACGTAAGCGAAGTACGTTTTCTTCACGGTCTGTTAATTGTTCAAGAACTTCATCGAGTTGTTCTTTCAACAATGCGTATGCTGTATGATCAGCTGGGCTTGTTGCGTTGTCGTCTTCGATGAAATCACCTAAATGTGAATCGTCCTCTTCCCCAATTGGAGTTTCAAGAGATACTGGTTCTTGAGCAATTTTTAGAATTTCACGAACTTTTTCAGTTGGTAAATCCATTTCTGCACCGATTTCTTCCGGTGTAGGTTCGCGTCCTAAATCTTGTAATAGTTGTCTTTGAACACGTACTAATTTGTTGATTGTTTCAACCATATGTACTGGAATACGAATTGTACGCGCTTGGTCTGCAATGGCACGTGTGATTGCTTGACGAATCCACCATGTTGCATAAGTTGAGAATTTGAACCCTTTTGTATGGTCGAATTTCTCAACGGCTTTCATTAAGCCCATGTTTCCTTCTTGGATTAAGTCCAAGAATTGCATTCCACGTCCTACATAACGTTTTGCAATTGATACTACTAAACGAAGGTTGGCTTCCGCTAACTCTTGTTTGGCTTCTGTATCGCCTTCTTGGATACGGAGCGCTAATGCAACTTCTTCATCCGCGCTAAGAAGTGGAACTCGTCCGATTTCTTTCAAATACATACGAACGGAGTCATTAATCTTCGTATTTGAAGATAAGGCAGTATCATCTTCAACAACAGCTGTCTCAGCTTCACGTTGGCTTTCTGCTGACAATTGTTGGCTTGTTGGTTCACCGTTAGCATCTACAACACTAACCCCTGCATCCTCAAACTTTTGAATTAATTTATCCATTCCTTCCGCATCCAACTCAAATGGGATTGCGATTTGCGCAGATAAATCATCGTATAAAATTTGACCGAATAATTTTCGTTCTGCAAGAAGCGTTGAAGTTGCTTCATTCAGTGTTTGACCTTTTTCATTCTTTTGAACTGTCATTCACCATTCCTCCATTCTATCTTTTCCTTAATTGTCGTTGAATCTCCATGATTTCGACCATCAATTTCTTTCTGGCTTCATCATCGTTCATAAGAGCAGCTCGATTCAACTCTTCCTTTTTTTGTGCTAACTGCTCTTTCAGAGTATTCTTTTGTGAAAGTACATATACTAAATCTTGAATCTCTTGTTCCGTACATTCTGGAGGAAACTGACCTAGTTCGATTTCAGATACCAGATTTCTGTTCATTAAATCTTTATCGTTTAAAAACAACATAAATTCTTGAACATCAAATTCCTCTTCTTCATTTCTGAACGCCTGAATATGTAAAAATAATTGCTCATATAATGCGTCTGGAAACGAGAATTCTGGATTAATACGATTCAGATATGTCCAAGCTTCATTATGATGCATCAAGCGATACATTAGATGCCTTTGAATACCTTCGTTCTTAACAAACGGTCTATTCATTACTGGCGCTTGTGTTTCAACGCTTGGTACAGGCGGCGCTTGGAAATTCTGCGAAGTTTGAACTTGCTTTTGCTTCACTTGATTTTGAATCGTTGTGTAATCAAGATTAAATTCATCCGCAAGAGACTTCATCGCTAGATTCTTTTCAACATCATTTGTGAGTTTCGCCAGTTCAATAATCATCTCTTCGATATACTGAATCTTTTGACTCTCAACTTGCAGTTGATATTTCTTAGAAAGGAATCTCTTTTTAAATTGATAGATGGTTTCTTGCCCGTGTTCAACTAAATCGATAAACGCTTGGGGTCCACGTTGTTTAATAAACTCATCCGGATCCAGTCCATTATCAAATGGAATAATACCAATCGTAAAAGCATTCGTGGATTGAATCATTTCAATCGCACGGTTTGTCGCTTCCAGACCTGCTCTATCACCATCATAAGCAATCAAAATCGTATCCGTTACATGACGAAGCTTTTGAATTTGCTCTGGTGTAAGAGATGTCCCCATTGAGGCGACCCCTAGTTGAACTCCCGCTTGCCAAGCAGAAATAACATCCATATATCCTTCAAAAAGGATGACTTTATTTTCTTTACGAATATTCTTCTTTGCTAAATCAAAGTTGAATAAGAAGTTTCTTTTCGCAAAGAGCGGTGTTTCAGGACTGTTTAAATATTTAGCCTGTGAAGCAAACTCATCTGAATACCCTGGCAACACACGTCCAGAGAACCCGACGATTTGTCCATGTTCATTACGAAGAGGAATCATAATCCGCTGATTAAAACGATCAAAGAACCCTGATTGACTTTCAACGAATAGACCTGTCGCTTCCATTTCTTGTTCTGTTAGCTCTAAATCTTGTAAGAGCTGTGTCAGCTGCGTGCGGTCTTTTAACGAAAAACCAAATCCAAATTCCTTTAACGTATCAATAGTATAGCCACGATCCGTTAAGTAATGAAGTGCTTCTTGTCCACCTTTTGTATTAAATAGGACGTGCGAGTAAAACTCACTCGCTTTTTCATGTGCCGCAAACAATTTTCTCTCTTTTTGAGGAATTGCTTGTTGACTAGAAGGGATTTCTACATCGAGAGGAATATGTGCAAGTTCTGCTACCCTAACAACCGATTCTGGAAAAGATAAACTTTCCAATTCCTGCATGAAGTTAAAAACATTTCCTCCGCGTCCACAACTAAAACAGTGGAATAACTGTTTTTCTTCTGTGACGGTAAAAGAAGGTGTTCTTTCATCATGGAAAGGACAGCGGCCAAATAGGCTCTTTCCTTGCTTTCTCAATTGGACAAATTGCCCTACAATATCGAGAATATTCACTTGCGATTGTATACTTTGAATCGTTTCTTTTGATAATCGTTGACTCATAAAAAAACTCCCTCCATACACTACGCCTAATGATACAGCATATAATATATCACAATTCGCGATTTAATGCAATGGAGCAAGCTTTTTTTCACTTATTAATTTCTTTTTACTAATTAAATAAAACAAGTGATACCGTATACGGTATCACTTGTTTTTTTAGTCGGCAATAAATTCTTCAATCCACGCCCAAGCTTTCTCTACTCCCTCACCTGTTTCAGATGAGAATGTTAAGAATAAGTCTTCTGGTGGTTTACCAAATGCTTTTCGAATAACGCTCACATGCTTATTCCATTTACCACGAGGAATCTTATCGCATTTTGTCATTACGATACGATACGGTATATTGTAATACTCCAAGAACTCACGCATTTGAACGTCTTCTTGACTTAGTTCGTGTCTGAAGTCAACTAAGATAAGCACTAAACGAAGTGGTTCGCGAGTCGTAATGTACTCCTCAATCATCTTCCCCCATTTTTCACGTTCCTTCTTAGACACTTTAGCATACCCATATCCTGGTACATCCACGAAATAGAACTGTTCATTAATATGATAGAAGTTCAATGTTTGTGTTTTACCCGGTTTACTTGAAGTACGTGCTAAGCTTTTACGTTGAATCAACTTATTAATAAAAGAAGATTTACCAACGTTTGAACGACCTGATAATGCAATTTCTGGAAGGTCTCCAGATGGATATTGCGCTGGTCCTACAGCACTAATTGTAAATTCGGCTTTATTAACCTTCATTTTCTAATCCTTTCTGAGTTGGCAACTTCACGAAGAATAGTAATACTGAACCGATTAGGAACAAGATAATTAATGAGAAGACACCATCTAATGAATTACCTGTCATTTGAGCGGTAATTCCTAGTAATGTCGTTCCTAAAATCGATGAGAATTTACCGAAAATATTATAGAATCCAAAGAATTCATTTGCTCTGTTGGCTGGAATCAATTGACCGAATAAAGATCGGCTGAGCGATTGTACCCCACCTTGAGCTGTACCAATAAGAATTGCTAAGATAAGGAAATCTGTGTATGAGTTTAACCATAATGCCATCACACAAATTAAAATATACGTACCAATTCCGAGGAATAATGTTTTCTTGTTACCAAAGCGTTTTGATAAGTATCCATAAAGTAAACTAAATGGAAACGCCACGATTTGAACAATTAATAAGATAACAATTAAGCTATTGCTATCGAGTCCCATATCCGAACCAATTGCTGTCGCCATTTTAATAATCGTACCTACTCCGTCGATGTAGAAGAAGTAAGCAAGCAAGAATAAGAATACTTGTTTATGTTCTCCAATACGTTTAATCGTTCCCCATAAACGCATAAAACTTTCTTTAATAGGTTTCTCTGGTTTTTCAATAAATGATTTTTGAGTTACATGCAACCAGTACGGAACCGTAAAGATAAACCACCATGCGGCTGTAATGAAGAAACCAGCCATAACGATTGCGTTTGAATTCAATCCACTAAACTGCATAATCATCATAAATAATACAAACGGGAATACACTTCCGATATATCCATACCCGTATCCAGCTGCGGAAATTCTATCCATACGATCATAAGTGGTTACATCCATAATCGAACTATCATAGAAAATGTTCGATGCTGAGTATCCGATTGCCGACAAGGTATACAATGCTAATAATAAAAACCATTGATCCGTTTCAGCAAACATCATTCCAATAACCGAGAATACACCTAATAATGTACTCCAAGTAAACATAGGATTACGATATCCTTTGTAATCCGCTAAAGCTCCAAGAACAGGCGCCATAATCGACACGGCAAATGTCGCAATCGAGTTGGCATATCCTAAAAATGCAGTTGAATCAGCGGCACTAACTCCTGCGTTAGAGGATACTGTTTTAAAATACAACGGAAAAATAGCCGTAGTAATCATTAAAGAATAAACTGAATTGGCCCAGTCCTGCATAATCCAAGCAAATTCTTCTTTTGTGTAATGTTTCGATATTAAGGATTTCAATCCTTTCATATTCTTATCTCCCTTAATCATATATTCTTAAATAAAAATAGAATGCAATATAATGCACCCATCATATCACATTCTATCCTAACATATTTTGCTGAAAATCCCTAGGAAATCAATCGGTTTTCTTCATCATACAAATCAGGTTCGCCAGTTCCGTTCACAATAGCCTCTGTAACGACCACTTTTGTAATATCTTCACGACTTGGAATTTCAAACATTAAATCCATCATCACGGATTCAATAATACTTCTTAATCCACGCGCACCTGTACGACGTTCAATCGCTTTAGCAGCAATTGCTTGAAGCGCTGCTGGTTCAAACTCTAATTCCACGTTATCCATGGCAAAGAGTTTTTGATACTGCTTCACTAATGCATTCTTTGGTTTCGTTAAAATATCAACTAAATCGTCTTTACTTAACGGTTCTAGCGCTGCAGTGATTGGAAGACGTCCAATAAATTCTGGAATTAGTCCGAATTTTTGTAAATCTTCTGGAATAATCAACTGCATTAAACTTTCGTGACTTGATAAGTTTTTATTTGAAGATCCAAATCCAATGACTTTAGCACCAAGACGTTCTTTTACGATTGTTTCAATTCCATCAAACGCTCCACCAACGATAAATAAAATATTCGTTGTGTCGATTTGAATGAGTTCTTGATGTGGATGTTTACGTCCTCCTTGAGGCGGAACAGACGCAACAGTCCCTTCTAAAATTTTCAGTAAGGCTTGTTGAACCCCCTCACCACTGACGTCACGAGTAATGGATACATTCTCGCTCTTACGGGCAATTTTATCAATCTCGTCGATATAAATAATACCTTTTTCAGCACGTTCAATATCATAGTCTGTCGCCTGTAATAGTTTTAGAAGAATATTTTCAACGTCTTCACCAACATAACCCGCTTCAGTTAATGTAGTCGCATCCGCAATCGCGAATGGAACATTTAAAATACGCGCTAATGATTGAGCTAAATAAGTCTTACCAGAACCTGTTGGTCCGATTAAACAAATATTACTCTTTTGTAACTCAACATCGTCATCTTCACTAAATAAGTGATTAATACGTTTATAGTGATTATAAACCGCTACTGCTAATGATTTTTTTGCATGTTCTTGGCCAACAACGTAATCATTCAATACTTTTAGGATTTCTTGAGGTTTTAATACCTCAATCATTTCATCCATCGTCATTGAAGAAAATTCTTCATCAATAATTTCTTTACATAAATCAACACATTCATTACAAATAAATACATCAGGACCAGCGATAATTTTCTTTACTTGTTCTTGTGATTTTCCACAAAATGAACATCTTACTTGTTTTGTTTCATCTTTATACAATCTGAAACCTCCATTCTTTTCCTGATTTTTCATTTTAAGAGTACCATAAGTCTCTATTTTCAACAAGAAATGTTGTTTCAAAAAGCGCCGGTCTCTAACGAAACCGGCGCTTTCTTATTTAATTTTATAAAATTAAGCTTCTTTAGCAGAATCAGTAATTACAGCTAATGCTTTCTTCATTGAGATATCGTTTTTCAACATATCTACTGAAACAGCAGCACGAACTGCATCTTCTTCCATACCGTATTGAGCAGCTAATTCTTTTACTTCGTTAGCTACATCTTCATCAGTTGCTTCGATGCCTTCTTCTTTAACGATTTGTTCTAATACTAAGTTAGTCTTAGTACGAACGTCAGCGTCTTTTTCCATCATTTTGTGTAAATCAGCTTCTGTTGTACCAGTGATTTGGTAATACATTTCAGGAGAGATTCCGTTACGACGCATATCGTTTAAGTAGTGTTCCATTTGACGGTGAACTTCGTCGTGAACCATTTCGTGTGGTAAGTCAACGATTTCAGCGTTTTCTACTGCTTTACGTAAAGCTTCGTCTGCTACTGCTTCATCAGCTGCAGCGTTCTTTTCTTTTTCTAATTCAGCACGAATTTTTTCTTTTAATTCTGCTAATGTTTCAACTGAATCATCAACATCTTTAGCAAATTCATCTGTTAATTCAGGTAATTCTTTTGTTTTTACTTCGTGAACTTTAACTTTGAATACTGCATCTTGACCTTTTAAGTTTTCTGCATGGTATTCTTCTGGGAAAGTCACTTTCACTTCTACTTCATCGCCTTCTTTAGCGCCAACTAATTGGTCTTCGAAACCTGGGATGAATGATCCTGAACCTAATTCTAATGAGTGGTTTTCACCTTTTCCGCCTTCAAAAGCTTCGTCACCTAAGAAGCCTTCGAAGTCGATTACTACTGTGTCTCCTAATTCAGCTGCATCTTCTTTTACAACTAATTCAGCTGCACGAGCTTGTTCTTGTAATAAACGATCTTCAACATCTTGTTCAGATACTGTACGATCTTGTTTTTCAACAGTTAAGCCTTTGTATTCACCTAATTTAACTTCAGGTTTAACAATTACTTCTGCTTTGATAACCCATGGTTTACCTTTTTCGATTGATTCAATATCGATTGTTGGTTGAGTTACTGGGAAGATTCCAGTTTCTTCAACTGCGTTATCGTATGCATCTGGTAAAAGAATGTTTAATGCATCTTGGTATAAAGCTTCTTCACCGTACATCTTTTCAAATACTTGACGGCTTACTTTACCTTTACGGAAACCAGGTACGTTCACGTTCTTTTTAACGCGGTTAAACGCTTGGTCCAAACCTTTTTTAATATCTTCTTGTGAGATTTCAAATGTTAAAACAACTTTATTTGTTTCAACTTTTTCGAATTTTGCTGTCATATTATTCCTCCATAAATTCATTATTCACCTTAAAGATGAATGGATTTACATACTCATTTATTTTACAATACTCTTCCTCTTTTGTAAAACATAATTGACTTATTCGGGTTTAATTTAACAAGAATTTTGAATAGAGATTAAGAAAAGGTAACAAAAGCAATAGTTTTTCTCATTTTTTGCCCAAAATGTTATAATAGACGCCATAGGAGGGATAAAATGATTCAATATCCAAAAGGACAAAAACAATTATCACGGGCTACTCGGTCTCAAACAATGCAAATAAATTATAGTAGTCGCGGTATGGGTTTAGAGAACATATTGAATCAAACCAATGAACTCTATCGCCTTCAAAAACGAGCGGTCATCCACAAGAAACCGACACCGATTCAAGTCGTTAAAGTAAACTACCCTGCCCGTAGTGCAGCGCAGATTACGGAAGCTTATTTTCGTCAGGCATCGACAACCGACTATAACGGTGTGTATAAAGGAAGATATATCGATTTTGAAGCGAAGGAAACGAAGAATAAAACTTCTTTCCCACTAAAAAATATTCATGAACATCAGCTAGAACATATGAAAGAGTGCTGTGAACAAGGCGGTATCGCATTTGTTATTTTTTATTTTTCTAGTTTGAAGGAATATTATTTACTTGAATACAAATGGATTGAACAATTCGTTCATGATTCAAGCACAAAACGTAAATCAATCCCGTTGACCTATATTAAAGAACATGGTCAATCAATTTCTCTATCGCTGCAAATGACGCTAAATTACTTAGATGCAGTAGATAGCTTATTATAAAGGAGGTCAATCTATGACTGAAAACAAAACTGAACAAACCCGTTCATCTCAGCACCGTCATACAAAGAAAAAGGCACCTACTTCTTCTAAGAAAAAACTCTGGAAGAAAATTTTAATTGGTATTGCCGCTTTTGTGACTGTGGCTATTATTGCAATCGTCGCAATCTTCGCTTACTACGGTGCGACTGCTCCTACCATTCAAGCAAGTGATCTAGAAGGAGCTACTGAAACTAAAATCCTTGATAAAGATGGCGAACTCATTTATTCACTCGGGGGTGAAAAACGAGATATTATCACCAGTGAACAAGTCCCTCAATTACTAAAGGATGCAATCACTTCTATCGAAGATAAACGCTTTTACTCTCATATGGGGATTGACCCAATCCGTATCGCAGGTTCATTCCTACGAAATGCAAAAGCCGGTCAAATTACTCAAGGTGGTAGTACGATCACTCAACAATTAGTGAAGTTAGCCGTATTCTCTACGAAGAAAGAAGACCAAACCTACAAACGTAAAATTCAAGAAATTATGCTATCACTTCAATTAGAGCGTAATTATTCTAAGGAACAGATTCTTACGTACTATTTAAACAAAGTATATATGGCTAATAATGTCTATGGATTTGGGACTGCATCACACTACTACTTCAATAAAGAATTATCTGAATTAAGTTTACCTCAAGTGGCACTACTTGCTGGTATGCCACAAGCCCCTAATTCATATGACCCATATGCTAATGCTGATCAAGCAAAAGAACGTCGTGACTTAGTACTCTATTCCATGAAAGAAAATGGAAAAATTACAAAGGAACAATATGATCAAGCGGTAGCTACTCCAGTTACTGAAGGCTTAATCGCACATAATAACAAAGTTGATAGTAATGATAAAGCACTTGTTTACGATTCGTTCGTAACAATGGTTTTAAAAGAAGTTCAAGAAAAAACAGGACTTGATCCTTATAACGATGGACTTACGATTGAAACAACTATCGACTCAAAAGCGCAACAACGTTTATACGATATCGTTAATACGAATGATTACATTCAATACGTGAATGACAAAATTCAAAACGCTGTTGTAATGTTGGACACAAAAACTGGTGCTGTTCGCGCCGTAAACGGTGGTCGTAAACAAACCACATTACTCGGCTATAACCGAGCAACTGACAATTCACGTAGTACTGGTTCTACAATCAAACCTGTAATCGACTACGGTCCAGCCATCGAATACTTAAATTATTCTACTGGTCAAACCATCATGGACCAAAGAACAACATATTCAAACGGTGTTGAATTAAACAACTGGGATTTCAGTCACAAAGGTGCAATGACCTTACGTACTGCCCTCGTTTATTCTAGAAATACAACAGCCTTGCAAACCTTTAAAGCTGTTGGCGAAACAAATATCAAGTCATTCTTAAATAATCTAGATATTCAAATTAAAAATGATGGTCAAGACTATTTAGTAGAAAGTAACTCGATTGGTGCAGATATTTCACCAATTAAAATGGCTGCCGCATATGCCACATTTGGTAATTACGGTACTTATTCAAAACCGTATACTGTAACGAAAGTCACAACACGTGATGGCCAAGTAACCGAGTTTAAACCTGAACAAAAACAAGCGATGAAAGATTCAACAGCGTATATGATTACGGATGTACTAAAAGATTCATTCAAATATGGTTTCGCAACTCAAGCGGCTATTCCTGGTTTACCTACTGCAGCGAAAACTGGTTCATCTAACTACACTGTTGAACAAAAACGCGCAATGGGAGCTAGTGATTATGAAGATATCATTCCTGACTCATGGTTTATCGGCTACTCTACCGACTACACAATTTCTGCATGGACCGGTTACGATAATCCATATGAAAAAGGCGGCGGTGTAGATACGACCGAACAAGAATATTCAAGACTCATTTATTACTACTTAATGAAATATATGGCGGAATCTTCTAGCGGTGATGATTGGGTACAACCAGATAGTGTTGTTAAACAGCAAATCGAAATCGGCTCTGACCCATTAAGCTTACCTGGACCTAGAACTCCAGCAAATATGATTGCAACTGAGTTATTTGTTAAAGGTCATGTTCCTACTCAACAATCTATGAACTATGGTACGAAGATTGAAGGACCTACTGGTTTGAAAGCTACTTACGATAAGAGTAAGAAGACGCTGACTGTAACGTGGGATAATTATAAAACTAACTCTAAAGATAAGCCACAATACAAAGTCACTGTGAACGGACAAACACAAACTGTATCAACAAATAAAGTGACATTCCAAAACGTCAGCGGTCCTAGCGTATCGGTAACCCTAGTTGTAACTGTTGGTAAAGATAGTTCTGACCCTATTACAAACGAGTTCCAACTAGAACAGCCAACTACAGCTGAGGAACGTACGACTCAGCAAAACCAGCAACAAAATAATCGTCAGCAAAACAACAATAATAACAACAATAATAATGAACAAACGACTCAAGAAGCTCGTAATCAATAGTTCAAATGAAAAGACAATTCTCCTTGTGAGAATTACCTTTTTCTTATGTAACGCCAAAATAAAACCCCATGACAAGTTGTCATGGGGTTTCCAGTTTTACATCTACCTCACAGTAGAGTCAAAGTCAATCAATGATTACTTAGCATATTCGACTGCTCTTGTCTCACGAATAACTGTAACTTTAATATGTCCTGGATATTGGAGTTCTTCCTCAATTTGATTCTTGATGTCATGCGCTAAAATAATCGCTTTTTCATCACTAATCTTGTCAGGTTGTACCATTACACGAACTTCACGTCCGGCTTGAATCGCAAAGCTGCGTTCAACACCTTCATGTTCTGTTGCAATAGCTTCTAATCTTTCTAATCGACGAATATAATTTTCGATTGATTCACGTCTTGCACCTGGGCGAGCCGCTGATAAAGCATCTGCTGCTGCTACAAGTACTGCGATTGTTGAAGTTGGCTCTACATCTCCATGGTGAGAAGCAATTGCATTAACAACAATCTTATTCTCTTTATATTTCTGAGCGATTTCTGCTCCGATTTCAACATGTGAACCTTCAATTTCATGATCGAGTGCTTTACCGATATCGTGAAGTAAACCAGCACGTTTTGCAAGGTTCACGTCTTCACCTAATTCGCCTGCCATCACTCCAGCAAGCTTAGCCACTTCGATACTATGGTTCAATACGTTTTGACCGTAACTAGCTCTAAAGTATAAACGACCTAAAATCTTAATCAAATCAGGATGTAATGAGTGAATTCCAACTTCGAACGTTGCTTGTTCACCGATTGTACGAATACGCTCATCCATTTCTTTACGAGATTTTTCAACCATTTCTTCAATACGAGCAGGATGAATACGACCGTCTGAAATTAATTTTTCTAGTGTCATTTTCGCGATTTCACGACGAATTGGGTCAAAACCACTTAATACCACCGCTTCTGGTGTTTCATCGATAATCACATCAATTCCTGTCAATGATTCAAGGGTGCGAATATTACGTCCCTCACGTCCGATAATACGTCCTTTCATTTCATCACTTGGTAACGTCATAACGGTTACTGTATTTTCTGAAACTAAGTCCGCTGCGGAACGTTGAATCGCTTGAAGAATAATATTTTTAGCATTTTTGTCTGCTTCATCTTTTGCAAGCTGCTCATACTCTTTAATCATGATGGCACGTTCCTTACTTAATTGTTCGGTCATATCCTTCATGATAATCTCTTGTGCTTCTTCTTTACTGATTGTAGAAATACGTTCCAATTCTTCTTGTTGTTTTGCAACGAGAGCTTCAGCTTGATTTTCTTTTTCTGTTACTCTCTCAAGTTTTTCTTGGATTTTTGTTTCCTTCGTTTCAATGGATTGTTCACGTTTTTCTAGAATTTCATCTTTGCGATCTAAATTCTTTTCACGTTGAATCATTCTCTTTTCTTGAAGAAGTACTTCATTTCGTCTTTCTTTTAACTCATTTTCAACTTCAGCACGATATTTATGATTTTCTTCTTTTGCTTCTAATAATACTTCCTTTTTTAATCGGTCAGCATCTTTTTCTGCATCTTTGATAATCATTTCAGCCGATTCGCGAGCTGCTACTAACTTTTTCTCGTAATGTGATTTGAAACCAATATATCCAGCAACAATTCCAATTATTAAAGCTAAGATCGCGAGGCCACCTACTACTACTGAGTCCATTGAGTCACCTCCGTCTCTATTAAATTTTTAATCAAAATAAATTGCATTGATAATTTTTATGGTTAAATGTGATTTAACACATAATATTATTTTATTCTTGAAATCGATTAAAGTCAATTTATTTAGAGGAAAAATTGAAATTTATTCCCCTATTTTGAAAAAAAGTACTACTTAGTATAAAGCCAAAGTAAAATGCGGTTCTATAATTTTCAGGGTTGATGGAAATTTTCCACCAACCCTATTTTAGTGTATACAAAAAGGCCAAC
>CABSQV010000005.1:0-102394 GCA_902479935.1 uncultured Streptococcus sp. | reverse complement strand
AGTAGCGCATGACTGTTAATCATGATGTCGTAGGTTCGAGTCCTACTGGCGGAGTTCTTTTTTTTTACCCAAAAAACGCTGCTTTAGCTCAGTCGGTAGAGCGTCACCTTGGTAAGGTGGAGGTCGCCGGTTCAATCCCGGCAAGTAGCTTTAAATGAATTTTATAATAATTGAGCAAGCTAGAAATATTTCTGATATTTCTAGCTTTTTTATTTTGCATTTGCAGAGAAAAAATGTTGTAAAAAATCAATAAAAATACACGATTTAAAGGCATTTGAATTGCAGTTAGAACAATAGTAGTTTAGAATAACTATTAGTTGATTTATGTTCAAATTTCTTTCAAATCGAAATCGCTTTTTCGAAAAAATAGTGTTTATTTTAGGATAAAAAGTGATTGAGTTTGAAATAATAGAATTTAAATCAAGAAACTAGGAGGATTTTTATGAAAAAGAAAGTATTCTTATTACTCTCTGCGCTATTTGCTTTAGCAGTATTCTTTGCTCCAAAACAAGCAAGTGCGGCAGAAGTAACAAAAAATGGAACAGCGATTGAAGTGAAGAATCCAACTGTTCAAATCTCGGGAGATGCAACCGATTTATATGCTCGTTGGGGAATTACATTTAAAGTAGATATTCCTGATAATATCGAGATCAACTTGAATGACACAATGACATTCAAAGTGAATTCACCTGTGAAAATTCAATCTTCTTACAGCTTCCCAATTTATAATAAAGCGGGAGAAACAGTAGCATATGCTGAAGTGTCACCAGAAAGCGGCAATGTCACAGTAACGTTTGGTCCTTACTTCAAAGACCACAAGTTAAACAAAAACATCGAATTAAAAGTTGATGTTAAGTGGGAACCAGACAATCGTTTAGCAGATACTACTCAAGAACTTGATTTTAACGGTACTGTCGTATCACAAAAAATCGATCCACTTGAAGGACCTACTCCAGGAGAAATGGTTACTAAATGGGGTCTTCAACCAACAGAGAACGCTGAACAAGTTCACTGGTGGGCACGTTTAAACGCCGCTAGAAAAACATTAAGTAATGTTGAAATTAAAGATGTTTGGGATTCAAACCAAACATACGTACCTGGTTCATTACGTGTTGAATTAGTAGATTCAGAAAATCCATGGGTTTCAGCTGGATTCCTTTCTGAAAGTGACTATGAAATCACTGATACAGGTATTAAAGTAAAAATCGATACAACAGATAAAATTATTTACGTTGACTATATCGTAAACTTAGTGGATCCTACAAAGAACCCACAAAACAGAATCTCAATTACAGCTGACGGTTTAGATAGTGAACAATCAACAGATGTAACTTACACATTATTATCTGGTTCTGGTACAGCTGACGGTGAAATGCCTGAAACTACTACTACAACTACTACGACAACAACAACTGAAAGCACAACTGAAAGTACTACAGAAAGCACAACTTCAACAACTACGACTGAATCAACTACTGAAAGTACTACAACAACAGAAGCAACAACAACAACAGCTTCAACGACAACAGAAGCAACAACAACTACTGCTTCAACGACAACAGAAGCAACAACAACTACTGCTTCAACAACAACAGAAGCAACAACAACTACTGCTTCAACAACAACAGCTTCAACAACTACAGAAGGAACTACAACTGAAGGTTCAACAACAGAAACTCCAGCAGTTCCAACAACAGAAGAACCAAAACGTCCTGAATTACCAAATACAGGTACAGCAAAAGGATTCACTGTTATCATTGGTGGCGTACTTGTGGTTGTAGCGGCAGCGTTATTATTCACTCGTAAAAAAGAAAACCAATAATCTTAAATGACGAAGAAGTCTTACGAAAGTAAGGCTTCTTTTTTTGCAAAATTTTTCATGAGTCAAATCCACTTTCATATTGACGCGAAAGTTTGCTATAATAGACAGTAACAGAGCAATTGAGGTGTAGAAAATGAAAAAAACGTATTTTATTATTGGTGATATTCACGGCGAAGCAGACATGATGGAAGAAATGCTTCAAAACTGGGACGAAGAAACTCAGCAACTTGTCTTCATGGGAGACTTGATTGACCGTGGACCAGACAATAAACGTAGTGTCCTAACAGGGATGAAATATGCGAAAGAGAAAAACGCATGGTATTTGATGGGAAATCATGAAGTGATGTTCCTTGCATTTATCGACGATCCTGAAGGACGTTTTCCACACTACTTCAGAAACAATGGGGATACGACGATTAACGACTTACTCGGTCGACCACAAGGGACTCCGGTCAATCCTGTGGAAGATGCCGAAGCGATTAAAGCACAATATCCAGAACTCATCGCATTTCTAAGAGAACGTCCTCTCTTTATCGATGAAGGCGACTTGCTCTTAGCGCATGCTGGAGTGGATTTACGCTTAGACGACTGGCACGACACTGAGCCAAAAGACTTCTACTGGATTCGTGAGCCATTCCATAAAGGGGCCAACAACACTGGCAAAACGATTATCTTCGGGCACACACCTTTACGTGGCTTAAACGAAGATGGCGACTTTATGAAATTATGGCAACATGATGGCAAAATCGGTATCGATGGCGGAGCTGTTTTTGGCGGCGCGCTTCACGGTATCGTATGGCATGATGGCAAAATTGAAAAAATCTATAGCATTAAAAATACAAAACCAGTCCGTTTCACGGATGACTAGAGGTGTTCTATGAAGAAAAATGCGGTTCTATTATGGGTTGTTTACTTTTTAAACTTGATGGTTTTCCCGGCGTTCTTTATTCGTTATACGTCTTCGGGACCAAGTGTTGATACAAATGCCTACCTGATCCTTCAACTGGTTTCAACAGCGATTGGGGTCGCATTGTTCCGCGAGAAGCTTGTGGAAGGGTTCAAAAACTTCATCAAGCGTCCGTTTATTCGAGATTTGGCAATTGGATACGCACTTCGTATCGGATTAGCAATTGCGGTCGCTCAGTTTATTGGAGATGTGACGTCGGACAACCAAGAACAAATTGAGAAGATGATGAGCGCAAATGACGCCGTCTTGATGTTTGTTCTACTATGCGTTGTGGCGCCAATCCTAGAAGAATTGGTGTTTCGTGAAGCGATTATCGGGTCATTTAAGAAATCGCTCAACGTTCACGTATTAACGTTTATTTCAGCGTTTCTATTCGTGCTACTTCACGCACTTTCAAAAGATGCTGCAGGTTTGATTGATTGGACAGCGGCATTGATGTACGTCCCATTAACGATTCCGATTGTTGGGATGTATCGTTATTATAACGACAATGTTTTTGCATCTATCTCGATGCATTTTCTCAATAATTTTATCGCGTTTTTATTTTTATTAAATCAGTAATGACAAAGGGGTGAAATCATGAAAATCGATCAATGGGTACGATTCATTATTCGGTATGGTTTCATCCTTTTTGCGCTTTTTGAATGGTCGCAACTACCGAATATGAACGCAGGAGACATCGCCTTCTTCTTTGGATTTATCGCGCTTGTGCAAGTTGGCTATTATTCATTGAAATATCAGTGGTATATCCTGATTGAAGGCATCGCGGTCGTCCTCCTCTGTTTGTATTTCCATACTATTTTTACAGGACTGATTCTACTTCTCTGCTTCGAGGTGAGTCTGCGATTCTCCTTTAGAAATGCATTGATTCTACAGTTCATATTAGGGGCGGTCGTTATCGTTCCAGCCGTTCAACAAGGGAACAGCATTCAAGTCGTGATGACTTTGTTCTTCCTTTTATTCTTCTCTTATGGAAATCATATTTTGGAAGAGAGAAGAGCGCTGCAAGAAGAGTTGGAAAAAGCCGAGCAAAAACTCAGCGAACAACGCTATGACTTGCAACAAGCCCAATATAAAATGGGGACAATGAAGGAAATCTTCACGCTACAAGAGCGAAACCGAATTTCTCGTGAGATTCACGATTCGGTGGGACACAGTCTGTCCACGATTATTATTCAGCTAGGGGCGATTTCGCAACTGGCTAAGCAACAAAACTCGCCGATTCAAGAAATGAGCGAAGGACTGCGTGATTTTGCAGTCGAAGGCTTGCAAGAAGTGCGAAAAATCGTTCATGACTTGAAGCCAGAACAAATGGATAAGAAGCAGCTGGATATTGCGCTGGAAGAATTTTTCCATGAGGTGCAAGTCAACAGCGGTATCGATATTCAATTTAGAAAAAATGAGCCAACCTTCACGCTCACAAGTGAGGCAGAGCTCAGCATCTTCCGTGGGGTCCAAGAGGCGATTACAAACGCGATGCGACACGGACAAGCGACACGCATTACCGTGCTACTGATGTATAATCCATCGCAATTAGTCGTAACGATTAAGGATAACGGAACGGGAGCGGTCGATTTAGCTCCAAAAGGCGGACTCAAATCCCTCCAAGAACGACTTCGTGCAGAAGGTGGGTCGGTGACACTTGAGGCGTCAAATCCAGGTGTGACCGTGCAAATGATCCTACCGAATACAGAAAAACAATAGAAACGAGGAGAACCATGACAAACCCAATCAAACTTATTATTACCGACGATGAAATGCTCATCCGTACCGGTTTAAAAATCATGCTTGAGGCGAGCGGTAATGTCGAAGTCCTCGCTTTAGCAGAGAGTGGACGTGCGGCCTTTGAAGCCTGCAAGGAGCACCAACCAGATGTGGTCTTGATGGATATTCGCATGCCAGAGAGTAACGGGATTGAAGGAACGAAGCTGATTAAAGAGGCCTTTCCAGAGGTGAAGGTGCTGATTGTGACGACCTTCCAAGATACTGAATATATTGTCGAAGCCGTGCAAAATGGTGCTTCGGGGTATTTATTAAAAGACAGTAGTCCGGAGGCGATTCTTGACGGGATTAAAGTCGCCATGTCTGGAAAAGTCGTGATGGATACGGTGATTTCAGAGGCGCTACTGACGAATACGACTGTTGAGAAGCCTGCAAGCTTTGATGCGGAGAAATGGGGGCTCACACCGCGTGAGGTGGAGCTTATCCAACAAGTGGCGCAAGGCTTAAGCAATAAAGAAATCGCGCAAACCCTCTTCCTTTCGGAAGGAACCGTAAAAAATAATATTAGTACGATTCTTTCGAAATTAGAATTGCGTGACCGCACGCAACTTGTGATTTTCGCGTACGAAAACAAACTAAAAAAATAAGTAATACTGCTCCGATTCTTTCAGACAAACCACCATGGAGTATAGAATCTGAAAGAGTCGGGGCATTTTTTATAAAAACATGACTTTCGTCACGGTATGTGATGACGTTTTGGACTATAGACTCCGATGGGTGTTTGCTATGATAAGGGTACAAACAAGTAGGAGGGTAAACAAATGAACGAATCCAAGAAGACCCCTAAAGATTTAAAAGAGGAAGCAATTGTCGCGATTGTTCTTTGTTTATTAACAGCCATTCTTTCATTTATTCGATAAAAAAGAGGTGTACATATGATTGAAATTAAAGACGTAACCAAATCTTACGGACGACAAAAAGTCCTACAAAATGTTTCCTTTGAAATTATGGAAGGGGAACTTTTTGGATTACTTGGACTAAACGGGGCCGGGAAAAGTACATTGATTGATATTCTGACAGGGATTCAATCGATGGATAGCGGCGACATTTTCATTAATGGAAAGTCGATTAAAACCGATAAAGTAGAAATTCGAAAACACTTAGGCTTAGTGCCACAAGATATCGCGCTTCTTGAGGAATTGAATGCAGTCGACAACTTAGAATACTTCGGTGGACTTTACGGGTTAGCAGGGGCAGAGTTGAAGAGTCAAATCGAGAAATTACTGGAAGTGGCCGGTCTAACTGACAAGAAGAAAGAGAAAGTGAAAAACTACTCTGGCGGGATGAAACGTCGCTTGAATATCGCCGTTGCGATGTTGCATAATCCTTCGATTTTGATTTTAGACGAACCAACTGTTGGGGTTGATGCGCAGTCGCGTCAACATATCTTCGACTATATTCAGTCTCTTGCGGAACAAGGGACAACGATTCTTTACACGTCGCATTATATGGAGGAAATCGAAGCCCTCTGTAAGCGCGTCTTCATTCTCGATTTAGGAGAAGAAGTGGCGTATGGAACGAAAGAAGAAGTGAAAAAACTCGTAGGGCATACACAAACGGTGGCCCTCACATTGGACCGAGTGCCTGCTGGATTCGACGAAGTGTTGAAGAATAGCGAAAACGGCATTCAATTTGTAACAGTGGACGGACAAGACATGGAACTTACGATTGACCAAACGATTTTCTCGATGATGAAATTGATTGAGCAAGTCGAACAAGCACAACTCGTGATTAAATCCGTCAACGTCAAAGAAACAACATTAGAAGAGGCGTTCTTACAATTAACAGGAAAGACGCTTCGTGATTAAGGAGGACTTATGAGATACATTCGTTATATTAAAGCCAATTTAATATCCTCTCTGAAGTCTTTTCCGGCGCTATTACTCATGGTCTTAATGCCATTTCTATTATCGTTATTCTTAGCCTTCTCCACAAAGGGTGCCTTCAATCCGTCTGATTTAACGATTGAAACGAAGATTTATATCGATAATCAAGACAAAGGAGCTTACGGACAACAAATCGTTGCGTTGTTTGAGCAACTCACTGAGGAAAAACAAATTGCGCTGACAAGTGTGAAAGACGATGCCAAAATCATTGCAACGATTCCTTCGGATTTTACAGAGTCGATTCAAACGCGTTCGCAAGCAACTCCGATTACCCTTGAGAAATCAGGGCGAACATCGAGCACGTCACTTGCGGTGTATGAATCACTCTTAAAAACAGTGACTTCGCAATTATTAGAAGCAAGTTTGGTGATGCATGAAGTCGCAGAAAGTAAAAATGCATCCATCACGCCTGAACAAGCAGCAGGGATGCTTGCATCCTTACAACAGGAAATCGCATCGGGGGCTTTTGAGACAGACCAAGTGGAAGCTGAATCCCAAGTGACTGCGAACCAACACTACGCAATTACAGGGCTTGGATTCCTATTTATCATCTTCCTTGAAACTGCGATGCGCTTTGGGGTACAACGAGAACTTAGCGGACTTCGCAAACGCCTGAACGTATTGCCATTTAGCATTAGTGAAAGAGACAGACTCGATTTAGCCGTAAATATGATTATGACGACGCTATTGGCATTCGTGTATATCGGCCTATGGAAAATCCTCGATCCAACAACTTTTGGAGGAAACATCGGTAGCATCTTTGTCCTCATCGTTTTCTATAGTTTAGTCTTCAATGTTCTTGGAAACTTACTCGGTAATTTTGTGACGGAGAAGAACATGCCAGCCTTTTCAACTGGAATCAACTTGGTTTACTTGTTTTTATCGGGTGTCATCCCTCTAGATCGTATTAGCTCAACCTTTAGTTTCCTCAGCGGGAATCCGTTTCGCCAATTTACTTACACCCCATTTATCGATGTGATGAATGGCGTGTCGATGAAAGGGATGGCTATGGTTGCCGCACCGATTATTTTAGTGTTAGGGGTAGCCTTTAGCTGGTCATTGAAGAGAAAGGAGGCGCGTCAATGAATCTTGTAAAAATGACAATCTTTCATTTGAAACGATTATTGAAAATGCCACTAATTCTCTTTATGATGATTGGAATGCCGGCCCTTATCAATGGAATCATGCTTACCACGCAAGGAACGGTGGATACGAAAACACCAAGTACGGTCGCAAAAACGGTAGCCTTTGTATTCAACGAGGGAAATGAGGAGTACGAAGAATTGATTGCGCCGTATATACGAGAAGAAAATGTGTACTTCGATTTAGATAGCGCTAAAGAGGCTTTGAAAAAAGGCGAAATGACTGTTATTTACGAAGTGCCTGCGAACTATTTACAGAAGGCGAAAGAAGGCCAAGTTCCAACGATTCGAATCTGGAATACGCAGCGCGGCACAAGAGACTTTCTACTTGATGCACAGTTGACGAAGTTGCTAAAAGAAGTCATGCTAAACGCGAAATTGCAACAAACAGGCGTGTTGACCAAAGAAGAGACCTTACCAGAGAGTGACAATCAAATGGTGGTTACTATCAATGAAACGAAGACGAGTGTTGCGAGTGGAGTAGTCATGCTCATCTCTCTCCTTTATGTCATCATGAATGCGTCAGTGATTGCTTCGGACTGGATTAACTTCAAGAAGAGTCATGTGTTGAAACGCTCAGTCGTCTCTCCACGTTCGAATTTGGAAATTACACTTTCGTTCTTATTAGCGTACTTTATCTTTATGTTTATTGTTAATATGATTATGATGGCAGCGATGTTCTTTACAGGACTCGTTCCAGAAATGAACTGGGTAGTGTTTACGGGACTATTAGCCGTAACGATTATTTACAGTCTCTGCCTAAACTTATTCTTCTTCAGAATTTTCAAATCACCAGGACACGCGACGACGTTCGGAGTGCTGTTTGTCATGGTGATGGCGGGTATTGGAATGCCAGCAGCGTTTGGGGATTTTGGAGGAAGTTGGCTCAGACTTGTGGCGTATATCAGCCCGATTTACTGGTTGTACAAGTCGATTGACCTTCAAACGCTCTTCCCATCAGTCTGGGTTATTCTTGCGATGGCAGGGGTCTACCTCACTGCAGGAAGCTACCGACTAGAGCAGTATGTGCAAAATAAATAAAAAGGACAAAACCTACTCTGAACATCTTTGGATGTTTCAATAGTCATCATTATAAGGATACCGCCAAGAGCCTATAGTCTCTTGGCTACCGAGCTTCAAACTGCCGCTAGAAAATGAATTTCCCAGCGGCAGTAATTCACATCGGTTATGATTCCCTACAATGATGACTATTGCATCCAAAGTGTTCTTCGTGGTTTTGTCCTTTTTTGCTGGAAAGTTAATGGGTGCTTTCCGGGCGAGGTGCCCCTTGAGATAAGAAGCTTATGGGAAGTGTGTTCTCAGGTTGAAAGAAAACAAAAAAGCAAAATGTAACTTATATGTTACATTTTGCTTTTTCTATTATTAGTCTTCTAAGTTTACGTTGTGGTACACTTTTTGAACGTCTTCGTTGTCTTCTAGAGCGTTAATCATGCGTTCGAATAAACGTAAGTCGTCGCCTTCAAGTGTTACTTCTGATTGAGGAATCATTTCGATTTCGCTCACTGTGAATTCAGTAATACCTAGTCCTTCTAAAGCTTGGCGAACAGCGTGGAAGTCGTTTGGTTCAGCGTATACAATCGCTTGGTCGTCTTCTTGAACAACGTCACGAACGTCAACGTCTGCTTCCATTAATTGTTCTAATAATTCGTCAGCATCTTTGTTCGCGATACCGAAGATTGCTGTGTGGTCAAATAAGTAAGTTACAGAACCTGGTGCACCCATGTTACCGCCGTTTTTGCTGTAAGCGGCACGTACGTCAGCTGCTGTACGGTTTACGTTATTTGTTAACGCATCTACGATAATCATAGAGCCGTTTGGTCCGAAACCTTCGTAACGGAGTTCTTGGTAGTCGCCATCGCCGCCACCTTTTGCTTTTTCAATCGCACGTTCGATGATATGACGTGGTACATTATAAGTTTTAGCACGGTCAATAACGAATTTTAATTTTTGGTTTGAATGAGGATCTGGTTCCCCTTGTTTTGCAGCTACATAGATTTCAATCCCGAATTTAGCGTAGATTTTACTATTGTTAGCATCTAATTTTGTTTTCTTTTCGACAATATTTGCCCATTTACGTCCCATTGTTTCACTCACTTTCTGATTTTCATCTGGACTTAACTCTTCCATTATACACAATCAAGACGCGGTTTGTTAAGTGTTTTCTACTAAAAAAGGGCCTATGAGCAAACTTTGCAGGAATTTTTGAGCTATAGGGTATGATAGGAGTGAGGTGAGAAAATGGACGAAGTAAAAATCATATATATATCCATGCAAACATGTGGGGTGTGTCATGCGGTTAAACCACGAGTAAAGGAACTTGCCAAAGAGTATAAGATTCCAGTAGAAGAAATCGATGCCACTCTTCATCCAGAAGTGGCCAGCCGCTATGAAGTGTTAACAGTACCGGCCGTTCTCTTGATGGTTGGGGACAAAGAATTCGCACGTCAAGCACGCTTTATTGATCTTTTGGAACTCGAAAAGCGCATCGTTCAGGCAAAGGCGTATGTGGAAAGTTAAAAATACAATGTTTTAATCGAAAAAACGTGGAGAAAGTAAGAAATCTCCACGTTTTTTGTATTGTTCCTGTTTTGTGACGGGAGTATAATGGGGATATCTTATAATTTTTTAGACATTGAAAAATGGGAGAACGAATCAATGAAACAGTATCTGCTCAAGCATAAAGTAGCATCTCTTGTTGTGGTGTTATTATCTTTTTTGGAAAATGCATCCTCTATTATTAGTATTTCGTTGAATGCACCAGCATTTAATGCTTTGGTAAAGGGCGATTTTTCTACGTTTTTAATGTGGAAGTTAGTAGGAATAGCTTTCAGTGGAGTTTATTTGGCATCGTTATATGGATATAATGTGCAGCTGAATAAGCTCATCCAAAAAATTAGCATTGAAATCCGAGGAGAAATTGCTGACAGAATCGGTCGTGCGAATTATTCAACAGTGACAGAAAAAGATGTTTCTGCGTACGTTTCATGGTTTACAAGTGATTTAGAGCAATTAGAAGACAATGGATTTGCTGTGTTATTCAACAGCATCGGAAGCGGAATGATGTTGATCTTTGCATTGATTTCTCTCTCATTATTCCATTGGGGATTAGCAGTCGTGACTGTTTTGGTAGCAGTGATGCTTATTCTCACGCCGAAGTGGTTTCAAAAACAAACCAAGGAAGCTACTTCAAATCTATCGGCTGCCAATGAAGAATTTACTACAACCGTTCAAAACTTATTTAAAGGATTCGAAGTATTTTATACCTCAAATGCAGTGGGACAATTTGTGAAGCGCATAAAAATTGCTTCAGATGCATTATCAGACGTTAAAGTAAGTTATCGAAAGAAATTTTCTTTTGTACAATTATGCATTTCGTTACTGAATTTCATTGGGAAAATCTCAGTGGATGTCGTAGCCGGAATCATGGTGTTTGCTGGAATGATTTCAGTAGGGGCATTTACTGCAGCAGGCTCTCTTACATTTAACTGCTTTGCATCGTTAGAACAAGTCGTTCAACAATTAGTTCAGTTAAAATCGATTCATGTTTATTTTGATAAATTTAATAGCTTAGAAGCAGATTCGAATTTACAACCAGACAACAGCTCTCTGCAACAGACTTTATCGTTACGAGATGTCACCGTCAGCGTGAATGGGCATGTCATTGTACAGCCCGTGACCTTCACTATCGAAAAAGGAAAGAAATATGCGTTGTTAGGGGATAGCGGTACTGGAAAATCAACGTTATTGAATTTCTTAGCCGGTCGAAATCACGAGTTTACAGGTGAAGTGATTCTCGATGGGAAGTCTCTTTCTAAGGAACAAATTGTACAGTTGCGTAATATTACTGCTTACAATCCTCAGAAGAACCATATTTTTAACGCCACAGTAAAAGATAATATTACGCTATGGGAAGAGCGTCCGTTTGAGGAAGAGTCTAGTCAAATGGGATTGAATCAATTTACGAATGCTCAGGAAGTTGTTAGTGAACATGGAACTAAGTTATCAGGAGGGCAACGACAACGATTAGCGCTTGCTAGAACGTTACTTGAATCAGATAAGGTGTTATTACTCGATGAAAGTACCGCGAATTTAGATTTGGAAAGTGCGCGAAGTATAGAAGCTCAACTCCTTCAAAATCCTAACCTAACCCTTGTGATTGTGACACATCATTTTTTTGAAGAACATCGCGATTTATTTGATGAAGTGATTTACTTAGGGAAGGAGAAATCATTATGAAACAGAAGTTACTACAACATCCATCTAAAGTAATGATTCTTCTCGTACTAGTGGTTATTAAGAGTCTTTTAACCGTAGCGAATATTGCAATTATTGCATTTGCCATTGACGGGTTAGTCGCTTTAAATGCTTGGCAATTTGTAGGAGCGTTGGCAATCCGGTTCGCTATGAAAGGGATATTATCGTATTCAGAATTCTTATTTTCCGTTCGACAAGAAAAATTCATTCAATTAGTCAATACGGAATTAAGGGAAGAAATTGCAGAAAAACTTCGCAAGGCGAATTATATGGAAATCACCAAACATGAATTTCCAGAGTATGTATCTTGGATGACAAATGATATGGAGAGAATCTCGTCATTGGGGCTTCCACTGTTCTTTACGATAACAGAAAGTGTACTAACGGTGCTGTTATCAATAGGCGTTATCCTTACTTATCACTGGTCTATCCTATTGTTCTTAGTGGTATTAATTAGCGGATTACTTTTGATTCCAAAATTATTCGAACCACATACGAAGAAAGTGCTGGAAAGTTATTCTGCAACCCAAGAAAAATTTTCTTCGAATGTACAAAATTTACTAGAGGGTTATTCTGTATTCTATGCATTAAATAAAATGGATACCTTTAAAAATCGCGTCCAATTTGAATCGAATGCTGTTAAAGATGCGGTGGTTCGTTTAATTCGCGCATTCATGCTCTCTGGAATTGCTTCAGGAGCAGTGAATAGTTTAGGTCAATCATTGAGTGCTATTTTAGTCGGCTATCTTGTAGTTAATGGAGTTGTATCGATTGGGGTTATGGGAAGTATTGGTTCATTTACAGGTGTTCTTTTCGGCAAAGTCAGCTTAATCGCGCAAAATTTAGTACAGTATAAATCTGTTCAAGTATATTTTGATAAATATGAATCCATCCTTCCTGATGAAATGCTACAAGAAGAACTAGAACTGAAGAACTCTCTAGAATTAAAATCTGTAGAAGTAGCGGTTAACGGAAAGAAAATTGTTAAACCTACTTCCTTTACGATTGAGAAAGGTAAGAAATATGCTCTAGTCGGGGATAGTGGAAGTGGAAAATCGACATTATTACATTTTCTTGCAGGAGAAAACAATGACTATTCTGGGGAAGTATATTTAGATGGAAAAGAACTAACGAGGGAACAAGTGGTTCAATTGCGTAGTGCTGTTCACTACAATCCGCAAAAGAATCATTTGTTTAACGCAACTGTTAGAGAGAACATTACATTGTGGGATAACACCAAAGAAATCTCACTCCCAGATGAGCTCGGCATTCAGCAATTCTGCCAATTGGATGATGCGGTTACCGAGCATGGTAGTCAATTATCTGGTGGCCAAAGACAGCGAATCTCTATAGCGCGAGCATTAACGCAACCAGATAAACTCCTTCTGTTTGATGAAAGTACGGCGAGCTTAGATATGGAGAGCGCTGCTCGTATTGAGAAAATGATTTTGTCTAATCCAGAATTAACCGTTATAATGGTGACACATCATTTTATCGAAGAGAATAGAAATCTTTTTGATCATGTGATTCAATTGGAGAACTAGCTGTAAAGGAGTATCTAAATGAAAACCATGAAAGAACGTATGCTCACGGGAGACTTGTATATTCCGTCTCTGACAGAAGGGCTAAGAGACTTATCCATTAAAGGGAAAAAATTAGCGCAACAATACAATCGTTTGGACTTCGATGATTTCGAAGGAAGACGAGCATTGTTGAAACAGTTATTCGGAAAAACAGGCGAGAAGATTTACATGGAGCAACCTGTCTATGTGGACTACGGAGTTCATACAACGATTGGCGAAGGCTTCTATGCGAATTTTGACTGTACATTACTAGACGTAGCGCCGATTACGATTGGGAACAACTGCATGTTCGGTCCGAACGTGTCGCTTGTGACGCCAGGACATCCAACCGATGCCGAAACGCGCAATGCGGGTCCAGAATTTGGCAAGCCGATTACGATTGGCAATAGCGTATGGCTCGGGGCAAATGTGACGGTGAATCCGGGAGTGACGATTGGCGATAATACAGTCATCGGGTCTGGATCTGTCGTAACAAAAGACATTCCAAGTAATGTGATTGCGGTCGGAAATCCTTGCCGCGTCCTTCGTGAAATTACCGAAGAAGAGAAGGCAGATTGGCGCCAAAAACACCAAGAACTATTAGAGGAACTTGGAAAATAAGATAGTAAATGAAGAAGGTCGTCCTAATAGGACGACCTTTTCGTTTGATTTATTTTTCAGTACAAGCAATAAAGCTTTCACGTAATTGGTTTTCTGGAAGGTTCTTTCCGATGAAGACCAATGTTGAGCCGCGTTTTGTATCATTCCAATCACGACCTCTTGAGATATCAAAGCTCATTTGAACCCCTTGGAAGATGATTTGGTAATCTAATCCTTCCACGTTTAAGATTCCTTTGTAACGGTATAATTCTGGCCCGTAAATATAGACAAGCTCGTTCAACCATTCGTTAATGTTTGCGAGAACTAAAGGTTTTTCAGTCTCGATAACGAATGAGTTAATACCGCTATGGTGGCTATGACTATGGTGATGATGATGCTCGTGATCATGGTCATGGTGATCATGTTCGTGTTCATGCTCATGGTCGTGATCGTGGTGCTCATGCTCATGGTCGTGGTCATGGTCATGATGGTGATGTTCGTGATCGTGGTCACCGTGCGCATGTGTATGGCCACATTCTTCGCAATATTCTTCTTCGGCATGTTCTTGCATTTCTAAGATTTTCTTTTCAGATGCGTAGAACAATTCAAGCCCGAACATGTCGCTCATATGAACAGGACGTGCGTCAAGGTCTTGGATTTCCGCAAAAGCATTGATGCTACGAACTTCGTTAATCACTTTCGCGTAAATCGTTTCGTCTACTAAGCTATGTTTTGACATGAAAATCTTGTCCGCGAACCCAACTTGTTTTGCTGGTTCAGGTTGGTGCGCTGTTTGGTATAGGAAGTTTTTAGAATCCACAACCGTTAATACCGCATCTAAGATAAAGTGCTCGTTTAAGAATGGCACGTTAATAAATGTTTGTGCGATTGGAGCTGGATCAGCAAGACCTGTTGTTTCAAATAACACGCGGTCCACGCGAATGCCGTTTTGTTCTTTGACCATTAAAATGGATTTCAACATATCGGCAATGTCCGTACGAAGTGTACAGCAGAGGCAACCGTTATCCATTTGATAGATTTCTTCTTCAACGTCAAGCACGAATTGATGGTCTACACCGATTTCGCCGAATTCGTTAATGACAACAGCGATATGTTCGCCATGTTTTTCTTTTAAAACTTTGTTGATTAAAGTTGTTTTCCCAGCGCCAAGGAAGCCGCTGACGATTGTAACTGGAATTTTTTGTGACATAATTCTTCTCCTTCACCTTTTCCATTTTCTTCAAGTAAATTCATTGTAGCACTCTCTTAAAAAATCTCAAAATAGACTGTTTCCAGCATTTGGTTGCGAATGTGCTATACTGAAACAGAGAAAACTAGAAAGAGTGTATCGAATGACAAAACAGGAAGCACCAAACGCGGCCATTAAGAAAATCGATTGGGCCGAGCAATTTATCAACCAACACTTACATGCCTTTCGTTGCCCGTATTGCCATGATGCGATGGTTTCTGCCGAGAATCATAGCGTCGTCTGCGAAAAGGGGCACAGGTTTAATATTTCGAAAAAAGGGACCTTGCATCTCATGAAGCAAAATGCGAATACAGATTATGATGCGCCTCTTTTCCATCATCGCTATGAACTGGCGCAGAGTGGGTTCTTTGAGCCTTTATTAGAGGCAATTTTGCTGCATCTTTCGGCAGACGAAGAGAAGTTTATTGTCGATATCGGATGTGGAGAAGGCAGTCATTTATCGTGGCTCTCTAAGCGCGTGAAGGCACCTTTATGCGGGATGGATATCGCAAAAGAAGGCATTCATCAAGCGTCGGTTCATTTTGGAAACCAGGCGCTATTCTTCTTAGGAGACTTGGCGAATTTGCCATTTGCGGATGAATCTTGTGGGACGCTTTTAAATATTTTAACGCCGTCGAACTATCAAGAGTTTATGCGCGTATTGGCTCCAGGAGGGACGCTCGTGAAAGTCATTCCTGGCAACGATTATTTAGCGGAATTACGCCAACAGCTCTACCGTTCGAATCCGGAAAAACAAACGTATTCGAATGCGGACATTCTAGAACGCGTGCAGTCCGAATGCCCTCAAGTCACGTTTGAAGAGGTACGCTACACGGTGGATTTAACCGAAGAAACCTATCGCCATTTACTCGAAATGACGCCTTTATACTGGGGAGCAAGTGCCGAAGATAAGGCCTATAGCACCTCTCATCCGCTCTCAAAAGTAACGGTGCACTATGTCGTGGCCATCGTGAAAAAGGGTGAAAACAAACAGGAAAAGTATGGTATAATAAACTTATTAACAAGCAGGAGGCCTAATAATGGGATTCAAAGATTTATTTTCTCGTAAAAAAGAAGAACCGAAAGTAGAAGAAAAACCGGTTCAACCAGAAGAAGTAAAAGAAGAGAAAAAGGAAGAAAAACAGGCAGTTGAGCCTGCTCCAAAACAAGTGGAAGAAAAAAAAGAAACTGAAGAACCACGTGTGTTTACTGTGGGGATTGAATATGTATACTCTGTGTCAAAAGACTCACCAGATATGGTCGTTGCCGGACAAGTCAACGGAACGGTTAAGGTTGGGGATGAAGTCATCCTTACAAAATTAGGTAGCGACGACGATGAACCGTTTCGAACAGCGGTTTACGGAATTCAAGTCGGTGAAGATCGCGTGATGGAAGCATCGAATAAAAAAGCCGTTTTATGGGTGGAGAATGCGACACAATTTTTCCCATATGTCGGAACAGTGCTTCACTCTGAAGGCGTTACTGAAAAACAACTCTATTCTGCATATATCAACGCATTAGGCGAACGCTTTATCGGTGTTGAAGGTGGCGTGCTTACGGATATGGACCGCGCGCATTTAACAGTATCGGACGTAGCTGAAATTTGGCGACTTCTTTTATGGTATTGCAATGCGAATGCTGAGAATGATACAGATGAAACACGTGAAGAAAACTTCAACAAGATTCGCACGCTTGTAATGATGGTTCGCGACAAATTATTCCTATTAGATGGCATTTACGCGGTTTATTCTAAGAAAACTGGTGAGCCATACTTATTTGCAAAAACAACGACAACCGATAGCGATAACTATGTCACTTCACCGCCAATGGTTCATTTCGTAACGAAGGCGTTTAAAGAAAACTTGAAAGAACAAAATGAAGATACGGAAGACTTAGAACTTCGCTATATCGACAATGGAGAAGACAAAGAAGGTATTCGAAACTTCATTAGAGAAGTCGTTTTACTCGACGGTGCGCAAGGCGTTCGCATCCTTTCTGAATATACTGCGATTGCAGCAGAGGGATTGATTGAGTTTCCAAACTACGAAGGCATGCGTGATGTCGACATCCCTGTAGAAAACCCAGGATTGGTTCGCTGGATGCTTCTTCTAGGTCAATTAGGAAAACCAGATACTCCTGAAAAAGAATTCCTACATGAAATGTACTTCTATTTCTTCGGACAAGAATTATTGAAGTCTACTTTTATCATTCCAATGCGTACTCATGGTGAGATTCCAGAAGCCAACGAAAATGGTGTAACAAGTTTCAAAGAAGGAATGACGTTTGATTTAGCGATGGTCGACGGAAGAGAGAAGGAACAAGCCTTGATGTTCTTCACAGACTGGCTACGATTCCGCCAAAAATTCGGCGAAGAGTGGCAAGGGCTCATGCAACCAATCGATGGCAATCTAGCACTCCATGATGTAATCATCAACGGAACAGGAAACCCAGAAGCGGGTGCCTATATTACAGAAAGCATCTTTAACAAAATTAAAGAAGCGCACAAAAAAGACGCATAATGCATAAGGACTCACAGTGTGAGTCCTTATTTTTGTCTAAACGGCAATGTTTATAGCTGTTTTTGAGGCTGCTTTTATGCTGAAAAGGGTCCATTTTTCTCTTGTTTTAAATTTCTTACACTTTTCTTAACTTTTCAGTTGATTTTTTCTTAGAAAAGCGCTATTATACAAATAATCTTTTGCTCTGTAATTCATTTTGCACGGCAAGAGATGTTCGACTAACGTTAACTTTCGCAGTGTTTACACCGAAGGCTAGCGTTTTTTTTTGCTCAAAATTTAGACACTTTGTGATAAAAGAGAAGTATAGTACAATAGATAGGAAGAAAGAGAGGAGGTTTTTGATGGATACAGCAGTCTTAAAACAGAAAATTATCGCTAAAAGTAAAGAGCTTGGCATCGATAAGATTGGTTTTGCTTCTGCCGAGCCGTTTACGCACTTAGAAGAGAGCATGCGTCGTTCCAAAGAACTCGGCCATACGACAGGATTTGAGCATCCAGTGCTAGAAGAGCGTATTTATCCTGAGAAAATCTTCGACACTCCAAAAACCATTATTTCCATCGCGCTGGCGTATCCGACACTTCCAAAGAATAAGCCGGAACGTGTGAAGGGAGAGCGTCGCGGGGCCTTTGCGCGGGCTTCGTGGGGGGAGGATTATCACTTTATTCTCTCAAGACGCATGGAAGCACTGATTAACTACATCAAAGAAGAAGTTCAAGACGAAGATTCCAGATTTAAGCCGATGGTCGACACCGGTGAATTAATCGATGTCCGCGTGGCTGAGCGTGCAGGAATCGGCTTTGTCGGCAAGAATGGGCTTCTCATTACGAAGGAATTTGGCTCGTATGTCTACTTAGGGGAGCTGATTACGAATATCGAGTTTCCAACTGACAAAATGGTGGACTACGGATGCGGCGATTGTACGCGCTGTGTGGATTTCTGTCCAACCGGTGCGCTACTGGGCGATGGGCGTATGAATGCCATGCGCTGCTTGTCGTATCAGACGCAGACGAAGGGCTTTATGCCGCAAGAGTTTCGTAAAAAAATCGGTCATGTGATTTACGGCTGTGATATTTGCCAGCAAGTGTGTCCGTATAATAAGGGGAAAGATTTCCACTTGCATCCTGAAATGGAGCCATCTGTTGAGGAGACGCATCCGCTATTGAAACCGCTCGTGACGATTTCGAATAAGGAATTCAAGGAGCGCTTTGGTCAAATGGCTGGATCGTGGCGTGGGAAGAAGCCGTTGCAGCGAAATGCGATTATCGCCCTGGCCAACTACCGCGATAAAACGGCGGTGCCACTGCTGCTTCGTGTCATGAAAGAAGATATGCGTCCTGTGATGAAGGGAACCGCAGCATGGGCTGTTGCAGAAATCGTAAATGAGTCGAATGAAGAGATGATTCATTATTTTAACGAGCAAAAAGCAGCCGCAACGAAGAAACTCGCTTCGCTCGAAAATCCATCTAAGGAAGATATCGAGTTAATTGAAGAATTAGACAAAGCAATTGTAGTCTTACAAGAAAAATATAGAGAAGAGGCAACCAAATGACGGTGAATCATATCGTATTATTTGAACCACAAATCCCAGCCAATACTGGGAATATCGCAAGAACCTGTGCGGCGACGAATTCGCCACTGCACTTGATTGAACCGCTTGGATTCTCGACAGATGACAAGCACTTAAAACGCGCGGGGCTTGATTATTGGCATGATGTCGATATTACGTATCACAAATCCCTTGAAGCGTTCCTGGAGTATTTAGGAGAACGACCATTATATTTAATTACAAAATTCGCCAACCATACGTATGATGAGGTGGATTTAGCCCGCGATGAGGAGCAATTCTTCATGTTCGGGAAAGAAACAACCGGCCTTCCTGAAGAGTTTATGCGTGAAAACGAAGAGAAATGCTTGCGTCTTCCGATGAACGATACGCATGTACGTTCATTGAATTTATCGAATACGGCAGCGATTGTCGTGTACGAAGCGCTTCGCCAACAACGTTTTGCAGGGCTTGAACTCGTGCATACGTATGATCATGATAAATTGAAGTAGGTGACAGGGATGAATCAAAACTTATATCAATGTATTGTGTACGCCATTTGTGCGATTGCCTTTGTGATTTTAGCGTTCGTTTCGAAGCCCCTCTACGGAATTGTGGCAGTATTATTTGCGATTTCTTCAGTGGTCAATGGGATTCGTTATTTCAAAGAGAAGTAAAATTGCAAAATGAGGCTAGTTATGATACAGTGGATGACAGTTAAATAGCAAAATTGATGAAAAAGAGAGTAGTTTTTAACCGAATGTATTAGCGAGTTGGAAGGGTGAAAGCCAACCATTCATTAAAAATGAACCGCACTTTTGAAATGATTATTTGAAATGTAGGATAATCCGGATTCGCCGTTACCGATTAAAGTGGCTCAATTTGAGCAAGCAGAGTGGTACCACGGGAATTCTCGTCTCTATATGACTGTCGTCGTATAGGGATTTTTTTGTGCAAATGGATATCCGAGTATAAAAACCAAAGAAAAGGAGAACAAAGATGAATTATAAGAAAATTGTTGCAGAACAAATCGCAAAAACAGTTGGCGAGCATTTAAGCGTTGACGAAATCGTATCAATGATTGAAGTGCCTAAATACGCGAACCAAGGGGACCTCGCTTTCCCTGCATTTATACTTGCAAAAGTCTTACGTAAAGCACCACAAGCGATTGCGACAGAAATCGTGGAAGCCGTAAGCGATAAGCACATCGAACGCGCAGAGGCAATGGGACCATACGCGAACTTCTTCTTAGAACGTAGTGCATTTGCCGATGAAGTGTTAAAAGAAGTCTTAGAACTTGGAACGCATTACGGGGACTGGGATTATGGTCAAGGCCGTAAAGTCGTGATCGATATGTCTTCACCAAACATTGCAAAACCAATGTCAATGGGACATTTACGTTCAACAGTAATCGGGAACGCGATTGCGAACCTTGAGAAAAAAGTGGGCTACGAGCCAATTCGTATCAACCACTTAGGAGACTGGGGAACACAATTCGGGAAACTCATCGAAGCGTACAAATTATGGGGTAGTGAAGAGCTTGTAAAAGCAGATCCAATCGCAGAACTGATTAAATTATACGTTCGTTTCCACGAAGAAGCAGAACTAGACCCAACACTGGATGACAAAGGTCGTGCATGGTTCAAGAAACTAGAAGATGGAGACCCTGAAGCGGTTCGTCTATGGGAATGGTTCAGAAGTGAATCCTTAAAAGAATTCAACCGCGTATATGACTTACTCGGCGTGACTTTTGATTCTTACAATGGTGAAGCGTTCTATAACGACAAGATGGACGTTGTGGTTGACATGCTTGAAGAAGCGAACTTACTAAAAGTGGATAATGGCGCTACAATCGTAGACCTTGAAAAATATGATTTACCGCCAGCGTTGATTAAAAAATCAGACGGCGCAACATTGTACATGACTCGTGACTTAGCAGCCGCAAACTACCGTAAGAATACTTATGATTTTGCTAAATGTATTTACGTGGTAGGGATGGAACAATCAAACCACTTCAAACAATTAAAAGCAGTCTTAAAAGAATTAAACTTACCTTGGTCTGAAGATATCGTGCATATTCCATTCGGACTAATCACATTGAACGGTAAGAAATTATCGACACGTAAAGGAAAAATCATCCTTCTAGAAGGCGTGTTAAAAGAAGCGACAGAACTTGCTTTGAAACAAATCGAAGCGAAAAATCCATCGCTTGAAAACAAAGAAGCAGTAGCACACGCTGTTGGAGTGGGTGCGGTTATTTTCCACGACTTGAAGAATGACCGTACAAACAACTTCGACTTCGCGCTTGAAGAAGTCGTGCAATTCGAAGGAGAAACAGGGCCATACGTACAATATACACATGCTCGTGCGATGAGTATTTTACGTAAAGCCAACCATACTGTAGATACACAGGCTGCCTTCTCATTAACAGACGATGATGCGTGGGAAGTATTGAAACTCATCGAAAACTATCCAAACGTTGTACGTTTTGCTGAAGAAAAATGCGAACCATCAGCGATTGCGAAATACGTTATCAACTTAGCACAAGCGTTCAACAAATATTACGCACATACAAAAGTACTCGTTGAAGATGAAGCCTTCAACAGCCGTATCGCTTTAGTACAAACAACAGCAAGCATCCTAAAACAAGGCTTAGCGCTTCTTGGCGTAGCTGCTCCAGATGAAATGTAGTCATTGACATCAAGTAGGATAAGCCGTATACTAAATGCACATATAGAAGCAATGAACAAGCGCAGTAGTGGTTGTCCACGGGAGAAAGAAGAGAATTGTCGGTTGGTGCAAGACAATCCCCCACATCCGCGAAGTACACTTGGGAGCTATCCGTCAGGACGTCTCATCCGCGATAAGGATGCTCGAGTGGATGATGCCTCGCATCGTCAACAAGGGTGGTAACACGGTGAAAATCGTCCCTAATAGTCTTTTTGGCTATTAGGGATTTTTTATTTACAAGAAAGAAGGGAAGAAACAAGATGAACATTATCGATGATTTAGAATGGCGCGGCGCCATCAACCAAATGACAGATGAAGAAGGCTTACGTGCCTTAACAAACGAAAAGGCTGTATCACTCTACTGTGGAGTAGACCCAACTGGAGACAGCATGCACATTGGACACTTAATTCCATTTATGATTCTTCGTCGTTTCCAATTAGCAGGACATAAACCAGTCATCTTGATTGGTGGAGCAACAGGTTCTATCGGGGATCCAAGTGGTCGTACTAGCGAACGTGTGCTTCAATCAATGGAACAAATTCAACACAATGTTGAAAAATTAACAGCGCAAATGAAGAAATTATTCTTCACAACAGATGAAGACCAAGCAACATTACGCCTTGTAAATAACTACGATTGGACAAAAGATTTATCATTATTAGACTTCTTGCGTGACTATGGTAAACACTTCAACTTAAACACAATGCTTGCTAAAGACGTGGTCGCAAGCCGTCTAGAAGTGGGAATTTCATTTACAGAATTCTCATACCAAATCCTACAATCAATGGACTTCTTACATTTATTCAAGACAGAAGACGTGCAACTTCAAATCGGTGGTGCGGACCAATGGGGAAACATCACTTCAGGTCTTGAATTAATCCGTAAAGTGGAAGGGGCAGAGTCTCGTGCTTACGGTTTAACAATTCCATTGATGTTAAAATCAGACGGTACAAAATTCGGAAAATCAGCTGGTGGCGCTGTATGGCTCGACCCTGAAAAGACAACCCCATACGAATTCTACCAATTCTGGTTAAACCAAGATGACCGCGACGTGATTAAATACATCAAGTACTTCACGTTCCTAGATCGCGAAGAAATCGAAGCGCTCGAAGAAAAAGTGGCTACAGAACCACATAAACGTGAAGCGCAAATCCGCCTTGCAGAAGAAGTGACTCGCTTCGTTCACGGCGAAAAAGCCTTAGAAGACACGAAGAAAATTACAAACGCACTCTTCACAGGAAACGTACAACAATTAACAGCCGATGAAATCGAACAAGGCTTCAAAAACATGCCAACCTTCGAAAGTTCAAAAGAAAGCCAAAACCTAGCAACATGGCTTGTGGACCTTGGTATCGAACCATCAAGAAGACAATCACGCGAAGACATTCAAAACGGCGCGATTTCTATCAACGGTGAAAAAGTAACGGACCTCGAATTCGAATGGACGAAAGAACAATCCTTCGAAGAACGCTTCGTCATCGTCCGCCGCGGCAAGAAAAAATACTTCTTAGTGGTGTTGAAATAATAAATTAAGTGCAAATACGGATGATTCCTGCGAATTGCAGCGGATTTGTTTATCATCACTGTAACGTTGCACCGGCGCAAGCCTCGGTCTTGCGCCTTAAAAGCCTCAAAGCGGGCGTACGGATTATAAATCCTCTACGCCCGCTTTTTCATTTTTATGCTTCACCACGTTACTATGATGATAAAATCCGCAGTATTCTCCAGAATCATCCTTCTATGCATCCTATTCAAAACTACTAAGAAAATTTTTGCTTTGTGAGCTGACGATAACGAGCAGTTCACAAACTTGGAAAATAAAAAAGTTTTTTAAATAGGTTTTGAAATTCTCTATAAACGCTTATACAATAACATTTCAAAAGCGAATGTAAAAAACACAATATAACGTATACGTTATATTGCAAAATAACTTTTGGGTCAAAAGCCCGAATTTGTTGCCTCTAAAACTCAAGATTCTAGGTAGCTCATTTCAAATGCAAAGCTGAGCACCTTCCCATTTAAAACTGCACCCGCTCAATCCCATGGAAGCTCGAGTAGTTTTAAAACAGAAACCGCAGAGTTATATTCAAGCGGAGAAAAAATAAGATTCCAAAGAATGAGCGGATTTTATAATAACCGTAATGGGGGATAGGATTAAATGCGAAATAGCGGCCGTCAGAAATTTTTCTGTACGGCCGCTTTGAGGCTTTAAAGGTGAGAGACTTCGGCTCGAACCGGTCCCCCATTACAGTTATTATCAATAAATCCGCAAGGATTCTTTGGAATCAATTTATACTTTTTTTACGCTGAAAATCTCCAAAAATTCACACTTTACCCTGTAATATTTCACAAAAAATAACCATTTATGTATCAAAAAGGTCAGTCTTTCGGGTTATGTTACAGCTTTGTTACAAGGTATTATCAATTCGAAGAAAATCAACATCGGCCTAAAGTCCTATGGTATTATAGTACCAAGTTAAGTTTTATTAAAAGCCGTGACCGGCTACTTCGAATATATATTAGTGAGAAACATTGGAGGAAAATCACTTGAAGAAACGTTTATTAACAGTATTAGTAACAGGAACAGTATTATCATTAGGAGCTTTAGCGCCATCAGTTAACGCGCAAGATTTCGATTCACAAATCGAAACAGTTAACTCATCAATCGCTAACATTAATGAGAAAAAATCAGCAGTTAATTCTACAATCGATACATTAGCGAAAGAGTTATCTGATGTACAAACTAAAATTGATACAACTCAAGCTAAAAAAGCTGAAGTTCAAGAAGCAATTGAAACATTAAAAACTGAAATTGCTAAATTAGAAAAAGTAATCGCAGAACGTAACACACGTTTAGAAGAACAAGCTCGTTCAGTACAAACAAATGGGGCTCGTTCATACTTAGATTTCTTATTAAACGCTGAAAGCTTATCAGATGCGGTTAGCCGTATCGGTGTTGTAATGGACTTAATGAGTGCAAACCGCGAGTTAATGCAACAACAAGCTGAGGACAAAAAACAAGTAGAATCTAAAGAAGAAGCTCAACAAGAAAAGTTAGCTGAACAAGAAGCAGCTGAAAAAGAATTAGCTTCATTACAAACAGAATTAAACGATACTTTCTCTAAAAACAAAGTATTATTAGCAAACCTTTCACAAGAAGAGTTAGCTGAAATTGCAAAACGTGATGGATTAGTTGCTGAAAAAGAAGCTTTCAAAAAACGTTTAGCTGAAGAAAAAGCAAAAGCAGAAGCAGAAGCAGCTCGTATTGCTGAAGCATCTCGTCAAGCATTAGCAGCACAAGCTTCACAATCACAAACAACTGCTACGCAAACTTCATATGAAGCTCCTGCACCTGCAGCAGCTAGCACAGCTTCAACTTCAAGCTCTACTTCAACACCAGCTCCAGCAGCACAAACATCTAGCTACACTTACACAGCTGGCGGAGGTTTCCCAGCAGTTGACCCAAGTTTCCGTGCTTCACTTAACGGTGGATACTTCGGACAATGTACTTACTACGTATTTAACCGTATGGCACAAGTTGGTACACCAATCGGTCACAGCATGATGGGTAACGCGGCTGAATGGCCATCATATGCTCGTAGCTATGGATACTCAGTATCTAACTCACCATCAGCTGGTTCAGCAATCGTATTCCAACAAGGTTTAGCAGGTGCTGACCCAACTTACGGACACGTAGCTTTCGTAGAAGCAGTTAACGCAGATGGTTCATTATACATCTCTGAAATGAACGTACGTGGATTAAACGTAATCTCTTACCGTACAATCTCAGCAAGCGTTGCAGCTCAAGCAACATACATCCGTTTCTAATATGAAATGAAATGACCGTCTCCTGAAAGGGAGGCGGTTTTTGTTTGCACTTTTTAGGGAAGCGCCGCTTTAACAGGAATAGGTTGACACATTCCTTCGCTTTCCTTATGATAAAGAAAAAACGTAAGGAGTATTCTAATGAAGAAAATTTTGAAATTAACAATGGTGTTGTTAGGAGCATTATTTGTTTTACTAGGTTGTAGCTCAGAGAAAAAAAGTGAATTTGTTTTTGATTTAAGCGATATAAAACAAAAAGTAACCTATGTATACGATAAAGAAAAAGATTCAGTTTCATCTGTAACATTTAATCTCGTCTACGACATTTCAAAAAGTAAAGAAATCGAAGAAAGAGCACGTAGTACCCAAAAACTAATAGTAGACGACGCGAGCGGCATTGAAGGGGTTAAAGTCACTCAATCTGATAGCGCAAAAGAACTAAAGATAACGATTGAAGTGGATCTTAAGAAGTTCAACTACGATGATCAGAAGACAGCTGCTAAAGCGCCAGCTCTATATAGTAGCGTTCATACAGCGGTAATAAAGAAAGATGGTATTTACAGCTTTGAAGAATCTAAAAAGAGTATTTTAAAAGAAGGATTTAAAGAAGTGAAATAGTAGAATAGAAACTTGGATTTCAGTGAATGGAATCCAAGTTTTTTATATAAATGATGAGTGTGGACTTCAACAGAATTTGACAAACGATAATTCATTTTCTATGATTAAGGCAAGTCAGATTAAAGGAGTATTTGGATGAAGAAAATCTTGAAACTATCCATTCTATTAATGGGGGCGTTATTTGTTTTACTAGGATGTAGCCAAGAAACAAAAAGTGAATTTGTTTTACAGGAGATTGCTAGTAAGACGAAATTAACCTATGTATATGATAAAGAGAAAGATTCAGTTTCTAAACTAACGATGGAAATCATTTACGATATCACCAAAGATGAACTGTATACAGAAGCCGTTCGTAGTCAGCGAGACGAGGTTGTATCAGAGCTGGAAGGAATCGAAGGTGTTACATATACTAAAAAGGACGATAATAACTACATTACGCTAACGATTGAAGTCGACGTTAATAAATTTAAGTTCGATGATGCGACAAGTCGCAAAAAAGCGCCAACGCTCTATAATACCGTTAATGCAGCTTTGAAAAGAAAAGATAATATTGTTAGCTACCAATTATCTAAAGACGCTATTTTAGAATACGAGTTTAAAGAAGTAAAATAAAGGAGAATTTTCTAATGAAGAAAATCTTGAAATTATCCATTGTACTATTGGGGGCGTTATTTGTATTACTAGGATGCCGTTCAGAGAGTAAATCAGTCTTTGTTTTACAAACAGAAAATTCGAAGGCCACTTATACCTATGTATATGACAAAGAAAATGACACAGTTTTATCTCTAACAACCGATATAGTAGTACGTTTATCAGGGGTTCAGGAATTTGCAACAGAAACACGTCAAAAAAGAGATGAACTCGTGAATCAAATCAAAGACATCGAAGGCGTAAAAGTTACTTCGTCAGATGGCGAAAAAGCAATAGGTTTTACTATTGAAATAGACATGAAAAAGTTCAAATTGGATGATCCAGAAAGTCGTGCAAAAGCGCCAAGTTTCTATCAAACAATGGATGTTGCACTGATTAAGAAAGATGACAAAGTAAGTTTTTCAGCATCCAAAGAAAACATTGAACGCCTTGGATTTGTTGAGCAAAAAGAAGAAAAGAAATAATTTTATCAATCAAATAGCAGGACTTGGATGATGATAAACGTCATCCAAGTTTTTTTATTAGAGAAACAGCATAAATTCACCTTTTTAAGGCAGAGAGATTGCCTAAGTGGTGGCGAGGTGCTACAATACAAACATAAATAACATTTTCGGGGCAAGGTGAAATTCCTGACCGGTGGTATAGTCCACGAGCCGATTGGCATGATCTGGTGCAATTCCAGAACCGATAGTATAGTCTAGATGTGAGAAAATGGCACTATTTCAACAAGTCTATTTGACGAGCAGTATTGAAAGGTCCATTTCAATGCTGCTTTTTTCTTTGAAGCTGAGAAACAGTGCAATTTCCTTCGCCCTATGAAGGAGGACGTACCATGAGTACAAATGTAAAAAAGTCGAACAGAACATCGGCTAAAAAAATTGTTCTAGTAGGAGTCTTTGGTGCGATTAGTACCGTATTAATGCTATTATCGTTCAACGTACCGTTTATCCCAACATTCGTGAAGCTCGACTTCTCGGATTTACCAGTGTTACTGGGTGGATATCTTCTTGGACCATTGCACGGAAGTTTGATTGCGCTCATTAAAGTGTTGCTAAACTTCTTCTATAACGGGTCAATGACTTTTGGAATCGGAGAGACAGTGAACTTAATCGGCAGCTTAAGCTTTATGTTACCAGCAGTGCTTTACTATCAACGTCGCCGTAATTTCAAATCAGCGGTGATCAGCTTAGTTATCGGTACAATTTCAGCGACAGTGGTGTTACTGACAGCGAACTATTTCGTGATGTTCCCACTTTACGCAACAGCGATGAACTTCCCAATGGAAAAAATCGTGGCTGCAGCACATGCGTTAAACCCATTTGTAACAGACTTAGGGTCATTAATGGCATTTGCATTACTTCCATTTAATATTGTAAAGTTTGGCCTAAATAGCGTACTTGCGATGTTAATGTACAAGCGTTTAGCACTAACCTTAAAATTAGAACATTAATCCAGAGTCGGGCTTCGTGCTCGGCTTTTTATTTTGAGGAAAATTTCTTCTATATAATAGTAGAAAACTGCTTAAAAATTTCCAGAAACTCTTTATTTCCAATAGCAATCTATGAAAAAATGAGGTAGGATAGATAAGAATGAGGTGAACCAATGAAAGGAAAAACATGGACTAAGTTGCAACAGTTCATCGTTGCACTGAGCGCCGTTCTCATGGGAATGAGCGGTTATTTAACCATTACACAAGGAACATTCTTTGGACTAGCGGCACCGACCGTCTCTATTCTATCCATCTTCTTTAGCAGCCTTCTACTTTGGCTCTTTGTCGCAACAGACTGGCCGAGTGTTCTCTGCTATGTGATGTTAGGCATCGGGATGCTTCCTGGAGTGAATTACTCACAGATTTTCAGTCTGTCGTTTGGGAACACAACCTTTGTCTTCCTATTATTTACATTCTTAATGACTTACGCTTTGGAACAAACGCCCGCACTGAGACGATTCGTTGCGCGTGCACTCGGGAGCTCCTTTGCTGGGAAGTCTCCATGGCATTTTATTGGGGCCTTTTATGCCAGCGTTCTTGCTATTAGTCTCTTTATTTCGCCGACGATTCTCTTTATGATTATCTTCCCGATTTACGAGGAAATCATGGCCGTTCTTGGGTTGAAAAAAGGGGATAGAGAAGCTTCAGTACTCCTTATCGCACTTTTTGCCACGGTGGCAATTGGTACTGCGATGACGCCGATTAACCACGTCTTCTCTGTGACGGCTATGGCGCTTTACAAGAATGCAACAGGAATCGCGATTTCCAATGCGCAATATATGATGATTGGAATTCCAGCCGGACTCGTGCTCTTTATCGCGATGGGAGTTGTTCTTAGAACGATTTGGAGAGTGGATTTGTCAACTGTAGAAATGAAACCACTCGAATCGCTTGAAGCACTTCCTGCCAAATCCAAATGTGAAACCGCGACAGTGCTGATTTTCATGGGAGTCGTTTTATTATGGGTACTTCCAGAACTCGTAGGAGGATTCTTACCGGACGTTGCGGCGTTCCTAAAAACAGCAGGGATGGCATTCCCACCGATGATTGGAGTTATCCTGATGGCGATTCTGTCATTTGATGGAAAACCACTCTTATCGATTCAAGAAGGGCTACAAAAGGGCGTGTACTGGCCAAGTATGTTCTTGGTAGGAGCGACTCTAAGCATGGGAACTCTTGTCACAAAACCGGAATTAGGAGTCATCGGACTTCTTGAAAGTTCACTCGTGCCTGTATTTGCGACATTAGCTCCAATTCTTGTCGTAATCATCTTCGTCCTTTGGGCAGGATTACAAACGAATGTCTCTTCAAACTTAGTAACCGTATCGGTCGTCACAACCGTATTAACGACTGTCTATGCGACAGGCTCTGTGGATGTACAAGCTGGAACCATTGCCTGCTTGATTGGATTCATGGCGAGTCTTGCCTTCATGACACCACCAAGCATGCCGTATGTAGCGATTTCGGTCGGCTCTGGTTGGACGAATGCAAAAGATGCCTTTGTATACGGAGGAGGCCTATTCTTACTCAGTGCCGCTAGTGCGATTATTGTAGGTTACCCATTAGGCGTCTTCTTTGGAATTTAAATGAGGAGGGAATCTCTTGTTAGAAAAACAACGTGCAGAAATTGATGCCATCGACCGCGAGATTGTAGCGCTCTTTGAACGCCGCATGCAAGTCGTTGTTGATGTTGCTCGTATTAAAAAAGAAAATGGCATTGCGATTTTAGATGCGAATCGCGAAAAAGAAGTGATTGCCAAGGTGCAATCGTACTTGAAAGATGATCATTTGAAAGAAGAGTTGGCAGAAGCGTACGAGACGTTGATGAAAGTCTCAAAGGACTATCAATTAAAACAAATGAAAGCATAAAAATGAAACTCCTAGAGGTAGTATGATGACTTCGAATCCGTGGATTCTTCGTAATCACCTCTAGGAGTTTTTTAGCTCTAAGAAGGTAAATAGTTTTAGAAACTGAAAAGTCTTGGCACGCTTTCTTTTATTGATAAGAGAAGAGTGATAAAATAAGAGAGAAGATTCGAAGGGAGAGGAGGAGCCTGATGTTAGAGCATTTAGCGTTTAAAGGCGAGTGGAGAGCGTATCAAAAGCGCATTTTAGAAAAGAGCGATTCGATTATGGCGGATGGCCATATTCATTTGGTGGCGGCTCCAGGTTCTGGGAAAACGACGCTAGGAATTGAATTTATCCGTCGTAATAGTAAGCCGGCGCTTATTTTAGTGCCTACTGTAACCATTCGTCAGCAGTGGGTGGACCGTATTCGTGAGGCGTTTTTGGACACGGAGAGTCTAGCCGATGAAATGATTTCGCAAAATCTGAAACAGCCAAAGACCATCACCGTTGCGACGTATCAAGCGTTGCATAGTGCCATCAATCGTCTGGAAGGTGATGCGGAAGTTGAGGATACGGATGATGTCGTCGAAAATGAGCATTTTGATTTTAAAGACGTGGATATCATTGCACTCTTCAAGAATGCGTCTCTTGGAACATTGTGTCTCGATGAGTGTCATCACTTGCGAAATGAATGGTGGAAGAGTCTAGAAACCTTCCGTAAATCCTTTGCGGATATAAATGTGATTTCTCTAACGGCAACACCGCCATATGAAGGAGAACCTGCACTTTGGGAGCGTTATGTGGCCATGTGTGGGGAAATTGATGAAGAAATTACCGTCCCAGAACTCGTTAAAGAGGGCAGTTTGTGTCCGCACCAGGACTATGTGTATTTCTCTTTCCCAACGAAGGAAGAAGAGAAACAACTCGATCAGTTTTCTACGCAAAAGAGAGCATTCTTGAAAAAGTTATCGTCGGATTCGATGTTTTGCGAGGCGGTGAGAACTAGCCGTGCGCTCGATGGAACCATCTCGGAAGATGAACTCTTAAATGAGCCGAAGTATCTCTCGGCAACACTGATTTTCCTACGACATAAAGGAATCGAGTTCCCGAAACATTTCCAACAATTACTGGGGGCGAGCCTCCTTCCGACGTTTGACTTGGCGTGGTTTGAAATCCTCTTACAAGGAATGTTATTCGACGTGCCGCATTGGTATGATTTATCCGAAGAAGACTTGAAAGAGTTGAAGAGTGAATTGAAATCGCTTGGGTTAATTGACCGTAAACAAGTGCAGCTGCTTCGCAATAAACAACTCGACCAACTGTTAAATCAATCTCTTGGGAAATTAAACGCGGTCCGAGACATTTTCAAGGCGGAATACGAAACATTAGGCAGCGAATTGAGACAATTGATTCTAACCGACTTCATTCGAAAAGATTTTGAGGTGCACTTAGGAAATCCAGAAGTTCAATATAGCCAACTGGGCGTATTACCGTACTTCGAAGTGCTTCGTAGAGAGCTTGTGGAGCAGCAATTAGACGTTCCTGTGGCGGTTTTAACAGGAAGTCTCGTAATTATTCCAACAGCTGTAAAACCTCGTCTAGAGGCTATTTTTGACCCGGATAAGATTACTTTCCAACAAGTGGGACAGCTCGATGAGAAGGACTATGTGAAGGTGCGTCTAGTAGGTTCGCAACATGACTTAGTCAGCGCCGTGACTCAGCTTTTCCAAGAAGGGCAAATTCATGTCGTGATTGGGACAAAATCTCTCCTCGGCGAAGGATGGGATGCACCGTGCGTGAACTCATTGATTCTCGCTAGCTTTGTCGGAAGTTTCATGCTCAGCAATCAGATGCGAGGTCGCGCGATTCGCATTTGGCCGGAAAATCCAGAGAAGACAAGTAGCGTTTGGCATCTGGTGTCGATTAATCTTGCGGAGAAAAAACTCTTCAAGAAGAAAGAAGACGAAGAGGAGTTACCGATTGGTATCGATAGTCCAGATCTGGAATTGTTGCAGCGCCGCATGAAGCAGTTTTTAGGCCTACATTATAATGAAAACACGATTGAATCGGGCGTGGATCGACTCGACCTTGGAACGTTCAAGTTTACGAAGAAGGATTTAACAAAACTGAACCAAGAAACTATCGAACGCTCGCGTAACCGCGAAGAGTTAAGGGAACGCTGGAATGAATCCCTTCCGCTTCTAGAAGACATGGAAGTTTCTAATGAAGTGGGAGTGGACAAGACGTTCTTGCCAACCGTTCTGCTAACAGATGCACGGAAAATTTTAACCTATGCGCAAGCAATCGCACTGACGGAACTAATCATCTATATCATCCTCGATTTTGCGAACGGACCGTCCCAACTCTTATATCCAGTGTTCATCCTGTCGCTTATCGTGTTAAACATCGTCTGGTTGAGATATTTCCTATACAAGAGTCCGTATAAACGCCTCGAACTCTTTGCCGAAGCCGTCCGAAAAGCCTTACTAGCGTCCGGACACTTGCAGACACAAAACTGCAAGGCCAGAGTCGTACGCGGTGATAAGAATTCGATTCAAACAGCCACCTATCTAAAGGGTGGAACCTTGCGCGAAAAAGAAATTTTTGCACAGGCACTATCGGAATTCTTTGCTCCAATCGAGAACCAGCGCTATATTTTAAGAGCTACGACTTGGGTCAATGACCAAACGAAATATTTTGCCGTCCCAAGCATGTTCGATAAGCGAAAAGAAGACGTCGTCGCCTTTGTTGCCAACATTGAAAAATACATTGGCAATTACGAAATCATCTACACCCGTAACGTAGAAGGACGTCATATTCTCCTAGATGCACGTCTGAACGCATTAGGAAATAAACAAGAGCGCACCTTCTCGAAGAAGAAAGTCACCTCTAAATTAAAATAACTCATAAAGAATCTAGCCAGGAAACTGACTAGATTCTTTCTATTTTTACGGTAAAATCCTTGCATTCTATTTCAAACTATTGTAAGATATCTGAGTACGAAATTTTAATATTTGCTGGAGGGGTAGCGAAGTGGCTAAACGCGGCGGACTGTAAATCCGCTCCTTCGGGTTCGGCAGTTCGAATCTGCCCCCCTCCACCATTGGGGTATAGCCAAGCGGTAAGGCAACGGACTTTGACTCCGTCATTCGTTGGTTCGAATCCAGCTACCCCAGTCCTACAGGCACCGATTCCGGTGCCTTTTTTGTTGCCTAAATCTAAAGTTATACCACCTTCGCAGCACCGTACCATGTTGTTCCGGTCCCACCGACTGAAACCATTTGTAATTTTTTTGCTGACTGTATTTTGATAGAGCAGTTCAATCGAAGAGACATCTTTTTCTTTCTTAGCACACCAATCATCCAAAATCGGTCAAAAAGTAAGAAAAAATACGAAATGTTTCACATAGATATTAAAAATTGACTAACATTAGGGAGTAGTTATTGGGTATAATAGAAGCAAATAAACTGTTATTTTTAGATTAATGTATTCCATGCTTCTATAAAATTATTGAAGAAGTTTGTTTATGATGTTGAGTTTTTGAAGAATACCATAGAAAATCATAAATTACAATAGAAGGAGAATTTTCAATGAATAGAATTTGTCTATTTTGTAGTACAGGTATGTCAGCAAGTTTTGTAGCGAGTAAAATGCAGGAAGTGGCAAGTAAACATAATGTGCCATTAGAAATCAAAGCATTTACAGATTGTAATATCGATATGATTTATGATCAATATCATCCGGATGTAATTTTATTAGCGCCACAGGTAAACTTCAAATTCAGCATAATTTATTCAAAATATAACCCTTTAGGTGTTCCTGTTGAAGTAATCAACTTTGAAGATTATCAAAGAATTGATGCTGAACGTATCTTGAAGCGCGCCATTCAATTGTTGAGAACAAAAAATAGATAACCACATTTATAAATAGCTGAATGAACAAAGTTTTATCGGATTTTATTGCACTCTATTAGAAGGAAATATATATAATATTCCAAATATCATTGCGTATGGCCCAAGTTTCCCAGGGCAAAGAGATATTGCGCACTTGCCAAACGAATGGATTGGCATTAAAGACTTAGAAACAGATACGATTATTTACGGATTAGCGCTACTTGCATTGTCGCGCATGAAAGAAGGGACGGTATGACAGTAGAAGTATGTGCTGGAAGCATCGCAGACTGCCAGATTGCAAAGCGTGCGGGTGCTGACCGCATTGAATTGAATAGCGCGCTTTTCTTAGGAGGATTAACGCCAAGCATCGGAACCTTGCAAAGGGCGCTCGCATCCGGGGTAACGCTTCCTGTTGTCTGCATGGTTCGTCCTCGCGGTGCAGGCTTTTGCTACACGAAGGAAGAGTTCGAGAGCATGATGGTTGATGCCAAACTCTTATTAGAAGCAGGTGCGAAAGGCTTAGCGTTTGGATTTCTATTAGAAGACCGGACGATTGACTGGAATCGTACGAAGCAGATGATTGAGTTGTGTCAGAAATACCATGCTGAGAGTGTGTTCCATAAGGCGTTTGACCTTGTGCCGGATGTGAATAGTGCCATCGAGGGCTTAATTAACCTAGGATGCACGCGCATTTTAACAGGGGGACAACAGGCGCACATTGAAAAAGGAATCCCGCTCTTAAAAGACTTGCAAGCTCGCTACGGAAGTCAGATTGAACTGCTTTGTGGCGGTGGTGTCACCAAAGATAATGTGCAGCACTTAATGCAGGCGACGGGGATTTCGCAAATCCATGGAACGTTTAAGACGTGGAAGACGGATCCGACGACTGCAGGCGAGGGGCTCAGCTATGCCTATCATGAAAATGGAGATTACGAACAGACGGATGAAGCGTTGTTGAAAGAAGTAGTGGCGCTTGTTCGTGGACAGGAGGAAACGAAATGAGTAAACGATTGTTAAATTGTGTGGCCAGTGATTTCAGAAAAATGACCGGAAAGGAACTGAAAAAAGCGATTGAAGCAGCGGAAGGAAGAACAGTCTGCTGTGAAACGGTATGCTCACGTCCAACGATGCTGAATGAATTATCGAACGCAGAAATCGCAAAGGCATTCGGTGGAGACATGGTGCTCTTAAACGGGTTTGACTGTATTGATCCACTGATTTATGGTGCTGAAGAAAGTGAAAATCCAGTCCAACGTGCGAAAGAACTTAGCGGTTTGCCAATTGGAGCGAACTTGGAACCAGTGGATATGAATGCGGAAATGCTAGAAACACGTATCGAAATCTCACCAGGGCGTCAATGTACGGTGGAAACAGTGAAACGTGCGGAAGAACTTGGCCTTGATTTTATCTGCTTAACGGGAAATCCAGGGACAGGGGTAACGAATGAAACGATTGAAGCGTCACTCGCCATGGTGAAACAACACTATTCAGGGCTTGTGATTGCTGGGAAGATGCACGGAGCAGGCTCGAAGGAACCTGTGATGAACGTGGACATCGCGAAACGCTTTATTAAAGCAGGAGCGGATGTGATTCTTGTTCCAGCAGTTGGAACGGTGCCAGGATTTACCGACGCAGAGCTTGTGGAAATTGTGAAGGTGGCGCATGCCAATGATGCACTTGTGCTTTCTGCGATTGGAACAAGCCAAGAAGGTTCTTCAAGAGAAGTGATTGAACAAATTGCCATCCGTAATAAAGTGGCCGGTGTGGATATTCAACATATCGGGGACGCAGGATACGGCGGTTTAGCGACAGTGGAAAATATTTATGCATTGTCAGTTGCGATTCGAGGGGTTCGTCATACAGTTGCTCGTATGGCTCGTTCAGCGGTTCGATAAGAAAGAAAAAAGAACAGCACACTAGCTGAAGGCTGGTGTGCTGGTTTTTTGTGTTCTGGCGTTCTGCCTGTGAAGTTGAGTTCGGGCTCACAGGACTGACGTCCACTTCCCGAAGTATCCGCACGACTGCAAGCAGTCCCTTGCGTTACTCCGGTCCAGTGATTCAGTCCTGAGCGTTCGCCCTCACATCCTAGTAGTTGAGTTCGCAAAAGCATAGGCTCAAGCCTTTCGTGTTTTGTCCGCACGGTCTTTCAGACCGCTTACGGCAAAACCGCGAACCGTCATCGCCTATGAGCGCTTTTGCTCACATCCTAGTTATTTTGCAAATCTTCCACCTCAGCGACTGAGTAGTCTTTCTTTTCGAGGTTGTCGATGATTTGTTGTAGGGTGTCTTTTGTTACGCCTGCTGGCAATGTCACCAAGATACGACGTAAGCTTTTATCTTTCTCAGTATCGATAGTCATTACGTTGGCGATAGAAGCGTACTTGTTGATTACTTTAGAGATATTGGCAAGGGCGCCTTTTTCACCACCAGAGATAATCGTTAATACATAAGAGCCGTTTTTCACGTTCCATGATTCTTGAAGCATGCCCAGTAAGCTGCTGTGTGTCAAGATTCCGTAGAAACGTTGTTGTTTATCTAATACGGCAATGTAAGGTAATTCTTTAATCGTGAAGAACACTTTGAAGAAAGAGCTATCCACGCTGATGAATTTAGTCGAGTTTTTAATTAAATGAGTAACTGGAAGACTCATATCTCCACCGTTTGCTTTGTGGCGATAGATATGCATTTTATAAATATTTCCTCTAAAGAACGTTTCCGTTTCATCTAATACAGGAACACAGCGGTACCCTGATTCTTCTAAAATCTTAATCGCTTCTTCTAACGTGCATGATTCTTTAACGACCGTTAGACTCTTTTTTGGAACTACAAGAGATTTTAATAACATACTCATTCCTCCTTGAGATTGGTTTCACTACAATAGTACCACTTTTTAGGCAAATTGTAACTAGAAAAGTTAGGAAATGATGAGAAAATGAAAAGAATCAATCTGAAAATTGCATTAGAAAGGGTTTTAAACATTAAAGAACCATTACAAAATAGTACTAAATCTTGATTTTTCAAAAAAAACTGATATGATATCTCTATACCATTTCATAAAATGGAAAAATCTATAGTTAAAAGGGGTTAACAAAATTATGACAGCTGATTCAGATGGGAGTTCGCTGGGAGTCCAGATCTTAATCATTGTATTATTAACTGCATTAAATGCATTTTTTGCTGCAGCGGAGATTGCGTTCGTGTCGATTAATCAAGGGAAAATGGCACAAAAAGCGCAAGAAGGAGATAAAAAAGCAATTAAAGTAATGCGCTTATTAGAGAATTCAGATGAATTTCTCGCAACAATTCAAGTAGCGATTACGTTTGCAGGATTCTTCTCGAGTGCGTCTGCTGCTACAAGTTTCTCTTCACGAATCCAACCATTATTAGGAAACATTCCTGGAGCTGAAACATTAGCATTAGTCATTGTGACGGTTGTTCTATCCTACCTCACTTTAGTTTTTGGGGAATTATATCCAAAACAGGTGGCGTTACAAGTGGCAGAACCAATTGCGTTACATACTGCAGGGATTATTTTGTTTGTCAAAAAGATTGCAAAACCATTCGTTTGGATTTTGACGTTCTCAACAGGATTATTAAAACGAATGACACCAATTGAATTTACTCAGGTGGAAGAAAAATTAACACGAAGCGAGATGAAATCTCTACTTGACAATAGCCGTAACGACGGAGCGATTGATATTTCCGAATTTGCGATGATGCAAGGGGTGCTTTCTCTAGATACGAAACTAGCACGTGAAGTGATGGTTCCTCGTACGGATACGTTGATGCTTGATATCGACGATGAGTTAGCAGAGAACTTAGAGATTATCTTGAATTGCTCTTATTCACGTCTTCCTCTTTACGAAGAAGATAAAGACACGGTGATCGGTGTCGTTCACTTGAAAGATGTCTTCCGTGCCGCAAGAGAGCAAGGATTTGACAATATTGACTTACGTGCCTTAGCGCATGAACCAGTATTCGTACCATCAACGATTTTCGTGGATGATTTATTAGTAGAATTTAGAAAAACTCGTCAACACTTAGCGGTATTAAAAGATGAATACGGCGGGGTTGAAGGGATTGTTACATTAGAAGACTTGATTGAAGAAATCGTCGGAGATATCGAAGACGAATACGACGAAGAAGAAAAAGAAGTCGTAGAAATCGACGAAAACAATTCGGTGATTGATGCCGGAATGTCGCTCGACCGATTCAATCAAATTTATCAAACGTCATTAGAGTCTGATGAAGTGGACACAATGGCGGGTGCAATTATCGAGAAGCTTGGCTACTTCCCAGATGATGATGAGGTAGTGAAAGTGAGATTCGAAGGGTATCTGTTACAACCGACAGAAACCGAGAATGATCGTATTCGTAAGATCCATGTCATAAAACTTTCTGAGGAAGAACTCGAGCAGATTCGTGCTGAAGAAGGCGAAACAGACGAAACCTATGAAGATAATGACTAATCAAAGGAGGGGGCAACCCCTCCTTTTTTTGTGTGCTGAAAGTGCTAAAAATAATAAAAGTAGACTTGCGTCTATCTTTCAGATTCCTCGGATGTCTTCATAATAGTCATAATGGGGCACCGGATTGAGCCTACGTCTCAATCTCTACCAAGCTTCAAACTGACTCTAGGAAATGTTATACTCTCAGTGAGGAGGTGGGGTTGTTGAAAATCATTTTAAAAGAGGACATCGAGCTGTATCGTTATTTGATTGCTAAGGCGACATTTTTACAAACGCATAAAGAGTACCGCCTGGTGGAATCCTTCTTAGATAGTAATTGTTTTTTAGTAGCCGACCGCAAAACAAAAGAGAAAGTGTTTGTCTCACTGTTTAAACAACCGACGAAAGAACCGACTGACTTAGAGTATAAAAAGGTTGTGTATATTCAAAATGCGAATACGAAGATTCCGGAAGGGGTTGACGTAGAAAGGGCGGATAAAGAGTTCAATGACCAGCTCGCGAAGAACATCAGACTGGGATTTTTAGCACCAGATCAGTTAGTCGAACAGTTTCAAGGGGTATTTAAAGAAGACGTTGAGACGTATTTTAAAAAGGCAGAAGCAACGATTCAAGAAGAGCGCCAAGTTTTTGTGAAGTACTATGCCAAGGAAACGATTGAGAAGAATCCGTATCAGGTGGTGGAAGGGAATGTATCGTTTAGCCATCCGAAGCATTTCAACGACCCGTTTGACTGTAATTGCTACTACGCGGACGGCCATTCGATGATGGATTTCTTCCGAGTGTTTTGCTTTACGCATGCTGCGGATAATATTTTAATGTGGTCTTATTACGCCAATAGCCACGCAGGGTATGCGCTGGAGTATTCGTATGCGAGTCTTTTGAATAAAATCCATTCCTTGAAGGTAGACGGACTTTGTGTATACGGCCCGGTGGAATATATTGATAAACGTCCGAACACAAGAAGCAATAGCAATCAATTCTCGTATTCGAATCTGAATTTCTATATTAAGGCGACCTTTGCAAAATTCAAAGAGTGGCAACACGAGAGAGAATACCGCTTTGTGTGCATTTTGGATGAAAACACAGAGAGCGCGCAAGAAGTTCTGGGAGATTGGGTAGTCATTCCACAAGTGGATGTCGTGCAAGGCTACGCTGGATGTAACAATGCAAAAATCAAAGTAAAGGCGCAGTACCCCGTACGAAAATTAGAAAAAGACATATTAAATTACTTGCTGAAATAAGATTCGAAATTTAATTTGATTGAATGATGACGCAAAATCCGTAAAGATTGAAGGAATCATTCTAAACACAAACAGACTTAAAACCATCCTTTTATAAGGGGTGATTTTAAGTCTGTTATTATTTTTGTAGCATTTTGAATGGATTTAGTTTCTCGAACAGTGGAATCAATAAGACCCAGAAGACGACATTTCCGATGGCGTGGTACGTATCGAATAGAACGCCGTTCAAATAGTAAATCCAGAAGTTCAGACCAGGCATGCTGTATACCCAGAAAATCGAGATGATAAAGCCATATAAGTAGCCTATGAGTCCTGCAAAGATTGGAAAAAGAATCCAAGCTAGGCGCGGGAATTGTTTTCTTTTTCTCCACAATGGACGAAGAAGCAATGCACACACGCAGACGAGGGCAAAACTAATCATCTGATAGAGCGTCCACGGCCCCATGCTTACTAAAAGGTTGGAAATCAAAATGGAGATGCTACTGATAGCAACGCCGTACAAAAGTCCAAGTTCTAACGTAATCCAAATGACTACAACGGTAATCGGTTGAACATTTGGAAGTGAGAGAAGTCCAAGTCTTCCAATCACGCAAAAGGCTGATAGTAGGGCGATAAGGGTAATTTTTTTAGTTGAATTGACCATCGGACTATTGAAGTTTGTTGAGTTTCCAGTCGATGACGTCGCCTGCTTTTAGGATGACTTCTTTTGCGCCAACAGGGCTCATCGTACCGTTCACGTCGAATAACCAGTATTTGTTTTCGGCTGGGACTTGTTCCACACCGTTAATAGAAGAGATAAAGCCGTCTTTCTCAACGATTTTTAGTTGTGCTTTCATCACGTCTAGAAGATTGTCGCCTTCTTTGAAAGTGAGGGTGAACGGGCTCCCTTCGATGGCTTGTCCGTCTTTTGTAACATTTAGAGTAACACTAGTGGTTTGAGCAGCAGTAGTCGTTTCAACACTTGTCGTCGTTGAGTTCGTATTTGCAGGTGTTTGTCCACATGCGGTTAAGAATATAGCTGCTGTTAAAATTCCAAAAATTTTCTTCATGAGAATCTCCTTTAGGCTGTTTTAATCAGCCCTCATTCTAACAATCTTCATAAAACTTGTAAAGTAATTTTTGACAAAAAAGATAGAAAAGACTTTGCATTTGTGATAAAAATGGTATACTAAAGTGTAATTATTTTTTAGGAGGAATGTTATGGAACACACGAGTGAGTTCAATACAAAACTTGAAAAAGCATGTCACAAAAAGGAGGCACTTTTTGACGAGAGTAAGATGCGTTATGCACTGCGTTCAATGTTTGCGGGTGCATTTTTAACGATGAGTACAGCCGCAGGAGCTCATGCAGCACAAATTATTGCTGGATTAAACCCTGCTCTAAGTAGATTTACTTTTGCATTTATCTTCACTTGGGGATTAGTTTATGTTGTATTTTTAAATGGCGAGTTAGCTACTTCAAATATGATGTTCTTAACAGCGGGAGCTTATCAAAAGCATATTAAATGGTCTAAAGCAATTGCTATTTTATTCTATTGTACTCTATTTAATTTAGTTGGGGCCATGTTTATAGGAGCATTGTTCGCAAATAGTTCAGCATTTAACGGAATCAATGCAAATGAATTCATAGCAAAAGTAGCTGAATTGAAATTGTCTCGTTCAAACGAACTAATTTTATTAGAAGGTATTTTAGCAAATGTCTTTGTTAACGTTGCGATTCTTTCATTCATTTTAATCAAGAGTGAAGAAGCAAAATTATGGATTGTTATTTCTGCAATTTTTATGTTCGTTTACCTAGTAAATGAACACGTAGTGGCGAATTTTGCATCGTTCTCTATCGTGAAATTCTCACCAGTTGGAAACTCAATCGATGCCTTGAATTGGCTAAATATTATTCGTCATTGGTCAGTATCATTTGTTGGGAACTGGATTGGTGGAGGAATCTTAATCGGGTTAGCTTATGCATTCTTAAACCGTACAAAAACTTCATATGTTGATTAATCAAAAATGAATATTGTAAAGCAAAAGAACCGCCATAGAGAAAATGGCGGTTCTTTTTTGGTTGTATTTATCTTTTTAGGTTGGATGTCTCACATCCTGGAGTTGAACTCGGGCGTGAAGTTGAGTTCGCCATCGCAGAAATGGCGTGCGTTTCCTCAAACGTCCGCAGAACGTTTCACGTTCCTTCCGGCGTTCGAGTCCAACGTTCCATTTCTGGGCGCGATGTCTCACATCCTAGAATGGTCTCTTGCTTTTGTTTTCGTATCCTAATAGGATGTCTGGGAATTCTTGGCTTACTGCATAGAAGAATGGTTGTAGTAAGTCATCTGTTTCGTCCCCAACGTTCTTAATGAGTAGAGAAGTTTTCTTTCTACGGTATGATTTGTCGTTCGTTAGAAGGATTAATTGAGAAGTACGGTTAACAGTCATTCCGTATGATTTTTGAGTATAAACGTAGTGGTAAATTCGTTCAGCTTTTGTTAAGTCGTATACTTGGAAATTCTTGTATGTCGCAAGTAGGTGGTGTTTGTATAAAACAATTCCTAATTGATTATCGACATAAGTTGCATTATCTAATACTGTATCCATTGAATAGTTTAATTCTGGATAAGCACTGTATAATTCGTTATACGCTTTGTCTTCCCCTTTACGTGTTGCAAAAGCGCTGTAGAAGAATACAAGAGCAATAATACCCGCAATACCAGCAACGATATATGCGAATTGACGATCTTTGTCAAACTCGTAAACAGAAACGTAATATTCTGTTTCAGCTAGTTTTGAAATGTTTTCGTTCTCGCTAATGGTTGCTTTAAATTCAGAAGTGTAGTTACGGACAGCACCGTCTGCACCTGATTTACGCATTTTAGCTGCTACGATGACAGGGTTTGCTAGAAGATCATCGGTTGATTTTAATTTTTCAATTAATTTATCGCCTTCTTTAACTTCGAGACTTGTATAACCATAGTCATCGTTATCACTTTTAGAGAACTCGATTAAGTATAATTTTGTGCCTCCGTCGATTGTAGCGATAGGGTTTTCTGCGTAGCCTGTAATTTTAACAGCAGTAACAGCTTCGTCTTTCATTGGGGCTTCACCGAAGATGTTCCCTTTATTGTATAAGTTGTCGGCAGTTTGGTAGAACTGGAAGAAACCTAGCGCGCCAAGAGCAACGATGAGGGAAAGAACTCCACCGATAATGAGGCCGACAAAGCCTTTAGTATTGCGTTTTTCAGTCATGATTATTCTCCTTTAACATGGGTTGTATGATAGATATAATATACCACAAATATCTTTGAACTGCAAAGTTAATTTTTTAATTTAGTCGCAGAATTTATTTAGTTTGCGCAAAAAAACCGACCCGCATTGCGAGTCGGTTTGGTGGGTGTATCAATCTTGAAGATCTCACATCCTGTGTAGTTGAACTCGAAAAGGCAGAAACGCGGAACTTCGCAGTGTGAAGTTCCGCTTCCCAGAATAGCCGCACGACTGCAAGCAGTCCTTTGCGTTATTCTGGTCCAGTGATTCGTTTCTAAGCGCCTTTTCTCGTATCCTTAAAATGGTCTATTATTTTCATATCCTACTGCTACGTTAGGGAATTCTTGGGCCACAGTTTGGAAGAATGGTTGTAAGAAGTCATCGGTTTCTTCCCCAATATTATGGATAGCAATCTTCGTTTTCTTACCACGGTATGATTTGTCATCTGATAAGAAGATAAGGAATGAGTCAATATTGGTTGTCACTCCATATTTCTTGTGTGTTACTTGATAGTGGTAAACGCGATTTGCTTTTGTAATGTCGTATACTTCTAAGCCGCTCCAAGTAGTGAAGAAGTGGTTTTTGTAGATGTATACAAACATTTCATCGTCGACATAAGTCGCATGTGTTTTTAATAAATCCAAGTTGTTACGTAATTCTGGGTAAGCAGCGTAAATTTCATCGTAAGCCGCACTAACTTTTCTACGTTTCCAGAAGGCTAAACCAACAAATACAAGACCTGCGAGTGTAAGACCAGCAGCGATGATTAATTGAGTTTTTTGAGTAGATGATTTGTCAGAAATAGATAAGTAGTCTCTATATTCAATCTCTTGTTCAATTAAATTATAGCTTTTGAAACCATTGAGCATAAGGTCATCGTAGTTTTTAATAGCTCCTTTGTTTCTAGAAGAGTCCACAAGGGTAACGGCCATTATCTCAGGGTTATCTGGTAAAGTACTATTCTTTGCGACTAATTTTTGAGCAGTCTCTTTATCTAGTTCAAGACCTACATAAGCGTATTTTTTTTGGCCGTTTGCCTCTTTACCTTCATCTTCATACTCAATAATGTATACGTATGAATTTCCATTATCTACGGTAATTACAGGGTTAGCTGTAATTTGTGTGATTTTGACAGCCAGTTGATCGCCATCCTTTGCAGAATAGTGAGTAAAGAATTTATTGTCCTTTACCAATGTGTCAACGTCTACTTTCTTGAGAGCGAAGAAAGCAAGGACAGCAGCTACAATTAATAAAATTACTCCGAAATAAAAACGGATATTAAAACCGTGGTTACGATTTTCTGTCATAAAATAAAAACTCCTTTGCAATAATATTGTTTAAATTAACAGTACTCTAGATAATGATTTTTTGCAAGCTGATTTTCACTAGAAATGCAATAAAAAAAGGACTCGCACTGCGAGTCTTCTTTTAGCTTCTGTCTTTCTGCCTAGTTGAGCTCGGGCTCACAGGACTGACGTCCACTTCCCGTAGTATCCGCACGACTTGTTCCAAGTCCCTTGCGTTACTCCGGTCCAGTGTTTCAGTCCTGAGCGCTCGCCCTCGCATCCTTAATTAGAACGGACGATTATTTTCATACCCCACAGCAGTGTTAGGAAATTCTTCAACAACTGCACGGAAGAATGGTTGTAAGAAGTCATCTGTTTCTTCACCGACATTCTTAATTTCGATTTTCTTCTTCTTACCTTTGTATGAACTGTCGTCTGACAAGAAGATTAGGAATGATTCAATGTTCGTTGTAATTCCATATCTCTTGTGTGATAACTGATAGTGGTAAACGCGTTTTGCTTTTGTTAAGTCGTATACTTCTAATCCGCTCCAAGTAGTGAAGAAGTGGTTTTTGTAGATGTATACATATGTTTCGTCATCCGCATAAGTAGCGTTTGTACGTAGTAAATCTAAGTTGCCACGTAATTCTGGGTAAGCAGCATACATTTCGTCGTAAGCCGCACCAACTTTTTTACGTTTCAAGAACGCTAAACCGATAAATACAAGCCCTGCAATTGTAAGACCTGCCGCAACCATTAATCCACCTTTTTTTGCAGAGCTAGCTTCTGTTTGAGAGAAGTAGAATTGTGTATCTGCACCAGCTTGTAGAAGGTTATAGTTTTTGAACGCTTGAGTAATTAAGTCGCTGTAGTTTTGAATCGCATGTTTATTACGGTATGAATAAATGATTGTACCGTAAACATATTCTGGATTGTCTTGCATTGTATCAGCTTTTGCGACTAATTTTGCAGCATCTTCTTTTGTTAATTCAAGACCGATATAACCAGGTTCTTTTCCTTTTGAAGTACCTGCTTTTTCATATTCAACAATGTAGATATAGGTTTTTCCTTTATCTACTTCGATGACGGGTTCTTTTGAGATATCAGTAATTTTTAGAGCTGATTCTTTATCGTCATTGCTTGAACTGAAGGGAAGAGCTTTTCCGTCTTCATAGATTTTTTTAGCGTCTGGTTTTTGGAAATTTAAAAATCCGATGACGCAAGCGGCAATAATTAAAATAAGTCCGAAGTAAAAACGAATTCTAAAGCCGTGATTACGATTTTCTGTCATATGATATAAACCTCTTTTCGATAATATATATATAATACAGCTATAATACTCTAGAAAATAGCATTTTGCAAGTGACTTTATTTGAATACTGAGATTATCATATATGGTAATTATCATATATGATAATTTCGTGTTGAAAAAAATAAGGAATCCTGTTGGACTCCTTATCTCTTACTTTCTTTTTTAGCCTCAATCTCAATAGCTGGGAAATCTTGACGCAATTTGTCAAAGAATGGCTGTAGATGTGCATCGGTCTCTTCGCCGATATTTTTAATTTGAATCTTCGTACTGCGAACCGCAGCATCTGGATCACTGGTTGAAAATACAAGGTACGACTTCATGAAGCTGCCACCTTCTTCAGGGTAAAATGTTTTTTCAAAGTGATGTACGCTCTTCGTTTTGTTTAAATCATAAATCTCTAATCCTTTTACAGTAGAACAGAAGAAGTTTTTATAGATGTATACTCCTAAGGTATCATCGATATAATCGGATTTATTCAATAATGTGGATAAACGTTTGCCTTTCAACTCTGGATGACTTTCCACTAACGCTTCTGTGTTCTTATATCCTGCAAATAGACTATTGTAGTACGTCGCAAATTGATGATGTTTTTCCGCTAAATACACGAGGGCTAGCCCTGGGATGAAGAGGACAAGGGAGAGGATTAGGAAGAGCTTTTGTGTTTCCTTTCCTGGTTTAATCGATACATAGTTTTGATAACGACGTGAAAGTGGGGCTTTGATGTATTTTTCCATCGCATCTTGGGTACGATAGCTATAATTCATCACTTTCTTATCGTGAAATTCTGGCTCAACAAAGGTGCCCGCAACTTTTTCAGGATGATCTCTTAAGGTATTTTTCTTATCGATTAATTGTTTGGCGGTCTCTTCATCTAATTCTAACCCGATGTACTGTGTCGTTTCTTTTCCATGAGAATCTTTTTCTAAATAAGAGACGATATAAAGCGACCATTTTCCAAAGTCCGAGTTTTCGACGGAGTGCTTGTCGATACCAGTGACCTTTAAGATAGAATCTTCATTTTTTACGATATCATTGAGGTTAAAATATTTATTTTGCAGTTGTAATAATGGAACGTTTAGTCTTGTTAATGCAAAAACAAGGCAAAGCATAGCTGCCACGATTAAGGCCACCCCAGGATAAAAACGTTTATTATAACCACGAACGCGATTTTTGTGCATATGGAAAACTCCTTTTTCTTGTTAGTTCTATGGTAATGGAGATGGACAAGAAAGGCAAGGGGGGGAGTTCAGGGGAATAGGCCAATCTTTAAATGCAGTGGCTTCTGTCTTTCTGCCTCATATCCTAGGCCAGAATGAAGTGCACCCCAAAAGTTAGACAGAAAATCTAACTTTTGGGGTGCACTTCATTTGTTTAGCTTTTTTTAGATCATATACTCTAAGAGCCTCTTTTGGAAGAAACAGATGGTTCTTATATAAAATGATTCCTAATGCTTGGTCTACTTATGTTGCGTTGTCTTATACAGTATCCATTGAAGGATTTAATGCTGGATAGGTATCGTATAGTTCAATGTAAGCTTTTCTTTTTTTCGTAAAGAAAAGGCGCTGTATAGGAAGTATAGGCCCATCAGGATAGTTATGAGAGCGATAGGATAGCCTACCAAACGACTTTTATCATATTCATCTACTGAAACATAATATACTGTTTCAGCATAAGGTTTGATATCTTCATCTCGATCCACAAGATTACTGAACTTATAATGATAATCTTGAATAGCGTTTTTAGCGCCAGATTGACGAATAGTGGCAGCCACAATCATTGGGTTCTGGGATAGATCAGGCGCTGACTTTAATTTATCCAGAAGGGGATCGCCGTCTTTAATCTCAATGCTGGCATACCCGAATGTATTTGTATTAATAATTGTCTTTGGCTTTGAAAACTGAATAAAATATAATTTTGTGTTACTTCTAGTGACAGTAGCCATATAATCAGGGTCGAAATACGTGATTTTTACAGCAACCGTTTCTTGGTCGCTCTTGTAAGGCAAACCAAAGACTTTTCCTTCTTTATATAAAGTGTCTGCAGTTGGATAGAGTAGGGAGTGTCCCATCGCAATTATACTTATAATGAACATAACAATTGCAAGAATGATTAAACCGTTGATGTATTGATTACTATGCTTTTCTGTCATGATTGTTCTCCTTTAAAACGATGACTTTAATAAGTATAAAGTACCATAAAATAGTAGGCTTTGAAAGTTTATTTTGGGGATGTTTGTCAAAACACCTGGGAAGGCTAACCGTGAAGACTCACATCCTGTTTGTAGTTGAACTCGGGCTCACAGGGCCGACGTCCATTTCAACAAACATCCGCACGACTTGTTCCAAGTCCCTTGCGGTGTTTGTTTCCAATGATTCGTCCCTGAGCGTTCGCCCTCGTATCCTGGTGTAGGCATTAAATTTTGGTGGTTTGGGTATCCATGCTATGATGTATCTATCGCATAGGCGATGGATTATACCAGCAAAGGAGAATTGTTATGAAAAAATCAACCAAATTATTAATGACTACACTACTTGTTTCGTTAGGTTTGGCTGCATGTGGTGGCAATTCAACATCGACATCGACATCAGGTAATCAACAAAGTTTAACAATTACAACATTCGGAGAGTTAGCAACATTAGATAGCGCGGACTACGATGATGTTCCGAGCTCAGATATGTTAGGGCAAATTTTTGAAGGATTATATCGTGTCACTAAAGACAATAAAGTTGAATTAGGAATGGCAGCAGAAGAGCCAACTGTGAGTGCGGACGGCCTTGTATATACGTTTAAATTACGTGATGCAAAATGGTCTGACGGAACTCCTGTAACAGCAGGCGACTTCGTGTACACTTACCGTAAATTAGTAGACCCTAAAGAAGGACACGTGGCGCAATCGGCTGATGTGTTCAAAAACGCGAAGAAAATTCGTTCAGGCGAATTATCGACAGAAGAATTAGGGGTTAAAGCGATTGATGATAAAACATTAGAAATCACGCTTGAAAATCCTGCTCCATATTTACCAAAATTATTAACAGGGTCACGTTTCTTACCACAATCTGAAAAAGTGGCGAAAGAAAAAGGCGAAGGATACGGTTCTTCAGCAGATTCAATCGTGACAAACGGACCGTTCAAATTAGAAGGATGGACAGGTTCTGAACTTTCTTGGAAACTTGTGAAGAACGACGGTTACTGGGATGCAGCAAACGTTCAATTACAAAACGTTACTGTGAATGTATCGAAAGAAGTAGCGACTTCTGTTCAATTATTTGACGGAAAACAAGTCCAATACACAACAATCAGCGAACAATTCGTCGATCAATATAAAACGCAACCAACGTATCACGCTATTCCAAAAGCAACAATGGGGTACATGAATTTCAACGTAGAACGCAAAATCACAGGAAACAAACACTTCCGTCGTGCGATTGCGATGGCTTACGATAAAGCGGCTCTTGTAAACAACGTGTTAAAAGACGGCTCAATCGTTTCAAATGGTCTTGTTCCAAAGGGATTTGCTGAAAACCCAGAAACGGGGAAAGATTATGTGGAAGACCGTGGCGACTTACTCACCTACAATGTCGAAGAAGCGCAAAAAGAATTAGCACTTGCTAAACAAGAATTAGGGATGGACACAATCGAAGTGACCTTATTAACGTCAGATGCAGGTAGTGCGAAAGTGGTTGGCGAATATTTACAAGCGCAAATCCAAAAGAACTTACCAGGCGTGACATTGAACATTAAATCAGTGCCATTGAAAAACCGTCTTGAATTACAACGTGCAGATGATTTCGACTTCTTCTTCGGAACATGGGCACCTGACTATCAAGATCCAGTAAACTTCTTAGAACAATACGTAACAGGTGGAGGAATCAACTTCGGGAACTACTCAAGCGAAGCCTACGATAAAGCCGTTGCTGAAGTGAAAACAACATACGCAACGAAGCCAGCAGAACGTTACAAACAAATGATTGCGGCTGAAAAAATCGTGATGGATGATGTGGCTATCGCTCCAATCTACCAAGCAAGCCAAAGCTACTTACTTGCTGAAAACGTAGACGGATTCGAAGTACTTCCATTCGGACGTACAATCAACCTCCGTCAAGCCTCTGTAAAATAATCATAGAAGCAAAAATAAGAGACTCGAAATTTCGAGTCTCTTTTTCGTTTTGTAAAAAAGCAAAATGTAACATATAAGTTACATTTTAACAATTCTCTCTTTGAACGATTTTGTCCAAAGTGGGATTTTTTATAAGGTTTTCGTCATATGGTAATACGGATGACCGCTTAAGATGCGTTCACTCTCAGGCGTGTAGCCTAGTTTTTCGTATAATTGATAGGCCTTCGTATTGTCCTTCTCGCAGTTGAGGGCGATTTTTGTGGCCCCTTGTTGGCGTGCTAAGTTTTCTACTTCGACCAATAATTTACGGCCGATTCCAAGACGACGATATTCGGGATAGACCGCTAATATATCGATGTACCATTCACCAGGCATCGTTTCCTTATCCTCGTAGAGCGGGATTTGATGCGGGGTATTGTAATCCTCGTACAATCGGTGGAACGGGTCGTCAATCGCGTCTTCTAAGTGTCCGTGGTAGCCAAAGATGGCCCCTGCGATTTTTCCTTCATGAATATAGACGAGGGTGTTCTTCAGCCCATAGCGAAACTGGTCATCGAGCATGGCTTCTTCTAGCATCGCGTAGAGCATTTCCGGGCTCGTGTGTTCCAGAATCGGCAGTTCCATATCTTGCATAATCAGTTCGATCAGAGGGATGATTTGTCGTCGTTCATCGCGCTTAGGTTGTCGAATCATTTCTGAACTCCTTGATATTGTTCCCGATAATCGGTTGGCGAAATCCCTGCACTCTTACGGAATTGTTTTGAGAAATACGTTGGAGTGGTAAATCCAACAATATCCGCCACTTGAGAAATCGAGTAGTTCGTTGTTCGTAATAAAATCTTACTTTCTTTAATCCGGATAGCAATCAAATATTCCATCGGAGACATGCCGATTTCTTTCTTAAAGCTGTGTGAAATATAGAAACGGCTCAAGTGCGTCATCGAAGCGAGGTCTTCTAGCTGAATACTCTCGTGATAGTACGTTTCTAAGTAGTGCTTGATAAACGAAATATCCTTTGTCGCCTTGCTTTGTTTGCCGACTTCGAGGTCGAAGTGTTGGTGACGCAAGATTTTAATTAATAAGATTTCTAATAAGTTATGGCACACTAATTCGTAGCTCATCGATTGGGAAGTGGCCTCTTGTACCATCGCATTCAAATAACGCAAGATGTCTTTTTGCTCATCTCGCAAGTTGAAGAATGAAAATGGATGTCCACCTTCCGAGACGGGCGTTAAGTTTGAGAAGGAGAGCCCATTAATTCCTAATACAATATATTCCAGCGGTTCATCTGGAGAGGATAATTCTGTATGTTCTACTTGCGGATTGATAATGACAAAGTCGTTTGGTTTTACAGGAAAACGTTGGCCTTGAATATTAAACTCGCCTTTTCCGTCTACAACGTAAAATAATTCCGTAAAAGGGTGCGTATGGAGCGTACTATGCCAGTCGCTGTCATATTTAGATTTTGTGATAGATTCCAATTGAAACGATAAGCTCTTAATATCGGATTCCATCATTAAATAACGTTCATTGCTCATTGTCTAACCTTTCTATTTGTAAAGAGAGTTAATAATATTATACACGTTGGGGAAAACGGTATCAATCTTAAACATTATATAAATTTTAAGTGAAATATTTAATAAAAGTTATGAAAATAATTGGAAGCAAGTTTTCATTCAGGTTTGGACGGTTTAAACGAAGAAAAATCATGTTTGCTTGACGCAACAAGAAAGGACAGGTATTCTAACCAAGAGTAAGAAAGGAGATTCATGGAAAGTAGGAACTAAATTTTCTAGAACCTAAAATCAGAGTAGACTTTATTGCGTTAAGTGCCCGGCGGATGGAATGTTGCCACTGGGACGAAAATGGAAACATTGCGGTAATTTAGTCGCATTCGCTGCATTTAAACAACACTAGAAATAGAAGTAGTTAAATGGAGCAACTCTTTACAAGTAAAGGAGATGCTAATATGGAAAATACAAAGAAATACAATCGAAAAAGAACACTGGATATTACAGTGATGGCGATGGTCGTAGCCATTCGTCTTGTCATGGAAATGCTGCCGACAATTAAATTCGGCCTCTACGTACAAATCGGATTTGGGTTTATCGGAGCAGCCATCGCAGGGGTGATGCTTGGACCGTGGCGTGCAGCACTTGTGGGAATTCTAGTCGATATCCTCGGAAACTTCTTCCGCGGAGAGAGTGGACAATTCTTCATCGGATACACCTTCACAGCTCTTGTCGGAGGACTCATCTACGGATACTTCTTATATAAGAGACCACTCAGATGGGAACAAATCGGACTCGCAGTATTACTCGTCACCATCTTCTGTAACCTCGGCTTGAATTCAATCTGGGTGTATATGATGACGCAAAAAGCCTTCGCCGCCTTCATGCCACTGCGAATCCTGAAAAATATGATCTCGCTCCCATTGAATACCGCCATCCTCACCGTGCTCTTTTCAAACAAAACCATGAAAATTTTAATAGAGAAATACAGGATATGAGGGCGAACGCTCAGGACTGAACCACTGGACCAGAATAACGCAAGGGACTGCTTGCAGTCGTGCGGATATTCTGGGAAGTGGACGTCAGTCCTGTGAGCCCGAGTTCAACTACACAGGGTGTGATTCGAACCCAACTCTACACAGGGTGTGAGTCCTTTCCAGCACCACACCTAGTATTCTCTCCCATTTAGGAGTAAAATAGAACCAAAGAGCAACTAAATAAACTAGTTTAAGCGAAGGGAGGCACAACCATGCCATTTATTCATGTTGAAATGATCGAAGGAAGAAGCCGTGAACAAAAAGAAGCCCTTGTCAAAGAAGTGACAGAAGTGGTTTCTAAACACACTGGCGCTCCAACAGAACATATTCATATCATTATTCAAGAAATTAAAGCAGAAAACCTTGGCCAAAACGGCAAATTAAGAGGATAATCAACTTGTTTTTTACATCAATGTTGTTAATTCCTAGTTTACAGGAGGAGTACTATGATTAATAATAGTGATTTTGGTGGCTTTATTGTTTCGAATAATATTCTTGAGGGCAAGCCGATTCGATATACTTTTCGTGATCAATCTATACTCCCTCCATTGAACGGATGGAATCTATTATCCATTGAAGATGATGAAGAATATCTTTCAGATGCAGCCAATTTCAAAATTCTAGGAGCCGACTCCATTTATGAGATTGCTCCAGTGATGCTAGAGATTTTCGAAGCGCCGTATGGAACAGACTTATGTTGGCTATATGAAAAAGGTGTTCATGTTGGCTTTTACGATTTAGTCCAAGAGAGAGAAACTACGATAGAAGAAATTTTATCTTCAGCAAATTAAATAGATTACATCCAAACTCAAGCCGGCAGAATCGCTGTTGGCTTGAGTTTTTTTATTCAAAAAATTTTTTCAAACTTTCTTGTTGACATTTGTAAATTACGGGTGTAAACTAACAATGTAAATTACAAATGTAAACGAAAGCGGTGAAAGTAATGAGCAAACAAAAAGAGTACATTATTGAAGGAATGAGTTGTGCTTCATGTGCCATGACGATCGAGAATGCCGTCAGCAAAATTCCTGGCGTTGATAAAGCCAGCGTCAACTTGGCAACCGAGATCATGACTGTTGAAGCAAACGATAGCGTGACCCCTGAAGACATCGCCAAAGTGGTCGATGGTGTGGGATACGGCGCTCGTCCTCGTGGTAAATCAGTGGAAGAAGAACTCGAAGAAAAGAACGAAAAGAAAGAAGCGCACTTAAGAGAAATGAAGCGAAACCTAACCATTTCAGCGATTTTCGCCGTGCCACTTCTCTTTATCGCAATGGCCGATATGGTTGGAATTCCAATGCCAGCGTTCCTAAGCCCAATGCAAAGCCCTGTGAGCTACGCGTTGATTCAATTGGCACTCGTTCTTCCAATTATCTGGCTTGGCCGTCATTTCTTCGTGGATGGATTTAAAGCCTTGTCTAAAGGACATCCGAACATGGACAGCTTAGTCGCACTTGGAACAAGCGCAGCGTTCCTTTATAGTCTTTACGGAACGTACCATGTATTAGAAGGCCACGCGCATTTTGCGATGAACCTTTACTACGAATCAGCCGGCGTTATTTTAACCTTGATCACTCTTGGAAAATACTTCGAAGACGTGTCAAAAGGGAAAACATCCATGGCGATTCAAACGCTCGTAGGCCTTGCCCCTAAAATGGCGACTGTTTTACGCGACGGACAAGAAGTAGAAGTTCCTGTAGAAGAAGTGCAAGTGGGCGACCTCATTCGTGTTAAACCGGGTGAAAAAGTTCCAGTCGATGGCGTCGTGACAGAAGGAAACTCAACCGTTGACGAATCGATGTTAACAGGGGAAAGTATTCCAGTATCGAAATCAGTTGGCGATGAAGTGATTGGGGCAAGTTTAAACAAGACAGGTTCTTTCATTCTAAAAGCAACAAAAATCGGGAAAGACACAGCCCTTTCTCAAATCATTCATTTAGTCGAACAAGCGCAAGGATCAAAAGCACCGATCGCAAAACTCGCCGACAAGGTTTCAGGAGTATTCGTTCCAATCGTAATCGGCTTGGCTCTTGTTTCTGGACTTGCGTGGTATTTCTTTGGACAAGAATCATGGGTATTCGCCCTCACGATTACCATCTCAGTGCTCGTTATTGCCTGCCCATGTGCGTTAGGACTTGCGACACCAACAGCTATCATGGTTGGGACTGGTAAAGGGGCCGAAAACGGAATCCTTCTTAAGAGTGGGGAAGCGTTGGAAGAAGCCAACCACGTGAATATGGTTGTTTTCGATAAAACAGGAACTATCACAAACGGAACTCCTGTGGTCACAGATGTGGTCACTGCCGACAATACCGATGCAGAAGCAATCATTCGTCTAGCTGCCAGCCTTGAAGTAGCGTCCGAACATCCTCTTGGTGAAGCGATTGTTGCCAAAGCCAAAGAACAAGGGGCCGCATTTGAAGAAGTGACGAACTTCGAAGCCATCCCTGGTTTTGGGATTAAAGGCCACGTTGGTGAAACACTCGTCTTCCTTGGGAATGAAAAATGGATGCGCGAAAATGGTCTTGCCAATGAAGCGATGAATGAAAAAGCGAACCGTTTTGCTGAACAAGGGAAAACACCGCTCTATATCGGATATAACGATGCTGTACAAGGCTTGATTGTTGTAGCGGACACAGTAAAAGAAAGCAGCGCGCGTGCCATCCAAACCCTACATGAAATGGGCATTCAAGTAGCCATGATGACAGGGGACCACGAACGAACTGCACAAGCAATTGCTGCTGAAGTGGGGATTGACCGCGTATTTAGTGAAGTTTTACCGCAAGATAAGGCGAATTATGTCTCAAAATTGCAAGAAGAAGGCTATATTGTGGCGATGGTGGGAGATGGTATCAATGATGCCCCAGCTCTTGCACAAGCGCAAGTCGGTATCGCAATCGGTACTGGAACAGACGTAGCCATCGAATCTGCGGACGCCGTCTTAATGAAGAGCGACTTGATGGATGTACCAGCGATGTTAAAACTCAGCCGTGCAACCATCCGTAATATTAAAGAAAATCTATTTTGGGCATTTGCCTACAACGTTATCGGAATTCCATTCGCGATGGGAGTTCTTCACCTCTTTGGCGGACCACTCCTCAACCCAATGATTGCCGGAGCCGCAATGAGCTTCAGTTCCGTATCCGTTGTCCTCAACGCCCTAAGATTAAAACGCTGGAAAGCATAACTATAAAGGAGAGATTTATGATGAAAAAAGAATACAATTTAGAAGGAATCAAATGCGCAGGATGTGCCAACACAGTGAAAGAACGTTTCTCAAGCGTACCAGGCGTAACAAACGTTGAAGTCAGCTTAGAAAACAAAGTAGCTACAGTCGAAGGAGACGCAAGCGTCGACGCATTACAAGCATCCCTCGAAGGCACAAAATACAGCATCAAAAAATAATCAACGCCAAAAAGGCCGATTTTCGCCCGGCCTTTTTTCTGTATTCTCTCTCTTTCTCCGCAATCCATGGTTAGTAGAAGTAAAAAATAGAGCGTTGCGAACAATACCAATTGTGGTTTCAAAGAAACTCTCTCTATCTCATCGCCTGCTTTGTCTCTCTCTCCCTTCCTCTGCAATCCATGGTTAGAAGAAGTAAATAATGTAGAGCGTTGCGAAAAAAAACTAGGATTCTTATTGGCATTTTTCTACTTGGTCTGGTTTCAACTGCACCCATGGTTAGTAAAAGTATAAAAATAGAGCGTTGCTCACAACACCTAGTGTGGTTTCGAAGAACCTTGCGGATTCTATAGTAATAGTGATGGGAGTTTGCATTAAAATGAATTAGGGGACGTAGGAATAAAATTCCGTACGTCCCCTTTGAGGCTTTAAAGGCGCAAGACCAAGGCTTGCGCCGGTGCCTCATCACTATTACTATGAAGATATCCGCAAGGATTTAAAGAAACCACAGCGGTTATCAGGTGTTTCAAGAGCAACGCTCTTTACTTATAATGTAATTATTTTACTTCAACACGATCTAACCATGGAGTTGCAGTTTCATCTAAAACAACATTAAGATCCTCGATGTTCTTACGTCCTTGGTTTGCCAACCACGCACGACCAGCTTCTTCCCCTTCAGTCGCAAACACAGCTACAGAATCTTTCCATGTTGCACGACCACATAACACACCATTGAAAGTAGAACCAGCTTCTTTAGCAAAGCGTAGAGTTTCTTGGAATAATTCAGCAGAAACACCAGCACTTAAGAAGATGAATGGTAGGTCAGTGATTTCAGATTGTTCTTTGAATAAACGTAATGCTTCTTCGCGAGTATATACAGGTTCAACGCCTTCTTTAGTGAAGCCTTCTACGAAGTTCATGTTTACTGGAACTTCTACTTTTAATACGTCAACGTTGTAACGTGGGTCAGAGAAGACTTTCATTGCGTCGTTTACTTTATGAGGTTTTACTTTTGCGTATGCAGCTGATTTTACATCGTCGTCACTTGCTTCGTAAGAAACGATTTCTAAGAAGAATGGAATATCTTCTGCCACACATTCGCTACCAACACGTTCTACCCATGCATGTTTGATGTCGTTGATTGCTGGATCTTCGTCAATATCATAGTATAAAAGAACTTTAACTGCGTCAGCGCCTAATTCTTTAATACGTTTTGCAGACCAGATTGGAAGTAAGTCTGGTAAGCGGCCGATTTCAGTTGCGTCGTAACCAGTTTTTTCGTAAGAGATTAAAAGTCCGCAGTCTTCGTGGCGTAATTTTGCAGCTGGAAGACCGTATTCAGGGTCTAAAAGGATTGAAGAAGAGAATTTTGTTAATTCTTCAGAGATTAATTCTTTGAAGCGGATGATACCTTCGTCACCTTTTACATTTGGATTTCCTGCAGCAATCATTTTTTTCAATGAACCACGTTGGTCAATCGCTAAAGCACCGATGACATGGCTTTTGTTTGAAAGTTTTACTAAGTGATCATATTTTCCTTTTGTTAATACTAATTTTGACATAATAACACTCCTTTAGTTGTTTTTATTTTATTAAGCTTCGAAATAAGGCTTACCGTCTAAGTAAGTCGCTTTGAGTTGTAAATCATCGTCTAATACGATGAAGTCCGCTGCATACCCTGGGTCGATGCGTCCGCAAACGTCGTCGATACCGACTGATTTTGCAGGAACAAGGCTAGCCATTGTAAGAGCTTCGTGTGGAGTCGCAATGCCCCATTTTACAACGTTTTGAACCCCTTGGATGAGTTCTAGGATACTTCCAGCAAGGCTGCCGCCGTCTTTCAAGCGAGCCGTACCGTCTTTTACGATAACAGGGAATTCTCCCAGCATCGATTCGCATTCGCCCATACCGCCAGCACGCATGCAGTCTGTAATCAGAGCTACATGGTCGTGACCGCAACATTTCATCACGATACTTGCGCTCACTGGGTGGACGTGGTGACCGTCGCAGATGAGTTCGTCGAATACGTTTGGCAATGTAAGTGCCGCACCGACAACGCCTGGTTCGCGGTGGTGTAAGCCGCGCATTCCGTTGTAAGTGTGAACGAAGATGTTTGCACCAGCTTCAACGGCGTTTTTACAATCTTCGTAAGTGGCATCTGTATGTGCAAGAGCGACATAGATGTCTTTTGTTTTCGCGTGTTTGATGAAATCAACAGCACCTTCACGTTCTGGCGCAATCGCGATTTTCTTCACCCAACCGCCAGCGCGTTCTTGCCATTCATCCAAGATTTCAGATTTAGGGTCGCCCATGTATTTAGGGTTTTGCGCGCCTTTGTATTTTTCACAGAAGAATGGACCTTCTAGGAAAATCCCTCTGATTTTAGCGCCGCCAAGTGTTGTAGCGTTATCGCCGACAGTTTGGCAGACATCCGCTAATAATTCGCGAGATGCGGTTAAGGTTGTTGGTAAGTAAGAAGTAACTCCGCATGAAGGAAGTCCTTCTGAAATAGTACGAAGTGCTTCTACGTTGTTATCCATGACGTCAGCGCCTTTGAATCCGTGAATATGTGTATCCACAAGACCTGGAGCAATTTGATAGTTGCCGTAGTCGATAATCGTAGTGCCACTTTCTGGTTTTTCAGTTTGAAAGGATCCGAAAGTTCCATTATCTAATATTGGTAAGTACCCTGGGCCTTTCACTTCGTCTTCAAAATAAAATGCTTTTGCATAAATATAAGTTGTCATAGGATCATCTCTTTTCAATAAAGTTATTTATGCTTCTAATGGGTGAATCGTTACTCCTTTAACGACACGGTTCACAGTGCCTGTTGGTGAAGGAGTGTCTGGTTTGTTTCCAACTTTGATAGAAGAAAGTAGAGAAACCGTTTGTCCAAATACCGCATATGGAAGTGCAAGATAAGCATCTGGAACGAAACGATAGTCTTTATCGAAGCTGAAAGATAGACCTTCAAAGTCGCTTTCTGCATCCACTCCAACCGCAAGAACAAGGCGTGCAATTTGGTCGCCGTGTAATTCGTTTAAGATATCGATGTCGTATTGACGCGTATAGTCGTCGTTCGATACGAATACGAAGGCTAGAGAAGAGCCGTTTACGAATGATTTAGGACCGTGACGGAATCCCATTGAAGAATCGAACGCTGTTGCGATTTGTCCAGCAGTCAATTCAAGAATCTTCAATTGAACTTCGCGAGCAAGGCCGCTAAGTGAACCAGAACCTAAGTAAATCACACGGTTGTAGTCTAAGTTTACGTAATGTTGAATCACGTCTTCACGTTCGAGGACGCTTGTACCCATTTGACGGATGGCTTTCACGAAGCCTTCTTTTTCTTCAAGTGAGTGTGCTTCGTCGAATACAAGAAGCGCTGTAAGAGTCATACATGTGAAGCTTCCTGTCATCGCAAAACCAGCGTCGTTAGAGCGGTCTGGCATCATTAAGAGTAAGTTGTTTGTGTCGTCTTTAGCAGCAATGGCTAATTTTCCTTCTGGCGCACAAGTAATCGTGATTTGATAGAAGTCACGCACGATTTGTTGGCCAAGTTGCACACTTGCAAGACTTTCTGGTGAGTTTCCGCTACGTGCAAATGAAACAAGCACTGTAGGAATTTCTGCTTTGAAGTAGTCATGTGGATTACTTACAAGGTTTGTTGTTCCGACAGATTGGAAATCAAAACGGTCCTCATTTCCTGTACGTTTTAAGTAAGGAAGAATCGTATCTCCCACATATTGTGATGTACCCGCACCTGCGAAAATCACGCGAAGGCGACCTTCAGGTAAGTTGCTTAAGAAAGCAGTGATGCGTTCTAAGTTTGCTTTGTAGTAATCAAAAGCTTCTTTCCACAATTCTGGTTGTTGGCGAATTTCGCGCGTTGTAATTTCTGCAGATAAAGCTTCTAATTGACTAGTTGAAAATTGAAACATAATACCCTCCAAATATTTTTTTAGTTGTTTGTGCGATAGTGTCTTACTTTGTAGAAGAATTGGTCGCTTCTGGCAACACTAATCGTATATTCGATGATGCGATTTTCAGGATTTAATGTGGTTCGCATAAACCGTAAACAAGCGCTGTGCGGATCCACATCCAAGACTTCCGCTTCTTCCGGCGTGAGAATGCTCGCTGAGAATTCTTCGTCGGCGTAGTGGATTTGCTGATGAAAATCATTTGCAAACACTTCATATAAAGATTGGCCTTCTAACTGCGTCTTCGTTAAGGTTTTGAAGACGTCGTATGGTAAGAAAGTTGTTTCTTTCATGAGTGGAATGCCATCTGCATACCGAATGCGTTTCAGACGAAAGAGCATGTCGCCAGCTTCGATTCCAACGAGTGGAGCGATAAATTCATCGGCTTCGTAACAATCCAGCGAAGTAATTTTCGTGGAAGGGACTTTGCCGAGTTCCCTCATCTGTTCCGTGAAACTGTAGCCTTCCAACAAGTTTTGGCGTTCTTTCCATTGCGTTGAAATGAACGTGCCTTTTCCATGACGCTTATAAATATATCCAAGCGTCTCCAATTCCTTCAACGCTGTTCGAACGGTGGTGCGACTGACATTATAGACTTTTGTAATTTCGCGCTCCGAAAGCATTTTTTCGTGTGCTTTTCCCTTGGTCTTAATGAAGTCGATCAACGCTAGACTCAGTGTTGAGTAAAGTGGAGAAGGTTTGGCTACCATATCGGTTCCTCCTTTCGTAAAAAACTCTTCTACAACTGGTCACTACCAGTTAATACCATTGTAAGTTTTTTTAGTGCTTTCGTCAATAGCGTTTTCATAAAAAAGAGGGGGCTATGAGGACTTTCAACCAAATTTCTCAAAAATTACTGTTAAGTGAATTTTGGGATTTTGCAAAAGAAGTTAAAGAATGCTAAAAATCGCTGAGTAGAGCCTCCTTTAAGTCAAAAATAATTTACATTAAAGGCGGATACTGATACGATAGTAAAGCAAAGAAAGGATGGCCGACATGGAAGAAAATAAGGTACAAAATTATAAGAGTTGTTTTGATATTATTGGTCCGATTATGGTGGGCCCTTCTTCTTCACATACTGCTGGAGCGATTGCGATTGGTGCTCTTGCGAGACAATTGTTCGGAGGAACACCAAAGAATGTGCGATGCGACTATTATGAATCATTCTCCGAAACGCATAAGGGACACGGAACGGATTTTGCGATTATTAGTGGAATCTTAGGTTTTGCGACAGATGATGAGCGCGTGCCGCGTGCCGTTGAGATTGCCGTATCCGAAGGGATGCATATTGAATTTGTCGAACGAAAAGAACCAAGTCCTGTGAATCACGCCAATACTGCGGATTTGACCTTGAGCAACGAGCAACGTACGATTCGTCTCATTGGAACCTCTGTTGGTGGCGGAGCAGTGGAAGTGAAGTACATCGAGGTGGATGGCTTCAAGATGGATCTATCAGGTCCGCTTCCGATTTTACTTGAAGTGGTTTCTCTCGGGGAAATGCCTGTTCTCTACAATTTACTACATGAGCATGGCGTTACCATTTCAAAACAACGAGTAGAAATGACAGAAGATAGCCAAATGATGGGATATGAGCTTGTTGATTTATTATCCCCAGAATTAAAAGAACAAATACAAACATTAAGAAAAACGCATAACATCTACATGTTTGCGTGATGATAAGGAAGGAAGTTTGCAATGTTTTCGACCATTAAAGAATTGGTAGCATTAGCAACAGAACAAAAGAAGCCCATTTCGGAAATCATGATTGAACAAGAAATGGAAATGACCCAGCAAAGTCGTGAGTACATCTGGGAGAAAATGGAAAAAAACTTACAAACGATGAAGAACGCCGTTGACCGAAGCGTGGAAGGAGAGGGCGTGTTCTCTCCAACAGGCTTAACGGGTGGCGACGCGTTGAAGATGAAGAAATATCGTGAACGTGGAAAAACATTGTCGGGAGATAGTATTCTAGCGGGGGTACAATACGCGCTTGGAACAAACGAAGTCAATGCTGCAATGGGGCTTGTGTGTGCGACTCCAACAGCAGGAGCGAGTGGAACTTTACCTGGCGTTGTGTTCTCGATTGCCGATACGATGAAATTGAACCATGAACAACAAGTGCGTTTCCTCTTTACTTCGGCAGCCTTTGGGATGGTCGTGGCCAATAACGCGATGATTGCTGGGGCGACAGGTGGATGCCAAGCCGAAGTCGGAAGTGCCAGCGCGATGGCCGCAGCCGCAGCCGTTGAAGCAGCCGGTGGAACGCCGCAAGAGAGTTCCGAAGCCTTTGCGACAGCGCTTGGGAATTTATTAGGTCTCGTTTGTGATCCTGTAGCCGGTCTTGTAGAAGTGCCGTGCGTGAAGCGGAATGCGATTGGTGCAGGAAATGCGTTGATTGCCGCAGATATGGCACTTGCAGGAATTACAAACGTGATTCCAGCCGATGAAACCATTGAAGCGATGCGCAGTATCGGGGTAAGAATGCCACGAGAACTCCGTGAAACGGGACTCGGTGGATTGGCAGGAACAAGAACAGGTGTCGCGATTAAGATGCGCATTTTCGGGGAAGATGTTTCGTTGACCCCGGAACAAGACTAGGAGGAATACACATGGCAAAAGAAATTGCTACATTTGCAGGAGGCTGTTTCTGGTGCATGGTGAAGCCATTTGACAGCCAACCAGGAATCGAGTCTGTAATCTCTGGATACACAGGCGGCCACAAAGAAAATCCGACATACAAGGAAGTATGTAGCGGAACAACAGGACATACAGAGGCCGTGCAAATCACGTTCGACCCAGAAGTATTCCCTTATGAAAAACTCGTGGAAATCTACTGGCAACAAACGGACCCAACGGATGCAATGGGACAATTCGTGGACCGTGGAGATTCATACCGACCAGTCATCTTCTATCATTCCGAGGAACAAAGAAAGATTGCGGAAGCTTCAAAAGCAGCCTTGCAAGCCAGCGGACGATTCAAAAAAGATATCGTGACAAAAATCGAGCCTGCAAGTACGTTCTATCCTGCAGAAGAATATCACCAAGATTTCTACAAGAAGGATCCAGAACATTATAAACGTTACCGCGGACTTTCAGGTCGCGACACTTTTATCGACAGTATTTGGAAATAAGAAAAAGAGCTAAAATTATCATATATGATAATTTTAGCTCTTTTATTTGTTATTCGATTTTACTATCAGATGCTTAAGTACAGTTTTTATCAAGTGGAATAGCTTATTACAATAGAAAATGAAAAAAATTCAGAAAGAAAAAACACGCAATTACCATATATGGTAATTGCGTGTTCTTCCTCTGTATTTTTACAAATAAAAACGATATAGCATATAAACTATAAAGCAGAAAAAGACCATATATGGTCTTTTTCGACTTTCATAGCTTTAGATATTTGCTAAGTAAGTTGTTAAACGAGCGACAACTTCTTTTAAGTTTTCCATTGAAGCAGCGTAACTGAAACGAACATAGCTTTCGCCACCAGGTCCAAAAGATATCCCTGGAATCAGTGCTACTTTTGCTTTTGGAGCAAGGTCACGAACGAAAGCCCATGAGTCAGTACCGCATTTTGCAGGAATTTTCGCGAATAAGTAGAACGCCCCGTCAGGACTTGCGACTTCAAAGCCAAGTTTCTTCAACTCAGCAGCAAGATAGTCACGACGCTCGCTATATTCCACCATCATTTTCGCGCAGTCATCTTGGCCGTGTAACATTGCCGCAAGCGCTCCGTATTGCGCAAAGCTTGTTGGAGCTGTCACCATGTATTGGTGAGTTTTTACGACTTCGTTCATGAAGTGTGTTGGTCCTAAGATGAATCCGATACGCCATCCTGTCATCGCATGTGATTTTGATAAACCAGTGATGACAATCGTTTGTTCCGGCAAGATGTTCGCAAGAGAGTAGTGAGTCTTGTCGTATGTTAATTCTGCGTAGACTTCATCGCAAAGCGCCCATAGTTGGTGCTCTTTAATGACTTCGGCTAAGTCTTCTAATTGTTCTTTAGAGTAAGTCACGCCTGTTGGGTTACTTGGGTATACAAGAACTACCGCTTTGAAGTTTTTGTCTGGATTTGCTTCGATTGTTTCGCGTAATTTGTCCGCTGTTAAAACAAAGCCGTCGTTACTTGTGTCCACCGTAATGAAGTTCCCTTGGTTCACTAATGTGATTGGCAAGTAGAGAGGGAAGACTGGTGTTGGCACGATGACTGTGTCGCCAGGGTTTAAGATGGCTTGTAAGCTTGCCGCGATCCCTTCTGTTGCTCCAATCGTTGTGATGACTTGGTCTCCAGTGTAATTGAAATTAAATTTCTTGTTGTAATACTCAGCCGCAGCTTGTCTCAGTTCAGGAATTCCTGAGTTTGGTGTGTAGTGAGAGTGGTTGTCTTTAATCGCTTGGATAGCCGCCTCTTTAATATGCTCAGGTGTGTCAAAGTTTGGTTCTCCAAGAGTTAATTTGATAATGCCAGGAATCGAAGAAACTTCTGCGTCAAATTGACGAATATCAGAAACTCCAATGCCTTCTACGATTTTGTTAAATGGATGTTCTACTGTCATAGGAATCCTCCTTTATATTCATAGAGAAATTGTATCTTGTTTTGAGAAAGAGTGCAACGAGAAGTGTAGATTTTTAAAAAGAAAATAAAAAACGCTGGGAATTTATCCAATCTGCCTTTCTGCCTATGAATTATAAGGAAAATAGTGTATAATCTCTTTGAGAATATCGGTTAGCAGTCAAAGTGCGAGCCACCCTAGAAAAGGAAGGGGTGGAGTGTGCACTTTTTTTGTGCAATGAAACGGAAGTGAGGGATAGTATGCAGACAGAATTTGATACAATTGCGGCGATTTCAACGGCGCCTGGCGAAGGGGCTATCGGGATTGTTCGTATTAGTGGAGATGATGCGATTCGCATTGCCGACGAAGTGTATCGATTGAAAGATAAACGATTAAAAGAACAGCCAAGTCATACGATTCACTATGGGCATATCGTGGATCCAAAGAACGATGAAGTCATTGATGAAGTGATGGTGACGGTGCTTCGCGCGCCAAAGACTTTTACGCGTGAGGACGTTGTGGAAATCAACTGTCACGGTGGAATTGTGGCGATTAACCGCATCTTACAACTCGTTCTTCGCATGGGAGCACGTCTGGCCGAGCCTGGTGAATTTACAAAACGCGCCTTCTTGAATGGACGTATCGACTTATCTCAAGCGGAAGCCGTGATGGATTTGATTCGTGCCAAAACGGATAAATCGATGCAAATGGCGATGCGCCAGCTCGACGGAGAACTCTCGAAGTTAATTCAGAATTTACGACAAGAAATCTTGAACACCTTAGCGCAAGTGGAAGTAAATATCGACTATCCGGAATACGACGATGTGGAAGAAATGACCTTGCAACTGTTGCGCGAGAAGACGCAGCAAGTCTCACAAGGCATTCGCGCATTGCTAAATACCGCAAGCCAAGGAAAAATCTTGCGTGACGGATTGAAGACAGCCATCGTTGGACGTCCAAACGTAGGAAAATCGAGTCTGTTGAACGTGTTATTACGTGAAGAAAAAGCCATCGTAACGGATATCGCTGGAACGACTCGTGACACGATTGAAGAGTACGTGAATGTTCGTGGCGTGCCACTTCAACTGATTGATACGGCCGGAATTCGTGAAACGGATGATGTCGTTGAACGTATCGGGGTGGAACGAAGCCGTAAAGCGTTAAACGAAGCGGATTTCGTGCTATTGATTTTGAACCAAAGCGAAGAGTTGATGGACGAAGACCTCCGCTTGTTAGAACAAACGAAAGACTTTAAACGCATTATTTTATTAAACAAGACAGACCTACCAACGAAAATTGATATGGATAAGGTCAAAGAATTCGCGACAGACAGCGAAATCGTCACAACGTCAATGCTGAAGAAAGAAGGCATCGACAAATTGGAAGAAAAGATTGCCGATTACTTCTTCCAAGGACAAATGAACGAGCGCGACGCAACGTACTTATCGAACACGCGTCATATTGCGCTTCTTGAAAAAGCAGAACAAGCGTTGCAAGAGGTGGCGAACGGGGTCGATATGGGCATGCCCGTTGATTTAATTCAGATCGATTTTACCCGCGCTTGGGATCTCTTGGGCGAAATCACAGGCGACACGGTTCAAGACGAGCTGTTAACACAATTGTTCAGCCAGTTCTGCTTGGGTAAATAAGCAAGTGTGCTCAAAAGAGGTAGAGAGTTGGTAGTTTGCTGCAAGAAACTGAGACAGAATACGAATAATAAGAGATGAGAGCATGCAGAATTTTAATTGTAGGCTCTCGTGAAAGAGTAATAACGGAAATTCTTACGGATTCTATAGTAGCAGTAATGGCGGTTGTAATCGATGCGAATTAGATTCTCTTAAAATTGATTTTTAGAGAATCTTTGAGGCTCGATAGGTAGGAAGACTCTAGGCTTCCACCGGTACAGCCATTATCGCTACTATGAAGATATCCGTAAAGAATTGAAGTTATAACTCTTTCAACGAAAGGCACAAGGAGGAAATGCTGATGACGAAGCTAGCGACAATCTGCTATATCGATAATGGAAAAGATTTCTTACTGTTATTACGCAACAAAAAGCCAAACGATGTCCATGAGGGCAAATACATTGGCGTTGGTGGCAAACTCGAAGCAGCAGAGACTCCAGAAGAATGTGCCGTGCGTGAGATTTTTGAAGAAACAGGACTACAGGCTACGAAGATGGAGATGAAAGGAATCATCACTTTCCCAGAATTCACCCCTGGACACGATTGGTATACGTATGTGTTTCGTGTGACGGAGTTTTCAGGAGAGTTGATTGATTCGCCGGAAGGGACGCTGGAATGGGTTCCTTACGATGAAGTCCTCGAGAAGCCGTCTTGGGAAGGGGACCGCATTTTCCTAGAGTGGATTCTAGGACAGGAACCGTTCTTTTCTGCGAAGTTTAATTATGAAGCAGGCGAATATGTTAGTCACAAAGTAGAATTTTATGGAGAAAGAAAGTAAAGGAGAGACTATGGTAACAACTTACGAAGCTGGAAATTATGATGTAGTTGTCGTCGGTGCAGGACATGCCGGCAGTGAAGCGGCGCTAGCGAGTGCACGTATGGGCGCAAAAACATTATTACTCACAATGAACTTAGAAATGGTGGCCTTCATGCCATGTAACCCATCTGTAGGCGGACCTGCAAAAGGGGTTGTTGTGCGTGAAATCGATGCTCTTGGGGGCGAAATGGGTCGAAACATCGACAAAACGTATATTCAAATGCGTATGCTGAACACTGGGAAAGGTCCTGCCGTACGTGCCTTACGTGCGCAAGCGGATAAGCATTTATACGCGCAAGAAATGAAGAAGACAATCGAGAAGCAAGAAAACTTGGATTTACGCCAAGGGATTGCGGAAGAATTGATTGTGGAAGACGGCGTATGTAAAGGAGTTATCACGAATACAGGTGCCATCTACCGTTCAAAAGCGGTTGTCTTAACGGCTGGAACGTCTTCTCGTGGTCAAATCATCATCGGGGAATTGAAATATTCATCCGGTGCCAATAACTCACAACCTTCGATTAAATTATCAGAGAACTTACTCGAATTAGGCTTCGAATTGGCGCGTTTCAAAACAGGAACTCCGCCACGTATCAAAGGCTCATCGATTGATTATAGTAAAACAGAAATTCAACCAGGAGACGATACGCCAAACTTATTTAGTTTCACATCAAAAGACGAAGACTACCGCTACGACCAAATTCCTTGCTGGTTAACGTATACGAACGAACAAACGCATGAAACGATTCGTGAAAACTTACACCGTGCACCGATGTTTACAGGGATTGTCGAAGGAGTCGGCGCGCGTTACTGTCCATCGATTGAAGATAAAATCGTTCGTTTCAGCGACAAGCCTCGTCACCAAATTTTCCTAGAACCAGAAGGGGAAAATACGGAAGAAGTGTATATTCAAGGGTTGTCAACTTCTCTTCCAGAAGACGTGCAAATCAAGATGATTCGTAGCGTGGAAGGATTGGAAAATGCGGAGATGGTGCGTACGGGTTACGCCATCGAGTACGATGTGGTCGTGCCGCACCAATTGAAAAATACCTTTGAAACAAAACTAGTCCAAAACTTATTCACTGCCGGACAAATGAACGGAACGAGTGGATACGAAGAAGCAGCGGGGCAAGGGCTCTACGCTGGGATTAATGCCGTGCGTAAGATTCGCGGAGAAGAGCCATTTATTCTTGGCCGAAGCGATGCGTATATCGGCGTATTAGTGGACGACTTGGTCACAAAAGGAACGACTGAACCTTACCGTCTATTGACTTCTCGTGCGGAATATCGTCTCTTACTTCGTCATGACAATGCCGATTTACGTTTAACGGAAAAAGGACGCGAACTGGGATTGATTGACGATGAACGTTATGCCGAGTTCCAAGCAAAACAAGAAGCGATTGAAGCCGAAATCAAACGCATGCAATCGATTCGCTTGAAGCCAACTGCCGAATTACAAGCATTCTTGGCCGAAAAAGGATCTGCAGAATTGAAAGACGGCATCCTTTTAAGCGACTTGTTGAAACGTCCGGAATTAAGCTATGACGAATTAGTAGGCTTTGCCGGCGAAACGGTGGAAGTCTCTCGTGAAGTGAAAGAACAAGTAGAAATCTCGATTAAATACGAAGGCTATATTGCCAAAGCGATTGAAAAAGTTGAGAAATTAAAACGTATGGAAGCCAAACGTATTCCAGCCAATATCGACTATGATGCGATTAATGGACTTGCGACCGAAGCGCGTCAACGTTTGAAATTAATTCAACCAGAAACAATTGCACGAGCGAGCCGTATTAGTGGGGTGAACCCAGCCGACGTATCGATCTTGATGGTCTATATCGAACAAGGAAAGATCGCGAAAATGCAAGAATAAGGAGGCACGTATGAAACCAGAAGAATTTTATCAAAGACTCCAAGAAGTGCATGGGATTACATTGTCGGACGAGCAAAAGAAGCAGTTCGACCAATATTTCCATCTATTAGTGGAATGGAATGAGAAGATGAATTTGACGGCGATTACGGATGAAGAGGGCGTGTACTTGAAGCATTTCTATGATTCATTGGCGCTTGGATTTCATCATGAATTGACCGACCAAACGCTTTGCGATGTGGGTGCGGGTGCAGGATTTCCAAGTATTCCGCTGAAAATCGTCTTCCCAGACTTGAAAGTGACGATTGTGGATTCATTGAATAAACGCATTACATTCTTGAATACATTAGTGGAGACGCTTGGGCTAAAAGACGTGCAGTGTTTCCATGACCGCGCTGAAACTTTTGGGCAAAACAAGGATTTTCGTGCATCGTTTGATGTGGTGACTGCTCGTGCTGTTGCCAAACTCAGTGTATTGAGTGAATTTTGCATGCCGCTCGTGAAAAAGCAGGGGTATTTTCTCGCGTTAAAAGCGGCGCATACAGAAGTAGAGCTGGAAGAAGCGAAAAAAGCAATCGCGATTCTTGGGGGAAAAGTAGAAGGGGACGTCTCTTTCGACTTGCCATATGAAGGCGGAAACCGTCATGTTGTCACGATTTTAAAGACGAAGGAAACGCCGAATAAGTATCCAAGAAAACCAGGTCTTCCATTGAAGAAGCCATTATAACCAAAGTGTTCAAACTGGAGCCAAAAGGAGCAGGTTTGACGCTTGTAAATGCTTTGAAATTCGAAAACATGGAGTTCAAACTCGAAGACCTAGGATTGAAAAAAGAAGATACCATCGATTTAACAAAGATGGATTGGAAAGAATTTAAATAATCAAGAAACTGCTAACGTATGAGGTTAGCAGTTTTTTATTCCGCAAAAGTGAAAAAACATCTCAGCATCTTGATTTAAAATAAGTTTGTGATAAAATTAATTTGATAAGATAAAGATAGTTTTGTGAATGTTGTACTTGATGGGAGATGAAAGAATATGTTCCTAAAAAAACTATGGCGATATCTCTGGGAGGATTTACCATCTAGAACAGTTTGGCAACCTTTAATGATACAATTCTGTTTAGAAATGGGACTATTCTTTTCAGGAGTTTTTTCTAAGGATATGCAAGCGCAATATTGGATAGTAACATTTGCTTTAGTTAAACTTGCTAAATTATATTCGAATAAACCAGTTACTAGAATGTATTTTTATACGGAGTATTTCGGAATTTTTTGGTTTTTAAATAGACAATAATGACAAAAAGCTTTCTGCCTCAGATTAGTTGAGGTAGAAAGCTTTTTTATTAGAAATAATAATAGAATGGGCGCACTACGCGTTAAATTTATTTAAGATACTTTCGATATTTTTGATTAGTACCGAAACAGAACCGTCTGGATTGTTGATGAATTCGACCATTTCCTTGTTTTCGTAGATTTCACTTGGAATGGTAATTTCGATACCGTTGTCGAGTTTGAATTTTTGCTTGCTGTATTTGCGTTCGTATTTTGGCACGTTCGTTACGGCGATTTTTTCTGGAACCCGTTCTTCGGTGATAGCCAACTGTGCGGCTTCGCGTGCGAGTGGTTTTTCCTCGAACACCTTATCGAAGATGGCTGCGGCATCGATTTCGTCCTGTTCTTCCAGCTGGTGGAAGATGGCTTGTTGCGTCGTTGCTAGCGCTTTGTACGGTTCCTCGTCGTGTTTTTTCGCGATATGAGTGACCGTTTTTTTGATTTCCTTGATTTGTTCTTTCGTTGTGACGGGCACCGTGATTTCTAAGAATTTTTCAGAGAAATAGGCAGTCTTTTGGCCTTCGATAACCACTTTTTTCTCGATTAAGGTATAGTTTCCGTTTGACAAATCCACGATGAACGCTTCCGAAGGTTTTTGCGTCGCGTTTGGCAAAATAGCGTGATTTTGCAAGATGGTATTGCTAACGACTTCGCCTTCATAATCGACAAAGTGAGTGACCTTTGAACTGTAATCGAGGCGAATCATTCCAAAGAGGGTACCACCTGTATCGCTTGTTCCTGTAAAGAATAAGTAGTCTGCTGGGCCAATTTCTTCTGCTGGGGCAATAAGAGCAAAGAGCTTATCGGATAACTGCTGTGTCTTTTCTAAGAAAGAAATGCCTTCGTCTGCAAGATACCCAAGAAGCGGTTCGTCTGCAGCTAATTGACCGATATGCGGGTCGCCTTTTTTGATTTTATCCACGAGTTTTGTGATGTATTCAATGAGAAATGGATCGCCCAGTTGCAGCGGGGCCTGTGATAAGAGTAAGTTTCCTGAATTTTTATCTAAAATATGTAAAACGGCTTCGTTAATGAGCATGAATGTGCTCCTTTCCTATTTCATTCGATAGAAAATATTATATAATAGAAAAATAGATTTGTAATGAAAAACGAGGGGAGTGCGCCATGGCGGTTTTAACGAAGATAGAAACACCATTAGGAACCGTAATTGCATCCAGTGACGGGCAGTCGTTGACGGGATTATGGTTTGAAGGGCAAAAATACGAGTGCGCTTTTGTGGAAAATCCTGTATGGGACGATTCGTTGCCGTTGTGGGAGAATGTGAAAACGGCGCTGGAGGACTATTTCCAAGGGGTGGACGATGTTGCGTCTGCTGTACCGATTGCATTTGTAGGAGGGACAGCTTTCCAAAAAGCGGTGTGGGCCGTCTTAACAGAAATCCCTTATCAAACCGTGTGGACGTATAAAGACGTGGCCGAACGTGTCGGCGAAAAGCTAGGACGAAAGACTTCCTCGCGTGCGGTGGGGACAGCGATTGGAAGAAACCCCATCAGTCTCTTTGTACCGTGCCACCGCGTCGTAGCCACAACAGGAGCATTAACAGGTTATGCAGGAGGCGTGGAGCGAAAACGCGCGTTGCTTGCTCTTGAGGGGCATCGCATCACAAAAGACAAAGTGTCGAAAGGAGAAAGACATGAAGCTTAAAATTGCAAAGGTCATTGTATCGGCGTTTGTGGCGCTACTCGTGGCACAGGCACTGAACTTATCGACGCCATCCGCGGCAGCCATTATTGCGATTCTCAGTGTCATGGACACGAAGAAAGTTTCGCTTGCGGCAACAGGGCAAAGGCTCGCGGCAGCCATTTTGGCACTTGTCATCGGAATGGGGATATTCGCTGTTTTTGGATTTGACGTGACGAGTTTCGGGTTGTATCTTCTTTGCTACATTCCTTTAGCGTATCTCTTAAAAGTGGATATCGGCGTGGCTCCGAGTACCGTCCTTGTGATTCACCTTTGGACGCAGCAACAACTCACTTTCAACCTCTTCGTCAACGAACTCTTGCTTGTCACGATTGGGGCTGGCGTGGCGATTTTACTGAACTGGTATATGCCGTCGTATCGCCAAGAAATCGAACGTGTCCGAGAAGAAATTGAAGATAAAATGCGTGAAGTTCTCTTGAAGATGTCAGGATTCCTGACGATTGGAAATGGAAAAAATGATGGAGAAGTGCTTCAGTTGTTGAAGGAAAAACTGAATGAGGCCCGCTCGTATGTACGACTCGAAGAGGAAAATCATTTAACTAAAGAAGTAACTTACGATTATCAATATTTCGAAATGCGCCGCGATCAAAGCAAGCTCTTGGAAATCATGGCTGCTAACTTAAACGAGTTCCGCTGGGACGGAGAAGAGATGGCGATTCTGTCGGAGATGTTTAAACAGACCGCACAGCAGTTAGCAGAACAAAATACGGCGAGTCAATTAATTGATGAGATTGAAGACTTGTTGGAACAATTTCGCGAACGGCCATTGCCACAAACGCGTCGTGAGTTCGAAAAACGTGCGCAGTTGTATCAGTTATTACGCGATTTGAAACGATTTGTACAATTGAAAGTCGATTTCTTCCAAACGTATGGTGTTCATTATTTCAAGAAGGTCGGAGAAAAGGAATAGGCCTTATTGCTCTTTGAATACGGAGTAGGAATTTATCCGGCGTTGGCTTTTCAAAACAAACGATTCGAACAATTCATCTTTAACCTTGTTTTTCTATGAGAAAGACAAGGTTTTTTGTGTATTTACGCGGATATACTAGAGCTGACACTAAAATAGGAGGATAAATTATGGAAGGAAAAGGGTTAGCAGAGGTTGTCCATTTAGCAAAGGAGGATGAAGAGGAAGCAATCACCGAATTATTGCGGCGTTTTGACCCATTGATTATGAGCATTCATCACCATTATTTTTTTCATGAAATGGATCAAGACGATTTTGCGCAAGAGGCTCGTATCATGATGCTTCGGGCGGTGCATAAGTACGATGAGAACCATGCCGTCTCATTTGCTGGATATTACCAGCGCTGCTTGAAAAATCTAGCGGTGGAGTGTCTGCGTAGAGAACACCGTCAGCGGCTTATTCCACACGAGTTAGTCGTTCGCGGGGAAAAGGCGGAACTCGCATTGCTCTCGGCATCGGTGGATTCGTGCGAGCGGCAAGTGCTTTTGCATGAAGAGGCGGAGGAATATTTCCACCACCTTTCCCGCTTTGAAAGAGATGTGTTTTTAGGAGTGTTGGACGGTGCGACTTTTGAGGAGATGGCGGATCATTTCGATAAATCGGTCACGTCCATCAAGGGAGCTCACAAGCGGTGCAAGAAGAAATTCAAAGACTATATTGGAGAAGGGTGACAGCTTTTATGGTAAGATAAAGGCGAAAAAGGAGGTTTGAGTAATGGATGATTTAAAAAAGAAAGAAATGGATGACTGTAAGGATGTAGAAGTAACCATTCAAGACTTGTTTGAAGAGTATGAGGGAGAACCTACAGCCGAAAAGGTAACATTATTTGAACCTGTGGGCAGAGAAAAATGGTAAGAGAGCATGGAGCAACTGGAAAATCATTCAGTTGCTCTATTTTTTTAAGCTATGACTACCAATCTGAAACAGTTTGTAGTACAATAGCTCGTGGCGATTTTTTTGCCGATGAGGTTCGAAACCATCCCTCAATAAAAAAACTAGGAGGCAGTAACATGCAAAATAAAAAAACAAAATTGATTGTCATTAACGCAATCGTCGCAGCGCTATATGTGGTCGTTACATCATTAACAGCATTTATGTCATTTGGAAATATTCAATTCCGTATCGCAGAAATGCTAAACCACTTATTCGCTTTTGACAAAAAATACGGAATCGGTGTGGTTGCCGGTGTATTACTTGTCAACTCAGTATTTATGTCAGCGTCTGGTCTAGGTTGGTATGACTTAGTATTCGGATTAGGACATTCTATTGTTTCATTCGCTATCAGCGCATTGATCTTCAAATCAGTGAAAGACGTTAAAACACGTATGTTTGTTTTAGCAGGTGTCTTCAGTGTGATGATTTTCTTAGTAGCGATTGAATTGAACTTAGCGCTAGAATTACCATTCTGGTTAAGCTATGGTGAAACATTCTTTGGTGAAATCGTCGTATTATTAGCGGGTGTTCCGTTGATGACGGCATTAAACAAAGCCATCGATTTGAAAAAATTAATCAATGATTAATCAACAGACGTCCGAGCACGATGCTTGGGCGTTTTTTGATTGCAAGAACTCACTATTTTATGTAGAGTTAAGAGGAGACCTAAAGGAGGAATACAAATGGAGTTATTAAGCATTCCAGTAGGACGTTTGGAAGAAAATGTCTACTTTTTAATTGATGAGAATAAAGAAACAGTGATTTTTGACCCAGGTGCACAAGCCGAGGACATTAAAGAATTGATTAAAGAAGAAGGATTGAAGCCTGTTGCGATTGTATTAACACATGCGCACGGAGACCATATCGGAGCCATTGATGCGCTTCGTGAGGAGTACAATATTCCAATGTATATGAACGAGTTGGAAAAGGTGTTCTTACACGATCCTGAATTGAACCGTTCATACTACTCTGGTGAAAATATTACAGTGAAGCCAGCGGACGGTTATTTCCCTAAAGAAATGGGCAAATGGAAAATCGGAAGCTTTGAACCAGAATTAGCCCATATTCCAGGGCACTCACCTGGTGGAACGATCTTCATTTTCAGAGAAAATGGATTCGTTATCGGTGGAGACGTGATGTTTAAAGGCAGCGTTGGACGTAGTGATTTCCCATACGGAAGCCATAAAGAGTTAATGGAAGGCATCCATAAATATTTATTGCCATTACCTGCTGAAACTGTGATTTTCCCAGGACACGGGGAACCAACAACGCTAAAAGATGAAATTGCGACAAACCCATTCTTAAATGGCGCAACAAGATAAGAGGCGAAATTATGATTTTTGATACGCATACGCATTTAAATGTATCTGCGTTTGAAGGAGAAGAAAAAGAGGTCATCGCGCGTGCAAAGGAGCTAGCAGTGACGCGTTTTGCGGTGGTGGGATTCGATACGGACACGATTACGCGAAGTCTGGAGCTTAGCGAAGAGTTCAAAGAAGTGGTTTCAATTATCGGATGGCATCCAACCGAAGCCTACCGCTACAATATTGAAATCGAGGAATGGCTACAGGAACGTCTGACGCATCCGCAAGTAGTAGCGATGGGGGAAATGGGTCTGGATTATTATTGGAAAGATTCAACGCCCGAGGAACAGGACAAAGTGTTCCGTCGCCAAATCGCGATTGCCAAAGAAATGAAATTGCCGATTGTGATTCATAACCGCGATGCTACTGAAGATTGCTACAAGATTCTAAAAGAAGAAGGCATTCAAGATATCGGGGGTATCATGCATAGTTATAATGGCGACGTGGAATTTATGAAGCGTTTCTTAGACTTAGGCATGCATATTTCCTTTAGCGGGGTGACGACGTTTAAAAACGCACCGCAAGTACGTGAATGTGCAAAATTAGTCCCATTCGACCGTATGTTAGTGGAAACCGATGCGCCGTATTTAGCCCCTGTGCCTTTCCGTGGAAAGAGAAACGAACCCGGATATACGCGCTATGTCGTTGAAACGATTGCCAAAGAACGCGGCCTTTCTTGGGAAGAAGTGGCGCATCAAACGACACAAAATGCCATCAAGCTATTCCGCATGGAAGAAAGAGGCTTGTTATGAATCCAGTCATTGTCGTAGAAGGGCGAGACGATACAAGACGCTTGAGAGAAATCTATCCGGATATCGAAACGATTGAAACGAACGGGTCGGCGATTGACGAAGAAACGATTGCGCTCATTCAAAAGGCGCTGCAAACGCGTGAAGTGATTGTGTTTACGGACCCTGATTATCCAGGAACTCGTATTCGAAATATTATTCAAGAGCGCGTACCTGGCGTGAAGCATGCCTTTATCGAACGCGAAGAAGCCGTCAGAAAAGACAATCATAAGAGTCTCGGGGTGGAACACGCGAGTACTGCATCTATTCAGCGATCGCTTGAATCGGTGCATGAGATTTCAACAGAAACAGGAGAGCCAGTGGTTTCACAGGCAACACTGATGGCGCTTGGATTTATCGGACGACCAGATTCAGCAACAAGACGTCAAAAGGTGGCGGATTTTCTAAAAATTGGCCATACGAATGGAAAACAGTTCGCGAAAAGATTACAATTATTTGGTATTACAGAAGAACAATTAAGGGCGGCACTTGAGGCTGTCTTAGAAAATGAGGACAAACATGAATGAAATAAAGGATATCGCGACGCCGAAAAGAACGCGCGAGATTATGGAACGTTATGGACTAACGGTAAAAAAGAGTCTAGGGCAAAACTTCCTAATTGAACCGAATATTTTAACGCGTATGCTAGAAGTGGCGGGAGTCGACAAAACGACAAACGTTATTGAAATCGGACCAGGGATTGGTGCGTTGACCGAACGTCTAGCAAGAGAAGCTAAACAAGTGCTGGCGTTTGAAATCGATGGCCGTTTGTTACCAGTGCTCGATGAAACATTGGCCCCATACGATAATGTAACAGTGGTTCATAGCGACATCTTGGACGTCGACTTAGAGCAAGTCATCGGAGAGCATTTCGACATTAACGAGCCATTATTAGTCGTGGCCAACTTGCCGTACTATATTACAACGCCAATCATTATGAACTTATTGGAATCGAAATTGCCAATCGATGGGTTTGCGATGATGATGCAAAAAGAAGTGGCGCAACGAATGACGGCTGAGCCAAATTCGAAGGCATATGGATCACTTACGATTGCGATTCAATATTTCTGCGAGGCAAGCATTGGATTTATCGTGCCGAAGACGGTCTTCAATCCAGCTCCGAATGTGGATTCTGCGATTTTAGTATTGAAACGTCGCGAAAACCCACTCGTGGAAGTGAAAGACGAAGCGAAATTCTTCGCGCTCGTGAAAAACAGCTTCGTGCAACGTCGTAAAACGCTCTGGAATAATTTAGCCAAAGCTTACGTTGGGAATGGCCATACAAAAGAAAGCTTAGCCGCTGCATTAGAAGCTGCAGGGATTGACCCATCTAGACGTGCCGAAACACTGACGATTGAAGAGTTCGCCCGCTTAAGCGACGCACTTTAATGGTAGTAAAATACACTCAGAAGAAGAACGAATGTAAAAGATGATACCGAAGGAACTTACGGATTCTATCATCGCAGTAATGTGAAAGGGTATCGAATGTGAATTACGCGGAGTAGGGATTGTCCCTTACTCCGCGTTTGAAGCTTCGAAGGTGAAAGATGAAGGCTTGAACCGGTACAACATTACCGCGATGATGAAAAAATCCGTAAGAAACCGAAGGTATCATCTTTTGATTCTAAAGTTATTAAAAAATATTTTTAAATAACTATTGCTTTTTACGAATCGCAAGAGTATACTCTAATTAAAGATAAATTTAAATAGAAAGAAGATGAAATCATGGCAGTGAACGAAGTAATGGCCGCTCTTTCTGATGAAACGCGTCGCCAGATTTTGGAAATCCTGCGAAAAGGGAAGACCAACACCGGTGACCTTGCCACGATGATTGGGATGACGCCGCAAGCCTTATCCTATCACCTTAGAAAGCTAAAAAATGCTGATTTAATCTACGAAACACGCTATAAAAACTTTATTTATTATGAATTGAATTTGACCGTACTGGACGAAGCGATTGTATGGATCAATCAAATTATTGGGGGAAAATAACATGGAACAAGTAAAACAATTTAAAAAATATGCCTATCTCGCATTGATGTTCGCACCACTCGTTGTATCACTCTTTGTGGTATGGTTCTTACCTGAAACGATTGTATCGCGTATGGACATAGCGGGAAATGTGACGGCAACAGCAAGCAGATTCTCAATATTTCTTTTCCCAATCCTTGTAGCGATTCTTGGGTTTGGGATTCGTATTGCGAGCTCATCTCCAAAACTAACAGGGGGAAATGTGAGAACAGCTCGCTCGATTAGCTGGATTCTTTTACTATTATTGAACGTCATCGCGTACTTCCAATTCTGGTTATACTTAGGCGGGATGACAGTCGGCGCGCAAATGAGCCGTTTCCTAACATTTATTCTAGGGGTATTCTTTATCCTTATTGGAAATCTAGTGCCAAAAATTAAAGAGAATTCAAAACACTTTGGATTCCGTGCTTCATGGTTGAAAAACAATGACGCAGCCTTCCGCAAAACACAACGATTCTTCGGAATTGCTTCTGTAGTGGCAGGTGTCCTCATGATGCTTTCAGGAATCTTCATGGGAAATAATGTTGCAATTCTTGTTGCAACGATGATTATGATTATTTTAATCGCAGTGACGGGTGGTTATTCTTACTACATCGCAAATGTTGAAGCAGCATAAAAGAAAATAAGCTTTCATCTTAAAAAAGATGAAAGCTTATTTTTTTATTTTATTCTAGTTTAGCCCTTCTGGCAGCACGACTGTAATGTCTTTTTCATGCATTTCAAAGTCGATAGCCCATCGACAGTTAAATTTTATAGTGTCAGTTTGCTCGTTATAAGTGAGCAATCCAATCGTGTTTAACGCACTCTTATGACAAAGCAATAGTTTTTTATTACTTATATCCATTACTGTGTCGATGTTAGGTGAGATATGAATAGAATAGGTTCCTAATTTTATTGTTTCCATTTTTACTCCTCCATTAAATCAATAGCATCACGATTCAGATTCAGAAAAGAATACTCTTCTTTTTTTAACGGAATTATTTGAATGAATTCTTCCGTAATTCTTACTTTCATCAATCCGAGATTCGTGAAGTGTAATTGTTTGGTTTCTGGGCAGATATATATACGTGCAGTACTGTGATAAGTAGGTGGAGTTAATACTATTATCTCTTCGTTTTCTTGATGAATCACTTCAAAAGAAAGAGGAATTTGAACTGTATAATCTCCAATGAAAAAATTTTGGAATGTCATTCTATCCCCCCTAAATGATGACTGTGTCCTTCAAAATCAGGGTGAAGGATGTATTGAAATTCATCAGGAAACGCTATTTCAACGAAAATTCGATGGTGTTGAATAATGTAAGATGCGTTGCCACCATTGATAATATCACAGCTGTCTGTGTCAGAGTTATATAGGATAAATAAGTAAGTTTGAAGGGTACGAGAAGATATAATCTTTAACCCTTCAGGTAACTGAAACCCAAGTAAATCTGTGCCTAGATGCACTGTATAATTTCCTAGAGTAAAAACTGACATAGTTGACCTCCTGTTACGGTCTTAGGTAATTTCCATACATATCATAGGGACCAATGCTAGTTCCATTTCGGTTAAAAAGTTTCTAGAACCTCGCGCTTGTTGTAAATATCTGTTGTACAAAATTATTAATGAGTTAATAAATAGTAAATGGTGCTTCCTACAAAATAAGTGAGTAAACCTAAAACTCCAGCAATAAAATATCCCTTACGATCGTCTTTCATGATAGTTCCTCCTTTTGAATGGATGTTATTTTGTAGTGCTATTTCAAGCTTAGACTAACATATGTAAGCGTTTTTGTAAATGATTATTTTCCGAATTCTGTAAGAACATTTGCGTTTTAACACACTTGATTTTTATTGTTATATTAATAATCGTGCACTTTTTAGTTTAGGGACTATCTGTGCTATAATAGAAAGGTACATATTGGTGGAAGAGAGGTTAACTTTATGCAAATAAATTGGAACAGTTTATTTTCATGGGGGAGTTTTCGCAATCTGATTGATATTCTGATTGTGTGGTATATACTCTATAATATTTTAGTCATTATTAAAGGAACTCGTGCGATTAACCTAATGAAGGGGATTGCGGTCATCGCAGCTATCAAGTTCCTCAGCTTCTTCCTAGGCTTAAATACCTTGGACTGGATTATGAACTTCGTGATTCAATGGGGAGTTGTAGCGGCACTAATCGTTTTCCAACCGGAAATTCGTCGCGGGTTAGAGCACATCGGTCGTTCGAACTTCTTCTCTCGTAAATACGAAAGTGCGAACGAAGCAGAAGTCATGATTTCCGAATTGAATACAGCGATTCAATATATGGCGAAACGTCGTATAGGGGCGTTGATTTCTATCGAACAAGGCAACTCATTGGAAGAGTTTATCAATACAGGGATTCCGATTCATTCAGATATCTCAAATCAGTTAATCACGAATATTTTCATTCCAAACACACCGCTTCACGATGGGGCAGTAATTATTCGTGACTACAGGATTGCCGCAGCAGCGTGCTATTTGCCACTTTCTGAGAATAAGATGATTCCGAAAGAATTAGGAACGCGTCACCGTGCCGCTATCGGACTAAGTGAAGTGAGCGATGCGATTACGATTATTATTTCTGAAGAAACAGGGAAAGTCAGCGTTGCGATTCGTGAGAAATTACACCGTGAGTTAAGTTCAAGCGAATTAGTAGCCGTTCTATCTGAACAGCTAGTGGTTGAAGACCAAGGAGATGCAGAACCAACGATTGTCCGTTGGGTCCGTGACTTCTTCAAAGGAGGTCGTTCAAATGGCTGAATGGATGAATCGTAAATCATTTTTACTAGTGATGTCGTTTATTTTAACCATCTTCCTATTCGCGTTAGCAACCGACGCGAATGGAGGCTTGCGGTCATCATCATTAAATCCACAATCAAGTTCGAATACGATTACGAATGTACCGATTTACGTGGATATCAATAGTGATGAATATGCTGTAACAGGATTGCCAGATTCAGTCGCTTTACGACTTGAAGGTTCTAGTAGCTTACTTTTAAGCACAACAGGAAATGGTACCTATCGTGTGAAAACTCCTAACTTAACAGAATTAGGAGAAGGAAAACATACGATTACGTTGGAAGTGACAGGATTACCGACAGGAGTTCATGGAATCGTGTCTCCAGAAACAGTAGAAATTAACATCGAAAAGATTACGACGAAGGAAGTTCCAGTTGTCGTGAAGGCCGATGCTGCAAGTATTGGAAATGGTTATCAAGTCGGCGAAGGAGTCGCTTCACCAGCAACTGTAACGGTGAAAGCAGCAACATCCATCGTGAACCAAGTGGATAAAGTCGTCGCAAATGTTGCGATTCCTGAAGGAACAAAAACAGACTATACGACTACGGCTCAATTACAAGCACTCGACGCAACAGGAAAACCGGTAGCGGTGAAAATTGATCCAGAACGCGTACAAGTTCGCGTGCCAATTTCATCGAGTCAAAAGACCGTTCCATTAGTCTTAACGACAACAGGGTCTTCATCGAACTATTCATATTTATTGAATTCTACTACTAAGCAAGTTACAATTTTTGGAGCTCAGTCGAGCTTAGACCAAATCAAGGCAATACCTGTATTGGTGGACGTGAGCAATATTACGCAGTCGACAACGAAAACAATTACGTTGACGCTGCCTTCAGGGGTGCATAGCATTTCACCTGAAACCATCGAGGTTACAATTACGGTGACAAGGAACAGTCTAACGGCGACAGAAGCGTCGACTACACAAACTGTTACAACAGAAGAACCGACAGAAACCACAAAAGAACAAACAACACAAGCCCAATAACGGGTGAAGGAGAACAACACAATGGGGAAATATTTTGGAACAGATGGCGTTCGCGGAGTAGCTAATGCAGAATTAACACCTGAATTAGCATTTAAACTAGGTCGCTACGGCGGTTACGTTTTATTGCAACAAGCAGAAGGAAACGCACATCCACGCGTATTAGTGGGGCGTGACACTCGTATTTCAGGCCAATTATTAGAGCATGCTTTAATCGCAGGATTACTTTCTGTAGGGATTGAAGTCATGCAACTTGGAGTCATTCCAACTCCAGGTGTTGCGTACTTAACACGTATGCAAGGGGCTGTAGCTGGGGTTATGATTTCAGCGTCACACAACCCAGCGCAAGATAACGGAATTAAATTCTTTGGTTCAGACGGTTTCAAATTAACTGACGAAACTGAAGCACAAATCGAAGCATTATTAGATGCTGAGGAAGACACATTACCACGTCCTTCTACAGATGCATTAGGAACAGTGGATGAGTATTTAGAAGGAACATTGAAATACAGCCAATTCCTACAAAATACAGTGGACTCATTATCAGGCATGAAAGTCGCTTTAGACGGCGCAAACGGAGCAACAGCTTCAATGTTAACGCGTCTATTCGCTGACTTAGACACAGACTTCCACACAATGGGTGACAAACCAAATGGCGTGAACATTAACGATGGCGTTGGATCAACACATCCAGAAGCGTTAGTGGCATTCGTGAAAGAAACAGGAGCAGACCTTGGATTAAGCTTCGATGGAGACGGTGACCGCTGTATCGCAGTGGATGAAAATGGCGAAATCGTGGATGGTGATAAAATCATGTTCATCCTTGGTAAACACTTCAAGAACCAAGGAACGCTCAGCAAAGATACAATCGTATCAACAGTGATGAGTAACTTAGGATTCCATAAAGCAGTAGAAGCGGAAGGCATGGTTGCCCTTCAAACAGCTGTAGGTGACCGTTACGTTGTTGAAGAAATGCGTAAAAACAACTACAACTTCGGTGGAGAACAATCAGGACATATCGTTATCCTTGATTTAAACACAACAGGGGACGGCTTACTTTCAGGAATTCAATTAATGAATGTAATGAAACAAACTGGTAAATCATTAAGCGAATTAGCAAGTGAAGTACCAACATACCCACAAGAATTAGTGAACATCCGTGTGAGCGATAAAAATGGCGTTATGGAAGTTCCAGCGATTAAAGAAGTCATCGATGCTGTTGAAGCAGAAATGGCAGGAAACGGACGCGTTCTTGTACGTCCAAGTGGTACAGAACCGCTTGTTCGTGTCATGGTTGAGGCACCAACAGATGAACTCGTTCACGACTACGTAACACGTATTGCTGACGTTGTTCGCAAAGAAGTTGGAATTGACTAATTTTTAGAATCCAAATATAAGATAAGAGAGCTTTGAAAAAAAGCTCTCTTTTTTTATTAGTTTAAACCACTTGATTTTAAAAGGAACAATTGATACAATGTAAAACGTAATTATTTCGATTTAGAAAGAAGAGAAGAAAATGGCAAAGAAATCTAAAATTGCAAAATATCAAAAACAGCAAGCGCTCATCGAACGTTACGCTGAAAAACGCTATGCATTGAAGCAAGCTGGAGACGTTGAAGGGCTAAGAAAACTCCCTAAAGATTCCAACCCGAACCGCCTCAACCGTCGTGATGAAATCGATGGTCGTCCAAGAGGAGTGATGCGTAAATTTGGAATGTCTCGTATTAAGTTTAGAGAATTAGCGCATCAAGGATTGATTCCAGGCGTTCAAAAAGCAAGCTGGTAAAAGAGGAGGTAAGGTAAATGAAACAAGATTTAGCAACGGCTTATCGTCAAATGAAGAGCCCAAACATCAAAACAAGAAAGAGAGCGTTAAAACTGATCCACGAAGCAAAACGCGCAAAGAAAAAATAACAGGGATAACCGGACTCACATTGTGGGTCTTTTTTTCTACTTGCGGCTCTCACCGGTGCAACGTTACAGCTATTATAATTAAATTCGAGAGATTCACCGAAATCATGGTTTGCGTGTCTTTGAACGCAATTTAGATTCATGTTAGAATGGAACAGTAAACTATCGAAGGAGCTAATCAAATGAGTACAAAAACATGTAGCCAAACACGTGCGATTCAAGCGCGTAGAATTTTCCCATTCGATGTGAATATGCATAATACCTTATTCGGAGGGAATTTAACACGAATTATTGATGACTGTGCGTCGATTACCGTATCTCGTCATTGCCGCCGTCTTGCGGTAACGGCATCGGTGGACGCGATGAACTATTTAAAACCACTTCCACTGGGGCATTCTGTCTGCGTAGAGACGTATATCTCAGGGACAGGAAAGAAGAGTATGGAAGTTTTCTGTAAAGTGGTCGGAGAAGATGTCTTGAACGGCGAGCGCTATTTAGCGGCGACAAGCTTCTGGACATTCGTGGCACTTCCTCGTGAAGGCGAAGGTGATTTTACAGTGGATGCCATCGTTCCAGAAACGGATGAAGAGAAATTCATCTGCAGCGGCTACGAAGAACGTCGTAAGGCCCGCTTGGAGCAACTTGGACGACAAGAAGCATTGATGGAACATATCACGGTTGTGAAACCTTGGAATTTGGAAGAGAGCGAATCTTAAACAAAATCTAAGAAAGTTGCTAAGGAACTTTTAGCAATCTCTGTTATAATGCATGTAACAACAAAAAAGGAGTACATCGTGGACACTCAAAAAGCAATAGAACTCAATCGTAAAATCATTCGTATCGTAACGATTATCGGGATTATTTTAACGATTATTTTAGGATGGCTCGTGGCCAAGAATGATTATTTCGCTATAGACGGACCGTTCCGTGAAAGCATCGCCCACTCTGGTTGGGTAGGGATTTTGATTTTTATCTTGATTCAAATTACGCAAGTAGTCTACCCGATTATTCCGGGAGGCTTAACCTGTGTCATCGGGCATATCGTATTCGGGCCTCTTTACGGCTGGATTTATAATTTTGTGGGAATCATGATTGGTTCTTGTATCAACTTCTGGTTAGCTCGTCGCTACGGTGAGACGTTGGCGAAGGCGTTCGTAGATGATGATACGTACAATAAATACATCGGTTATTTGGACAAAGGAAAACACTTCGAGCGCATTTTCTTTTGGGCGCTGGTTCTTCCTGGATTCCCAGACGATTTCCTATGTATGGTCGCAGGACTTAGTCATATGACCTTTAAGAAATTCGTGACCATTTGTTTAATCGCAAAACCAGTCACATTATACGTTTATACACTGATTGCAGCAGAAGGAGTACAAGCCTTCTTCAGATTATTTAATTAAGAAAGCAGTATAGAGATGAAAAAAATCATGATTGCACTCGTGCGAGGATATCAAAAGTGGATTTCTCCATTATTCCCGCCTTCATGTATCTACAGGCCAACCTGCTCGAGCTATATGATTCAGGCGGTTGAAAAACATGGCGCGCTAAAAGGCGTGTTGATGGGGTGCGGACGCATTTGCCGATGCCATCCATTTATTCGCGGTGGTCAAGATCCGGTTCCTGACTATTTCACGTTGAGACGGAACAAGGATTACCGTAAGAAAATTATTGATGCCAGTAAAAACGACACAGCTGACTAGAAATAGTCGGCTGTTTTTGTATAAGAAATTTTTTGTTATACTATAACTGACAACGAAAAAGGAGCTTTTAGCGATGATGTTTAAGTGCATGGGAAAAGGAATAGCTGCATTGCTTGTAGTGCTGGCTATTGTATTTGTTGGTTTTAAAGCCATAGGATATACAGAGCAAATGAAGATGAATTCGATTGTGAATAGTGAAGAAGCTAGGGGAGTATACGAGAAAGATTTAAAGTATATAGATAAAGATGCTTTTACAGAACAGGGAGTGATTCAATCATATGAAATTTCATCCTTTGAAAAGAATCCGATGGGTGGGATTATTGTGTATTTGTATGTGAATGATCATAAAGAGTATACAGTATCGGTGTTTTTAGAAAAACTCGACCCTAACGGAAAATTAGTTTCTGGCGGAGGCGGTTGGTCTCCTCAGTTAGAACAATTGATAAAAGAAAAGAATCAGTAAATGAGATAGAAAAAGCGGAAGAGAATTATTCTCTTCCGCGTATTTTTTTAAATAGATATAATTTTACATAAAGTAACCTAAGTAGTAACGAACGAAGAATGCAGCACATACAGCACCAACGAATGGAGCAGTACCAGGTACTAATAATCCATATTGCCAGTCGTTATTTACTTTGTCTTTGATTGGTAATAATTGGTAAGCAAGACGAGGTCCTAAGTCACGAGCTTGGTTCATCGCGAATCCAGTTGTACCTCCAAGACCCATACCGACAGCCCATACGATTAAACCAACCACGATTGGTAATAATTCTTTGTTTACATTTTCAGTTGCTAAGATAGCTGTTAAGAAAATGAAAGTTGCAAATGCTTCGACGAAGTAGTTACGTGGTAAGTTACGTAAGTTAGGGTTTGTTGAGAAGATGTTACGGATTGCGATGCCGTCTACTTGACCTTCAGAAGCTGTGAAGTGGTCTGCGTACATGAACCATACGATCACTGCACCAGCGAATGCGCCTAAGAATTCAGCGATAGCAACAGGGATGAATTGTTCTGCAGGAAGTACTCCTAAAACCACTTTAGCAAGCGCCATAGCAGGGTTGATACTTACACCACCAAAGATGAATAAAGTAACAGTGATACCGAATGCCCATGTTGTGATGGCGAATAAGTGACCTGTTCCAGCGTATTTTGTTTTCTTCAAGACGTCATCACAGTGTACGCCGACCCCGAAGATAATCATGAGGGCTGTTCCCATAAATTCTGATAATAATAAATGCATAAATGTTTGATTCATTGGTTGATTCTCCTTAATGTAATTCTTTTGTTAATTGTTGATAGACGGCTTGAATCGATAATCCAGTTTCGTGGGCGATTCTAGCGCAGTCTTCATATTCTAAAGTTGATTTTGTAAAAGTACCATATTGGTTTTTCTTTACTTTCACAGCTCCGAGGCTCGTTTGTTGCGTCTCGAAAGTGCGCGTCATGACTTTACGTTGGACGTTTTGATAACGAAAGCCAATCGTTGATGTTTGTTCGAATAAAATGGCTGTGAACCGTTCGAGGTCTCCTTCTTGAATGAGAAGTGTGAGATGTGTTGCTGGACGGTTTTTCTTTGTGTAAACGGGAGTGTAGTGCACATCAAGCGCGCCTTCCTCTAATAAAAGGCTCATGATGTAGCCAAGCTCTTCACCGCTTTGGTCATCGATGGTTGTATCGATTTGAATGATTTCATCGTTATTGGAAGTCACGACTTGATGAGAAAGCGAACTTTTCTCTAAGAGTGTTCCGCGTAACGCATTGAATTTACCCGTGTCACGTTTTCCAAACCCGTAGCCTACTTTAGTAGCGGTTAGGTTTGAAGGTTGTGCAAATACTGGGCGGATAGCCTTAAAGAGAGCAAGGCCGGTTGGTGTCACAAGCTCTGTATGAATGTCAAAGTCTTGTGAGAATGGAATGGCAGTTCCGAGTCTTAATTGCATTACGGCAGGTACTGGTACAGGCATGACTCCATGTGCAACGGTAATTGTGCCGCTACCTTCAGTCACAGCAGTGCTGTAAACTGCATCGATGTCGAGTGTTTCCCACAAAATGAAGAAACTCATGATGTCGATGATAGAGTCTGTTGCGCCAACCTCGTGGAAGTGAATTTCCTCCACAGGCATTTGGTGTACGTTTGCTTCCGCTTGTGCGATGTCACGAAATACTTCCAAACTTTTTTCTTTTACAAAGTCACTGACACCACTTGAAAGAATAATCGTTTCGATTTCCTTCAACCCACGAACTTCTCCGTGATGGTGATGATGACTATGTGTATGTTCATGAGAATGACCGTCGTGAGTATGTTCATGCTCATGATGATGATCGTGTTCATGTTCGTGTGAATGTTCATGTGTGTGCTCATGAGAGTGAGTGTGTGCATGTGTGTGTTCTTCGTGCGCATGTGAATGAGCATGTGTATGTTCATGTTCATGCTCGTGGTCGTGATGATGATGATGATCAAAGTCACCAGCAATGCCATGGTCTTTTTCACCATGTTCCATATGCACATCGAAGTCTGTTCCCCAAATACTGCTTTTCGCGATGCGGTCTACATGAAGATGATAACCGTCGAGCGAAATCGTCTTAAGGGCTTCTTCAAGATGCTTGCGGTCGGCTCCTAAATCGAGTAGAAGAGCATTTAGCATATCACCGCTCAGCCCAGAAAATGGTTCTAAATATAATGTGCTCATGCGAGTCCTCCTCGAATGTTGTTAATCATGCTTGCTGAATAGGCTGCGCCAAAACCGTTGTCGATGTTTACGACAGTAACGCCGCTTGCGCAAGAAGTCAGCATGCTGAGTAAAGTCGTCACGCCTTGAAGATTCGTTCCGTATCCGATGCTGGTTGGAACGGCAATCACAGGAACGTCTACTAAACCGCCAACGACACTGACAAGCGCACCTTCCATACCGGCGATGACAATCACGACGCTAGCGCCTTGGATGTCTTCGAGACGATTGAAGAGGCGGTGAATACCGGCAACTCCGACGTCGTAAATACGTTTGACATGATTTCCGAATGTCTCAGCAGTGACAGCCGCTTCTTCGGCAACAGGAATGTCGCTTGTACCAGCTGTAACGACTGCGATGTAGTGTTCATGTTTTGGTGCGATTGGGTTAAGGACGAAGGTACGTCCGAGTGGTTCATAGACTCCCTCTGGAAAAGCTTGTGACAGAGCTTCCCCTTTTTCAGCGTTCACGCGTGTTGCAAGAATGGCTGTTTTATGCTCATTCATTGCCGTGATGATGCCAATCAATTGCTCAATGTTTTTTCCTTCACCATAGATGATTTCTGGAAATCCATTGCGCTTTTGGCGAGAAAGATCAATGGCCGCGTAACCAATGTCTTCAATCCCTTTCAGAAGGGTGGACGCTTCTTCAATTGAGAGGCGTCCATCTTTAACTTGTTGTAGGATTTCTTCTTGTTTCATATTATTTATCTTCAACGATAACAGATAATCCATCGCGGATAACTGTTACTTTTGCGTCTGCTCCTTGAAGTTCGAAGGCACGTGCAAGAGCTTCGTCAAATGTTTTCGCTAATTCCATATGCATGTTTGTGATAAGACTTGGTTCAACTAAGTCAGATACAAAGATTACATGGTGGTGTACTAGAATACGCGCTAAGATTTGTGAAGTCCATTGGTCAGGAACTGTTTCAAGTCTTGGAGTGTTAATGGCTTGGTCTAAGAAATCTTTAGGATCTTTAACGTCTGCTAAGTTACGGTAGAAACCTTCACCACCGTGACCATCTTGACATCCAGCAACCATGATAATCACGCCGCCTTCTTTGCTTGTCGCTTCAGCAGCAGTCATTCCTTTAACAGCTTGGTAGATGTTTTGGTCTAATGGGAAACCACCATTTGTAGAAACGGCGATGTCGCAAGGGATTTTAGTTACATGAGCTAATTCACGAACGAATTCGCAACCTACTTTATGCGCTTCAACCATGTCTCCGGCAAATGAACCGATGATATGTTTTTCACCGTCTAATACAACGTTTACGATGAAGGCTAAGTTTGCAGTACGTGCTGCGTATAACATATCTTCGTGGATTGGGTTGTGGTCTAAGTTACCAGTACGTGATTTTTCTGAATCGATAAAGTCACCACTGTGGTTTGCCATAATTGTTTTATATGAAGCAACCCCAGGAAGAACTGATTTACGTCCACCAGAGAATCCAGCGAAGAAGTGGCTTTCGATAAATCCTTCAGCGATTAATAAGTCTGCTTCAGCAGCGATACGGTTGATGATGCAGTCACCACCTGAAGGTAATTGACCGATTTTAACCATGTCTTCGTCGTTTGTAGAAATGTGCATTACGATTTCTTCGTTGTCCACGATTTCTTGACCGTATTTGTTAATTAACTCTTCACGAGTTGAAGGACGGTGGAAACCAGTCGCAACTAAAATACGGATACGAGCGTCTGGGTTTACGCTACGGATACGACGTAAAATGATTGGTGTGATGATATGTGAAGGAACTGGACGAGTATGGTCAGAACTGATTAACACGATATCTTTTTTACCTTTTGCTAATTCTTCTAATGTTTGGCTACCAATTGGGTTATCCATTGATTTTTCCACTGTTTCTTGTTCAGAAAGTGGGTTGTGGTAGTTTTCAGCTTTTGATTCAAGTAATCCAGCAAAGTTTTTGTCAGGAATTACAGCAGTAATAGATTTTTTGTCATAAGGTAGTTTGATTTCAACCATGATAACATCTCCTTAAATTTTTAATACGATTATAAGTATACGTAAAATAGTGCGTTTGGAAGTCTCAAAGGTTAGTAACATTTGTTAACGTTATTTTTTGTGATAAGATGATAATAGTGTGTATAGGAATTTGCATTAGAGGAGTGTTCAATTTGAACAACGAAGAATATTTAATCAACTTTTTAGAAAAAGAAAATACCCCTATTATAAAGAAGAAAAAACATATGTACTTGGCTTACCGTGGTTTGGAACAAGCATATACGTATGTGTTAATCGATGGGGTTGTAAAGACAAGTATCATTATGAATGATGGCCGTGAGTTTAATTTAGATTATGTGACACCGGTCGATATTGTTTCATTGGTACGTGATGAGGTGTCGAACTACACATCTGCACCATTTAACGTCCGTATCGAAAGCGACGAAGCAACATTCTACCGTATCCCTCGTATTAAGTTTTGGGAATACGTGAAAAACGACCAACAGTTGCAAGATTATGTGCGTGAATATTACCGTAATAAATTATCTGAAACCATCGAGTCGTTGCAATATATGACAATGAACGGGAAAAAAGGAGCAGTATGTTCTTTCCTATATAAATTAGTGAATCAATTTGGGGTGGAAGCAGAAGGCGGAATCCTCATTGATTTTAACGTTACGAATGAGGATATCGCAGGATTTTGTGGAATCTCTACTCGTAATAGCGTGAACCGCATTATTCATGACCTTAAAGAAGAAGGCGTGGTTAAAATCCACAATCAAAAATTAGTGGTATTAGACAAAGCTTATTTAGAAGAATTTACAGGACGCGAAAGCTTTTAATAAAGAAAGAAGGAACCGAGAATGGATGAAAAAGAAGCACGATTACGCGAATTGCTGAAGGAAGTTGGGAAAATCGTTGTCCCATATTCAGGCGGGATTGATAGTAGTTACCTATTAAAAATCGCCGTGGATACACTTGGACGTGATAATGTCATCGCAGCAGTAGTGAACTCTGAGTTATTCTCAGACCGTGAATTTAGTGAAGCGATTGACCTTGGAACGGAAATGGGTGCGCGTGTGCTAGGGCTTGAAATGGAAGAACTCTCTGATCCACATATCGCCTCAAATACACCAAACAGCTGGTACTATAGTAAGAAAATGCTCTATCAAACGATCAAAAAGAATGTAGAGAGCGAAGGGTTTACCGTACTTTCAGATGGGTTAATTATGGATGACATCAATGATTATCGCCCAGGTGTGAAGGCGCGTAATGAAGAAGGCGTACGTAGTCTCTTGCAAGAAGCTGGATTATATAAATCAGAAATTCGTGAGTTAGCCAAACGTGCAGGTGTTACCAACTGGAATAAAACTCCTTCATGTAGCTTAGCATCTCGTTTCCCATACGGAACACGTATCACTCCTGAAAAGGTTGAAGCAGTCTTCAAGGCGGAAGAGTACTTCACGAAGCGTGGGTTTGAACCAGTACGTGTACGCGTGCATCAAGACTTAGCGCGTATCGAGGTTGGCGCAGACCAAATCGAAAAACTCGTGAAGAATCACGAAGAAATTAACAAGATGATGCAAGACTTAGGGTTCTTATTTGTAACGGTCGACCTTCAAGGATATAAATATGGCCGTATGAACGACCAACTTGACGAAAAGACAAAGAAAGCAGCGGTAGAATAATGATGGCAACTCCAAAAGAGGTTCTTGATTTCTGGTTTGTGGAATGTGAGCCTGCCGATTGGTTTAAGAAATCAGAGGAATTCGATGATGAGATTCGCTCGCGCTTTTTAGAAACTTACGAAGCGATTGTGAATGGGGAAACTGCTGATTGGCGTCGTAGTGCAAAAGGCCGCCTAGCAGAAATTATCGTGCTAGACCAATTTTCTAGAAATATGTTTAGGGATAATGCTAAGGCGTTCGCTGCAGATGCATTAGCAGTCGAACTTGCTAAAGAGGCATTGTCTGATTGGGATGCGTTCACTGTTCAAGAACGCAGCTTTGTCGTGATGCCGTTCATGCATTCGGAGTCATTAGCCGTGCATGATTGGGCGGTAAAATGGTTTGACGAACCAGGGCTTGAGCGTCGTAAGAAATACGAACTCCTGCATCGTGAAATCATTGAGCGTTTCGGACGATACCCACACAGGAATCGTGTGCTTGGCAGAACTTCAACCCCCGAAGAAGAAGCCTTCCTCAAAGAACACCCAGGGTTTTAACAAAAAGAGTCCATGCGACTCTTTTTTTATTGCCTGAAAAATCGCTCATAAAAATTAAACTGGACTCACAGTGAGTGTGAGTCCAGTTTTTCATTTATCATACTTAGGGTCGAACCGGTACAACGTTACAGCTACTATGAAGAAATCCGTGAGAATTCGTAGGAATCGTTTATACCGAGAATAGTCTAGAATCCGATTAAGTAAAGGATTGTTGCGACGATTGTGCTTGATAAACCGACGATGGCTTCGTAAGGGATTAATTTCATACGATCTTCAATCGCCATGAAGACAGAACCGCCTGTTGCATGGAAGAATGAACCATGTGGTAGTGAGTCGAGCACAGTTGCCCCTGCGTGAATCATCGCTGCTGCAGATACGGCTGGAACGCCTGCTGCTGTCAATGGACCTGAGAAGGTTTGAGACGCAATCGTTGAACCGGCAGTTGTTGAAGCTGTCGCAGCTCCCATTAAAATACCAGAAAGAGGAGCTAAGACGAAGGCTGGCATGTTCATCGCTTCAAGAAGAGCAATCATATCGACTTGCAATGCGGAAGCTTTGATAATTCCGGCGATGGTACCCGTACCGATTAAAAGAATTGATACGCCAATCACTTTGCTAAGACCAAATTCAGTGAATTCAACCGTGTTTTTCGCATTACCCGTTACAACAATCGTCACTAAACCACCTAGAGGAAGTGCGATTAATGGGTCTACGCTGATTCCAGCGATTGAGCGAAGGGCAAGAAGGGCGATTACAACGATTGGGCCAAGCATGGCTTTGAAGAAAGAGAGAGATACGCCGCTTGTTCCTGCTTCGTCAATACCGTCAAATTCATGTGCGCCGCCTTTTTTAGCGAGTAATCCAGAAAGGATAATGGCCACGAATAGCGCTACAAAGGCTGGGATTAAGTTTTTCACCATTAACGCTGTAAGGTCGATTCCGAACGCTTCGGATGCGGCAATCGTATTTGGGTTTGGTGAAATGATGTTTCCGGCTTTACCGCCACCAATCATCGCAAGTAAAATACCAGCTTTAGAAAGGTTTGCTTTTTTCGCAATGGCAATGGCGATTGGAGCTACTGTGATAACGGCGATATCGATGAAGACCCCAACGGCACAAATAATCATTGTCGCAATCGCAATCGCGGCAATCGCACGTTTTTGGCCGAGTTTCTTTACAATCGTATCGGCAATCGTTTCAGCCGAGCCTGTCTTAATTAATGCTCCGGCTAAAATCCCACTCGTCATGATACGAAGGACAGGAGACATCATGCTTTGAGCCCCGCTGACCATGGCTTTTACCGTTTCGGCAAGACCGCCGCCTCCGATAATTCCCCCAATCAGAGCGCCGAAGATTAAACTGTAGGCTGGATGAACTTTCTTAACAATCAAAATAATAGCAAGTACGAGACCGACTAAGGCCCCTAATGTTGAAAAGGTTGGTGCTGTCATTTTAGTTTCCTCCTATTGAACTGCTTTGATTAAACGAAATACTTGTTCTACGCTGCGAATCATATTTTCGCGCGCATTTTCTTTTTCCATTGCTTCTTGAACGGTGATGACTCTTCGCAAAATTGGGAAGAAGGCATCGATTCCGTTTTCGTTACATACCCCAGCGTCTGGTGTGAGGCATCCTGCAAATGCGAGAACTTTCTTGCCGTGTTTTTTCGCAAGATGAGCAACGCCGATTGGAGCTTTTCCAAGAGCTGTTTGACTATCTAGGCGACCTTCGCCAGTGATGACAAAGTCGGCATCTTTCATTTCGTCTTCGAGTCCTGTTTCTTCAAGGACAATCTTAATGCCGCTCTCAAGAACTGCATTTGTATATGTTAGAAACGCAAATCCCATTCCTCCGGCTGCACCCGTACCTGGGTAGAGGCGGTCGGCATGGTCAAAGGTTTCTTTCGATAATTCGGCGTAGTGGAGCAGCGCCTCGTCGAGTTCTTTCACCATTTCTGGTGTTGCTCCTTTTTGTGGACCGTAAATGGCACTCGAGCCCATTGGACCACAGAGCGGATTTGTTACGTCACATGCCACGCGGAAAGTGCAGTCTTTTAGTTCTGGTAAGACATTTTCAGCCTGGATGCGCGCAATCGATTGAAGGCCAGCACCTCCGTATCCAACAGGAGCACCGTCTTTATCTAGAAATTCATATCCGAGAGCTTGTAACATCCCGATACCACCATCGTTTGTGGCACTTCCTCCGATTCCCACGATAAAATGACGACAACCATTATCGATGGCGTCCTTAATTAATTCGCCGACACCGAATGTTGTAGTATGCATAGGATTGCGTTTTTCATCAGGAACTAGCGTAATCCCTGCGGCTGCAGACATTTCGATAATTGCTGTTTTTGGCCGCGTCCCGTCCGCTTTTAAGATTCCGTATTCGGCAGTTACCGCATCTCCTAATGGTCCAGTGACACTCACATGAACGAGTTCACCTCCCATCCCGATGGCTAATGCTTCGACCGTTCCTTCACCACCATCTGCGAGTGGGCGAACAACCACATCGGCTTCAGGGTATACGACCCGAACACCTTCCTTGATGGCCTGACCCGCTTCCAGTGAAGACAAGCTACCTTTCAGTGAATCGATAGCAACGACTACTTTCATTTTCATCCCTCCTTATTGTTGTAAAATCATTATATCAAGCGCTTACAATTAAAAGTGTTGCGAAAAATAGGAAAAACTATGAAGTTGAAAAAAGTAAAACGGAATACTGTCAGTTTCATTCTGTTTGGAAAGAAATTTTAGGGTGATTTTTTCGAATATTACAACGCTGTAATACACCAAAAAAGGACGAAGCGCATAGGGGTGGGAATGTGCAAAAACGCTCGAACAAAAACCGAATATGAGATTAAAAAATCCTTCCTATTTTGTAATAAAAGATTAATCAGTTTACCATTGTTTTTCCCTTCGATTTTCGGTAACATTAATAAGCAGATTTGAGAGAAATTAGGAGATATACATAATGAAAAGTCCTCGTACATGGGTGAAGAAAATCGTCTGTGCACTCAGCATTTTCGCTGTAGGAGCAACGACGGTGACACCAGCAATTTATGCGCAAGATGACGCAAAAGCAAAAGAGGAAGCAGCTGCGATTCAAGATGTACAAAGCTACATCGCAATCGAGCAAACGAGCGGAAAAATTTTGATGCAAAACAATCAAGATGAAGTTCGCGGGATTGCTTCCATGAGTAAAATGATTTCACAATATTTAATTTTAGAAGCGATTAAAAATGGAGAAGTGACATGGGAAACACAAATCCCAGTGAGTGACCGTGTTCATCAATTGAGTGCGAACTATAGCTTATCCAACGTACCACTTCTACCGAGTGAAAAATATACGATTAAAGAATTATTCGACGCGATTTCCATCTATTCAGCTAACGCCGCAACATTAGCGGTCGCTGAGTATATCGGTGGTTCTGAAGCCAAATGGATTGAACGAATGAAAGCCAAACTCGATGAGTGGGGTATTAAAGATGCGACCATCATCAACGTGACAGGTCTACCGAATAAATACGGTGGATCGGATAAGAATCCGTCTTACGGTGATGAAGACGAAAATAGCATGTCAGCCCGTTCGGTGGCGATTATCGCAAAGAACTTGGTGAATGATTTCCCTGAAATTTTAAAAGTATCATCGATTCCAACACAAACATTCCGGCCAAATAGTTCAGGAACAACGAAGATGGATAACTTTAACTACCTGCTTCCAGGGCTACTCTTCGAATACGAAGGGGTAACAGGATTGAAGACAGGAACGAGTGATGCCAGCGGTGCGTCGATTACAACGACTGCTACTCGCAATGGCTTCTCGGTGATTGTCGTATCCATGGGATCTAAAGAACCACTCAATCGTTTCAAAGTAACAAGACATCTATTAGATGAAGTATTTAAAAAATATGAAGGCTTGCTTGTCGGCGCGCCTGGAAAATCGGTTCAAAACTTGGCACCTATCCAGTTAGAAGGTGGATCGGAAGAAACGCTTGGTGTGGATTACGGAAAAACCTTTATTGCGGCCGTGCCAAAAGGAACAGCACTCAGCCAAATCAAGATTTCATTCACGCCTTCTGAAGATGTGAAGACAGAAGATGGCAAAGTGAAGGCTCCTGTGACGGCAGGGCAAACGGTAGGGACGTTGAATTTTGAGATGCCAGGTGAAAACCTTGGCTATGTCGATGGCAAAGACCACGGAACGGTGGAAGCTTTAGCCGCATTCGATGTAGAAAATTCGAACGTCGTGACAGAAAGCATGCGTGGAGCGAAAGGATTTATCGGCCAAATGGTTCAAAAAGTTCAAGACTTCTTTGGTGGGATTTGGAATAAAATCCAAAGTGTCTTCTCACCTGAAGTTTCTGAATAGAAATTTTTGCTAAAAGGCTTGCACTTTTCACTAGAGACGTGTACAATTTTAGACAAATGATACAGTATGAATAGTAACTGCGATCCTTTTGTAGAGAGCTAGTGGTTGGTGAAAACTAGTAAAGAGAGACCAGCGAATCCACATACGGTGCGAGAGCGAAAACATTGATTAAGCTATCCGGAGAAAACCGTTATCCCACAAATGAGCGCAATGGAAACATTGAAACCGGGTGGTACCGCGAAGAAAATTACTCTACTTCGTCCCTTAGACAATTGTCTGGGACGGAGTATTTTTTTATACTGAAAACACAAAATGGAGGGAAAAGTATGCTAGATATCAAACGCATTCGTGAAAATTTTGAAGAAGTGGCAACAGCTCTAGGAAACCGTGGAGTTGACCGTGCAACAGTGGAAGAGTTACGTGACTTAGACGAAGAACGTCGCGCACTCATCACAAAAACAGAACAATTAAAACAATACCGTAATACGGTAACAGAAGAAATCTCTGTTCTAAAACGCAACAAGGAAGATGCAACAGAGAAAATCGCTGAAATGAAACAAGTCGGCGAAGACATCAAAGCAACAGACGCTCATTTAGCCGAAGTGGAAGAAAAAGTAGAATACATCGCATCTCGCTTACCAAACACAGCTGCAGAAGGCGTGCCAGTAGGGGCAGACGAAACAGAAAACGTTGAAATCCGCCGTGAAGGAACTCCTCGCGTATTCGACTTCGAACCAAAACCTCACTGGGAAGTGGCAGAAGCCCTAGACATCTTAGACTTCGAACGCGGAGCTAAAGTATCAGGAAGCCGTTTCTTATACTACAAAGGCCTCGGAGCTCGCTTAGAACGTGCAATCTACAACTACATGCTTGATTTACACGTTGAAAAACATGGCTACACTGAAATGATCACACCATACATGGTAAACGAACAATCAATGTACGGTACAGGTCAATTCCCTAAATTCAAAGAAGATGTGTTCCAATTAACAGACGAACGCAACTTAACATTAATCCCAACAGCAGAAGTGCCATTAACAAACTACTACGCAAACGAAATCTTAGACGAAGCGCAATTACCAATTTACTTTACAGCGCTTAGCCCATCATTCCGTTCTGAAGCAGGTAGTGCGGGCCGCGACACTCGTGGATTAATTCGTCTTCACCAATTTAACAAAGTAGAAATGGTGAAATTCGCAAAACCAGAAGATTCATTCGATGAATTAGAAAAAATGACAGATAACGCAGAAGATGTACTCCGCGGATTAGGTTTACCATTCCGTACAATCGTGTTATGTACTGGCGATATGGGATTCTCAGCAGCGAAGACTTATGACGTTGAAGTGTGGATTCCAGCTCAAGATACGTACCGCGAAATTAGTTCTTGCTCAAACTGTGTGGACTTCCAAGCGCGTCGTGCGAAAATTCGTTTCCGTCGTGAAGACAGCGGCAAGATTGAATTGGTGCACACGTTGAATGGTTCAGGATTGGCAGTAGGACGTACTGTGGCAGCTATCCTTGAGAACTACCAGAATGAAGATGGTAGCGTGACAATCCCTGAAGTACTTGTACCATACATGGGCGGCGTTACAAAAATTGGTTAAAAGGAACTTTGTTCCAATAAAAAGATGAAATAGGGTGGAGCAGTCATAAGCTTCGGACTTTCCTAGACATCTTCATAGTAAAGGCTATAAGGGCACCGGGTTGAGCCAAAGTCTCAACTCCTGCCGAACTTCAAAGAGGGGCATTGCGAATAAACCGCAGTGCCCCTCTAATTCATTTCGGCTGCAAATCCTTATAGCTTTTACTATAGAGTCTGGAAAGTCCTCCGTTTATTTTATTCGAAGAGCCTTCATCTTTTTATTGGAACAAATCCTTTTTATTTTCCTCTTCAGTTAGACAAGTGCTTCAAAGATTGTCCTCCAGGAAAGGCTAGGACGGAGAAGAAAGTGCCCGGCACTCTCTGCCTCCTGTCCCTTTCCCCGTCCTCCAGAAATACGCTTCACACAGACCAAGTCGCACTCACAATCCATTCAGCACCCCACCCACAAGATTTAATGCACTGATTCTACGCAGTGTGCATGCGCCGAAATAAAAACACGAAAGCTCTTGAGGTGGGGAATGTGGAGGGAATCGTAGAGGATAGCTCGTAGCTTCTCAGGGTCTATAGTAGCAGTAATGGGGGATGACATTAAATGCGAAAAAGAGGGAGTTAGGAATTGATTCCTTACTCCCTCTTTGAGGCTTTAAAGGTGCAAGACCAAGGCTTGCACCGGTGTCCCATTACTGCTACTATGAAGAGCCCTGAGAAAAGCTCAACGAGCTATCCGATTTATTTAGAGGCCCCTACATTCAACGTGCGTAAGAAGCGGTCTGTTTTTATTTTATTTAGCGAAGCTCACATTTAACGTGCGTAAGAAGCGGTCCATTAAACTGTTGTTGTTTTTGTGCTCTTGTTGAATGGTTTTGGCGAGTGCGACTTGGTCTGTGATAATTCCGTTTACCGGGCTATCTACGTATTTCTCGAGGGCTTCATCCGTATTGATGGTCCAGACAAACACCTCATGTCCTGTCTCTTGCGCATGCAGGACAGCCAGTTCCTGGTAAGAAAAATCTTCCACCACATAGAAATCCACCTTCGCGTCTCCGAATCCGCCAAATTGAATAGGAATCACGAAACCAGTTGTGATTTCAGGCGCTTTTGCCTCGAGTTCTTCCATGACTTTCAAATCCAGTGACATGACTTTGTTTGAGTTGTCAATGGCGAGTTCTTTGTATTTTGCGATGAAAAAATCTACGTAATTGGCGGGCTCTCCGCCATGTGGCTTGAGCTCAATAACAAGCGGCATGCCAATTTCTTTGGCTGCTTTGAAAAACTCTTCAAAAGTAGGAATGTGACTCGTGAATCCGTCTTGTTCGATGGGAAGACCGTGAACTTCGTCAAGAGTCATGTCTTGAACGCGTTTATTCAGGCCTGCTAATCGTTTCAAGTTATAGTCGTGCATAACGACGAATTGATTGTCTTTCGTGAGGAGAATGTCCATCTCTACCATGTTGGCGCCGGCTTCTTTAGCCGCTTTTAATCCTTCAATCGAGTTCTCAACGGCTTCACTAACATAGCCGCGGTGACCGATGATGATAGGGTCGTTGGCTGATTCCGTTCTATAGGTAGAGAGCGTTGTGAGAACCCCGCTTCCAGTTACGAAGAGAAGAGCAAAGGCCGTCACGATTTTACGTTTATGCTTAATTTCTTCATGGTGATGATACACTTCAAGCGACGCCAATTTATGCTCATGAATGATTTTCGTCATAAAAATAAACGTAGCAATCTTTGTATAAAGGATAATGAAGCCTTGCAGTAACTTGGCAATGGCTAACACACTACTTAAGAGAAGCGTGTTCGAGCCGTCTGGGTCTAGGAGTTCAACGAGGGCGACACTTCCAAGGGAGATAAAAATAACGAGAATCGCAAGGACTCCTTCGACGACTGCCGAAATAAAGAGCAACCGCACAGTATTCTTCTTCGTCAACTTCCAGCTTGTGACAATATTTTTTGTAAAAGGCTGGTCGGTAAGAATCTGAAGTGGAATCGCAAGGGCGCTTCGTGCGTGGAAGTAGAGTAGGACAACAATCAGTCCGGTGTAAACAATCATTCCGCTGCTCGTCTTAGTGATTTCATCCGTAATAAATTCGGGAATCGCGATTTTTTTCGAGATAAATGTCAATTCCCCAATATTAATAAGCGGCAAGAGTGTTAAAAAATAAAGCCAGAACGTAATAAAATGACCGTTCAATAATTGCTTGAGTTCACTAAATGCATTTTGAATGCTACTGCGCCATGAAAAATGAATACCGCGAATCGTTCCGTAAATCATGAAGATGAGTATCGAGAACTCCATGAAAATGAGAAACGCGAATGCGAGTAAATATAAAATGAATAATGGAATGGACCAAGGGCTTAATAAAACGGTCTTAAAATTCGAGAAGTTTAAATTGGATTGCCCTGTTATAAAGAGCATTCCACGAAAAATAAGTGTTAAAAAACCAAATCCAAACACAGAAATAAAAAATTGTAAAAAGATGGAATTGCGTAAATACATCCAGCTGTTCTGCGTCAAATTGCTTAATGTAAAGCGGATGGTTTTCCATACGGGGATTTTTTGATTCATAAAGCCTCCGATGTGTCAAAAGTTCGTTAGATTTACCTTAGCACGAACGAAAAAGAAGCGCAAGTTACTCCAAAACGGTATTGAAAAATACTGTAATAGAACTTATAATGGTGAAAGTAATCAAAAAAAGAAAAGCTTTTCAGGAGGGAATCATGAAAAAAAGACTGTTAACATTATTCTGTTTAGTAGCAACTGTAATACTTGCTGCTTGTGGCGTAAAAAAAGTAGACGCTGGTGAATCTATCAAAACAAATTTTACTGGATTAGATACAAAAGGGGAACTTGTATATCAAGTAGATACTCAAGAGTTAGTAAAAGAGTTCTTAGTCGCAAACCCTAAAGCAGATGCGAAAACAGAAGCAGAAGTTCGTGTTGCTGCAACAAAAGTGAAAGTAACTCCAAGCAAGACAGAAGGATTATCAAACGACGACGAAATTACTTTCACATTCTCTTCAGATAAAGATGCTGAAAAATACTTTAACCTTCCAAAAGAAACAAAAGTGAAAGTTAGCGGGTTAAAAGAAGCGAAAAAATTAACGGCTGAAGAATTAGCGAAAATCACTTCATTAGAAGTGGAAGGCTTTAACAAAGGTGGCCGTGCAGAAGTTCATGTGACAGATTCTAAATTGTCATTCTTACGTTTCAAAGTTGAAAACAATGGCAAACTAGAAAATGGAAAAGATGCCAAAATCGTGTTAGACGGTAATTTCGCTAACTTATTAGAAGACAGAGGTTATGTATTAGAAGGCGACGGAAGCTTCACACTTCCTGTTAAAGGATTGAAGACAGTTGCTGAAAAACTTGATGACGCTAAGAATAAAGACGAAATTATTGCAAAACTAAAAGAAGAAGTGAATAAGAAATTTAGCGGAAATGATAAGATAACATTTGATAAAACTTATTATCGTGGTCTAGCGAATAATGTTGATAATTCATATTCGTATGGGGATGAGATTGTTCGCGGCAATGGGAACTTAGTTATGACGCTTCAAGTGGAAACTAGCTATGGATTTAAAAACGTGTATGCGGTTGGGTTTACAAATCTTATAACGAATGAAGAGGGCAAGATGGAACTTAAAGACGCACGTGTTATTTCAACAACGTTTGCGGACTTTGCTACAGCAACACAAAAATTAGAAGCGATTGGGTATACAGAAGTAAAATAATTGAATTAGAAATTGCTTGGAGAGTATTCTCCAAGCAATTTTTTTGTGCTCGGAACCTCGTTGCCCAAAATTCACTTATAAGTGAATTTCGGGCAAGTTACGTGAAGGACTCTTGCCTCTACAAAAAGACCGTACCTATCACGTTTTCCAGCCACAATGACTCATCCCCAGCACCAACCCCTTATCTCTATCTTTTGCTCAAAACCTCATCACAGCGCGTTTCCTAGCACTTCACTTTTTTGCAAAAAAATCTCATTTTCTTACAAGCCTGAAGAACGTTGCGGTTCT